>CAZTCR010000024.1:0-41446 GCA_964612185.1 uncultured Eubacteriales bacterium
GCAGGATATTTGAGGAGCGCTGTCCTTAGTACGAGAGGACCGGGATGGACGCACCTCTGGTGCACCAGTTGTCATGCCAATGGCACAGCTGGGCAGCTAAGTGCGGAACGGATAAACGCTGAAAGCATCTAAGCGTGAAGCCGCCTCCAAGATAAGATATCCCATAGCGTAAGCTAGTAAGACCCCTCATGGACTATGAGGTTGATAGGCTGCATGTGCAAGCACAGCGATGTGTTCAGCTTGGCAGTACTAATAGGTCGAGGGCTTGACCATAATTACTTGGTTCTATACAGTTTCTCCCTCTTCACATTCATCTCTTTGTTCGGTTTTTAGGGTATGATAGAAAAATTAATTCCCTTTTAGTAGGATACCGACAATCGAAAAAAACGCCCTTGGCTATTGCCGGGGGCATTATTTTTGATATAATGTTGTTAAACATTTAATAATTCGTCAATACGACTGTGTTATAATAGATTAACAAAAAAAAAGGGGCTGACGGTAATAAATATCCTCGTGACATTGGACCACGGCTATATTGACCCGCTTTGCGTCATGCTGCGCTCGCTTTGCGAGAGCAACCCCGGCGCGCAATTCAGGGTTTTCGTCGCGCACACATCATTGGATGACAGCGATTTTGAAAAAATTAATCATGCGGTGCCGAGCACATGCCGCATTGAGAATGTTTTTGTCCCGACGGACAAATTCCCCGGGTTACCGTCGTCCGACCGATGGCCCAAAGAGGCATGCTACAGAATATTTGCCGCCCATATATTGCCGGATGATTTGGACAGGGTGTTGTATCTTGACCCGGATATCGTTATCATCAATAATATTGAGCGGTTCTACAACATGGACCTCGACGGGATGTGCCTTGCGGCTTGTACGCACATGTTTGAACCGATGCAGGTTTTCAGCAGGGCGCGGCTCAGAATGCCGGCGCAAGGCGTTTATTTTAACTCGGGCGTACTGCTCATGGATTTACAGCTGCTGCGCAGAGAGCAAAAGATTGAATCGGTACTGGCCTATTTCAATAAAAACAAAAAACGAATTTATCTGTTTGACCAGGACATCATCAACGGATTTTATTGCGGGCAGATTCTTGCCGTCAATCCTTTGCTGTACAACCTGGATGAGCGGTATTTCAAACTGCACAACTTGAACCCGAAAAGCAAAGCGAATGTAATTGATTACAACTGGGTTAAAAAGAATACAGTGATTATTCATTTCTGCGGCAAAAAGAAGCCGTGGCAAGAAGGGTATAAGGGGAAGTTCGGTGAATTATTCTATGACCGTTATGCGGAAAAACTGAATGACAGCCGGCCGGAAGCTGAAAGTGCATTGGCGTAACTGCGTTGAAAAGGCGTTATAATATAAACAGAAAGGAACAGGTACGATGGCAGCAACCAACGCGAAAAAAACACTTGAAAGAGCCGTAAGCCCCGAGTCCGTCGGGATTCACTCACAGGCGATTATTGATTTTCTTGATTGCTGCGAAAAAGAAGAGGTCGAGCTGCACAGTTTTATGCTCCTGCGCCACGGCAAAGTGGCGGCGGAATGCTGGTGGAAGCCTTTTAACGCAAAAACGCCGCACACCATGTTTTCTTTCAGTAAAAGTGTTACCGCCGCCGCGATCGGTTTTGCGATTGACGAAGGTCTGATTGCTTTGGACTCAAAGGTGTATGAACTTTTTCCGGAGCATACGCTGATGATTAAAAAGAAGTGGCAGGATGATTTGACGGTGGAACACCTGCTAACGATGACCAGCGGCAAGATGACCACGATTCTTCTCAACACCGAAAAAGTGGGTTGGGTGCAAAGTTACCTGCGGGCACCGTTCAAATACCGGCCGGGCGAAAAGTTTGAATATGTCACGGACAACTCCTTTATGCTCGCGGCCATCATTAAAAAGGTAACGGGGAAAAACATGCTCGACTACTTAACGCCGCGGCTTTTTGAGCCGCTCGGCATTGAAAGACCGTTTTGGGAAACCAACCAGAGCGGCGTGGAAACAGGCGGCTGGGGGCTTTACCTGAAAACGGAGGACCAGGCAAAGTTTGTACAGTGTTTGCTCAATGACGGCAAATGGGGCAGCAAACAGGTGATTCCGGAATTTTGGGCGATGACCGTCGGTGAAAACCATATGCCGGAAACACCCGGCGTTTCCGCGGACCACGCGTCGGGCTATGGTTATCATTTTTGGCTTAACAGTATCCCGAACTCCTACCGTTGTGACGGTGTGTTTTCACAGCTTGGCGTGGTGATGAAAGATCAGGATATCTCCATCGTGACCAGTGCGGGCGAACCACTGGAGGACAAGGTGCTTGAGGTTTTTTGGCGCTACTTTGCCGAAGGATTAAGCAATAAACCCCTGCCGGAAAATCCGGAAGCGCTCGCGGTTCTCCGTAAAAAAACAGCCGCGCTGAAAATGCCTGTTCTGCCAAAGACACCTCGCAGAGAAGCGTTGGAACAGAGAATCAGCGGCAAACTCATCAAGTTCAGGCTGCCGGGGATGGCGACGGTTTTGGGCACGGTGAGTAATGCCATCAGCACGAAGCGTTCCCGCGGCTTCAACAATGTCCGGCTGACATTTGAAAAGGACTGTTTGAAGTTTTTTTGGACGGAAAAATACGATGAAAACACCATCGATATAGGTTATAACGGCAAAAATATCATCAGCAAAGGGCAACTTGCCGGGATGACATATGATTTCGCGTCCAGCTGCGCCTGGCTGGGTGACGGCAGTCTGGAAGTCTGGATCAGACCGCTGCAGCAAGCTCAGATCCGGAAGCTTAACTTCACCTTTGACGGGCAGAAAGTCAAGATGAAAAGCGTTGCGGAAAAGGGACTTTATGATTTGGCGCAGTTCGGTTTGGATTTCAAAGGAATCGAAACGGACGATTTGATACTCCGGCTTGCGAGGGGTGCCGCGAGTGTGGTGGAACCGATTGTAGACCCGGATTTGACGGGTAAGTTTGTTGAACGGTTACCCGAATAAAAGAACAAAAATTCCTGACAGAAAAGAGCATCGGATTGATGGTGAATGAAACCGGTAAAAATCTTGAAAGAGCCCTTAGCCCGGAATCGTTGGGTATTGACTCAAAGGCTGTAACGCAATTCCTTGATTACTGTGAAAAAGAAGGCGTCGAACTGCACAGCTTTATGCTGCTGCGCCACAGCAAAGTGGCGGCGGAAGCCTGGCGGAAACCTTTTTTGGCGTCCGCCCCTCATACCATGTTCTCCTTCAGTAAAAGCGTCGTTTCCACCGCCATCGGCTTCGCGATTGATGAAGGGCTGGTGGCGCTTGACACAAAAGTTTACACGCTTTTCCCCGAATACGTGCCGGTGAAAAAGAAAAAATGGGCAGATCTGCTCACGGTGGAACAGCTGCTGACCATGACCAGCGGCAAAAAGTCCAGCCTGCTGCTCAAGACGGAAAAGCCCGGCTGGGTTCCGATTTATTTGAAAACAAGATTCAAGCATAAACCCGGTAAAAAGTTTGAGTATGTGACGGAGAATTCGTTTATGCTCGCCGCGATAATCAGAAAAGTCACAGGAATGAGCATAACGAATTACTTAACCCCGCGGCTTTTTGAACCGCTCGGGATTGATGTGCCGCTTTGGGAAAAAAATAAAAGCGGCGACGAAGTCGGCGGTTGGGGGCTGCATTTGAAAACGGAGGATCAGGCAAAACTCGCGCTGTGCTATTTGAACAACGGCCGGTACGGCGGCAAACAGGTTATCCCCGCATTTTGGGCCAAAACCGCCGGCGAAAAACATGTGCCGGTAACGCCCGGCGCGTCAACGGACTACAGCCTGGGGTACGGGTACCAGTTTTGGCGGTGTCAAATACCCAATACCTACCGTTTCGACGGCTTGTTTTCTCAGTTCGGTATTGTTATGCAGGATTATGACGCTTGTATTGTTACCAGCGCCGGCGAGCCGTTTGAACAAAAAATGCTTGACGCGATTTGGCGGTTTTTCCCCGGCTGTTTCAGCAGCGAACCGCTGCCGGAAAACGGGGAGGCTTTGGCAGCTATGCGGGAAAAAATCGAAAACCTGAGCATGCCCTGTCTGCCGACTATGCGGCGCAGAGGGGATGTTGAGGCGCAGATAGACGGCCAACTGATGAAGTTTAAGCACACAAAAACCGCGAGCGTACTGGGTTCCGCCAGCAACACCGTACGCGCGGTGCGCTCTGGCAGTTTTAATAATGTCCGCTTGAGTTTTAAAGAGGACTGTTTGGCGTTCACCTGGACGGAAAAGTACAATGAGAATACAATTCAAATCGGATACGCGCCGGACTATATTACCTGCGAAGCGGAACTGGCCGGCTCAAAATTCAGCTTTGCCTCCACTTGCTCCTGGACGGATGACGGCAGTTTGGAAGTGTGGATCAGGCCTTTGCAGCATGCGCAGTACAGAAGATTGAATTTTACCTTTAAAGGCAAGCGTGTGAAAATGGAAAGCGCCGCGGAAAAGGGACTGTTTGATATGGCGATATTCGACCTGGACTTTAAAGGCCGTAAAACAGGCGGAGTGATGCATGCCGCAACGCGGGTGGCGTCTGTTTTTGCCAAACCGATTCTGGACCCGGATTTGAGGGGCAGAATTGTCGAGCCAATGTACAAGTAAGCATATAAACATTTATAATCACTTTGTACCTGATAACAACAAAAGCGGCCGCCGGAAGTCTTCCGGCGGCCGCGCTGCTTTTTTAATCAATATTTAAAATCACTCGCGCTATAGTACATATCCAGCTCCGTCTTGATGTTGTCAAACCGTTTGCCCACAACCGTACCGCCAACCTCAAGCGAGGTATGCGTCACCTGGTCAAGGGTGATGATTTGGTTTGTCAGCGGGTTATAAACAAGTTCCGCCTTGCAGCCATGAAAGGTCATGGTCAGATTTGTGTCTTTAACAAAGGGCGTTACATACCATTCGCCGAGTATCGGTTCCACATCGCTTTTTGAAAATATGACAAACATATTGCCCGTATTGCTCGGCGCCTTTTCCATACCTTTTCTGTAACGCTCGGCATTCACTTCATTGTTGAGGAGGATGGTGATTTTGTAATTGCCGTTGGCAAGCTTCTCACAGCTTGCTGACTTGATGGCGCCGGTGTCGGTGAGCATGCAGCCTTTGTCCGACTCCGTCACCGGGAAATCGGCAATCATATCACCGTTGTTTTTGGCGTAAATCTCCGGGTTCTTCATGGCTTTTTCTTTTGTGGTCATGAACCGGTTGACGATGCCCATTAACAGCTTCACCGTGGTGTTGTCTTTATATTTTTCGCTGTCCGGCAGCGCCTGGTACATGTATTTTGTGAAACCGGGCTTGTCTGTTTTTGCTTTATTCATCACAGCGGTGTAGGCGGCCAGAATTTCCGCGTTGGCGGTGGGCAGCCCGTTGCCGGATGCCGCAGTGGTGGTTTCAGCCGATAAAGCCGTTGTTTCGCTTGAGACTGTTGCGTCTTCCTCCGTGACGAAATAAAAACCATCATCCTTAAACTGAACAGGGGCGCCGTTTGTTTTATAGTACATGCTGACGGCTGCCTTCATCTCATCGGTCAGGTTCGCGGCGGTTCCGTCCCAAGCCGACTGTGCATCGCCGAGCGCCAGGCGGATTTCCGCTTGTGTCAGCCGTACAGCCGCAACAGTGGTTGCCTCTGTGGTGGTCGATTCCGCCGTGGCGGGCGGTTGGGTTGTTTCGCTGCCGGTGGTTTTACCGCAGGCGGCAAAGGATAAGACAAAGGCGAATGAAAGCAAAAGAGCGAACAGTTTTATGATATTTCTTTTCATTGACGGTTTTGCCCCCTTAAAGGATTAGTCCGCAAGCCGGCGTTAACGCCATTATAAGGGATAACATGAAGTATTACAACAAAAAAATTGCGTAATGTTACAAAGATGGCAGGAACAAATAAATGCCCCTGCCCGGAATTGATAGGTTTCATGTCGCTGTTTCTATCCGGCCAACCCAGCACTTTGGTCAATGGTTACCAAATAATTTTCGGCATCCACCACCAGCCCCGCATCGAGGCTGTCGATTTCTCCGTCGCCGTTGATATCGGCCGCATCAAGTGTGGCGGCATCATCTGCCGCATGCCAGGCAATGATATAGTTCTCATAATCGACCAGCAGACCGGCATCGAGGCTGTCGATTTTTCCGTCCCCGTTGACATCGCCGAAGATAACGATGGTATAAGTCGCCAACACTTCGCTTGTTACACTATCAATCAGCTCAACTTGTGCGCCTGTGCCCAATAGGCCGCTTGCAGGTGTGTAAGCAAGGTGAGCGTCGCCGGTTACGGCAACAAAAGTATTTTCAAACTCGGTTTGAGTGAGACCGGTTTTTAAGCCGGAAATGAAGTGGCTTGCGGGATTGATAACGGCTGCCGCGGTTTCACGCGCGGTCAGGCTTGCGGGCGTTGTTAAAGTTAAATACCGCACAGCATATTGCTCGCTGCCGCTCGCCGGGTTTCTGTAAACGGTGTACTTGATGACATTGCCTTGAATAACCAGTTCGGTGATTTTTTCTTTTATTGTCTGCCCGGTGTTGTTAATCAGTAAGACTTGTGTATCGCCTGACCCGTCAAATTTACACTTTCTGATTTCACTCTTCGAGGTGTCGGATGCGGTAATGTTATAATAAATCTCATTATTGAATACGCCCAGATAACTGTAATTATTATCAACCCCGTTCATTGTTTTAAGCACGCTGCTGCCGCTTAAACCGAAGAGCGAGCGGGTTAGATTGCCGCCGTTATTGTAATACCAATACCCTTGATTCCAAAACATGCCGCTTTTGATGTTGGCGTAGTCCCCGTCATATTGCGTGTTGTTTGCGATGTTGGTGTTTGGCAGCCAGCCGGAATGGTCGCTTGATATGGCCGGGGAGCTCAGTAAAAAATTTTTGTGAGATACTCTGCCTTCCAAATCATAGTCATTATTGAGCCAACCGTTTGATGCTAAGTAAACTGAATCATCCCAAGTGACATCCACATGGTACCAGCTGCCGTCCAGATAAACCATGTTCCAGGCGTGGTTCATAGCGGAACTGGTTACTTTGATAACCGTTATGCCAAGTCTTGTCAAAAGGTCCTGGTAGGCAAGCGCATAACTGTTGCAAACACCGGTACCATTGACCAGAACGCCGTATGCCTTATTGGAGAGGTGAGGAATATTCCCCGCAAGGTAATTTTCGTAATCATACTTTGCGTTTAGAACGAGGAAGTCATGTATGGTCAGCGCTTTTTCTGCGTTAGTCATATCCGGCTGGATGCCGGCGAGCGCTTTTGCAGCCGCAGTCTCATAAGTTGCCTTCATCTGCTGAACGACCGGAGCCTCGTAATGATAGTAAAAATACACCTTGCTAACAATTTCTGTGCCTGATACCTTACTGTAGGCATAATAATTCAAATAGAAAAAGGCGGGGTTCTGATAGACTATATCATTCAAGATGCCCGTAATATCGGATACCGGTATATTATATGCCGCAATGCTGACCCATTCCGCTACATTTGAGACGCAGGCATTCATAGCCTGCACAGCGCTGCTGACATCGCCCTGGGCAGTGGCGTTGGGGCGTTCAACATAACTGTAATAACTCGGTTCAATCGGAAATAACGGGCTTTGCGCGATGTCTCCCTTCGCCTGCGCGGCAAAAATCGTACTTGGCAGCAGCGCCAAGAGCATGGATAAGATCAAAATAATGGAAAGCGCTTTTTTCATACAGTGGGTCTCCTCAAATAATAATTCAACAGTTCAATTATAAGCGAAAAACAGTGGTTTTTAATAGCAGCAACATATTATAGAATAAAAAAAGAATATTTGATTTAGCGTATGCAATACGCCGGCAAAGTCGGCTATTAGAGCTGCGGCGATGATAAGCCGGTGCGCTGATTAATTGTTATCAAATAATTTTCGGTATCCACCACCAGGCCCGCATCAAGGCTGTCTGTTTTGCCGTCACCGTTTAAGTCACCCGCTTTAAAAAGCGCCGCATCGGCCGCGGGGTGCCAGGTTATTATATAGTTTTCATAATCAACCAGTTTGCCGGCATCGCTGCTGTCAATCAAGCCGTCCCCGTTGAGGTCGCCGTAGATGACGATGGTATACAGGTTTAGGACATTGTTGGTCGCGTTGTCAACCAGCCGGACCTGTTTGCCCGTACCCAAATTGCCGGTCGACGGTGCGTATTCAAGCCTGCCGTTGCCGTCAAGATGAACAAAAAGGCTTTCAAAAACGGATTGCGTCAACCCGGTTTCCAGCCCGGTTATTTGATTGTCTGCCGGATTGATAAGGGCAGTTGACCCTGCCGGCACATTTAACTTGATGATATTGCCGATGGTAACGGAGCCTATGGCGCTCATATTGCCCTGCGTGTCAGAACACTGTGCATAGACAATGCCGTTTGCCGTTATCACCACCGGCGCGGTATAGTCGAGCCAGGCGCCGGAGCCGATTTTGTACAATTTGCCCGCCGCGTTTGGGGGATAAGTGATTGTCACCGTAACATTACCGTTTGTAGTGCCGGCCGGGCTAGCCGCTAGGATCGGGGTTTCGGGCACAACGATGACACCCTCACAGACAAAAGTGAAGCAGTGCGATTTGATGCCAAGCTTTAATAAGTTCTGCCGGAAGGCGTAGCCACGCATTTCCCTGTTGCCCACGCGGACGGTGTTGACATACCCAACGCTGTCCGCACTGAGAATTTGAATCCATTCGACGGGATTGCTTTGCAGCGTGATCACTTTTGCCTCACCGCAAGTCAGGTTATAGCTATCCACAAGTGCTTTGAATTCATTTGCGGTATAACTTTTGGTGGACACCGCAACGGTTTCAGGACTTGAAACACCGCCGCCAAGGTATGCAAGCGTACCGCCCCAGACGGACGCGGAGGATACGGTTTGACCCGCGCAGGAGGCGAAATAAACGGCAAGAATCGGCGTATTGTTATACGACAGGTACTTACCGGCAACGGCGGTTGCCGCAATCACCACATTGGACGCCGGGTCCATATTAAAGGTTAATGAGAAGGCGCTCTGCGAGGTGGTTAAAACAAAGTTATTGCTTTTCGCATAAGTATAAGCCGCGACTGCCTGCGCCTTTAAGGCTTCCACCGGTGAGCCCGGACCAATTTCCTGCGCGACGGCGCGGGAGAGATACTCAATGACCGGGTACGCTATGCCGCCGTAGCTGATTGTCGCGGGCGGGTTCGGGTCCTGGACAAGGGTGACGCCGGGCTGATAGTAATGGAGTAAAATGGCATCATAGGTCCAGCGCCAGCTTTGATTCGGGTCCGCGTAGGCGATAGCGCCCCGCTGGCTCATGCCCACCCCGTGCCCGTACCCTTTAACGGTAAAGGTAAAAGTGCCCGTATATTGAGACTGCGCCACCACGGTAAATGCCCCTGCGGGACACACAGAAAACATTAAAAGGACTGATAGCAACAGCAATACCAATTTTTTGCAATAGATTTTCATCATGGCTTCCTCCGGGTACGGCAATGGTACGGTCAATTCAATTATAGAGCAGCGTCACTGTATTTGCAACACAGCGCCGTTTGAACGACCGGTGCGCTGCCCAAAAAACACAGCCGCCGAAACCATTTCAAGCGGCTGTTGTTTTATAAAGTGAACGGTTCCCGGTTGCGATACGCATGGTTCCGGGCTTGTTGCTTAACCGAACAGCAAGGCATTGCGTATGACGGCGATCAAATAGTTCAACACATTCCATACCCCCTGCATCGGGTTTGCGGCATCATCAATCTCGCCGGAATGTTGCGCTTCATAGGCTTCATATTCCTCAGCCGACATATTCCGCTGCGCGTAATTGTCACTGACAACCGATTGTGATTTGAGCTTTTTAAGCTGCCAGTTGTACTTATAGAAAATCACCTTAACCGAATCGGTGGAAACAAGGTTGTTGTTTTGGTCATACACCTCTGCTGTGATATCCGCGGAGCGGCCGCCGGTTCTTTTGTTGGTGATGAATCCGTTTGAGTCGATTGAAACCTTGCCGTTGTCCGAGGACCACTCGATTCTTGCGCCATTTAACGGATCATCGAAAGTAACAAAATAGAGCGGCAGGGATGCTTTTCTGTAAAAACCGAACAAGGGGATCTTTACATAAATCATTCCGTCTTGAATCGGATAATCACTCCCGATACCGAAACGAGCGAACGGTATTGAATGAGAGAGCGCGTAGTCTTGGGCATAGGAGCCGATAGAACCGTAAATTTTCACGGACGGGGACTCGAAAAACACATCCTCGTTCATGTAGGTTACGCTGTCCGACATCCTGACAATCCAGAGATTCGGACAGAAACCGAACGCGTAACAGTCGATGGCGGTTACATTATCCGGTATTTTAACATCATACAGGCTTGTACATAAATAGAAGGTATCGTGCTCTATTGTTGAAATACCGGTTGGAATGGTGATGGAGGCAAGACTTTCGCAGCCAAAAAACGCGTATGCGCCGATGTTCTTGATATTGTTTGTTAATGAAATACTTGTTAGGGCTGTGCAGCCTTCAAAAGCGGATTCACCGATGCTGACAACGCTGTTTGGAACGGTGATGCTCGTTATATTCGCACAGCCATCAAAGGCTTTATAATCGATAGTTGTGATACCGGCAGGAATCGAAACATCGCCGCCGGGCCCGAGATAACGAAGTAAAACACCGTATTCAACAATAAAATCATCAAAAATATGAATATTCACGGTCATAGAACCGGAAGAGGACCCGGGGACACCGATGGATGTGTTGGTGAGCGCGCCGTTGTAGAGGGCGTTATGGGGCGTTGTGTTGTAGGCAAACCGGGTGTTGACGCCTGAACGAAACAAGTTGTTGTAAGGCAGATCCCGATAATTAGCGTCATCCAACTGGCAACCGTCGTACGCGAATTCATTCGCTTCTTCCAAGTCGACCAGCTTATGATACTCGTTATCGTTTCCGGTATAAACACTGTCATCAATATGATAAATGGCAATACCGCCGGTATTGATGCCATAATAAGCCAAGCCGGCGTCGAAACCGGTCAGCTGACGATTTTCCACCAAAAAATACTGATTGGGGTCCGATGTTTCAATTTTTAGTATGTTATACCCGCCCTTGGCAACGGACTTCATCGAGTAACTGCCTGCGGCGGCAATCTGCGGGTCAGCAAAGCCCAGCTGGATTTTACACCAGGCATCCAGGTGCGTCGGTGATGCGCCGTCGTATTCACCGGGTGCCATGCCCCAACTGCCAAACGCCATGAGGCTGTAGACCCCCAGCCCTGCTGATGTGTAATCCCTGTCATATAAATCAGGCAGCCCGATGTCGTGCCCCAATTCGTGGGCAACCACGCCGATTGTGGTCATGTGCCCGCCTTGGTTATCCGCTATCTGGGTGTAATCGCCAAAAATACTAATACCGTCTTTTTTGATCACATCATCCGTTGACCAGCTATGCGGCCAGATCGTTGGGGCATTGTCTCCATAAGACGCATCATTCCCCGCGACAACGGTGATAATATGCAGCTCAGCCGCCGTTACCAGTCCGTCACCATCCGAGTCGAATGACTTATAATTGACATATGCATCCGCCGCGGCGATGGCGTTTTTTACGATATTCTGGTTTTTATAGTTCGTGTTAGATCCGGTGTTTGGGTGACGATAATTTAAGGTAACGCGAACAATGCCGTCGTTGCTTGTGCCGTTGGTTTCCGGGGCAGGAGTAAAGTAGAAAGTGTTGTTTGAGTTTTCTTTGTAAAAGGTTTTTAAGGTTTTGCCGGTATCTCCAAAAAAGCTGTTGCTCCAGGCATTGTCGGTGTTGACGATTTTTACATTTTTGAACGATACGAGCAGTACCAATACCTTTTGCGTGCCGGTTGTATTCAGCGATTTTGCGGAGGCGCTTGGCGATTTAGCGAATTCGGAGGAACGGTTTGGCACGGGTTTTCCGTAGGTTCCCTCAAATGCGGCGTCGCTGCTTTTTTTCAAGCCCTTCACATTGCCGGCAGTTTGCGCGCCGGCCGGCTTGGCGTTGATCCCGTATTTTGCGGCACTTTTTTCAAGGCGGTCCGCCTCGGCGAGGCCGTAATACCAGTAACCGTCTTCACCCTGAACGATCAGGTCGCCGTTTTCCGCGGCGGTGTAGTTGAACCATTCATCCCCGTAAAGGGTTGCCGTGAATTTCTCGCCTGAAGGCTGAGTAATCTCACGGGGAATCTGCGGCGCGGGGACGGCGTAGGAAGACGTGGAGGAAAGCGAGAAGATTAGAACAGCCGTTGCGGCAAAAACCAGGGCAGCATACAACAGCCGGTTATTTGCACGCCAATATTTCATCCACCTTGATCGGGAAAGCTCCGTTTTGTCTGACATGGTCGTGTTTCCTTCCGCATTTTTATGATTGAGATTTTCTATTGCAGCATTTCATCATTATACATTCATCATATTTTCAAATCAATATATATTTCGATGAAAAAAATATTTTGTATGGTTACACAGAAAATTTGGTGAGTTTTTAGGAAAAAAGATATAAAAAAAACGGGTCGCTGTTGGCAACCCGTTCCTGAAAGATGTGACCGTTCTGATGAACTGTTTAGCATCCCTATTCTTTCTTGATCTTCTCCCAATACGCCCGAGCTGCCTGCTCGTTCTTGTTATCCCCGTATTCGTAATACTTCGCGTTCTTGATGGCATCCGGCAGATATTGCTGCTTGACCCAGTGGCTGTCGAAATCATGGGGGTACTCGTAAAACTGCCCCTTGTTCGCGTTGTCCTCCCCGTCAAAATGCTTGTTCTGCAGGCTGCGGGGCACAGGGCCGCTTTTGCCTTTTTGAATATCATCCATTGCGGCGGCAATGGCATTGTAGGCGGAGTTGGATTTGGGGGAGTTGCATACCAGCACCACCGCGTCGGCAAGCGGAATCCTCGCCTCCGGCAGGCCGACCATCAGCGCCGCGTCCACGGCGGCTTTTACAATCGGAATAATCTGCGGGTACGCCAGCCCCACATCCTCGCAGGCGCAAACCATCAGGCGGCGGCAGGCGGAGGGCAAATCGCCCGCTTCGAGCAGGCGTGCAAGATAATGCACGGCTGCATTGGCGTCCGAGCCCCGCATGGATTTTTGGAAGGCGGAGATAATGTCGTAGTGTTCATCGCCGGTTTTGTCGTACCGCATGGCGCTGCGCTGGGTGAGCATTTTCGCGTTTTCAAGCGTGATGGTTCTTTTCCCTTTGACCGGCGCGGCGGCAAGCACGCTGAGTTCAACCGCGTTGAGGGATTTGCGCACATCCCCGCCGACGGCTTGGGCGATGTACTCCGCCACACCGGGCTCAATCTTCAGTTTGGTGCCCGTCTCTTTTCCCAAAAAAGCAAAAGCCCGCTGAACCGCCGGGAGAATATCCTCCGGGGTGACAAGCTTGAATTCAAACACGGTCGCGCGGCTGAGCAGCGCGCCGTAAATATAAAAATACGGGTTTTCGGTGGTGGAGGCAATGAGGGTAATCGAGCCGTTTTCAATGAATTCCAGCAGCGTCTGCTGCTGCTTTTTGTTGAAATACTGGATTTCGTCCAGATACAGCAAAATGCCGTTGGGCGCCATGAGGGTGTCAATCTGCGCGACGACCGCCTTGATATCCGCGGTGCTCGCGGTGGTGCCGTTTAGTTTGACCAGGTAGCGGTTTGTTTGGCTGGCGATAATGCCGGCCAGCGTGGTTTTGCCGATGCCGGACGGACCGTAGAAGACCATATTGGGCAGCTCGCCGGAGTGAATAATTGTGCGCAGGGGCTTGCCCTCGCCCAACAGATGGCGCTGGCCGACGATTTCTTCAATGGACTTTGGCCGCATTCTTTCGGCAAGCGGTGCGGACATAATATACTACCTTGTCCTTTCCGGCTTTTGCCCTAAAATGGACACAAACCGAATCAAAAAACCGTGGTGCTGCGGAATCCTTTAACCGAGAATAATCAGCACACTATCCGTGTCAACAGAAGAACCTTTTTGAACAAGCATCTGTTTGACAGTACCATCCGAAGGAGCAGTAATCTCGTTTTCCATCTTCATGGCTTCCAGCACGAGCAGAACATCACCGGCCTTGACCTGCTGCCCGGCGGAAGTATTGACCGAAAGGACGATGCCCGGCATGGGGGAAAGCACCTTGATGCCTTGCGCGGTTACTACCGGCGCCGCGGACACGGCAATGGGAACAGGCGGTGCCACGGGCTGCGCTGCAGCCGGAGCCGGAGCAGCAGGCACCGCGTCGGTAATGCTTGTAATGACGGCGTCGGTTTCTTCAACCTCAACCTCATAATTTTTTCCGTTAAGGGTTACAATGTATTTCATTGCTGTGGCCAGTCCTTTCCTGCTTTGAAAGTCGATTCTATCAACTGATGACCATTCTGTCATCCGGAAAATTCAATTGGTATCCAGTAGTTTTATACTTTTAAAATTCAGCCGGTTGAGCGGGATTTTGCTCCTGTCGCTGACGATGGCCATGATCACAGCCGCGGTCTGTTCGTCCGTTCTTATCAGCGTCAGCTCACCTTCGGACTTTGTTACGGGCAGCGGTGTGCCTTTTGAACCCGATGATTCAGGAAGTTCGGTATTCACCGGAGCAACCGATTCGGTTTCTTTAACTATTTCTGTTAAAGCGATGTTTTTTTGTCTGAACATATTTTTTATCCTGTCAACCAGGCTGTCATTTTTCATTAAAATTGGACCATACCTTTCATTGTGAAGAGAGATGCCTGCAAGCTTGATTCCTCAATACTGTTTTTGTATTTAAGTCAAAGAGAAAACGGAAATTGGTCTCATATCTGTTCAATCGAATACTTGTAGGTGCGCTTTTCCTTCTCCTCACGGGCTGTAAAAAACGCTTCCGCCTGCGGGGGGAACGCGATGTAGGACAGCACATCCTCATCGGACCTCGCGCGGCTGCCCAAATATGCCCGCGCGGCGGGCAGACCGGGTTCGAGCAGGTCCGCATAGCGCACGGTGACCGGCTTTTCATCGCCGAGGACGATTTTTTGCAGCTCCGCGCTGATTTCGCCGGGCGCTTTGCCGTATTCCCCGCGGATATAACTCTTAATTTCGTTGGAAATGTTTTTGTAGCGCTCACCGCTGAGCACATTGGCTGCCGCCTGCACACCGACCATCTGGCTCATCGGGGTGACCAGGGGCGGGTAGCCCAAATCTTTGCGCACTTTGGGTGTTTCGGTGAGCACCTCGTCGAGTTTGTCGAGCTTTTTCTGCGCGGCGAGCTGGGATACCAGGTTGGATAGCATGCCGCCGGGGATTTGGTAAACCAGTGCGTCGGTTTCCGTCCCCATCACGAGGGGATTGAGCAGGCCGCTTTCCAGGCTCTTGGCCAGGACGGGCTTGAAAAAGTCATTGATTTGTTTGAGCACGATATCATCCAGCCCGACTTCGTACCCTTCCTGGCGCAGGGCGTAGGCCAGGGTTTCCGTCGGCGGCTGGGAAGTCCCGCCGGAAAAGCTGGAAATGGCGGTGTCGATGGCGAAAGCGCCGGCTTCCACCGCTTTTTGCAAAGCGAGCAGACCGAGCCCCGTGGTGGAGTGTGTGTGCACGATGACGGGTATTTTTACATTTTCTTTAATTGCCTTGACCAAATCATACGCATCCTGCGGCCCCATGATACCGGCCATGTCTTTGATACAAATGGACTGCACACCCAGCGCCTCGATGTTTTTGGCAAGTTTTACGTTGCTTTCGAGGTTGTGTATCGGGCTGATGGTAAAACAAATTGTACCGGAGGCGTGGGCGCCGTTTTTGAGCGTTTCGTCCACAGCGACTTCAATATTCCGGATGTCATTGAGCGCGTCGAAAATGCGGATGATGTCAATGCCGTTTTCCACGCTCTTTTTGACAAACAGCCGCACGACATCGTCCGGGTAATGCTTGTAACCCAACAGGTTTTGCCCGCGCAGAAGCATCTGCAGCTTGGTGTTCGGGCAGGCTTTTCTGATTTTACGCAGGCGCTCCCACGGGTCTTCGTTCAAATAACGCAGGCAGGAGTCGAAAATCGCCCCGCCCCAGCATTCAAGCGAATAATAACCCGCTTTGTCCATGGTCTTCAGGATGCCTTCAAAGTCGGAAAACTGCATCCGGGTGGCGACAAGCGACTGATTGGCGTCCCGCAGGACGGTTTCGGTAAAGTTTACTTTCATGGGGTTCTCCTTGTGCTGATTGTTGGGAAGCGGTTAGTGCAAAGGTGAACGATTGGTGAGCAATGGGTTAGCAATAGGTTAACGATTGTTCGGCTACTGCTCAACAACTGCTCAGCTATTGCTCAGCCGCACATTAAAACTCCAGCTGTTTTTCAACATACGCAGTCAGTTCCGTGATGGGCAGGCGGACCTGCTCCATGGTATCGCGGGCGCGCACGGTGACGCAGCCGTCTTCGAGCGATTCAAAGTCGAAGGTCACGCACAGCGGGGTGCCGATTTCATCCTGGCGGCGGTAGCGCTTGCCGATGGAGCCCGCGTCGTCATAATCGCACATATATTTTTTGGCGAGCATGGTATAGACCTTCAGCGCGTCCTCACCGAGTTTTTTGGAAAGTGGCAGAACGGCGGCTTTGACGGGCGCAAGCGCGGGGTGCAGGCGCAGGACCACCCTGGTGTCGCCCTTTTCCGCGTCGACCACTTCCTCATCGTACGCGTCGCAAAGGAAGGCCAGCGCGGCACGGTCGGCACCGAGTGCCGGTTCAATGACAAAGGGCAGATATTTTTCGCCGGTCTCCTGGTCAAAATATTCCAGGCTCTTGCCGGAAGTGTTCTGGTGCTGCGTGAGGTCAAAATCCGTACGGCTCGCGACGCCCCAAAGTTCGCCCCAGCCGAAGGGAAACAAAAACTCAAAATCGGTCGTGGCGTTGGAGTAATGCGAAAGTTCCTTGGCCTCGTGGTCGCGCAGGCGGAGGTTTTCTTCCTTTAAGCCAAGGGACAGCAGCCACTCTTTGCAGAAGTTTTTCCAATAAGCGAACCATTCCAGCTCCGTGCCGGGTTTGCAGAAAAACTCCATTTCCATCTGCTCAAACTCGCGTGTGCGGAAGGTGAAGTTGCCCGGTGTAATCTCGTTGCGGAAGCTTTTGCCGACCTGGGCCACACCGAAGGGCACCTTGCGGCGGGTGGTGCGCTGAATATTCGCGAAGTTGACAAAGATGCCCTGCGCCGTCTCCGGCCTTAAGAACAACTCGTTTTTACTGTCTTCCGTCACGCCCTGGAAGGTTTTGAACATCAGGTTGAACTTGCGGATATCCGTAAAATCACACGCGCCGCAGTCCGGGCAGGCGATTTTATGGTCTTTGATGTATTGGGACATCTCCTCAAAGCTCCAGCCCGCGGGGTTGACGCCCGTGTCCTCAATGAGTTTATCCGCCCGGTGGCGGGTTTTGCAGCCTTTGCAGTCCATGAGCGGGTCCGAAAAGCCGCCCACATGGCCGGAGGCAACCCAGGTTTGCGGGTTCATTAAAATCGCGGAGTCCAACCCGACATTGTACGGGCATTCCTGCACAAATTTTTGCCACCAGGCGCGCTTAACATTGTTTTTGAATTCAACACCGAGCGGGCCGTAATCCCAGGTGTTGGAAAGGCCGCCGTAAATTTCGCTCCCGGCGTAAACAAAGCCTCTGCTTTTACACAGGGCAACGATGGTATCCATTGTTTTTTCGGTGTTGTTGAGCATAATCAAAAACTCCCCTTATTTTAATCATTACCGCTAATAATAGAGTAAAACACCCGAAAAGTCAATCTTTGTCCGGGCGCTGGGTATGAAAAATCCCCGCGAGTGCGGACACTGTTGTCCGCGCTCCGGGGGTTGCGATTTGTTGGGGAGAAGAAATTTCAGAGAAGGATCGCGCTTGCAATGGCAAAGTAAACCGCCAGGGTGCTCGCGTCAATGAGGGTGGTGAGCATGGTGTTGGAAATGAGCGACGGTTTGAGCCCGGCGCGTTTGGCGAGCATGGGCAGTGTACTGCCGAAAATTTTCGCAATCAGCACCGCGAGAACGAGGGACGCGCTAACTGCAAAAGAGAGCGGCAAAGCGGCTTTGCTGATGAAGTACATCCGCGCGAAGTTGACGCCGGCGAGCGCCGTGCCGCACATCAGCGCGAGCGTGACTTCTTTGAGCACCACACGCAGATAGTCTTTGCTTTTAATTTCGCCGAGTGTCAGCCCCCTGATGATGGTGGCGGATGCCTGCAGCCCGGCGTTGCCGCCGCTGCCCGTTAGTAGCGGAATCGCGGCAATCAAGGCGAAAAACGCTGTGAGCAGCCCTTCGTAATGCGCCACAATCAGCCCGGTAAAGGTGGCGGCGACCATTAAAATCAGCAGCCAGGGGATACGGTTCTTAAAAAGGCTGAACAGGCCGGTTTGCATGTATTTGTCTGCCGACGGGCGCAGGGATGCCATCTTTTCAATATCCTTGGTGTTTTCTTCCACCAAAACATCGATGATATCGTCAATGGTGATGATGCCGGTGAGCTTTTTGTCCTCATCCACCACCGGCAGGCAGCACAGGTCATATTTGCGCGCGAGGTCGATGACCTTTTTTTGGTCGTCGCCGGTTTGAACAAACCGGAGTTTATCTCCGTCGTCCATGAGGTCACGCACAAGCGCTTTTTCATCGCTGAGAATCAGGCGGCTCAGCGGTACCGCGCCGATGAGCCGGCGGGCATAATCCACACAATAGCAGGCATAAACCGTTTCCTTATCCGCACCGGTTTTGCGGATAAACGCCAGGGCTTCACCGACGGTCATGGAGTCGCCCAGTTCAACAAATTCCGCTGTCATCAGGCTGCCGGCGGAAAAACGCGGGTATTGCAGGTATTGATTGATAAGCTGGCGTTCTTCCGGCTCCATGCGGGCAAGCACGCGCTTGACAACATCATCGGGCGCGCTTTGCAGAAAATCCGCGGTGTCGTCCATAAAAAGGTCTTCGATCAAGGCTTCCAGCTCGCTGTCCGTCATTTTGCGGACAAGGCGTTCCTGCGTTTCCGGTTCAAAATACGAAAAAACGCCCGCGGCCGTATCCTTAGACAGAATACGGAATACCATCGGCAGATCTTCATCCCCCAGGATGCTGATGAGCTGCGCGGTATCCACGGCGTTCAATTCTGTAAGCTTTTTGCGCAAGGCGGAAAATTTGCCGCTTGCGCGCATGGTATCCACCATTTCGAGGAGTCTGCTTTCCTCCATGTTCGGCCTCTTTCCCCACGGCGGGGCAAAGAGCAACGGAGGATTCAGCGCAAGAGAAGGGGCGGCCAATGCCCCCTAACGCTTGCCGGAATGCCCGTGCCTGTTTAACAGCCCATGGCGCCGCGGTATTAAAATGTTTCTACTTCGGGGTTCTGGCTTGCCGGAGCTGTCCAAACAGTTTCACCAACTTTCAACAAACGAAATGGATTTTTTAGCCCTATTCAGCTAACAACGGTATATTACACCAATTGCCATGAAAAGTCAAGGTATATTATAAAAAACAGCGCAATAAGGGAATGTTTGCGATAAACGGTCAAAAACAAGCGTAATCAGTGGTATTTGATTGTAAACGGGCTAAATCGACGGGGATATTGCCTGCGGCTTGCAAATGTATGCCGGATTTGTCCGCCGGTTATCGCTTTTTTGATAACAATCCGGCGGGTTTCCGCTACGGATATGAGACTTGAGGAAAGGATAAGGAACAATGTACAAAGAAAAGGCGCTGACGGGCAGGGAAAAACTGTTTTGCTTTTATTACGGCGAAGGCAGGGATGGCAGAAACGCGGCGGCAAAGGCCGGTTATACCGTTTTTCCCGAGCGGGCAGCGGCAAAGCTGCTGCTGAGAAAAGACATCAGACAAGCCATCGCCCAAACGGCTCAGGCCGGTACGGTCAACTTAGACGAGGTAAGCGCCGGCTACAGGCGGCTTGCCTTCGGTTCTGTTGCGGACGCGCTGCGGCTGCTGTTCACGGAGGATTCACCGGGCACCAAAATTTTGGAGCAGCTGGACATGCTCAATGTATCCGATATTAAAAGACCCAAGGGCGGCGGGCTGGAAATTAAATTTTTCGACCGGCTCAAGGCGCTGGAGCGCTTGAAGGAACTGTGCGATGCGGGTGCGGCGCGCAATAACACCGTTCCGTTTTATGAGGCGCTGGAGAGAGGGTCACAGGCGTTGGCAATCGTTAACGGAGAAGCTCAATGAGCGTTTGCTTTAAAACTTTCTCCGCCAAACAGATGGCGGTTCTGACCTGGTGGTGTGCCGGCAGCCCGACTAACCGAAAGGACGCAATCATTTGTGACGGCGCGGTGCGTTCGGGGAAAACGGTGTGTATGTCCATCTCTTTTATCGCATGGGCGTTTTACGCGTTTGAGGACACTTCATTTGCCTTGTGCGGTAAAACCATCGCGTCTCTGCGGCGCAATGTGCTCATACCGCTGCTGCCGGTGCTGCGGACAATCGGGTTTGAATGTGCCGAAAAGCTGTCGCAGAACTTGCTTAAAATCAGCCGGGACGGGCGGACGAACCGTTTTTATCTTTTTGGCGGCAAAGATGAAGGCTCCGCTTCATTAATTCAGGGCATGACTTTGGGCGGTGTGCTGCTCGATGAAGTTGCGCTCATGCCGCGTTCCTTTGTGGAGCAGGCGCTCGCAAGATGTTCTTTGGACGGCTCCAAACTATGGTTCAACTGCAACCCGGAAAATCCGATGCACTGGTTCCATGAGGAATGGATCAAAAAGGCGGATGAGAAAAACTGCCTGTACCTGCACTTTACCATGGACGATAACCCCGCGCTTTCCGGCAAAATTGTCGCGCGCTACAAAAGTCTGTACAGCGGCGCTTTTTATGAGCGGTTTGTGGAAGGTAAATGGGTGGCTGCGCAGGGGAGCGTTTACCCGATGTTCAGCGCGCTCTCGCATGTGCGCGAGCCGCCTGCGCAGCGAGCCGGCGCGCATTATATCTCCTGCGATTACGGGACGGTGAATCCGTCTTCCTTCGGGCTGTGGGGGCTTTTTGGGGAACAGTGGTTCAGAATTGCCGAATATTATGATGACAGCCGGTTGACCGGCGAACAGCGCACGGACGAGGAGTATTACGCGGCGCTGGAAGAACTGGCGGGGGATTTGCCTGTGGAAGCGGTGATTGTGGACCCTTCCGCCGCGAGTTTTATGGCGTGCATCCGCCGGCACGGCAAATTCAAAGCCATCCCCGCCCGGAACGAGGTGCTCGACGGCATCCGGCGGGTGGCCGGCGCGCTCAAGGAGCGCAGCATCATCATTTGCCCGAATTGCAGGGACACGATACGGGAATTCGGGCTGTACCGCTGGGACGACAAAGCCGCCAAAGACGCGCCGCGCAAGGAGCATGACCATGCGATGGACGATATCCGGTATTTTGTTTCGACGGTGATGAGCACCCCGGAAAACGAATTCTTTGCGGTTGCGGTGGAAAGGTAGGGAACGACCCCTGTGTCGTTCCGTTCTACCTCTCCGTTAGGCAAAAGCCTGCCACCTCTCCTTACCAAGGCGAGGCGAGGTCGTAATACTTGGCTCCCCTATGATAGGTTATTCCCCTGTCAGGGGAAATGTCACAGAGTGATAAAAGGGTGGCCTGTTTTCGGAGAAAAAGCTGGCGCCGAATGGCGACTGAGAGGTAGAGCAAAAGATTAAAAACTCTATGTAAAGCTAATATGCTTTACAGATTAAAGATTCAAGCAAAATCAAGGGGCTTACGCATACAAAGATATATGAACAAAAATCGACCTCTCCGTCAGGCTACGCCTGCCACCTCTCCTTATGAAGGCGAGGCAAGTATGGATTTCCTATTCTTGGCTCCCCTTTGAAAGGGGAGCTGGCACCGAAGGTGTCTGAGAGGTAGAAAAAAAGGAGTCACCCCATGCGACTATTCAAAAACCGTCAGCCCGCGAAAACCGCCGTGGCCGTGCCGCAAACATGCACACCTGCCAATCCGTTCGGGATGCTGGACAATTATGTGCCGCTTGCCGCCCCGCAGACGCATCTTTATGACGCCCTGCGCGAGGCGGTGCCGGTGATAGATGCCGCCATCTTCAAGCTTGTGCGGCTCACAGGCGGGTTCGCGGTGAAGTGCGGGGACACGAAAGCGCAGGCGGCGCTGGACAGCTTTTTGCACAGTGTGCCGGTTGGCGGCAATCAGCAGGGCATCGACGCGTTTATCGCGGTCTATTTTGAACAGCTGCTGACGAGCGGCACAGCCGTGGGTGAAATTGTCACCGACGGGTATGGACGGATAGCCGCGTTGTACAACGCGCCGCTCAAAGACATTGAACTGCGGCGGGCGGAAAACGGGTTGGAGGTTGAACTGTGCGTGCGCAGCGGTATCGAGGTCGTGCCGGTGAAATATCCGGAGCTGGTGATGCTGTCCGTACTCAACCCGGAACCGGGGCAGCTCACGGGTAATTCCCTGCTCAAAGGGCTGCCGTTCGTCAGTTCCGTTTTGATGAAGATTTTCGGGACTATCGGTACCAACTGGGAGCGGGTGGGCAATGTGCGCTTTGCCGTGACCTACAAACCGCAGAATGACGCGATGGACCGGGCCTATGCCAAAGACCGCGCACTGCAGGTGGCAAAGGAGTGGGGCGAGACGATGCGGGCAGGCGGGGGTGTGAAGGATTTTGTTGCCGTGGGCGATGTGCAAATTAAGGTTATCGGCGCGGACAACCAGATTTTGGACAGCGAAGTGCCCGTGCGCCAGATGCTTGAACAGATTGTTGCCAAAACAGGGCTGCCGCCGTTTATGCTCGGGCTTTCCTGGAGCGCGACGGAGCGGATGTCCTCCCAACAGGCGGACGCGCTGACGAGTGAACTTGAAGCGTACCGGCGCATCCTGACCCCGGTTATTTTGCGGATCAGCGGCGTCTTTTTACGGCTCAGCGGATTTTCGGCGGAGGCGCAGGTGCTGTGGGATGACATCACCCTGCAGGACCAAGTCGAACTGAGCAGGGCAAGGCTGTATGACGCGCAGGCGGGGAAGTTGGAAGACGGAAGTTAGAAGACGGAAGTTAGAAGACGGAAGTTAGAAGACGGAAGATGGAAGACGGAAGTTAGAAGACGGAAGATGGAAGTTGAAAGATGGAAGTAAGAAGGGATAAGCATGAACAAGGATTTTTGTACGGAAATCACCCCGGAAACCCCGGACAGCGCCGACATGGAATTGATCAACCGGTATACGCGCAAAGCGCTCGAGCCGCAGGATGTTTACACCTTCCGCCTGCTGCTATGCGATAACGAGGTAGACAGGGACTTTGAACGGTTCGACACCGCGGCGCTTCAAACGCTGGCGGAGCTGTTCGTGGGCAAAACCGGGCTGTTTAACCACAGCATGAACGCCAGGGACCAGACTTCCCGGCTTTACGCGGCTGAGGTTGTTACAGACGGCGGCAGGATGACAAGCACCGGCGAGCCTTATACCTTTATTCGCGCAAAAGCGTATATGCCGAAAACGGCGAAGAACGCCGATTTGATTGCGGAGATTGACGCGGGTATCAAAAAGGAGGCAAGTATCGGCTGTTCGGTCAGGCGCCTGACCTGTTCCGTGTGCGGGGCGGACAGAAAAACAGAAAACTGCGGGCATCACAAAGGTAAAAGCTGCGGCGGGCAGATTTGCCATACGGTTTTGAGCGAACCGGCTGACGCGTATGAATGGTCGTTTGTGGCGGTGCCCGCGCAGGTAAACGCGGGAATCATGAAGACATATAAAACAAAGAAGGAGATGAAAACAATGGAAAATATCTTGAAAGCATTGCGGGAAACGGGGGATGAAATCACCCTGGGCAGGCAGGAAAAGGAGAATTTACTCACGCACATCGAAGGGTTGGAAAAGCAGGCGGCGCAGGGTAAGGCCTACCGGGAGGAACTGACCATGGAAGTGATTCGCATGGGGCTTATCACTCTGCCGCAAATCGGCGGGGAAAGCCTGACCGGTATCTGCGAACGGCTGACGGTCGGGGAACTGCGGGAATTGAAAAAAGCCTTTGCGGACAGCGGCGAAAAAATAGTGCCGATGAAACCGCAGCTCAAGCCGGAGCCGCGTACGGAGCCGGTCAACAACAGCGAATTTATCGTATGAAAAAAAGTTTTCATAAATAATAAAGAAGGAGCAAATAAGAAATGTCAGTAGCATTTAACGGGTTCAACGAGAGCATAGCGACCTTTATAGCCGCAAGCGGGTTAACGGCGGGAGCGCCCGTCAAAATCAGCGCCAACGACACAACGGCACTCTGCGCGGCAGGTGACAGTTTTTGCGGCGTGGCAAACACGGTGGGCGGGGGCTATGCGAGCGTGCAGATGGGCGGCTTCGCAACCCTTGGTTACACGGGGACAACGGCGCCGGCGGTCGGATACAACCTGCTCGCGGGCGACGGCAGCGGCGGGGTAAAGGTAGTCACGGAAGGCGGCAGAAACATGCTGGTTATCCGGGTGGATACGGCGGGGAAGACAGTTGGAGTGATGCTGTAGGATACGCGACCTCTCCGGCTGCTTCGCAGCCACCTCTCCTTACCAAGGCGAGGCAAGAAGGATTTTTGTTCTTGGCTCCCCTATGATAGGGGAGCTGTCACGAAGTGACTGAGGATTTAATCACCCGTCACACTGCGTGTGCCACCCTCCTTGAAAAGGAGGGCTATTAATGACGCGGACGACCAAAGGTCGTCATACAACATAATGAACACGAAAGAAGGAAAACACATGTCAAATTTCGATACCATCAAGCTCGAAAAAGGCTTGTACACACAGAACAAATCATTCACCGGCGCGCTGGAGGCACTGGACCCCTCGGCGGAATACAAGGGTACGGCGCTCGACGGGCTGGACGCTTATCAGCGGCAGCTTAAACGCTTCGGCATCAAGGTCAGCGGAGCGGGCAGCGATGTGGTGGAAAAGTTTTTTAAAACCTCGGATTCCGCCACGCTGTTCCCCGAATATGTGTCCCGCGCGGTGCGGCAAGGGATGGAGGAAGCGAATGTATTGCCCCGTATCATCGCGGCGACTACTGTGATTGACGGCTTGGATTACCGCTCCATCACCTCCATGCCGACGGACGATGAAAAGGAACTAAAAACCGTCGGGGAGGGCGCGTATATTCCGGAAACGGTCGTCCGCACGCAGGAAAACCTCGTCTCACTGCGCAAGCGCGGGCGCATGCTGGTCGCCTCGTATGAAGCGATTCGCTTCCAGCGGTTGGACCTGTTCACGGTGACGCTCAAACAAATCGGCGCGTACATCGCGCGCGCCCAACTGAAGGATGCCGTGAATGTGCTGGTGAGCGGGGACGGCAATGACAACGCCGCGGCGGGTACCAATGTTGCGGCTGCCGGCACGCTGACCTACAGCGATTTGGTCACTTTTTGGAATCTGTTTGACCCGTATGAGTTAAATGCCATTATCGCCGCGCCGGATGTGATGGTGAAACTGCTCAACATCGCCGAATTCAAGGACGCGGCGGCCGGTTTCAATTTCCAGCGTACAGGCAAGCAGATAACCCCCATCGGCGCGGATTTGATGAAATCGTCTGCCGTTGCATCCGGTAAACTGATCGGGCTCGACAAAACCTGCGCGCTCGAAATGGTCAAGGCGGGGGAAGTGATGACGGAGTATGACAAGCTCATTGACCGCCAGCTTGAACGGGCGGCGATTACCTCCATCGCGGGGTTCGCGAAAATATTCAAGGATGTGGCGAGGGTGCTGGCGGTGTAGGTTGAATAAATTCAACCAATGAATGATGAATAATGAATAATGAATGATGAATAATTATGGGCGGGACACCCGCACCCGGTTGTAGGGGACGCGTTTTGCGTCCCGAAAAAGCCCTCTTTTCCAAAGAGGGTGGCGAACGATAGTTCGACGGGTGATTAAATCCTCAGTCACCTATCGGTGACAGCTCCTTTGAAAAAGGAGCCTTCATTGGGCGCTTGCGCTCCCTTGGAACGACACAGGGGTCGTTCCCTACCTTCCGATGACCGCTAATTTTGACTGAAAGGAAAAATTAATGCTAACCCAATGGACTGTATTAAGCCACCTCAAACAGATGGCATCGATTGATGAAGAGGGGACAGCCTTCGGGCTGTCCCTGTGCTTGACATCGCTGGAGGAAATCCGGGCGCGGCTGCGGGACGGGGCGGATGAACAGGATGACCGGCTTGCAAGGACGGCGGCAGGGCTGGCGTTTTACAAGCTGGCGCTTAAAAAAATGACACAGGACTCGATGTCGAGTTTCAAGGCAGGCGATGTAAGCGTAACCCAAAATCCGGCGGAGCTGCTCGCGATTGCCGCGAAGGTGCGGGATGAGGCGCTGGCCGCCGCGGCGCCGTTGCTGAGAGATGAGCTGTTTTTGTTTCAACACATGTAGCCCGGGCCGGCTGCCGATTACCATCTGCCGGAAAGGAAGGAGAACCGCATGATACTGTATAACCTGATGAACCGCCACGGGCGGGCAATGAGCCTGCATTTACCGGGCGGACAAGAGTCCGATACCTTTTACGGTTTTATTCAGCCGCTGCGGTATAAAAATAAAATGTACCTGGCCGGCGTTAACACCCAAATCGGCTATAACAGCGAGGGGCATTACCTCTATATCGGCCCGCCGGAACAAGACTTGACCGCTGCCGGTGCCGATACACTCCTGAGCGCCGGCGGCGTTGATTACCGGATAGACCGCGCGGAAAAAGTGTACCGCGGTACGGAGGTGTTTTATATTTGGGCGATTGTAAGGACGGTAGTTGGGGTTGAAATGTAGGGGCGCGCATTGCGCGTCCTTAAACAGGTTCCTTTTCCAAATGAGCTGTCGCCGAAATGGCGACAACGCCATCTGAGGATGGCATTGGAATTCCGTAATCACCCGGCAGTCTGCTGACCGCCACCCTCCTTGAAAAGGAGGGCAAAGAAAGACGCGCAATGCGCGCCCCTACAAATCGCGGGACGCAATGCGCGCCCCTACAGGTCGCGGGACGGAGGACCCGTCCCCTACAAAACCGGGGGTGCCGTAACCTTGCATTTTATCGAATAAGCATGTAAAGCTAAACGGCTTTACACTACATTTTTCCGCCCATAGCAAAGGAGAAAAACTAATGAGCGAAATCAGCGCCCTGCCCGCCGGCATTGTCCAATGGCTGGACACACAGACGCAGCTGGCGGACATTAAATTTATCACGGAGTTCCCGCCCGCGCCCAAAGCGGTGCCGCTGAAAAAGGTGACCGTCGCCGTCGGTATTGCGGATGTTAAAATACGGGATAGCTTTACCGCGAACGACGAGGGTGTGCTGACCGAAAATCAGTACTGCCGCCTGGCCGCCATAAAAATACAGTTGGGCATCCATGTGCCGTTCGCGCTGGGCGGGGCGAAATGCCATGATGTGTTTACGGACATTGTGGACTGCCTCACCTTTGCGTCCGACCTCAACATCGAGGAATCCGGCTGCGGGTTCATCCGGGCGGATCGGGATACGGACGCGCTGGTGCTCGGCGCGTGGATCATGATTGCTGCCGATTTTTGCCCGGCGGCGGGGTCTTCCGTCAGCTTCGGGTCCTTTATGAACAAAGATTTGCTCTGTGGCAGCCACATCACAAACAGTGCCATTCATGTCACGCAGGCAGACAAAGACTTATGGAATGCGCCGTTTACCGCGGGCACCTATTTTGGGAACGGCGCCTCAACCCGAACGATTGCGGCCGGCTTTGCGCCGAGGCTCGCCGCCGTATTCGCGGCACAGTACCCGGCGAACACTGTATCTGCCTGCTATTGGGGACTGGCTGTTGCCGGAAGCGGCACGCAGGGGATTGAGCTGACGGGCACAGGCTTCAAGCTCCTGCAGGGCAGCGCATACGAGATTAACGATTGTCTGCCGAAACTCAATGAAGCCGGCGTGAGCTATTTTTACATCGCGGTCAAATAAATGAGCTGCCCCGTAACGATTGATTTCGCTACGGGGCTGTTTTCACCCGGCGGGTGTTACAAAAAACTCTGCGGAAAGGATTGACAAACCCGACAAACTGTATATAATGAGTATATACACAGTATACGGCATAACGCTACGAGGTGAAGGAATGGACATCATCATCAGCAATGCAAGTCAAAAGCCGATTTATGAACAGATCACCGCGCAGGTCAAGAACCAAATTTTAGCAGGCAAGCTCAAAGCGGGGGAAGCGCTGCCCTCCATGCGCCTGCTGGCGAAGGAGCTGCGCATCAGCGTTATCACCACCAAAAGGGCATATGAGGAGTTGGAAAGGGACGGATTTATTGAGTCCGTTGCGGGGAAGGGCAGCTTTGTATCCTGCCAGAACACAGCGTTCATTCGCGAAGAGCATCTGCGCATGGCGGAGGATTATTTGACCAAAGCAATCGACACCGCTAAGATGACGGCCGTCACGCTGGAAGAACTCATCGAAATGCTCACCATGCTTTACAGAGGAGACGAGTAAATGGAAACGGTACTGGAACTGAAGAATCTGAGCAAACAATACGACGGCTTCAAGTTGGAAAATATGGATATAACTTTGCCCAAGGGCAGTATAATGGGGTTTGTGGGGGAAAACGGCGCCGGGAAAAGCACCGCCATTAAGCTGATTTTAAACCTGATACACCGGGACGGCGGGGAGATAACGGTATTCGGGCGGGACAACATCAAGTACGAGAAGCAGATTAAAGAAGACATCGGCGTTGTGCTGGACGAAAGCAGCTTTCCGGACAATATGAACGCCGCGAGTGTCGGCAAAATGATGAAGCATATCTACAAGAACTGGGATGCGGGTGTGTTTGCCTGCCGGCTTGAGGCCTTTGCGCTGCCGCCGGAAAAACCGGTCAAGGACTATTCCCGCGGGATGAAGATGAAGCTTGCCATCGCGGTGGCGCTCTCACACGGCGCTAAGCTGCTGATTTTGGACGAGGCGACGAGCGGGCTGGACCCGATAGTCCGCGATGAAATATTGGACATTTTTATGGAATTCATTCAGGATGAGGAACATTCAATCTTTCTGTCGTCCCATATCATCAGCGATTTAGAAAAGATTGCGGACTACATAACCTTTATTCACAAGGGCAAAATACTGTTCAGCGAGCAAAAGGACGATTTGCTGTACAAATACGGGGTGCTCAAATGCACCGCGGAGGAATATGAGGCAATCGATAAAACCGCTGTGAAAGGCTGCCGAAAAAACCGTTTCGGGGTGGAAGCGCTCGTAGTCAAGCAGGAACTGCCTGGCGGTTATACCGTGGACCAGGCGGGGATTGAAGATATGATGCTCTTTATGATCAGGGGGGATGAAAAATGAAAGGGCTGCTGATCAAGGACCTGTTGGCATTAAAGCGCCAGGGCAGGGTTTTGCTGGTGATGCTGGTGTTTTATGTGGTTTACGCCGCGGCATTTCACAACATCAGCATGCTCAGCGGTATGATTGTGATGATGTGCGCGATGATGCCGATTACCGTCATGGCTTATGACGAAAAGTGCAAATGGGACAAATATGCGCTCGCCATGCCCATCCCGCGCAAAACCGTTGTGCTGAGCAAATACCTGTTCGGCATTCTGCTGGACGCAGCCGGTGTGGCGGCGGTTATCCCGGTCAGTATAGCGATATCGCTTTTTACAAAGGACTTGATTGTTAAGGATATATTGCTCACCGCCACGGTGGTCGGCGGCCTGGCACTTGTTTTTTTAGCGCTGATTCTGCCGGTATTGTTCAAATTCGGGGTGGAAAAAGGCAGAATGCTCATGATGCTTGCCATTTTTGTGCCGGTGGCATTGGTGATGCTTGTCAGCAAGCTCGGCATACAGGCACCTTCGGCGCAAACCGTCAAGCTGCTGCTGGTTGCAGCACCCGCGGCGGTTGCCGTTTTACTGTTTGCATCCTTTAAGGTGTCCGCCGCTATTTACAGCAAAAAAGAGTTCTAACAACGGCCAGAATACAAAACAGCCCCGCGCCGAAATTTCGGTACGGGGCTGTGATTTTTGGCTGATGCCGGTTATTCGGATTTTTCTTCTTCCGCGGCAGCGGTTTCGGCTGCTTCGGTGGATGCTGCGGAGGCTTCGGCCGCATCCGCCTGCGTGAGCGCTTCCGCCGCGGCCGTTATACGGGGAGAGATGGAATAAACGGGCGTGTCCAGCGGGGTGAGGATTTCAATGTCCGGGTTGTTGACAAAATCCAGGTCGCCGAGCATTGCGCTGTCCCCAACCTTTTTGCCCTCCAACTCCACACTGACGGTATCAATCAGTTTGGAGGGAATCGCGCGGTAATGAACCTGGCTGAGCGACTGCAGCACGATGCCGTCGACCTTGGCCCTGTTGTGCAGATGGATATGGAACTCACTCGCGACTTTTTCGCCCGCGGTCAGCAACTGAAAACTCAGGTGTTCCACGCCCCTGACAATCGGGGTTTGGGTGATGTCTTTGAGCATCGCCATGTATTTCTTTTTGCCTACCATCAAATCCAGTTTGGACCCGATGGGGTTGGTACGCAGGAACACTTCAACATCGCCTTTGGGGATTTGGATGCTGATGGATTCTTCCAAATGCTTGCCGAACAAAACCGCGGGAATAATCCCGTCCCGTCTTAATTGCTTGCCTTTTGCGTCCGCCGGACGAATTTGCGCGTTCAAAGTACTCATAAATACCCCTTTCAAAAGTAAATAATATTATTATCACAAAAATGATTGATAATTAAGAATTAACATCGACATTTTACCACTAAAAGTGAATTTTTGCAAGCGCTCCCGGTGTTTATCGAAAAAAGGCAGTAAAAATGTGAAAAATGTTTCCGGACAGCCATTGACAATGCCGGGGCCGGCAGGCTATGATTTCAATAATTTTTTACGAGGAGAGAACCCATGAATACAGTACCCGGCAAACTTTTGAACCTGCTTATTCTGTTTGCGAGCACCTTTTTGCTGATTGTCAGAATCCCGTACCAGGGCACAGACCACAAGCTGGATTTAACCGGTATGACCCTCACGCTCAATGAGGAATTCGACGGTGACGCGCTCAACACAAGCCTCTGGGGGAACTACCCCAACGGGTTGCGCAAGGGCGGCTACTGGCAGCAGGACCAGGCGTTTGTGGAAAACGGCAACCTGATTATCCGCACCGAATACAAGGATGACGGCAGCTACGGCCCCGGGTATTACACCATGGGCATCCGCTCAATAGACGGGTTCGCGCAGCGCTACGGTTACTTTGAATGCCGCTGCATCCTGCCCGCCGCAAAAGGCATGTGGAGCGCGTTTTGGCTGATGAATCCGGCGGTGAACGATGTAAGCGGCTCGGGTGTAAAGGGGACGGAAATTGATATTTTTGAATCGCCTTATTATTGGCTTGGTCCGGTATTTCGCAATAAAATAACCAGAAACCTGCACTACAACGGCTATGAGCTGGAAACCAGGTACCAAAATGTCGGCATCTTCGCGGTCAAAGGCGACCCGTATAAGGAATACAACACCTACGGCCTGCTGTGGACCGAAGACGAATACATCTTTTACATCAACGGTGTGGAAACGGGGCGCTCGCGCTTCGGCGGTGTGTCGAAAGAGTCGGAATACCTGAAACTGTCCTGCGAAGTGGACGGGTCAGACGGCACACCGAACCTTGGCTGGTCGGGCAGAATCGATTGGAATAAGCCGGGCGCGTTGCCGGCGGACTTTGTGGTGGATTATGTGAAAGTGTACCAGTTTGACGAATTCATCCCGCAACAATAAAAAACCGGCCCGGGGAGAAATTCCCGGGTATTTTTGCGCCGTGCCGCGGCGCAACAGGGCTTGACACGACAAACCGCAGGGCATACAATGGTGGCACAAAATAACGGTAAAAACAGACCGCAATGTTTGCGAGTTATGAAAGGAAGTAGTATTATGTACGAAGACAAAAAAATCATCCTCTTTGACGGCACAAGCCTGGACGGCTGGGCGAAACGCGACGGCACCCCCGCGGACTGGATATTGGAGGACGGTATCATGACCGTCAACCACGGCGATATCGTTTCCAAAGTAACCTACGGCGACGCGCTGCTGCATGTGGAGTTCCGCGAGCCGGACATGCCGGACGAAAAGGGGCAAGGCAAGGGCAACAGCGGCGTGTATGTGCACGGCTGCTACGAAATCCAGGTGCTGGACTCCTACGGGGTGGCAAAACCGACCGACGGCGACTGCTCCGCGATATACAACATGTACGCGCCGCTCACCAACGCCTGCAAACCCGCGATGGAGTGGCAGACCTATGATATCCTGATCCGCGCGCCGCGGTTCGGGTTGCTTGGCAAAGTCAAAGAAAACGGCATCATCTCCGTATTCCAAAACGGGCTGCCGGTGCACAACAACGCCGTCCTCCCGCGCGCCACACCGGGCGGTGTGACGGATAAACCCGTTGCCGAAGGGCCGCTGATGCTCCAGGACCACGGCAACCCGGTGAGCTTCCGCAATATATGGGTGCTCAAGCTCGACTGACTATTCAGGAATTTTGCAAGCCCCGCTTCGTTTGAAGCGGGGCTTGATTCATCAAATTCCCGGGTTGACCGGCAAATATCCATCTTAAATGCAATTTACAATAAGTATACTTTGAATAATTGTTGACAAAGTTGGAAGTTTGCCCTGCATTTTCATTGCAGGGCAGTATTATTGTGGTATAATTTTAAAGTAAATTAAGATGTTTGCGACACAGGATTATTCCCTTGTGGCGCAGAGAAGGGCTACCAAGCAATGAGCAAACTGAACCTGATCAATCCCCAGTGGCAGGGCGGAGCCGAAATCGCGGCGCTGGCGGGTACGCGTGAAATCGAAGAACTCTATATCAAGGATGTGCCATGTGTCCGCGCCCCCCTATCCGGCGGCGAAGACGAGCTTGCCGTTGAGCACGGCATCGCCGGTTACCGCGTAATTGAAGAGCAGACCGGGGCGGCGCTCGCTATTTTGCTCGAAAGCGGGGCGGACCGCGTGTTCACCGTCGGCGGCAGCTGCGATGCCGATGTGGCGTCCATTTTGTATTTAAATGAAGTTTATCACGGCGATTTGGCGGTGTTGTGGCTGGATGCCCACGGGGATATCAACTCACCGGCGGAATCGGCCACGCACCTATTCTACGGCATGCCGGTGCGGATGCTGCTGGGGGACTGCGGCGACGCGTTCGCCGGCCTTCATTACAAGCCTTTGGCGCCGCGGCAGTTCATCAATGTCGGCGGCAGAGCGCTGGACGAGGCGGAAAGTGACTTTATGCAGTGCCACCAAATACCCGTCATCCCCGCGCTGGCCACGGATTTGCAGGACGCTGTGATGCAGGCTGTTGCACGCACAGGCAAGGGACATTTATATGTCCATTTGGACTTGGACGTGCTGGACCCTGCCGAATTCCCTTATACCGCCGTTCCCACCGATGCGGGGCTCCCGCTCAAGCAATTGCTGCCGCTTTTGAACACGCTAAAACAAAAAACCGATTTAATCGGTTTCGGCATTTTTGAATATATCCCGTCCGGCGCAAAAATCGACGCGTTGGAACAGCTTGTGCGCTTCGGACTGGATATATAATATTGTTACAAAATTCAACTTCCGCCCGGCGGTGTCGGCATTCTGTACGCCGGCAGTTGAATTTTTAAATGCGCAGCCTGCTGCGCTATATTGAAAGGAGAGAACCATCATGCCGCATATCGTTATCAAAACCATCAGCGGGCCGTCCAAAGCACAGCTGCAGCAAGCCGCCGAAGAGATTGCCGCCGTGGTCAACAAGACCATGGGCAAACCGAACAAGTACATTTCCGTTTCGGTGGAGGAGTATTCCTTCCCGGAGTGGGAAGGCGTGTACAATGAGTGCGTCAAGGGCAAAGACAATGTGCTTGTGAAGCCCGGCTACACCAACCCGGTGACCTTTGAGTGATGGCAAAGGAACTTTTGCCGCTTATTGCGCTTTGGCTTGCCGCTGTCAGCGGCTTGGCTGTCATATTGACTTTGCACGATAAACGCGCCGCCCGCCGCGGGGCCCGGCGTGTACCCGAGCGCACGCTTTTACTGGTGTGCGCCCTTGGCGGGTCTGTTGCGATGTTGGTGACCATGCGCGCCATCCGGCATAAGACCAAACACGCAAAGTTTATGGTTGGTATCCCGGTAATGATTGCGGTGCAAATTGCCCTCGGCGTGCTTGTGTGGTGGCGGTTTGGCTGGGGTTGAACGGAAACCGTCTCCTGGTGTACCACTGTTAATTTTCTTATGGAAACATATAACGTGACGAATATTTGTTTGCACCAATAGGCAATATGTACGAACAATGGGACACATAATTATGAAAGGTGGTAGTTTTATGGGAGCAAAAAACAAGGTTATTGCAGGGGATTATCTCGGCAAGGGTGTAGCCAGTTCACTCGGAACTGTTGGCATTATTGTGAGTTTTTCAAATTGTGTCAATTTTAACAAATCAACCATTGAATCTTACGAAGTAATAACAGACGAACAACGCAAATCTGCGGCATCCGGAATAGCTCGTGGCGCAATTGGTGGGATAATTCTTGGCCCTGTTGGTCTGCTCGCTGGATTATCCGCTAAAAATAAGGGAATATATAATATTGCTATTCAATTTAAAGACGGAAAACGTTCACTGGTCGAGGTTGACGATAAGATATATTAGGCGTTAATAAAGTCTTGTTTTTAGGGTGTTGCTCAAGAACATGGGACTTTTTACACTAACCATCCCCAATATCCAGCGTGTCCCTGAGCGCGTGCTCTTGCTGGTGTGCGCTTTTGGCGGGTCGGCGGCTATGCTGGCGGCCATGCGCGTCATCCGGCATAAGACCAAACACGCGAAGTTTATGGTCGGTATCCCGGTGATGATTGCTGCGCAGATTGCTTTTGGTGTGGTTACGTGGTGGGGGTTCTATGGCGGCTGAACGGCGAGAGGATAACCAGAATTAAGCTGATAAAGCCGGTGACGGTATGATAAGAATTCCAGTTGCTCCAAGCAATATATGCAAGACTAAGGACAGAACCATGATTAATTACTAATCGTGATTCTGTCCCACATGTTCTGCTATTTTATATTCTAAAGTATATTGATATTGCTAATTCTACCGATGCCTTGACACCTGATGTTACCCGGATTTTGGTAATCTTATATAAAATGTACAATTACTGCTATTTCAGTGTTTCGACTATTTTGCTCAACTCATTAATATACATCTCAACATTGAATTCTGAATTGTCTTCAGGGTAATCAAAAAAAGCTTCCCATTTACTTAAAAAGTCACCAATATCTTCGTCTTTCTTACCTTTATATATATGCGCGAGAGCAATTAAGGCAGCATCAACGGGTTTCCTTGCGAAATGATCCGAATTTATGAAACCACCAAAGCCACCCCTTTCACAGTTATAGAGTTTTCGTAATATATATTCAAGCGCAATAGCATCCTGTTGATCTAATATCATTATTAATACCTCCATTTATATTTATGCGTTATTTTTTACCTGTAAAACATCTACGGCGGCTTTACAACATGCAAAAGGCTTCTAAGAACCATCTTCTGATTAGCTTTATTCAATATTTCACCCCCTTTCATGCTTTCATGAAATTTAGTCAATTCATTCATGCAATCAATTATTTTTATAAAGCTTGACATAAACAAAATAATATGATATGATATAATAGATATCATGTATATATGTGTCTAATTGACGCGTATATACATTATACTCTTTTTTCAATCCTTTGTCAAGGAATATTTTAATTCGAATCCAATCAATATTCTACTTACCACGAGTCTATTAATAAACAACGTCGAATAGAAGTGAATTATTGACATTTTGAAACAATAGCGTTATAATCGATTTTAAGAAAATATTAATAACATAATAATGAAGTGTGGTTAGAGGCAATGATTGAGACTATTGTATCCACAAAATTCAATTCGACTTTGTTGAAAAAAATCATGGCAATATTACTTTTAATTATAATGCTAATTGGAATAACATCATCTTTTTCTGCATGTAAAAGAAACTGCACATATACTGGTTGTGATAGACCAATTTATAAAGGCAATTGGTGTTATGATCACTATGTATATGCTTCATTGACAGGAGATTACTATTAAACGATATCAATCAGACTATTAAGTGACTTGAGTCGAATCAAACATACTATATGAAAATAATGGGGCCGTTCTAAGATTGGACACCAGAGAACAGTCCTGTTTTTTATTTCACCTATTGACAACCCCCACTATTGTGTGATACTATATACTTGTAGTAAGTAGTACTGCATACAAGTCTTACAGAATAGAGGAACAGTTTTTATGGAAAACCTTACGGAAATGCTCAAAGGCGTGTTGGAAGGCTGTGTCCTTGAAATCATCAGCCATGAAAAAATCTACGGCTATGAAATCACCCGGCGGCTCAACGCCCTCGGCTTTGCGGACGTTGTGGACGGCACCGTCTACACCATCCTGCTCCGGCTGGAAAAAAGCAGCCTTGTAGACATCGAAAAAAAGCCGTCCGATATGGGGCCGCCGCGCAAGTTCTTTACGCTCAACGAAGCCGGGAGTGCGGAACTGAAAAAGTTTTGGGAAAAATGGGAATTCATCGCGTCGAAAATGAACCAATTAAAGGAGGGGCAATAACAATGTTGAAAATTTTTGAAAAAAATCATCGGGGATAAAAAAGAGTATAAGCAGCAGATGGCAAGGGTAAAAGCCCTGCCGTAGGATTATCAGTTCGTGTATAAAAAAATCCAGGAATATATGTGGAAATTCGCGGCAGGTGACGGGTATGACATTTTGAAGATTCAATATGATTTGATCGATTTGTTTGAGGCCGGCGCGGCGGACGGCAAACCGGTGTTGAAAGTAACAGGGGAGGATGTGGCGGCGTTCTGCGATGAGCTGCTGCGCAATGCGAAGACCTGGACCGAAAATTGGCCCAAAGCGTTAAACCGCGACATTGTGAAAAAGTTCGGCAAGGAAAACGAAACCAAATAACTGAAGCAGATATAGCCACAAAGCGCACGATGCTGTGAAAGGGGGCGTAATCGTTTGAGTCTCATTAAAAATGTAAAAATGCAGTTCCGCCTAAAGGGCTAAACTGCATTTTTGTCACAAGTACCTCAAAATGATAAAACTGCACGAAAGGTCACAGGGGGTGCATTTCCCAAAACCGAATATCTATGAAATTCATTTTGCACGCTAATTTATATTTGTCCCATTCATCAATATCGATTAATCACAAAACGAACCACGGACTCCAAATTCCCTACTTACGCCATCCAAATCCAGCCAAAAAATACAATGCAAAGCAACCAGTTAATAAAGTTGGAAGCGTAATTTGTGACTTTGCCCCAAAGCTTGATGAATTTAACTTCTTTTCCGTTATCTTGCACTGTGGCTATTGGTGTTCCATTGTCATCCAATACATACAGCTTAACACCATTGTCAACTGTTTCAGGGGATAAGTCGCTGCTAAAAGTCTTGCCTTCTCTCAGCGCTATATCTTTCTTTCTGGTTTGTGCGTAGACAGAACCATCGGTTTTATACTGTAAAACATCATAATCCATTGTACCGGAATCCGTTGCCGAGATGTTGACCTTAAAAGTTATGCCGGTGGGAAGTATGAAATACTTTTTATCTACGTCAACAAAAGTTGCAGAACTCCCCGAAAGAGCTTCAACGGCAGTGTTGTTTACCACCTGCGCAAACATGGCACCGTTTGCATCGGTGACTTGCACATCGACCGGGCAAGCGATTCGAACAATGACATAGTGACTTGCAACCGGAATACCGTTTATTTCTGATGCAGGAATTGTTTTCAACCACCCCATATAAATATCCTGATTATGATTATAAAATATATCTGAAGATCTCCCACTAACACATGCTTCATTCGCATCGAAACCATACATAGATTTAATGTTTGATAAAACGAGAGAGACATTCTTATTATAGTCAATGCCCAGCGTTATGCCATGCTTCGTTCTGCCGGGTGGCACTATAGTTACAGCATCGAGTGGGTTAACTATATTGAAAATGTTATCGTAACTCTTACGCTCCTTTTCATCCACTGAATTCGGAGTTGCAAAAGTGTAAATATATTTTTGTTCTGCATTCTCGGTTGAAAGTCTTTCACCAACGATATTTGCAACAGCTGCACCCCTGCTATGCCCGGTTACGAAAAACTTTTGCGTGTAATTATTGCCAGTATCACCAACAAAATCACTAATTTCGGTCATAACTTTATCAGCGGCATCATCAAAACCGGAACGGCCATCAATCATTCCGCTGTCAAAAAGATTTGAGCGCCACTCCTCATCCCAAAGATTACCGGTTGTTCCTCTAACAATTACAGCGATCAGCGTGTATCGTTGACCTTCGCATGTTATAACTTTTTGTGCCAAGGCAAAATCAATACCGTCCTTGTCAAAATACTGGTATCTGGTAAATCCGAGTTCGTTCTTCATAGCGGATTCAAGATAGCTTTTATCGTACGCCGCCCAACTTAAGGCCATTGCAGCAAACGACAAATCAGGATTATATGTTGTTGCAGAGTCATTAAAAAGATAATCGCTAAAATTGATGGTTGAGTGAACTGCGGCATTTTTTAAACCTGACCAACTCCACACCCATTTGTCTGTAAGAATATTTCCGGCAACTTCACCAAAAACGAAAGCGAGGTTGCTCGGGTCATCTATATCATAGAACCCAGCGTTTTGAATATCCTTGGCTACTTTTCTAAAAAAGTTTGCGACTTGTAATCCAGCGGCAGGTACATCTACTAAACTATTGAATAGGCCGATGGTGTAGATATTGTATTTCGCTTTTATTACGGCAGCAGTATTATGTACAGAGTTGCCATGTGCATAGAGTTCTGCTCCAGTGTAACCCGTTGTCCATTCACCTGTATCGATTTCACTGTATGGTCCAGAGTAAGTATAGTCCCCGGCGGTCGCCATGCCCTGTGTAAACAAAACCACATTCTTCGTAGCGATAGCATCGCTTACACCCGTTAGCAAAGTATCCGATAGTTCAAGAGCGCCATTGATATCGGCATAATAATCGCCAATACCGATATTATTGATCGAAGTCTTTAGCGTTGAAAGGTTCGTGGTAAAGTTTGAGTGAATCGAGGCAGAATTGCTGTAGGTAACAACGGCTACATAGTTCGTCCTGCTATCTGTCATTAGTTGATTAACGAATGCGATCGCCGCTTGCTTCACTTCGTCAAGTGCCGAACGAATCGTATAGATGACTTCACCTTGCCAGTTCATGTTGATTTCTCGTTCAATGTCAAGAACAAGAACTGTGTATCGTGCGCCTGTGGTAGCTTGCGATTGATCAAATTCAATTACCTGTGACGGTTGCTGAGTCACTTTTTTCGGTTCGTCAGCGGTAAAACCGATAACCCCTTGGGCAGGAGCTTTCGCCGCCTGCGCAGTTAACGCCATGATTCCAATCGGCAACAACAGACTGATCGCTAGTAGGATGCTCGTGAAACGTTTTATGGTTGTTTTCATTTTTATTTCCTTCCCTTCCCTTATTTTGTTTTTTTGAGCCCGAACTGCTTAATATGACTTTTCTTTTAACACCAGTTTCAGATTTTCTTCGATAATTTCTATATTGTCAAGAATATAATACACAAAGACAATAATATTGTCAAGAAAGTTTTCGTTTCATCTATTACAAAGAAGAACCATGAGAAACAATACTTACTTAGAAAAAAATGTCCCTCTATAGTTCGTATATAAAACCACCGAAATGAAAAATTGGGGATAAATTTCATATTTTTAATGGTCGGCATCCCTTGAATATCGTTGTAAAACCTGCTATCGGTGTATTTGCTTGGCGGCGACTTGTTGAATGAATGAGGGAGAAGATAACTCGAAAGCACAGGGTCGGGTCTTTTTACACCAAAAAAGTGCTGTATCTCATCGCTGATTTCAGCGGTATGATACAGCACTTTTTCATTACCCCTGTTACAATTTACAACTCAACATACTGCGAAGCGGAAACCAGCTTTTTGCCGTCAACCTTGCAAACGCACTCTATATAATATCCGACAGCGCTCGCTGGTACGGTACCGGTAATCCGGGTACCGTCAACCGCCAACGGCTGCGAGGTCCACGGGGTAATCATTGTATATTTAGCATTGTCGTAGGCAAAGGGTTGTGTCACATAATAAAGTTTGGCGGATACAATCGAAGCCCCGTTTTCCATCTCTGACTCTATTGTGCTGCCCGCCGGCTGAACCGTAAATGCGGGGATAGGCGGTGCTCCGCGAACGACGCTGTCCGCAAAGGCGAATTCTTCCTCCGGTTCCCAGCCGATATGATGGCCATGCGGAAAACCGGAAAGGATTGTCAGAGTTGTCCGGCTGTTGTTGGCGTGCGTATCCGCGTAACACTTGCTGTGGGTATTGACGGAGAAGAAAAAGTCATCATTGCCAACAAGCCACAGTACCGGCATGGTCACTTTGTCAAAGCGTTCCTGCGCCATCCAAAGGCTTTGCACCGCTTCCCCGGCGGTGATGGGGCCGAAGATGCCGTAACTTTCGTTCAGATAGCCGTTGCCGTAGACAGGCACGGCAAAAGCAAAGCGGTTGTCATAACCGATGGCGATGGAAGTGATAACACCGCCCCACGAAATGCCGGAAATACCGATTTTGTTCTTGTCTACACAATCGAAGGAACGCAGGATGTTGCCCGCCAGAATCGTCTGACCCACGGCATGGTACATCCACTGGTTGTCCGCCTTGCGGTCAGCGGTGGAAAAGCCGTCGTTGTCATAACTGTTGACATACCCTGCCTGCGCAAAACCACCCTGCAGGCCGAAAACCCAGGCATCTTTTCCGTCGGGGAACAAGCCGGTATTGCTCATCGCAATCGCCGCATAACCCCGGTCATTCCAAGCCTTGACCCAGTCGTAATAAGCGTTTCCACCACCGCCGTGCACGAGCACAATCCCGGGGACGGGGTTGCCCGGCGCGGCGTTTTTCGGGAAGCCGATATAAGCGAACACTTTGGTTTTCTGCCCGTCCAAGGTCATGCCGTCATAAGTAATCGCTTTGATGCCGCTGTATTTGAACCAGTCTATAAAATTTTCAGGCGAAGCGGGCAGATTGTACCGGCTGACCTCTTCAAACCCGGGGGTGGTCGCCATGGCTGCCTGATATGCCTGTTCGATTTTATCTTTCTTTTCGCTTAAAGTTTCTTCCCCGGTCCACACGACGGATTCCCCCATCCACAAATTCAGTGTCTCGCCGGAAATCGGTGTGCTCGTGCCGCTGAGCAAGCCGGCAAGGAAGGGGATGGTCATGAGCAACGCAAGAATTTTACGAATCAAAAAAATGTTTTTTATGGGGACACTTCCCTTCATCCGGTCAACATGCGAAACGCGGCGAGGCAGCATTTTACCTGTGCTTGATAGCCTTCTCCGCATTCAGCGCGGCAATGGTGCCGTCCGCCACGGCGGTGGTAATCTGCCGGA
>CAZTCR010000024.1:41546-48124 GCA_964612185.1 uncultured Eubacteriales bacterium
TCCGCATTCAGCGCGGCAATGGTGCCGTCCGCCACGGCGGTGGTAATCTGCCGGACCGTTTTCTCGCGCACATCGCCGGCCGCGAAGACCCCTTTGACATTGGTCTGCAGGTTTTCGTCGGTGAGGATATAGCCCTGCTCATTGAGCGTCAGGTCCGGTTTAAACAGCGCCGTTTTCGGTTCGGTGCCGATATAGCCGAAAATAGCGGAGAGCGCGATGCTCTTTTCTTCCCCGGTCTTGGTATTCCGGAGCAGCGCGGAGGTGACAAAATCCTCCCCCGCGGCGTCCACAAGGTCCCAGTTGAACATCACTTCAATTTTCGGGTGGCTGAGCACCGCCTCCAGAGTGGCGGCAGCGCCGTTGAAATAGTCGTACCGCCGGATCATCATCACCTTGGATGCGAAATTGGTGAGGAACAAGGCTTCCTCCAATGCCGAATTGCCGCCGCCGGCAACCGCGACCACGCTGTTTTCGTACATCGCGCCGTCGCAGGTGGCGCAGTAATGGATGCCCTTGCCGTAAAAATCCGCTTCGCTCGGGATGGGTAGCCGTTTTGGTACCGCGCCGGTCGCGATGATGACAGCCTTCGGGTTGTAAACCGCCTTTTTCGTTTCCACCGTCTTGACATCACCGGCGAGTGAAACCGCCAGAAGCGGGCTGAAATTAACAAGTTTTGCGCCGAGCTCCTTTGCCTGCTGAGCCATGCGCTCCGCCAGGTCTTCCCCGGTGATGCTTTGAAAGCCGGGGTAATTTTCGATCGCCTTGGTGTCGCGCAGCTGGCCGCCGGCGAGCACCGTTTCCAGCAGGACAACATCCAGTTTGGCGCGCGCCGCATAGATAGCTGCCGTTAAACCGGCGGGACCGCCGCCGAGAATCAGCAAATCCGGCGTCTGCAAGGTTTTTTCCATGGTCCGTTACCTCTCGTGTTTATTCGGATTCAATTATAGCCCGAGGAGTTCTTCCAGCTTATCCTGGTCAAAACCGAAGACATATTTGCCGTCGATATCGATGGTGGGCAGTTTCCTTTGCCCGGTTTTGACAATTAAATCCTTGGCTGCCTGCCGTTCCTCCGAAACATTGCGCTCGGTGAAAGCCAGCCCGTTGGCTTTTAAAAACTCTTTGGCGGCCTTGCACATGGAGCAGTCTGTTGTGGTGTAAACTTTAATTTCCATACATTTCACGCGGCATTGCCCGGTCCGGCGTACGCCGGAGGCAACGGTGCGCGTTCACCTCTTTCATTCAATAATTTTATTGGTTTATATCAGCCCAGCAGTTTGACAATATCATCCCGGATGGCTTCCGGTGTGGTGGCGGAGGCATAACGCTTGAGGACTGTTCCGTCCTTGTCCACAAGGAATTTGGTAAAGTTCCATTTGATGTTTTTGCCGCCGATACCGCCTTTTTCACTCTTCAGGTATTTGTAGAGCGGCGCGGCGTTTTCGCCGTTGACATCGATTTTCGCGAAGATGGGGAAGGAAACACCGTAGTTCATCTGGCAGAAATTCCGGATTTCCTCATCGGTGCCGGGATCCTGGTTTTTAAACTGATTGCAGGGGAACCCCAAAATCTCAAACCCTTTGCCGGCAAGTTCGGTATAGAGTTTTTCCAACCCTTCAAACTGGGGGGTAAACCCGCATTTGCTCGCTGTGTTGACAATCAGCAGGACCTTGCCCTTGTAGTCTGCCAGGGATACATCATCCCCGAAGGTGTCTTTAACCGTGAAATCGTAAATGCTCATTTTCCCGGCTCCTTTCATCACTAATACATTTTTATTATATAAACGGACGAGAAATTGCCTGTGCTTGAGTTTATTGGATTTACGGCTTTTTGTCAATAAGTAACATAAATCTCTGCCCCGGCGGTGACATCTTTCACCGCGTACCAGGTGATGCCCCCTTCGTTAAACCAACCCGACGGCAGCGTAACCAGCTCCGCCATGGAGACGGCCTGCGGCAGCGCTGTGCCTTCGCCGCTGACGACCGAAACGGGTGTGTCCTCGCCGCGCACGCTGAAGAGCAGGGAGCGGTCCGAAGCGGTGGCGGTTATTTTTAAGGTATCGCTGCCCTTGCCGTAGGTGATCATGGTGCCTTGTTTATCTTCTTCATACAAACCAAACTGCTTTTCGCCTTTTTCCGGGTACATCAGTACAGTGGTATAATCCGCCGAGAGCGCGGAGCCGTGGCCGTTGACATCGTCGGTTACAGCCAGCGGGAGGATAGCGCCTTTGCGGATGAAGACGGGGAACTCGTCCAGCGCGAAGGTAAGTTTCTTAATCCCGCCCGTGTAAACCTTGGATTCGTCAAACATGTAAATCCATTCACCCTTCGGGAAGGTCACGGTGCGCTCATTCCCTTCCTCAAAGAACGGGGCAACCAGAATATCGTCCCCGAGCATATATTGATAGGTGCCCGGCTGCGGGCGCATGGTCGGCTTGACGAGTTCGTAGGAATATGCCGCCTGGCTGTAGATATAGGGAATCAGCTCATGGTGGAGCAGGACAAACTTGCGGTAGATGTCCGAGGTTTCATCGTCAAACATCCAGGGCCGGTGTTCCCCGCCGCCGCCGTTTTCCATCACGGGGCAAAAAGCGCCGAGCTGCGCCCAACGGATAAAGACATCTTTGTACTTGTTACCGTCTGTGCGAAAGCCGCCGATGTCCGACCCGTAACTGACAAAATTGAAGCGGGAGGAGGACAGCATGTCATTGAGCGCGTGGCGCAGGCCGCCCCAGTCGTTGAAATTGTCGCCCACCCAGCCGGCAAAGTTGACCTCACGGTCGGTATAAACAAAAGGCAGGCCGACCCGCAGGGCGAAATCGTTGACAGGCCGGCAGGAAATCACGCGGTCGTTGCCCAGTTTTTCACGCGTGTAGTAGAAAAAGTCGTTGTTAAAATCCCGCTTGTATTCGTTCCAGGTGATGTGACGGCCGCCGAACCCTATCGCCGGCATCAACAGCATGACATATGGGTCAGCGCCGTCCACTTTCCAGCCGTCGATGCCCATGTTGAGCACATTGTCGAGCTTTTTATGCCACCAGTCCATGGCTTCCGGGTTCGTATAATCAATAAAAGCGCCCTGGCCGCTCCACCACTTGATTGTTTTGCCGTTGCTTAAAAAGTAGCCCTTGTCCTTGCCTTCCTGAAAACTGGGGGCACCCTCGTTGACCATGCAGGTTACCCACAAAAACACGCGCACACCCATGGCGTGAAACCTGTCGATGTACGCTTCCATGTCCGGGTATAAATCGGGGTCCGGCACGAATTCGCCGACTTCCGTATCCCAGGGGTTATCCAGGTTGACAGCGCCGATGGGGATGCCGTGGTCGAGGTAGTCCTGCACATACTTCATTGCGGATTCCTGCGACCCGTCATGTTCCCACACCCAATGTTTGTGTACCCAAGCCGGCCAAATCGGGGGTTCAAGGGTGGGGTCGGGGTTGTCCTTGCCGACGGAAAAGCCGGTTGCGGAGGAAAAGAAAAACAGCAGCGCGAGTACCCAGGATACGATTCTGGAGGTGATTCTGTCGTTCATTTTTATCATCAACCCTTTCTTGGAACTTGAGGGATGTCGACGGGTAAAACAGCAGGGACGGTTCTGTTGAACCGTCCCTGCGTGCCTTTAATACCGAACCTGAATCTCCGCCCCGGCGGTAACATTTTTCACCGCGTACCAGGTGATGCCGCCTTCGTTAAACCAACCCGACGGCAGCGTGACCAGTTCCGCCATGGAGGCCGCTTGCGGCAGCGCGGCGCCGCCGGCAAAGACGACAGCGGCCGGTGTGTCTTCACCGTGTACACTGAAAAGCAGCTGCCTGTCCGTCGCGGTCGCGCTCATGCGCAGGGTGCCGTTGCCTTTGCCATAGGTAATCATGGAACCGGGTTTGCCCTGCTCATACAGACCGAACTTTGTTTCGCCCTTCTTCGGATACATCAGCACGGTGGTATAGTCCTTGTTGAGTGCAGAGCCGAAACCGGTGATATCATTGGTGATTTCCATCGGGATAATAGCGCCTTTGCGAATGAAAACCGGGTACTCGTCCATGCCGAAAGTGAGCTTTTTGATGCCGGGGGTATACACTTTGGATTCGTCAAACATATAAATCCATTCGCCCGGCGGGAAGGTGACGGTGCGCTCGGTGCCTTCTTCAAACATTGGAGCGACTAAGATGTTGTCACCAAGCATATATTGATAAGTGCCGAGCTGCGGGCGCATGGTCGGCTTGACAAGCTCATAGGAGTACGCCGCCTGGCTGTAAATATACGGAATGAGTTCGGAGTGCAGGTTGGTAAATTTCCGGTAGATGTCCGTGGTCTCCGTGTCAAAGCTCCACGGCGTATTCCCGTCGATGTTGCCGTTTTCCATCACCGGGCAGAAGGCGCCGAGCTGCGACCACCGGATATAAAGTTCCTTATCTTTTTCTCCGCCCCTGAATCCGTAAATATCCGAGCCATAGCTGACGAAGTTGAAGCGGGCGGAAGTCATCATGTCGTTGAGCGCGGAGCGCATGCCGCTCCAGTCGCTGTCCTCATCCCCGACCCAGCCGGCAAAATTATTGTCACGGGTGGCAAAAGTCAGCGGAAGACCTAACCTGAACGGCAGGTCGTCAACGGGCCTTGTGAAAACAACCGTGTCATTCCCCGATTTTTCGCGGGTGTACTCAAAGAAGTCCTGATAGAACAGTTCCTGGTATTCGTTCCAGGTGATAAAGGGATCGTTTTTGCCGTTCGGGGTGATCAAAACCATAATGTACGGGTCCGCCCCGTCCAACTTCCAGCCGTCTATGCCCATGTCAAGCACGACATCCATCTGTTTATGCCACCAGTCAACAGCTTCGGGGTTCGTATAATCCACAAAAGCACCCTTGCCGCCCCACCATTTAGTCGTTCTTCCGTTGCTGACATAATACCCTTTGTCCTTGCCCTCCTGGAAGTTGGGCGAGCCTTCATTGACCATGCAGGTGGACCAAAGCGAAACCTTGATGCCCATGGCATGATACCGCTGTATCTCGCTGGCCAAGTCGGGGTAAAGATCCGAGTCAGGTACAAAGGAACCAACATCCACGGACCAGGGGCGGTCAATAATAATGGAACCCACAGGGATGTTATGCTCCTGATACCCATCCACGAGGTCGCTGATGGATTCCTGTGTGCCCGAATTTTCCCATATCCACTGCTCATGCACCCAGGGCGACCATGCGGGCGCCGCAAGGGTCGGGTCGGGGACATCTTTGCCGCCAAGTGAAATGCCGGTAAAGGATGAAATGAAGTACAAAGTGGTAAGTATTAGCGAAATAAACCTGGATATGATTTTGCCGTTCACAAATGCCATAGTCTCGTCTCCTCATTCGTTCGTTGTTCACACAACAGCAACATTATAGTACCATAACGGTTGGCGGTTGGCAATTACAAATAACATGTACCTTGTGATTTCCGTACCGCTCGGGATGCCAAGCGTGCTATCCCTGTTCCGGTCTGGCCGGGTCATCATAAAAACAGAACCCGGGGAAATCCTCATACAGGTGCGAGGTGTCATTTAAAAAGGCTACTTTGGCTTTTTCACCATAGATGCCGCCGTTTTCATCATAGAATATGATTTTCGTGATACCTGTGTTGTAGAAGTCAACATCAAAGGCCATGTTCTCCGGCCGGACGGAGATGGCCGCGAGCAAGAGGAAGGTGTTGAAGGCACCGTGCGCGATGACGGCGATTTTTTCGCCGTTCATAAAGCACCCGGTGAAGTAACGGATGGCCTCCTCACCCCTGGCAAACAAGGCGGCATCGTCGGAGGAGTCGGAAGGAAAAACCAGTTTATCACCCTCCACGCCATCTGCCTTTTTAACGGGGTACTTACCGCGGAAATACGCGAGCGTATGCCCTTCGTAATCTTCATCTACGCCGGTTTCACAAAGGATCGGCAGTATGCTCACCGTTTGGCAGCCATCGTCCGGCTGAACCTTTGCGATATGCGCGGCTGTTTCCACCGCGCGTTCGAGGCCGCTGGCAAAGATTTCGTCCAGCGCCAAGGATGCCATTCGTTTGCCCGCGAGCGCCGCCTGGCGTTTGCCGCGTTTATTGAGCCCGGGGTCGCGCGCATCCTCGTTTTCGCGGCGGGGAGCGCCGGTGTTGCCATTTGTTTCGCCGTGGCGTATCAGATACATTTCAAAGGCTTTTACGGGTGTTTTGTTGCTCATGGTTACCTTGCTGCGGCGGGTGCCGCATTCCTTTCAGAATAGTGTGCTTAAAGTTTAGCATAATGTGTATAGAGGCGCAACCGCTTCATATCATTATAATATGCACTCAGCAAAACAGGCTCCATTTAGCCGGTGCTAAAAAAACAGTTGCTTTATTCAAGGAACATGATATTATGGTATGGATACATGTTAACAAAAGGGGAGTAGCTTGAAAGTTTTGGTGATCCCAAAACTTGACCCGCCTGTCAACAACCGTCGATTATTATCGGCTGGCAGTGGCCTTATGGGAAGCAAGACCTTTGGTAGATTCGTTTCTGCCAAAGGTCTTTTTTTTTGGTAACAACCAATAAACCCCCGGCTATGCCGGGGGAGTAAGAGAGCTTTAGCT
>CAZTCR010000025.1:0-46525 GCA_964612185.1 uncultured Eubacteriales bacterium
CATTAGCTCAGTTGGTAGAGCACCTGACTCTTAATCAGGGTGTCTGCGGTTCGAGTCCGCAATGGTGTACCAACTAGATGTTAGATATTAGATATTAGATGTTAGACATGCGAAGATACAATGCATCAATATTTATAAGTTATCATCTGTATTTCAACCCTAAGACGCAAATCTAATTTGGCCCGTTGGTCAAGTGGCCTAAGACTCCGGCCTCTCACGCCGGCAACACGAGTTCGAATCTCGTACGGGTCACCACTGAATAACGGCTGTTCGCAAGGCGAACATGAAATAGTTTAAAGCGGGGCAACCTGTTTTTAGACACATTTGGATAAAAACGCATTTATGTGTTTTTATAAGCCGCAAAGCGGCGATAGGGCGGAAGCCCGTTAAATGTTTGCAATGCTATGAGCCGCCGCATCTCGAAGCGGCGCAATGTGAAACATTGGTTTAAAATGACATAAAATGGCATTTTAAATGCGAAGTAGTGTTCATAGTCGGTGTTTATTACGATGAGGTCCCACCCGTTCCCATCCCGAACACGGAAGTTAAGCTCATCAGTGCCGAAAATACTCGGAGGGCAGCCTCCCGGGAAGATAGGTCGATGCCGACACAAATACCGGTTAAGTTAACGCTTGGCCGGTGAAACATTCCTCAATAGCTCAGCTGGTAGAGCATGCGGCTGTTAACCGCAGGGTCGTTGGTTCGAGTCCAACTTGGGGAGCCAGAGCAAAGTCCTTGTATATCAACGGTTTCGTTGGTTGCAGGGGCTTTCTTCTTTGCCCTGTTTCGTCGCTTTTCTAACACTTTTTCTAACACTACCCATTTATACTCCTAGACATTGCTTGAGCCATTGTTTTTTTTCTTGATACATCAACATGGGAATAGACATTTGCGGTCATTCTGATATCTGCATGACCTAACCAATCTGAAACATCCTTAATCAAAAAGCCCATGTTTATTAAGTCGCATGCACAACTGTGCCGGAGTTCATGAAAGCGGATATGAGGTAAAGAATGTTCTGCTAACAAATCGCTAAACTTGTGCGTTACATATTCGGGCGAAAAAGGCCTTCCGTCATCCCATTTAAAGATATAATCATTTTTCACATACTCTTTGCCAAAAAGCTTTTTATTCATGTTTTCGGCCAATTTTGCTTTAATTATCAAATCTTTAATTTCGGTTGTTAAAGGAAAGCTTCTGTGACTTGTTTCGTTTTTGGTCTTATCTTTTTCAACTACTTTCGTTCCCATAGATACGGTGTGTTTAATTGTTAACATATCAGTTTCAAGATTGATACTATCCCATTTAAGCCCTAACACTTCACTTCGCCTAAGTCCATATATTGCCGTTATTTTAACTATTGGATATAGGGGTTCATCTTTGATCAGTTCAAGAAGCTTTGTTATTTCTTCGCCTGAATATATATGATGTTCAACCCTTTGTACCTTTGGAAGTGTTATCTTATCACAAGGGTTACTCAGGAGCAGATCATTTTTCATAGCTTCTTTAATGGTTTGGCTAATTATGTTCTTAAAAATTCGAAGTGTTTTAGCGGATAGTCCGCCTTTGCCGTCAATTCTGCCATTCTTATACTTTTTATTGAAGTATTCCTGCAAAATGTGATGATTGACATCTGTAAGTTTCAGATTTAGTTTTTCAAAGTATGGAATGACATGTGTTTTTGCTGTAGCTTCATAGACTTGGAATGTAACGATATCAACCTTGATTTCAGAGGTCTTAAGCCATTGCTTGATGTATTCGCTGAATAATATGTCACTTTGTACTAAGCATTGTTTAGATTCATACTCTTTCAGAATATCACGCAAAAAGCTTTCGGCCCTCTTTTTATTGCCCTTGACTGTATATCCGGTGTTTATCCATTTTGGTTTTCGCTTGCCGTTACTATCGTATGTATTTATAACAGCATAGAATGTATCATTTTTTGTTTGTAGGCTGCCTGTCATTTTTTACTCCTTTCAATTAAAGACAGCTTGAACTCCTACCATTACAGCTTCGATTATATCATTATTTATTTACTTGTCTATGTGTCATAACAAACTCTATAAGACAAATTTTAGGGATAAGATACTTTTTACCAATTTTTATATGATGTAAATCATTGGATTTTAATAAGCTATACACGGAATTCTTGCCAATTGTTAATGCTTCCATTGCTTGTATTACTGATAACATATCGGGTAACTGCTCAAACACTTCATTCTATTCTCCTTTCTGAAATTATTTGTTTTTGTTTGTTTGTCATAATAAAAAAGTCAACTCGCTTTCTAGAGAATCTTTGTATTCATTGTGGTGTATTCTTCTAATAAATGCTTGCCATGTTTTTGGCTGATCGTGTTTAATATTCCGATATTGGCCTTCTAATGGAATGTTTGTTGTAAAATAGACTTTTGTATAGCATGCTGTTTTGTTTGCATATCTGCATGGTAATTCGCAAGGATAACCGTCAAGATACTTCAACATATCTTCAATTCTCAGACTGCTTCTGAATTCTTCAAACATAATAATATCTTGACCTTTATAACCGTCAAACGGATGATCGTAGTCAGTAACACGATATACATTGGAATAACCGTATTTTTCCATAATGCACCGTGTTTTGCCGGTGCCGGTTTCACCCCAAATATAAGCAACTTCTAATTCTCTATATGTATTTTTATATTTTTCTGCACTAATTGTTTGCCGGGCTTTTTCAATTCTATCAAGCTTACAAAATGAACCCGGAAAAGCTTCCATAATTTCGCAATCTGATAAACCGTTTTTAATCATTTCATATATTTCTTCATTTTCACTTGTCGAGCCTTGCATATCAATCGGTATTTCACCGTATTCTTCAAATGTTTCAATTATATTTGTTTCTTTCTTCTTATCTTCGGCCCACTTGCCTTCTTTGCGGATATATTCCCTGTTTTGTTGGTTTGTACCTTTAGTCATTTCAAAATGACAGCCGTAGAACCTGTTTTGCATCGTTGCAAACATAACCGCACTTTTAAACACCATAAATACATGAGTATGATATGTTCCGTTCTCTCCGATTTCATCGCACATACACCAATAAATAGTATTATGAAACAATGATACAACATCGCTAATTTTGTCATGTAGATATCCCTTATCCGCAGGGTTGTTAATAGTTATCTGCCATTTTCTGCTTGATGTGGATCTTGCCATTCCTATTCACCTCCTCTCTTGTTTTCTGTACACTGTACACAGAGGTTGCAAAAGGTAATACTAGACTTTTGCAACAGTTCCGGCTCACTCGTTGCCGGCAACTAAAGTTGCCCGGCAACAATCGAGTGAACACCCGGACAACTCTGTTGTCAAAAGTAAGATACCACAACAAAACTGAGATGTCAACAGATTGTTTAAAAATATGTTGCAATTTTTGTTTTGCTGTGATATTATCCTCTTTGAAAGGGGCGATATTATGGCATATGCAAGGTTATTGAATGAATATATTGAAAAGTCTGGAATATCAACAAGAGATATAGCAAAAAAATGTGCAAAAGCAGGGCAGTCCGTTTCACCGTCATATATTAGTATTTTGAGAAATGAAGATAGCAAACGAGTTCCTTCAGATGAACTTTCAAATGTTTTAGAAAAAATACTTGGTGCAGATGAAGGTTTGTTTGTACTTGAAGCATATTTGGAAAAAGCACCGGATGTATTAAATGTTGCATTGCGAAATTTTTACAAGATTACAGTTAATCAAGCACTAAATATAATGGGTAATGATTTTACAGATGAACAGAAAGAAATGCTGTTTGAAGAAGCAAATAAAAGGCCATTATCTGAATTGGTTGTTGAAATGGCAAAATATGACGATATAGGCGAATATCAAAGCATGGAAACAACAATTGATGAAGATGATGAAACAACAACTTATGTAGCTAAAATAATGCTTGATAGTGATTTGGAAGTATTAGATGATTCATTAGCACCAATGATAAAAAAAAGCAGCAAGGTTAAGCTAAGACTTGAACAGGAATATAAAAACGGGGATATCATCGCATATAAAACAAAAACTGATGATACAATGAAGATAAGAAAACTGATAATTGGTAAAAAAAAGCAATGCATGATGTTCTCATTCAATTCAGAGTATGAAACAGAGGAATACAACAGATCAGAGATAATAATTCTTGGTAAAGTTGATTCTGTTTTGACTAAAATTTAGCTTTTCTATAAAAAGTAATTATGAGGAGAAACCCGACCTGCGGTCGAGTTCTCCTCTTTTTTTATTATATGGCAGGGCGTGAATTTGTCAACAGGCTTTCGCGGCATAACGTGGGCACCCAAAGGCCCACATTATTCCACGTTCCTGCTGACAAATGTCAATGCCCTGCTTGCAACAAAATGTGCTATTGCAAAAATGGAAAAAATACTTGCATTTCATATAATTCTGCAATATAATAAATTTAATTTACATGTTCTTGTTAATAACAAGAAAAGAAAAATTGACCTGAATTATTGTACGAAAAATAATTATCTAATAATTGATGTGCTTTAAGTGAGGTTTCTATATGGAGATATTAAAAAGTACGGTTTTAATTCTGGTAATCGTTGGTACGCCTTATGCTTTTTTCGGGCTGATTCTGCCACACATAATTTTTTACATAGATTCTAAGTTGAGATATGACAAGAATGGCTATGACAAGCAGGGTTATGACGAACTCGGTTATGATAGAGATGGTTATCGTAAGACAGGTTATAACAAGGATGGCTTTGATAAAGAGGGTTTTAACGAAACTGGAATCAATTTGAATGGAACTAAGTATAACAATAACGGTTATAATAAAGATGGGTTTAATAAGCTCGGATATAATATCAGCGGTTTTGACAAACTCGGTTATGATATAGATGGATATTATAGAGATGGATTTGATAGAGATGGGTATAATCGAAATGGATTTGATAGAGAGGGATATGATGACTCTGGTTTCAATATAAACGGAAATCACAAGAATGGCACTTCGTTTGATGATAATGGATATGATAAAGATGGATACGACAAAGCTGGATACGATAAAGTTGGATATGACAAAGATGGGTACGACAGAGCTGGCTTTAATAAAAATAGATACGGAAAAGATGGATACAACAAAGCTGGGTATGACCAATACGGGTATAACAAAAATGGCTTTAATCAAAACGGATTTAACAGAAATGGACTACATATAAACGGAACATATTACAACGAGCTTGGGTATGATAAAGATGGGTATGATAGAGGTGGCTTTGATTCGAATATAAAGAACTATGACAGTACATATGATGATTGGCATTAAAACACTTCTCAGCAATTTTAAAAAACCGCACAAAATTATTCTTCTTCAATTCATATAATTCTGTAAATCTTCTGTGAATGAAAGCCCCGTTATTTTCCTAATTATCGCATCGAAACGGCATTGAAAGCTGAAATATGGCAAATAATTACAGAAATATTTGTAAACGCAATAATTTTTAACCTGTATAAATTTATAGATAATAATCGAAAACTGTAATGGTAGGATAAAGCTGTTTTTCTAACACTTTTCTAACACTTCTGCAAATTTTGTGATAAAACCGTGTTTATTAACCCGTTTGGCTTCTGCTGAATAAATGCGAAAAAGTGACCTGGAACCCTGATAAATAAAGGGAATGCAAGGGAAACTATGATGCACCATAACAAATTATAATTCATAGGAAGCAAAACTGTTAACCGCAGGGTCGTTGGTTCGAGTCCAACTTGGGGAGCCAAAAAAGAGTCCCGCCAATAGGCGGGGCTTTTTTTGGCTTTTTATCGTTGTCCTCTCACCATCTCCCTTGCGGCAGCCACATCGCGGCTGTTAACTGGCTCAGCGCTTGCCGCTGCCTGTGGCAGATGAAGGTAAGCGCTGAGCAGGAAGAAATAACGAGTTCAGCGACCGCTCCAAGGGAAGCTGAACGAATATATTTCTGACCGTATGGGTCGTTGGTTCGAGTTCGGGGGTTCAGTGCAATTGGAAAAAGAAAGCCTATGACTTTGTTATTGACGATTCATTTATTTCCGCGGAACAATGATGATATCTTTGCCCATAATGACTTTGAGTTTTTTTTGCGTTGGGCAGTTTTCTGCTGAGATGCAACTAAATTTTTATGGTATAACGAAATTGGATCTGTTCTTTGTAAGATGCGCTGATGAAAGTGTTCAACCCACTGTATATCTTGTTCGCTGCAACTGTTACCTTCGGTGACATTATTATCGTGAACAATTTGGTTGCGTATGTGTCGGTAATGCTTAAGCTGCTTGTAATCAGAATCCCAACGGTCAATTTGAAACCGGACATGTGTTAAGCATTCCATATTATTAATGTACATGGTCACGCCGGTCTCACTTTTAAATCGATCTTTGCAGAGGTTATCCAGTCTTTTATACGAATCAATAAAGCCCATATTTCCTCCATTTAAAATACTTGTCATCACGCTTTGATTTATTTTATCAAATTATCAGTTAATTTCAAGTCTCAATTTCAAAGATATTGCTTCGAGTTCAAAAAACTCACACCCCATACACCTTCCCGATTCGGAGCGTCTCAACCTCCGTTTCCGGAAGGAGTTTTTTTATCCTTTCTTCCGCAAGTGCGGCATGTTTGTCCGTCCACATGCTGTCCGGCCCTCTGTCAAACTCATAAAGATGCCCCAGGTATATCTTCGCCGGCTGAAAGGCAGCCGCAAACGCGCACATTTCGGTCAGCTTGGGTTCACACGGCAGATGAAGCGCTTGGCCGGACCCGAACCACACATGCTGGAATAGGACATCGATTTTACCGAAACGCGGTAAAAGGTCCGGGTCATACACCCTGACATCCACAGGAAAGAGGATGTTTTTATCCGGCGCTTCAAAAAAGTACCCGTACTCGTTTGTCACGGTGTTCCGTTGCGGGTCGGAATGCGGCGAGTCGAACGGGGTTATTTTGATGTCTTTTATACAAAAGCTAAAACCGGCTTCAACGAATTCAATTTTATCCGCCGGAAGCAAGGTGTTTGCCAGCTGTTCTTGCCCGAAGAAGCGGGGAATATACCATTTTAAAGGCAGATCGCGCAGCATAGTCATCAGCGCCCTGTCATAATGGTCGCGGTGCTCATGCGTGAGCAGTACGCCGTCCAGGTGCGCGAAAGAGCTGACGATGGTGTCAAGCGATAAACCGGGGAGCAGCTCCAGTTTGACATAAGGGTCAATCGCTATTTTCGCGCTGCCGAGGCGCAACACATAAAAGGATGCGCCGAGCATGCCAACGGTGTCGCCCGCGATGTCGCAAAAATCGAAAACATCCGTTAAATATCCTGAAAAATTGAGTTTGTAGTCCTCGATGGCCGCAGTTCGTTCTGCTTCATCCATGCGCGGCAGCCTCCTTTAGCATCTCAAGTGATGTGATTAGATGTTGGTACGGGTCCAGTTCCTTGTAATAACGGGCTGGTTCAAGCTCAAGGTTGAGCATCCCCGTGTACCCGCAGGCATTGAGCGCATCGCAGTACCGTTGCAACGGCAATTCACCGATATCGAGGGGGAAATGCGTCTTCTCGTTAGATACGGCGTGGATATGGGTATGGCGGACTTTTAAAAGGAATCTCTCCGGTGGGATACTGCCGGCATCCGGGGTGAAATGGGTGAGGTTGAAGTAGTAATGCCCAAAGTCCCAGCAAATCCCGAGTTCTTTATCCGCGGCAAGGTCCAGTATTCCGCATACGCTCTCGCAACTGTCCGCCGCGTCACCCGGGGATTTTTTACGGCTGTTTTCGAGTGCGAACAAAATAGGCAACCCTTTATCTTTGGCAAGGACCGCGAGTTGGTCGAGCATCTCCGCCGTTTTCGCCTGCTCCGCGAGCGCGTGCAGGGTGATGATAAGCGGATTTTGACCGGCTTCAAACAGTTTGTGATAGGGCAAAAAGAAAGCGCTCGAGTTTTGGCTTGCTCGCGGCATATGACCGTGTATCGTGACGGCCAGTTCTGCGGCAAGGCACTGCTCGAAAGCGTTTAACACCTCATCCGGGTCGGCATCCAACCCGACACTCCGCAGTTCCACCGATTGAGCACCCGCGCGGCGGATTCCCTCAAGTAAGCGTGAAACGCTGCCCCCGGCACCCGCAAGCAACGCAAGGCAAGCCTCGTTTTCGGCAGGGCCGGTAAAGAGTTTGAAGGGGAGCGAACAGCCAATTTTCAAAACCGACGCCTTCTTCCCATATAGATTAAAACAAGTATATAGTAAGCATGTTCTCTGTGTCAAACACTCCGCCGCAAGCGCATCGCGGTTGTTGATTCGAGTTCCAGCTGCTGAGTTGGCATGTAAATTCAGTTATATAGAGGTATTTTTTATATTTCATTTGTCCTGAAAATTTCTATTCGTCCTAAAAAATGATATCCAATTTTGAACAATAAAGTTGAAATTTCGCGAATTAAATGTATAATGGAATTGTAATGATTACTTAGCATGCTTATATATCCATTTATATTTTACAGAGGAGAAAAAATGATGACAATTATGAAGAAAAGCATTGCTCTTCTTTTGGCTGTGTTTGTTGTTTTCGGAAATCTGCCGCTGCATTATTTATCATTTACGGATAAAGGTTTAGCAAGCAAGCCTGATGATGGTTACTATAATATAGAAGCTAATGCCGCCGATGAAGATATCTATAGCTATATCTCTTCCGGCGGTATAACGATGATAACCGGTACAAAGGTGACACTGACCGGAGCAATCACTTTACCATCTATGCTCGGCGGGTATCCGGTAGCTTATATCGGCGGATATGCGTTTGAAGATTGCATCGGTATCACGAGCGTTTCATTCCCAAGTACCCTCACAAACATCGACGACTTCGCGTTTTACGGTTGTAGAGCGCTTCAAAGCGTTACTTTTTCCGATAACCTGAGAATCATCCAGTCTTGCGCGTTTCGTGATTGTGTAAGTTTGGTCAGTTTCCATATGCCCGATACCGTCACATTTATCGGCGCAAGCATATTTTGGGGCTGTTCCATGCTTTCCGATGTTACTTTGTCCAGCCAACTAACAACAATCCCTGTCAATACCTTTTACTCATGCCAGAAACTATCAGAAATTGTTATACCACCCGGCGTCACCGAAATCGGGAGTTTCGCGTTTTGCTGGACAGCTTTAGTATCCGTTACCATTCCTTCCGCAGTGACATATATTGAGTATAATGCTTTTGCCTCCTGCAAAAAATTGGAGAGCATTGTTCTCCCGCCGGGTTTAACCGAAATCAGTCATGGGTTGTTTGAAAACTGCAGCCGGCTGCGCAGCATTACCATTCCGTCGAATGTTACAGTAATATCGGATTATGCGTTCAGAGAATGCAACGCAATGACTGATTTGACAATGAATACCGGCCTGCAAACGATTGGCAAATCTGCTTTCTCGAACTGCGAATCGCTGCAGTTTGTCGAAATCCCTTCTACGGTAACATTGATAGGCGATGATGCCTTCAGCAGTTGTTATGATTTAATCAGCATCACGATTCCGCAAACAACCGTAACCATTGGCGCGGAAAGTATTGACACAGGATACCAACGAACTATTTACTGCAACCCGGGTGATGTTGTCCAATATGCAGTGAGCAACAACATCCCATATCAATACATCGTTCCTGTTACGATTACCTTTGACGCCAATGGCGGGACGGGCAGCAAGACCGTCACACAAAACTGCGGAACAAGGTTCCCCACACTGCCGGTTGTAGCAAAGAACGGTTACACCTGTTACGGCTGGCTGCCGGCAGCGCCGATTATAACACCAAATGTTAACACCACTTATACGGCACAATGGCGGCCGAACATATATACCATCACCTTTGATGCGAACGGCGGTACCGGCGGGTGGACAAAGCAAAAGTCATATGGTGACGCCCTTTTTGCGCCTGCCGTGACGAAAGAGCTGTATCTATTTGACGGTTGGTCACCTTCTGTACCGGCTACGGTTCCTGCGGAAAACGCAATTTATACAGCGCAGTGGCGCCCGATTTACACCTACACCGTTTCGAACGGTAAAGCGGTTATCAGCAGCTGCGATACGGCAGTCATAGGCGACTTGATTATTCCCCCGACCCTGGGCGGGTACCCGGTTGTCGCGCTGGGGTACCGCGCGTTTGAAGGGTGTACCGGTTTGACTGACGTTACCATACCGGCTACGGTAACATTCATTGAAGAGCGTGCTTTTTACGGATGTACAAGCTTGTCGGGTATAACCCTGCCAAACAGTGTGACCGGTGTCGGCAACTCTGCGTTTCAAAACTGTACGAACCTGGAAAAAATTGATATCCCCGATACACTCACCGATATCGGCGCGGTGGCGTTCTTCAATACTGCGTGGTTCAACGCTAAACCCAATGGGAATGTGTATATCGGTACAATTTATTATGTGTACAAAGGGTTCATGCAGGCAAATGCCAAAATTACCGTGTCAGCGGGCACCACAGCTATTGCGGATTGCGCATTTTCCGGCCGCAGCAGTATCGTGAAAGTATCACTGCCGGAAAGCCTGATATATATCGGCGCAAGCGCTTTTTACGGTTGCACCGGGTTACAGGTAATTGTTATCCCTGAAAGTGTGCAGAGCATTGGCAAACAGGCCTTTGACAACTGTACAGCATTAGATTATCGCTGTTATCCGGAGTCCTACGGGCACGAATACGCGGATGAGAACATTATCCCGCATACTTTAGTGGTAAAAATCACTTTCGATGCGAATGGTGGCACAGGTACCATTCCTGCGGCGCAGACCGTTTTGACAAACGGCGCCGCAACCCTGCCGTCGCAGGGTAATATCACCCGGAATCATTATACCTTTTTAGGGTGGGCGATTACGGCAGGGGATGAGGTGCCGCTGGAATCCTTCATCGCGGGAACAAGCAACTGCACACTTTATGCGGTATGGAGTAGGGTGCCTGTTTCTCTAGTTGCAAATGAAAATGAAGCGGCGGTAATAGAAGTGCAAACCGGTTATATATATGGTCTTGAGCCGGGTGTAACAAAAACCGTTTTTGAAAACTCGTACATAAGCATTTCGGGTGACGGCAGGTTTGAATACACTATGCCGGAAAGCGGAAGCTTCGGCACAGGGACGCAAGTGAGGCTGATAGACAATGTGACCGGTGAAACACTTAATACATATACTCTGGTGATTTACGGTGATGTCAACGGGGATGGAAGTATTGACGGTATTGATGCCGGGCGAATTGTCGACTATGAAAACTATATGGTTGTTTGGAATTCAATCACAGACGCGGCATATATTAAAGCCGGTGATCTTAATGGCGACGGACAAGTGGACGGGATTGACGCCGGAATTACAGTTGATGCTGAAAACTATATTGTAACGATAAATCAATCAATAGGACTGGTTAATTGAAAGTAATATTATGTAAGCGGTTGCCATCAATCGTATATGATGATATTTTGCGGTGATATACCCAAAAAACAAAATAGTAGGGGACTTTGGTTTAGTATTAAATGGAGTAAGCGAAAGAAAAAGTTCTGCCAAAAGGCAGAGCGTTTCTATTCGTACGCAATAAAAAGATAAAACACAACAAACACGAAAGATTATGTGTTCTTCCTTGAATTTGATTGATAAGTAGTATATAATTCTGCGTAAAAGTATACTGAAAATCGAACTATTGTTCTATTGGAGGAAAAAGATTTGTCAAACATGAAATGTATTCCGCGCATTATTATAGCTATTCTATTTCTAACAATCAGTTTGTTCGCGGGATGTGATAAGGAAAGTCAGCCGGATAGTATTACGCTCAATGTAGCATATTTCCCGAACATAACGCACGCCCAGGCGTTGGTGATGAAATCGCAGAGAACACTGGAGAAGATTAATGAAAATTGTGCGGTAACCTGGACATCCTTCAATGCGGGGCCGGCAGAAATTGAAGCACTGTTTGCCGGCAAAATTGATATCGGTTATATTGGCCCCGTACCTGCTATAAACGGGTATGTTAATTCAAACGGTGACCTGAGAATTATTGCCGGGGCAACAAACGGCGGATCTGTTTTGATTGCCGGTAAAGACAGCACGATTGCATCTGTGGCTGATTTAGCCAACAAAAAAGTTGCCGTCCCTCAGTTTGGGAATACACAGCATTTGAGCCTTTTGGATTTGTTGTCCTCAAACAGCCTGTCGCCAACATCAGCGGGGGGAACTGTGAATGTAATCCAGGTATCCAATGCGGATATTCCCAACTTGATGGAAAAAAAGGAGCTGGATGCCGCGCTGGTACCGGAACCTTGGGGCAGCATTCTGGAATTAGAGCATGGCTGCAAGCTTGTTTTGGATTATGATCAAATCAGCGCAACCGATATTCCAAGCACAGCGGTTGTAATCGTAAGAAAAGACTATTTAGAAGAGCACAGAGATATAGTCGAAGCTTTTATAAAAGCACATATAGAAGCAACCGATTATATTAACGTCAATACAGAACAGGCGAAAAAGATAATCAAGACAGAAATTGAAACGGCAACGGGCAGCAGCTTTACGGACGCGGTGATGGACAGCGCTTTTAAAAGGCTGGTTGTAACCTATGCTATCCCCCAAAACTCGATCAGCACATTTGCTGCTTTGAATATGCAGGAAAAATTTAACGATAAAGCACCGGACGGTCAATTAATTGACCATGAGTTTATAGGGTAGATTGAAGGGGCGTAAATGGGTTTACACATTGAGCATGTGAGCAAGCGATTTGAAAACAGTGAACATTTCGTGTTGAAAGACATCAATCTGGATATTCAAGACGGGGAGTTCGTTTGCATCATCGGGCCATCGGGCTGCGGAAAATCGACGCTTGTCAATCTGATTGCCGGGCTTGATAAACCGTCTCAGGGCGTCGTTACGCTTGACGGCGAACAAATTATGAAGCCCGGTTCGGACCGCGCCGTTATGTTTCAGGAGGACGCGCTGTATCCGTGGCTGAATGTTATTGATAATGTAAAATTCGGTTTAAAAGCAGCGGGGCTGCCCAAAGAAGAACAGGAAAAAAGAGCGATGCATTATTTGAACATGGTGCATCTTGCCAAGTTCCGCAGTTATCGTATTCATGAATTGTCCGGCGGCATGAAGCGCAGGGTTGCGCTCGCGAGAGCGCTGGCTATCGATTCAAAGATGATTATCATGGACGAACCGTTTTCTGCGCTGGATAAACAGACCATTAATATGCTTTTGGAAGAGGTTCAGGAGATTTGCAAATCAATCGGCAAAACAATTGTTTTTGTGACCCATAGTGTCGAAGAAGCAATATTGCTGGGCGACCGGATTGTTGTCATGGGGTCGAATCCCGGGCATATCAAGCAGATTTTGCCGGTTGGGTTCCAACGCCCGAGGCGCTTGGATGATTTGGCTTTTATTAATATGCGCATCGAAATTCTTCGTTTGGTTCGCAATGAAGTGTTGGATAGTGTGGAAAAGCAATATGAAAAAATTCAGTAAAATCTTTCAGCTGCTTCTTTTTTATCTGGGTGTGATAATCATCTGGCAGCTTGTTTACTATGCGGGGGCGGAGCTCTTCGGCTGGTGGAAAGCATACGCGTTCCCCAACCCATACGGTGTTTACAAATCGTGTGTCCGGATGATCGAGCAAAGAACACTGATCATTGCAATCGTTTATAGTGTCAGAAGAGCGTTCATCGGGTATGGGATTTCACTGCTGGCAGGATTCATAGTCGGTTACGGTATGTCAAAACATTCGTTTTTCAAGAACAACTTGAAGTCCCTGCTGTTGGGCATTCAGGCTCTTCCAAGCATATGCTGGGTTCCTTTTGCGATTCTGCTCTTTGGGTTGGACGACAGCGCCATATTATTTGTTATTGTTATTGGCACTACGTCAAGTATAGCAATCTCCGTCATGAGTGCTTTCAGTCTGGTTAATCCAATTTATATTAAAGTTGCAAAAACAATGGGTGTCAGCAATTCAAAACTATATTATAAAGTTATTATTCCGGCCAGTGTGCCGATGCTGATTGCCGGGTTAAGGCAAGGCTGGTCTTTTGCGTGGCGTGCTTTGATGGCCGGCGAGGTAATATCGGCAACCGTCGGGTTGGGGCAGGCATTAACAATGGGCAGAGATTTGGCAGATATCAACCGGGTAACATTTTTGATGATTGTTATTGTAATAATCGGAACATTGATTGATACTTGCTTCTTTTCTGCTGTTGAAAAGAGGGTCAAAAAGAGAAGAGGCTTGTTGTAATACTGCAAATTAGTCTGACGGGAATTTATAGGGGTATTATCATTTAGCGTGCAAAGTCACAGGAGAGAAACGCTATGTTTTGGAAATTGGTTGTTTATCTGAAGTCCTTCATTCGCTCTGTTACAGGCATGAAGCTGCTGAGCTTTCTGCTGTCACTGCTGCTGGCGTCCGGTTTTGAGTTCTATTCCCTGTTTGACGATACATACAAGCTGCTGCATACCTACAAATACAGCAATGAATGGAGTGATTATGTGAATAACACGGCAACCGACTGGCTACACGATTCTAAATACGGACTCTTTATGCATTATCTTTATGCATCGCAACAGGACTTTGCATCCTTCAACGCGCAAGCTTTTGCCGCGGCAGTCAATGAAACCGGTGCGAAATACGCGGTGATAACTCTTGGTCAAAACTCCGGCTATTTCTGCTCACCCAACGCGGCGTACGAAAATTATATCGGCGCTCCGCAGGGTACCTATTGCTCCACGAGGGATATCCCGATGGAAGCCGCCGACGCGCTTGCGCCGTATGGTATCAAACTGATGCTGTACTTGCCGAGCCAGGGACCGAGCGCCGCGGGCGACAGCATCCCACTGGCGTTGGGCGCAACCGAACGGCATGACGAAACAAATTGGTTTATTAACGAAACCTATGCCGAACGGTGGTCGCAGGTTATCCGTGAATGGGCGGTGCGTTATGGGGACAAGGTTGCGGGCTGGTGGTTCGACGGATTCTATGAGGGTACCGGTTACACGGGCGCTATGGCGGACCATGTCAGCAACCTGTATAAGGAAGCCTGCCGTGCAGGCAACAGCGACAGCCTGGTTGCTTTCAATCAAGGTGTTATGAACGGATTCATCAAACCGGCAACCGCCGTATGCGATTACACAGCGGGGGAAGAGAACAGCTTTGAGTTTTACCCGTCCGCCCGTTTTTATAACGGTGCGCAATGGCAAATCCTTTCCTATTTGGGCAGCTGGTGGGGAGCGCCCGACCTGAAGTACGACAGCGGATATCTGGCACAGTATGCGCTGAAAGTGCTGGAAGCCGGCGGTGTCATCACCTTTGAAATCCACATCAATGCCGACGGTTCCTTTTCAAAAGAACAGACAGATGAACTGCTGTTGGTGAAACAGGCAGTCTATCCCTCTTAATACGCAACGATATATGAAAAACACCGCAGGGGAATTCAATTCCTCCGCGGTGTTTTTATGGTTATATTAAATTTTTACTGCCGGATGGTTCTTAATGTTTGCGAGCAGCCTGAGTGCTTCTTCCTGCGAAATCTTCCCGCTGTTGGCATCCGCCATAATCTGCACTTCTTTGTCCTTCAGCCGGTAGAAACACCAGATGATAAAAGCGATCACCATGCCGATAACGGGTATCATATTATAGATGAACCACAACCCGGACATGGCAGTAGCGCTCTGTTGTATTGCGAGCTGCTGCAAATCCTGAAAGCTTTCCGCCCGGACCGCGGTCCAGTCGAAGAATTTAAGCAGAAATAAACCAAGCGAGCCGGAAATGGCACCCGTGAGTTTGGCCATAAATGTCTGCAGGGCAAAGGTTATCCCTTTGGCTTCGATGCCGGATTTGAACTTCCCGTACTCGGCGCAGTCAGGCGTGAACATAAACATAGTAACACCCGCAAAAGCCGCGGGGATAGAGCGCAGCACCGACAAAACACTGAAAATCACAATACTGTCATACCCGGCGACCCAGGTGAGGATGCTGAAAACGATGTTCAGCAAACAGCAAAGAAGGTATAACCTCATTTTGTCAAAACGCGCGATGAGCTTTGGCACCAGCAACGCGCAGATGAGCATGGGCAAAACAGACAGCGCAAGGATGAAAAGGCTGAATTGGGAGTTGTGGAACATATAGTAGGACACAAGCAGCATCAGCGACCCGCTGACGCCGAACCCCGCGTGGAAGAGGTAACCGACATAATAAATCAGCAGGTATTTGTTTTGAAACAGGTACCGGAACATCCGCCTGAGCGTGAACTTTTCATCCTCAACAGCTGTAATGCGCTCTTTTACATTGTAGCTGACGGGCGTCATAACGGCAAACGAGAATACAGCGATGATGAGCGCTCCCAGACCAAAAGAAAGGCCTACATTTTCACCAACAAGAACCGTTGCGACAATCGTCGCGATACCCGCGCCGATGCCGGACCAAATGCTTTTATAAGACAGAAGGCTTGTTCTTTCATCAATCCGCTCGGTCATGACGGTCACAATGCCGAAAATCGGCACATCGCACAGCGTATATGCGGTATCCCAAAGAATATAGGCAACTGCAAACCAAACGAGCTTGTAAGATTCACTTAAACTGCCGGGTATTACATAGATTAATACCGTCGTCACGGGGATGCAGTAGGTGGATATTTTAAGCCATGGCAAAAACTTTTTGTTGCTTTTAAAGCGGACACTGTCAAAAATTACGCCGAAGATTGTATCGTTGACGGCATCCCATATTTTTACAGCCAGCATGACAACCGCGGACTTTGCGGGGTTAATGCCCTGAAAAAGTAGATAGGTTGTCAGGAAGGTTGTCACAATCGCGTAGATCGCGTCCTGGCCCATAAAAAAGCTGTAGTAGCTCATTCTTTCCCTGGAGTTGGTCATCCATTCGGGGTTTTTTGTTTTCATATTATGATGCACTCCCTACAACCGTAAAAATATGGTCATCCGGGTAATTTCCCGCATCATTTTAACAAAATATCTGTGACAATGCAAACATTCTCTTTTGAAAGGATTGGCTGTTTTTTCTTGATTTTTATTTGACTTTAAGTTATTGTTATTACAAAATCAACAGGACAACAAAGCCGGCAGCAAAGCATCAAAAATGGAACGGAGGCTTGTTCTTATGCACGAACAAATCCGCTGGACAGAACACCCGGACTTGTCAAAACCGGACCTCGGCATGCGCCGATTAACAAATCAAACGGTAACGGAGTTGTATGCGGGCGAACCGCTGCCGGGAAAAGGCGCGTTTTCACTGCATCCGCATATCATATATGATAAGGGAATACTGTTCGCCCATTGGAGCGTTCATCTGTCGGATGAGGATTCCCCGGGTCAGTATGTTCGCTACGCATTCTCAAAAGACCTTGGAGAATCGTGGTCGGCAAGCGAGCCGCTATTCCCCCCCATGGAAACGCCGCTGTCCAATCCGGATATCAAGGACGGTGACGGCAACCCCTGCCGCGGACACCGCCCGCATGACCGGTGCGGCAGCGGGCTGCAGAACAACGCGGAGTCCTGGAAAAACGACCTTTGCGGGCATTGCCACCTGATGCTTTGCGCCAACAGCTTCGCGATAGCGGACGGCAGGCTTTGGGCAATCGCGGATGCCGCGAAGGGCGTCAATTGGCCGGGTATCGGCAGGCTTGCACGCGAGCTGAAGGCAGACGGCACACCGGGGATAATGATGTGGCTCAATCAGCCCCATGAGCAGCTCGGTGAAATTTTTTCTGTCGCGCAGAACCAAGAATTCTATTCGGACTGCGATTATGATCCGGCGATTGCGTCGGAAATCATTGAATATCAGAAAAATCCGCGGCATATGACGCAATGGGACATGCTGCCGGCCGGATGGCCGCAGTGGGACGGCAAAACATCCTTGGACTGGTGGAAGGAATACGCCGCCGTCCGCGACGGCAACGGCTGCGGGGAGCCGAGCCGTGCTTACATCGCAAAGGATGGCACCTGGGTGCGGCTTTGGCGCAGCAACATTGGTGTGCAGAATGCCCATTTCAGCTTTGATCAAGGCCGGTCATGGTCAGTAATTGAGCCAACCGAATACCCGGATACCAGCGCGCGCACCAGCGCCGGCAACCTGCCGGACGACAGGGTATATATTGTCGGGAATCCGGGATACAAACGGTTTCAGCTTTGCCTTTCCGTTTCGGAAGACGGATATCTGTTTGATAAAAATTTTGTTATCGCCTGCGAACCGGAAGTGATGAAATACCAAGGCAGGGCAAAGGGGCGCGGCTTTCATTACCCGGACACCTGCGTGGCCGGGGAATACCTTTTTGTGATTTATTCCCGAAACAAAGAGGATATTCTTGTGGCAAAAATCCCTTTGAGTGCGTTAAATTGTTGATACCGCATGCAAAGACAGCAACTTGAAATTGGCAATATCGTTCGTTGACAAAAAGGGGGACTGTATGATGAAATTCAAAAAATCCGCATGTATTGAGTGTCTGTATACCGAGCTGCCGTTTCTTGATCGATTCAAGGCTGCCGGGGAAGACGGGTTCGACTTTGTTGAGTTTTGGAGCTGGACAGATAAAGACTTGACTGCTGTTAGAAACGCCGCTCAGGAGGCGGGCGTCGGCATCAGCGGTTTTAACGGGGATGCCGATTTTTCACTGATTAACCCTGCGGAAAAAACGCAGTATCTTGACTTTTTGCGGCAATCGGTTCATGCGGCAAAAAAGATTGGGTCACTGAGTGTCACTATTCACTCCAACGCGCTTGGGGACAAAGGGATTGTTGTTAATCACCTCACCGAGTTGTCCGATACCGTCAAAACATGTTCGATGTTTGACATGCTTTTCACCTGCGCGGAAATTGCGGAAGAAAGCGGCATCGCCATGAATTTGGAGGCGCTGAACACCACCACAGACCATGTCGGCAATTATCTTAAAACAACGCAAATGGCGGCGGAAATGTGCCGTTTGGTCGGTTCGCCGAAACTGAAGATACTGTACGATGTTTACCACATGCAGCTCAATGAAGGCAGCCTGAGCGACAACATCAGCCGTTTTGCCGACCAGCTCGGGCATATCCATGTGGCCGACGCGCCGGGACGACATGAACCGGGGACAGGAGAGATTAACTACACCAAAGTGTTCGCGCAGCTCGAAGCCGTCGGCTATAAGGGGCGAATCGGGTTTGAATTATTTCCGCTGGAATCAACGGCGCGGGCAGTACAGGCAATTATGAGCTATTGATGCCGGACGGTTCATTATGCAAGTAAGCACCGGCGGGTATTGCCATGCGCGTGTATGAGTGGTATTATTTGAGCAAGACAACCATATGAATTCCTCAGCGGAAGGAAGTGTGTGCAATGAAACATGGTTTTATAAAAGTTGCCGCAGGCTCTGTCCCCGTGACGGTTGCGGACACGAAAGCCAATACGGAGATGATCAAGCGGCGTGTTGAGCAGGCTGACGCCGCGGGTGTCAATCTGCTGGTTCTGCCGGAGCTTTGCATCACGGGTTATACCTGCGGTGACCTTTTTTATTCCGACACGCTGCTCGGGTCTGCGGCCGAAGCGCTTGAGGAGATATGCCGGTTTACCGCGGATAAATATCCCGTGGTGATTATCGGTGTACCTGTTAAATATCACAGCAAGCTGTACAACTGCGCTGCGGTTGTACACAGGGGTCAACTGCTGGGTTTGGTGCCCAAGACGCATTTGCCCAACCATGCGGAATTTTATGAAAAACGCCAGTTCACCTCCGGCGAAAAACTGCTTAACAAAAACGCCCGCTTCAGACCAAGCGGCAAGGCGGTACCCATAAACAGCTGCTTGCTGTTCCGCCACAAAACAATGGAAGGCTATCAGTTTGGTGTTGAATTGTGTGAGGATTTGTGGGCACCAAGCCCGCCGAGCGAAGCACTCTGCAAAGCAGGTGCTGTGATTATCGCCAATCCCTCCGCTTCGAACGAGGCAATATCAAAGGAAGCTTACCGCAGGCTGCTTGTAACATCCACGGCGGCAAGGTTGGTTTGCGGCTATGTTTACTGCAATGCCGGACCGGAAGAGTCCACGCAGGATATTGTATTTTCGCGCCATCACATCATCAGCGAAAACGGTTCCATTTTAGCGGAAAACAAGCCCTTTGAGGAGCGGGACTTGCTGATAACGGAAATTGACTGCGGCCGACTGATGAATGAACGGCATAAAATAACAAGCTATTCCGCCGTGCCGGACGAGCGTTACCAAATTGTCGCCTTTAATCAGACGATGCGGGAAACTGCGCTTACCCGTACCGTTGAACGGTATCCGTTTGTGCCGGCCGATGATGCGTCAATCAATGAACGCGCGGAAACCATCCTTCAAATACAAGCCTACGGACTCAAAAAAAGACTGGAGCATACCAAATGCAGCACAGCTGTTGTCGGCATATCCGGCGGGCTTGACAGCTGCCTTGCCTTACTGGTGACGGTGCGGGCGATGGACTTAATGCGCCGTTCACACCGGGACATTGTCGCGGTCACCATGCCGTGCTTCGGCACAACAAGGCGTACCAGAACCAATGCGGAAAAACTGTGCGGGTACCTGGGCGTGACATTTATGGATGTCGATATCAAGAAAGCTGTTAACCAGCATTTTAAAGATATCGGGCATGACAGCACGGTGTATGATGTTACCTTTGAAAACACGCAGGCAAGGGAGCGCACACAGGTGCTCATGGATATAGCCAACAAGACCAACGGTATTGTTGTCGGCACAGGCGATTTGTCTGAACTCGCGCTCGGTTGGGCAACTTACAATGGGGACCATATGTCTATGTATGGGGTGAACGCCTCAGTCCCCAAGACACTGGTGCGGTATATTGTTCGTTACGCCGCGCTCAATGCGGACGGACAGCTGGCTGGCATACTCCGGGATATTTTGAACACGCCCGTTTCCCCGGAACTGCTGCCGGCGGACATAAACGGCGACATCTCCCAAAAAACCGAAGACTTGGTCGGCCCGTATGAACTGCACGATTTCTTTTTGTATTATATGCTTCGCTTCGGTTTTGCGCCGTCAAAGATTTACCGCTTAGCGAAATACGCGTTTGCCGGCGATTATCCGGACAAAACCGTCCTGCGCTGGCTCAAGGTTTTTGTCAAACGCTTCTTCGCGCAGCAGTTTAAGCGCTCCTGTATGCCGGACGGACCAAAGGTCGGCTCGGTGAGCCTTTCACCCAGGGGGGATTGGCGGATGCCCTCGGATGCCTCCGGCAGATTGTGGTTGGATGAGCTGGAACAATTGGATTAACGCCTTAGGCAAAAAGACGCCGTTGAAGGGCTTGACATTTTCTCTGCGCGGTGCTAACATATACACAACAATTTAATCATCTACGGTTGCCTTAGCCGCGCAAGCGGTACCGGCATAAAAGGGAATACGGTGCAAAACCGTGACAGCCCCCGCTACTGTAAGACGGACAAAGCTTTCTATGATGTCACTGATAAATCGGGAAGACGGAAAGCTGAGGACGAAGTCGAGTCAGGAGACCTGCCGCAGATGAAAAGTTCAAAAACTTTCGGTGGGAAAGCTATTGATGCGTATGCATACCGGAACCCCGTGTGTTTACGACATTGAAGCGCAGCGAGCCGAAAAGGCTCGCATTTTATTTTATGAAGGATGGTAAAAATGAAAAAAGCAACAAAAATCACCTCGCTTCTTCTCACACTTGTCTTTGCCCTTTCGTGCGGCATACCTGCGTTTGCCACAACACCCGTTCAGATGACGGATTCACTCGCGGCTTGGCTGCCTAAGCACATCACTGTGGCAGAAGTGCCTGCGGATGAGCTGGATTTCTACTTGGATTGGACCGTGTTTGCCATGGCGCGCAGCGGATTTGACGATTATAACGATGCATATGCGGCTTACATCGGCTCAGCGGTCGCGGCGAATGCGGCAGATCTCACACTGGCGGACGAAACCAGGCTTGCTATGAGTACAATGGCAGCCGGCATTAACCCAAGGAATGTCGGTGGCGTTAACTTGATCAAAAAAGTTGCTTCCGCCGATTACAGGGCGGAACTGTTCACCGCACCCATCGCGTTCTCGCTGATTGTGCTGGATTCGCGCGGATTCTTCGGTTTCGCACAGCGAAAAGAACTCAAAGAGATACTCATTAGCGCACAGCGAGCTGACGGCGGCTTCAATTACGCGCTTACGGATGACGGGTCGGGCTACACGGCAGCCGGGGAAGTAGACGCAACATCCATTGTCCTGCAGGCCTTGGCGCCATATAGAAGTGATCCGGCGGTAACACCGGTTATTAACAGCGCCCTGGCATTCATTCAGTCACAAACCCTTGCGGATGGCGGTTACGGTTTTTGGGGCAACAGCAGTGCTGAAAGCACTGCACAGGTTTTAACGGCTCTTTGTGAGCTTGGCATTGACCCGTTATCCCCCGAATATGTTGCTGATTCCGGCAAAAATATTTTTGACGCGCTATCAGGATATATCAATCCCGACGGCGGCGGACGCTGCTGGGACGGCACATCCAATATCATGACATCATACCAGATGCTCTACGGTTTAAACGCATATGATAGATATGTTGGCAACGAAGTATCTTTGAACAACTTAACGGATTCAGCCGGGCTGCTCAACTCCATCTTCCTTCCCTTTGTTCGTTATTTTGTTCTTGCGCTGTTCAATATAATCAGCAATTAAGTTCTTTCACTTTTTCAGTTTTGCCGCCATTGTCTTGAAGTGTTAAATTGTCAACAACCAATCCCGTTGCAGGCATACCTGCGGCGGGGCAAAGGATGGCTCTATATGAAAAGAAAACTGATCGCAGTATTGTTAGCGTTGTTTTTCCTGGCCGGCTGCGCAGGCCCAGCCGGTATCGATGAACAAAGTTTGTCTGATACAAACGCTTTTTCTTCCGAACAAACAAGTTCGCAGCAAACGGATGTGAGCGGCGAGCCCCTGACCGGTGACGAAATATCCGCAGATACGCAGACAAGAGCCGGCGATACACAAACAGCAGCTGTAACATCCAATCAAAGTGGCACAATCACGACCGCTGCCACCACCTCACCCGCAACCGCAAATTCAACACTACCGCAAAAATCTTCGGTTTCGTTATACATTGACTGCGTTAACGCGGTAACATACGGCATCAGAGACCGGGATGGGTATAAAGATCTTATCCCCGCAAACGGTGTGATGTTGAACACTGTTGCGGAGCTTCAGCAAGGTGATACAGTTCTCAGCTTGCTTGAGCGGGTGCTGAAAGATAAAAGCATCTTGTTGAACAAGGGCAGCCGCGGCTATATTAGAGGAATCGGCGGCTTAAAAGAATTGGACTGCGGAACATCAAGCGGTTGGATCTATAGTGTTAACGAGATCTTCCCGCTAACCGGATCAAACGAATATAAGCTTGTATCGGGCGACAGGGTTGCCTTTTATTACACGGTCAAAAAGGGCGATGTCCCCGGCAAACAGGATTTTTGAGCAGAAAGCCGAGTACGCATAGCCGGCTGAATCTGATTGCCTTTTACCGCTTGATGTGATATAATAACATTAAGCGATGAAAGGAGAAAAAGCGTTATGGAAAAGTTCATACCATATGCCAAACTGCCCAAGCGCTTAAAGCGTGAGGCGGACAAGCGGCGGCGGAAATCTTGGGGAAGCCTCAACCCGGTTACCCGGAAACCGCCTGAACCAAAGGCATACAACAGAAAGAAAGCACGGAAAAGGAGTCAGGATGATGATTTCGCTTCCGTGCTTTTTCTTACACCGCGCTGCTTGTTAAAAAGTTCGAAATGTGGTATAAACTATATGGGGAATGTTTGACAACAGGAGTTTTAAATGATAGGTATTATCGATGTCGGCGGCGGCATGCGGGGCGTATACGGCGCCGGTGTTTTGGATTATTTATTGGAGCAGGATATCCACTTTGATTACTGCCTGGGGGTTTCCTCGGGCAGTGCCAATATTGCGTCTTTTGTCGCGCGGCAAAAAGAACGGAATTACCGCTTTTACACCGAGCACATTTTACACCGCTGCTTCATGGGGATGTCCGCGTTTGTCAGGGGCAACTCATTTTTTAATCTCGACTATATCTATTCAACCCTGACCAACGAAATCGACCCCATTGATTACGACACCATCCTGGCATCAAAAAGTATTTTTAAAGTCCAGGCAACTCATGCGGACAGCGGCAAAGCACACTACTTTTCAAAATCGGACTTTTCATCAAAAACATGTTCCGCGCTCAAAGCGTCTTCCGCCATACCGGTGGCGTGCAGGCCCGTTCAGATAAACGGCCGGTTTTTCTTTGACGGCGGGGTATCGGAACCGATTCCGGTGAAAAAAGCTTTCGAAGACGGCTGCGAAAAGGTTTATGTGATCCTGACCAAACCGCTGCATACCTTAATGGGACCGGAAAAGTTTAAGCCGCTTTACCGCTTGATTTTGCGCAGGTATCCCGAGATTGTCAAAGCGCTTGACCGCCGGTCGGCCATGTACAACGATTCAATCAAAGAGCTCATCCAAATGGCAAAAGCGGATAAGGTAACGATTATTGCCCCGCGCGAAACCTTTGAAGTGAATACCGCCAGCCGGAATATCGGTAACATTAAGCGGCTATATCAGTCGGGTTACCGTGACGCGGCGGCGTGTTTTTCAGTCTGAACAGCAGATTTTAATGAACGATTTTATGACGGGAAGCAGCAGTATGCAGCAACGGTTCAGAGATGCTTTCTTTGGAATATCACGATTGTTGGCCGGCAGGAACGGGACCGACAAGCTGTCGATATTTCTGTTTATCCTTAGCCTGATTATCAACATGGTCAATTCGTTCATCCGGGCATGGCAGCCGTCCCTATTGCTTTCGGCCTTATCTTTTACACTGTTTGCGTTTGCGGTGTTCAGAACATTTTCAAAAAACATTCAAAAAAGACGGCTCGAAAATTTCAAGTTCGAAAATCTGCTCAAACTGCTGTATCTGGACAAGCTGCTATCAAAAATCGTTTACAGCGCAAAGAATTTTAGTTTGCGTATCCGGTATTTCAAAACGCACCGTTTCCGTACATGCCCGAACTGCAAAAAACTGCTCCGCCTCACCAAAAAGAGGGGAAAACGCGAATTTTCCTGCCCGACATGCGGCCATAAGGTGAAAGTAAGAATTTGGTTATAGTGTAAGTGCCGGGCGATTAGCCGTCCGAAAGGGAAAATATGGTATATGTTGTTTCTGACATTCACGGCTGCTATGAGGAATACAGGGATCTGCTTGAACTCATTCATCTGCGGGATCAAGATACCCTTTATGTACTCGGCGATGTAGTCGACCGGGGGGAAGACGCCATCAAGGTATTGCTGGACATGATGAGCCGGCCGAATGTCATCCCGATAACGGGCAACCACGATTATCTGGCGTCTGTGGTGCTGGAAAAGCTGTGCGTTGATATTACGGAAGAAAACGCGGATAGCTATTTGGACGCGGAGTTTATGAAGGTTTATAACATGTGGATTGCCGACGGCGGCCATGCGACCCTGACCGCTTTCAGGCAGCTGACGCGCGGGCAAAGACTAAAAGTGCTTGACTACTTGTTTGAGTTTTTGCCTTATGCTCAAGTTGAAGTGAATGGCAGACAGTTTGTACTCGTTCATGCCGGGCTGATGAATTTTTCACAAGAACGCGATTTGAAGGATTACGCGTTGTATGAGCGGATATTCGAACGGGCAGACTATTCCAAGGCATATTTCGAAGACCGGTTTTTGGTTACCGGCCATACGCCGACTTCTTACATCAACAAAAGCGGCAGCAGCAGGATTTATAAAGCGAACAATCATTTCGCCATCGACTGCGGAGTGGTTTACGGCGGCCGCCTCGCGGCGTTATGCCTGGATACATTGGAAGAGTATTATGTCAAAAAGGCTTTGGTGCTTTAAGGAGAATCATGGTAACCATTGACGAAGCGGAAGCAATGCTCGATGAAGTTGCGCAAGCGCTCCCGGATGAAATATTCGAGCGTTTAAACGGCGGGATTATTCTTCGGCCGGAAGAAAAACTGAGCCCTCATGCGACATCGAACAATTTATATATCCTCGGGGAGTATTGCTCGAGCAAAATGCTCGGCCGTTATATTCTGATCTACTACGGTTCTTTTGCGCGGATACACGGCCGATTGTCCCCGGATGATTTCAGAGAACAATTGAAAAAAACCTTGTATCACGAACTCACACATCACCTGGAGTCGCTCGCGGGGGAGAAAGATTTAGAAATAAAGGATGCCGAAAAGCTAAGGGAATTCCTCACGGAACACGGCAGTTGATCATGAATCCGTAAAAAACACCCCGCCGAAAGACGGGGTGAATATTTTGGTGAAGTATTGGCTAAAAACCGGCAGGACGATTAGACGGCGCTGTAATTCAGTTCTTCAAAAGAGTCGTTCAATGTCATTTGAGGGTGGATGCCGTCATCGTTTAACCACTTTTCATGTGTATCCCCCGGCAGAATGACCGGCATGCGGTCATGGATAAAAGTGATTCCCTGCGCCGCCGGGCGGGTAAGGATGACAAACAGCGGAAGCCGCAAAAGACTATCGTACTTATAAAGCCCTGCCATAAAGATGGGTTCATTTGTCCCGATGGCGTACTTCTGCTTTTTGGTGCCAACCGTTTCCCACTCAAAATAGTAACTGGCAGGCACAAGGCAGCGCATCGTATCAAAAGGTTTTCTAAACATCGGCTTTTCGGCGGCGGTTTCCAGGCGGGCATTTATGATTTGCCCTTTGCCGTCAAAACGGGGGAATCCCCACTTCATCAGTACCGGTTCTTTTCGGGTGAGTACCGGTACAATATTGGTCGGGAATATTTCGCCGGTTCGCATTTCAGACTGTTCTGGCGTGCCGTTGTATTTTGCGTTGACTTGGTCAAGGATCTCCTTTATGATAATTTCTTCGGCATCCGTTTCAATGAAATACCGCCCGCACATATCAACACCCCCGGAATCAACAGTTTTTGTAAAACCATTATATCACATTCATTCTCTGTCTGCAGATCGATATGTTAAAAATAAAACATTTATGTTTATCTTGCAACATGCCGGGGGATGGTTTATTATCTTCATAGTACAAGCAGGGAGTAAGGACCGGCCGCAGGGTATACGGGAGGGGATTGTTTGAAAAAATCTATCAACGCTTGGTCTGTTGAGAGCAGCGTCGGCTTTGAAGAAATGTTTGCTCAAATCAAAGCAGCGGGCTTCAATGGTATTGAACTCAATTTAGATAAAGAAGGCAGCCCGACACATTCACTGACATTTTCAACTTCCGTTCAAGAACTCGCTGATATAAAAGCAATTTCCCAACGATACAAGCTGCCCGTTGTCAGCGTTTCCTGCTCGCTGTACGGCACAAGCATGGGTAGTCCTCAAGCGGAGGAAAGAGCATTTGCGGCAAGCGTCTTGTTAAAGCAGCTTGAATGCGCCAAAGCACTCGGCGCCGCGGGAATCCTTGTTGTGCCGGGCGGCATGACGGATAGCGTCACACTTAAAACCGCGTGGGAAAACTCCCTTAAAACGCTTGCCGGTCTGAAAGACGAGATCAAAGAATCAAAGCTCTTTGTCGGGGTGGAAAATGTTTGGAATCAGTTTTTTACTTCACCCTTTGATATGGTCAGTTTTATTGATACGCTTGATTCACGCTATATCGGCGCTTATTTTGATGTCGGTAATGTGGTTGCCTATTCGCAGCCGGAACATTGGATTGAAATTCTTAGTGAAAGAATCAAACTGGTGCATGTGAAGGATTTTAAACGAAAGGGCGGTATGAATTCGGGTGGGGAGTGGGCGGATCTGCTGACCGGCAGCATCCACTGGGCAAAGATAGTCCCCGCATTAAAAAATGCCGGGTTTGACGGTTATCTCACCGCTGAAGTCGGTAAAAACAATCCCGAACAAAGCTATCCCGAATTTTACGCGATGGTTTCGGCTCAGCTGGATAACATACTGCAACTAGACAACTAAATCGTCTAAACATACATTCTAAACCTTGAAAGGAATATACAACTATGAAAAAACTTGCCATGATCGGCTGCGGCGGCATCGGAGGATATCATTTGGAACACCTTGTGCAGTTCAAGGATATTGTTGAACTGGCGGGCTTTTGTGACCTGATTCCCGAAAAAGCGGAAAAGTTCTGTGAAATTGCCGGGAGCGGCAAGGCTTATACCGATTATAAAACGATGTATGATGAAGTGAAGCCCGATATGGTTTTTATCTGCATTCCACCATATTGTCACGGTGAAATCGAGTATGAAACTATCCGCAGGGGCATTCACTTTTTTGTGGAAAAACCGATATCGCTTGATATTGAGTTTTCGAAAGATATCGCAAAAAAGGTGAAAGAAGCAGGTCTGATCACCGCTGTCGGCTTCCAGTGCCGTTACGGTACGATTGTCGAACCGTCTATGGAATTCATGCGTGATAATGAGGTTGTCCTGGTGGAAGCTTCCCGCATCGGCGGTATACCGGATATCTCCTGGTGGCCGAAAAAAGAAACCTCGGGCGGCATGCTCGTTGAGTCCACCATTCACCAGTGCGATATTATCCGTTATCTGTTCGATGAGCCGGAGCTGGTGTTCAGCCTCGCGACCAATGGCTTCGTTCAACGGGACGGCTATGACATGGATGATTTAACAACAACAGCGATTAAGTTCCGCGGCGGCGCGCTGGGTGTTTTATCATCCGGCTGTTACGCGACAGAAGGCGCGAGTTTTGAAAGCAGGATTACCTTCAGCGCAAAAGACAAGCGCGGCGTCCATAAAATAATCAACTCATTCGAAGTGTTTGAAAAACAGCGCGTGATCGAAGAAGGCGAAGAGAGTTATGTCATCAAAGGCGACGGCGCTTTGAGCAAGACTTCCGGCGTGATATCATACAAGCAGGAAGGCGATGCGGGTATTCCGTGCGACCGCACCTTTGTGGAAGCGGTTATCAGCGGAGACGCCTCCAAAATCCGCTCGCCCTATGAGGATGCGCTGAAGTCGTTGATATTTACACTCAGCTGCAATCAATCCATGGAAACCGGTCTGCCGGTGAAAATCGAATATTAGTCTTTTGCAGTTCATTAACAAACAAACTGCAAATATTTTTAAAATATACGAATAAAATATCACCATACTATTTACATTAGCTCATTAAAATGTATAATAGTACTTATTATTTATTTATTTTATGCAAGACAGGGGAAATGAAAATGCAAAATCCGGCATACAATCCTTATATCACAGCGCAGACACAGTTCGATAAAGTCGCGGATATTATCAATTTGGACCAAGCAACCCGTGATTTATTAAGGCAGCCAAGCAGAGAATACCACTTCACGATACCCGTTAAAATGGATGACGGGACAACCAAAATATTTAACGGATACCGGGTACAGCATAACGATGCCCGCGGACCCGCTAAAGGCGGCATCCGGTTTCATCCGCTTGAAACAATTGACACCATCCGTGCGCTTTCCATGTGGATGACATGGAAGTGCGCCGTGGTGGACATTCCTCTCGGCGGCGCAAAAGGCGGTATCATTTGCGACCCGCACAACCTGTCCGCCGGCGAGCAAGAGCGGTTGTGCAGAGGCTTCATTCGGCAAATCGTCAAAAATGTCGGTCAGGTGACGGATGTCCCGGCGCCGGATGTCATGACCAACGGGCAGCACATGCTTTGGATGCTCGATGAGTATGAAGCGATAACTGGCGGGCACTTCCCGGGGTTTATTACGGGTAAACCGGTAGGGATGGGCGGTTCGCTCGGGCGGACAGAAGCAACCGGTTACGGCGTTATTTATATGCTCAGAGAGGCGCTTAAATCACTGGGGATGGACATAGCCGGTACCACGGCGAGTTTTCAGGGCTTCGGCAATGTCGCCGAATATGCTTCATTGCTGTATTCGGAAATGGGCGGCAAGGTCGTTGCACTCTCGAGCTGGGACAACAAGGATGCCAAGGCATACACCTTCCGCAATAAAAACGGCATCAATGTTAAGGATATGGTTCAAATAAAAGACAGCTTTGGCACAATCGATAAAAAATTAGCACAAGAACTTGGCTGCGAAGTGCTCGGCGGTGACGAATGGCTCGCGCAGGATGTAGACATCCTGCTGCCTTGCGCTATGGAGAATCAGATTAATGCTTCCAACTTCTCTCTGATCAACAGCAGTGTTAAAATTATATGCGAGGGTGCCAACGGACCAACAACTACCGAGTGCGATAAAATGATCCAGGAAAGAAATATCTTTTTAATACCGGACTTTTTATGTAACTCCGGCGGTGTAACCGGCAGTTATTTTGAGCAAGTTCAATGCAACATGAATTATTATTGGTCAAAAGAAGAGTTTTTGGAGAAGCTTGATATTAAAATGACGCAAGCGTTTCAACAAGTCAATAAAATTGCCCGTGAAAAAGGGCTTTATATGCGGGACGCAGCTTATGTAATCGCCATTCACCGTGTCGCGGAAGCTGTGAAATTACGGGGTTGGGTTTGAGTAACTAATTGAGGAGTATCCTGTGGACGATATTCAAGATGTATCGGTTGACAGTTTAAAGGAACGGGCGAAGGAACTCGAGTGTCTCTACCTGGTGGATGAAGCGCTATCAAAAGGTTCTGTTGCCGAGATGCTTTATGATGTTTCTCTTGTATGCCCGCGCGGCTTCCGCAATGTGGATGCCTGCGCAGTATCCATCTGCCTTGACGGGCAAGTATATGCCGCAAAAAACAGTGATGAAAACAGCAGGGACATTACAGCGGATATTATTGTCAATAATATGAAAAGAGGGATTGTCAAAGCGGCATACCCCGCGGATTTATTCCCACAGGACGAGAAGCCTTTTTTGGCGCAGGAAGAAAGGCTGATAAAAACCATTGCCAACCGAATTGCGCAAACAATATATCAAACAAGCGCGGATGATGCGGCAACATCAAAGAGCAATTGGAAAACAATTCTGAGCCTGCTTCAAAAAACCGACCACCGCTTGCTGCTGTATGTCTGTGAAAAAATGATAGCACTATTAACACAGACAAAACCGAGCGCTGCAAATGAAATATTTGAAGAATTGGGCTGGGCAAAATACAACCCGCAGCATCAGGAAAACTATCCGCTTGAAGAATTGCCGGAGGTCGACGCGGTGCGTTTGAGCGACCGGCTTTTCAACACTGCGGGGGAATGTTTGAATGATTCTCAAATATTGGACTATCTGAATCTTTGGATCTATCAGAACAAGACCTATGAACTGATCAAGCTTGTTGATAAAAAGGATATTGACGCGCCAAGCATTGCAAAAGCATTAAAACAGTATACCAAATCGGTACAGTATAACGGAAAATCAAGCGAAGCAACACAACGATGGCTGTCTGTTGAATTAATCAGACGGTTTTTAACCGATAATCCGAAATTGATCGAAAACGCGAGAAAATTTGTGTCTGTTGAGGCGTTCAGCGAACTGTTGGAAACTTATATTTCATCAAGTAAAGGGTCGGGAAGTGTGGGCGGGAAAGCTGCCGGATTCATTGTGGCCAACCAAATCATTAAAGCCGAGTCACTCACAAACCCGCAACTTCAAAACATTAGCATACCAAAAACATGGTACATCGCATCCGATGAATTTGCCAACATAGTCCTTGACAATGCAATGGACGACTTGAACAAACACAAGTATCTTGATATTTTTGAAATCAGAACAAGTTATCCGAAAATCATACAGACAATTCGCTCTGCTCAATTGTCCGCGAAAACAATCAGTGAACTCAACGGCGTTCTCGAACAGAGCGAGCGTGTGCCGCTTATCGTCAGGTCATCGAGTCTGCTGGAAGACCAGATGGGGTCCTCTTTTTCAGGGAAATATAAAAGTCTTTTCCTGGCGAATACGGGGTCTAAAAACGAACGCCTGAGAAACCTTGTGGATGGCATTCTGGAAGTGTATGCGTCACTTTTCAGCCCGGACTCAATCCAATACAGAAAAGAACACAACCTGCTTGATTGCAACGAGCAAATGGGCGTCATGATACAGGAGGTTGTCGGGTGCAGTGTGGGTCCATACTATTTCCCTCTTTTGTCCGGCGTTGCCTTTAACAACAACGAACTCCTCTGGTCACCGCGAATCAAACGGGGCGACGGTCTTGTGCGTATGGTGATGGGGCTTGGAACAAGGGCTGTCGACCGAGTCGGCGATGATTTTCCGATACTGGTATCTCCCGGTCAGCCGAATCTTAAAATCAATCAGCTGCCGCAGGAGGTGCAACGGTACTCACCGCGCATGATTGATGTCATTGACCTTGAAAAAAAGCGATTTTTAACCATGCCGATTAACCGGTTAATTAACGATTACGGCGATATCATCCCGCAAATTGAAAATCTGGCGTCTGTATATAAAAACGAGTTGATCAAAGACTTCAATAGGATTACAACCGATTTCAAAACGGATGATTTTGTTATCACATTCAAAGGCATTATTGAAAGAACGCCTTTTGTCAAGCAAATTCAAACCGTTCTTTTGCTGCTCAAAGAAAAACTCGGCTATGCCGTTGACATTGAGTTTGCATACGACGGAACAAATCTGTATGTGCTGCAGTGCCGCCCGCAAAGCATGGGCAGAGACAATAAGCCTGCCGCCATTCCTGATAACATACCGGCAAAAAGCAAAGTGTTTTCGGCTAACAGGTATATCACCAACGGCAGAGTAGCCGGGATTAAAACACTCATTTACATTGACCCGGTTGAGTATGCGAAAATCGAAAGTTACGAAGCCCTCAAAAAAGTCGGTACAGCGGTAAGCGAACTGAACAGGATGATGCCAAAGAAAAGTTTCATTTTGCTTGGTCCGGGAAGATGGGGGAGCCGTGGAGACATCAAACTGGGCGTTTCTGTTTCCTATTCGGACATTAACAATACAGCAATGCTCATTGAAATAGCCAACAAACAATCGGAATTTCAGCCGGAGTTATCTTTCGGCACGCATTTTTTCCAGGATCTTGTTGAGGAAAACATCAAGTATCTTCCATTGTATCCGGAGGAAAAAGAAAACATTTTCAACTATTCATTTTTCAATCAGAACAAAAATGCTCTTCGTGATATCTTACCGTCATTTGCCGATTTGGAAGATGTGATAAAAGTCATCAATATTGATGATAATTATACGGGGAAAGAACTTGTTGTGCTGATGAACGCCGATCTTGATACGGCGGTTGCGTTTATCGATGATTCGTTGCGTCACGGGTTGCCGGATATGGAGGGCTTTACGGCGGACGAGGATTACAGCGGTGCTTCTGACGATGATGGATGGAAATGGCGGCATTACATGGCAGAACAAATAGCGGCTAAAATGGATTTAAAACAGTTCGGTGTGAAAGGGATTTATCTGTTTGGCAGTACGAATAATTGCACAGCGAGGCTGAACAGCGATATTGATTTATTAATCCATGTGGACGGCGATCGGGAACAGCGGCAAATGCTTGACGATTGGCTTGGCGGATGGAGTTTGGCCTTGTCCGAAACGAATTATTTAAGAACCGGTTACAAATCAAACGGACTGCTCGATGTTCATTATGTGACAGATGAAGATATTGCAAATAAGACATCGTTCGCGACACGAATCAACTCAGCCTATGACCCCGCTTTGCCTTTGCGAATCAGGGAGTAAAACGAACAGAATCGGAGTAAAAGTATGTATCAATCGAAACTAAACCTGTTGGAAACGGAAGCGGCTATCAAATACATCAAAGATACTTTTGAAACATTTTTAAGCGGGCAGCTGTTTCTCACGAGAGTATCCGCGCCGTTGTTTGTGCTGCGCTCGCAGGGGCTTAACGACAACCTCAACGGCGTTGAGCGTCCGGTTGCGTTTGATATCCTGGAAACAGGGGAAATAGCGGAAGTTGTCCAAAGCCTTGCGAAGTGGAAGCGTTACGCCCTGGGGCTGTATGGCTTTGAACCGGGCAAAGGCCTTTACACGGATATGAATGCAATACGCCGGGACGAAGTGTGCGATGCCCTTCACTCGCTTTATGTGGACCAGTGGGACTGGGAAAGGGTCATCCGACCAGAGGACAGAACGGTTGGTTTTCTGCAAAATATCGTGAAGAAAATTTATACTTCGATTCTGGACACCGCAAACCGGGTGCGGTTGCTTTATCCTTCGCTTGAATTGTTTCTTCCGGATGAAATAGTTTTCCTCTCCACACAGGAACTGGAGGACGAGTATCCTGCCTTGTCGCCGGAGCAACGGGAGTATAACGCCGTTAAAAAATACGGCGCGGTTTTTGTGACGCAAATCGGCGCTGCAATGCGGTCCGGCATCAAACACGGCGGCAGAGCCCCCGATTATGACGACTGGTCGCTCAACGGTGATATTGTGGTGTATAATCCTGTGTTGGACTGCGCGTTTGAGTTGTCGTCTATGGGCATCAGGGTTGACAAGGCCGCCTTGCTGCATCAACTTAAAACAGAAGATCTGGAAGACCGGCTTGCGCTGCCTTTCCACAAAATGCTTATGGAAGACAAACTCCCGCTTACAATCGGCGGCGGCATCGGTCAGTCAAGGCTTTGTATGCTGTTGCTCAATAAAGCGCATATCGGCGAAGTGCATGCGTCCGTGTGGCCGGAACAAATGCGAAAAGACTGCCTGAAAAACAACATCCAGCTGTTGTAAAAGGCTTATATGAGAACGGGGAGAGCGTTATGGATCAACAAAGAAAATGGCTCAAAGGCGACACGCATTTGCATACGATCAACAGCGACGGTGTGCTTACGCCCGAACAGATGCTCGCTGCCCTGAAGAAAAAGGGGCTTGACTGGGCCATACTCACCGAACATAACTTCCATGCAGCCGATGCCCCCTATTATAATGGCAGCCTGCTGATCATCCAAGGGGAGGAAGTAACCGGAAAACCGGGGCATGTCAATGTATGGGGAATAAAAATGCCTGTGTCAACGCCCTATACTTTGGACAGCTTAGAGGATTTCATCAGTATTATTAATACCGCAAAAGAAGCAGGCGGTACAATTTCCGTCAATCACCCGTTCTGCAAAAAATGCGGCTGGCACCTCCCGCTTGAAGGGTTTCCAATGGACTGTGTTGAAGTGTGGAACGCACCGATGCATATTGATGATATGACCAATATACGCTGGTGGCACGACCAGCTTCTCGCGGGCAGGCGAATCAGCGCCGTTGGCGGCAGCGATTATCATAAAGATTATAAAGTGACTGATCTGTTAGCCATGCCGACAACTTTTGTCTATGCCAAATCCAACACGCAGGAAGATGTGTTGGACGCACTAAGGAACGGCAACAGCTTTATCACACAGGGACCCGATAAAACCAGGCTGTATTTAACCTGCGGCGATGCTTTTGTGGGCGAAACAGTCCGTTGGAATAAGGGTTTAAAAGTAAAAATCAGAGCCGAAAAAATAAAAAAAGGCCACCGTTTGGTTGTCTATAACAACGATTGTGTTATCTTGGATCAAAAGGCGAAAAAAGCCGGAGCGCTTGAGGCGGAGATTGAAGTTGCCCAAAAGGGTTTTGTCCGCGCAGAAGTGTTGTATGAGTTTAAGCCTGTTTCAAAAGCCGTATACAAACAGATTATAAAAAAACTGATGCCGAAGGATGTGGGCATTCCGATTCCGCCCTTTGCTTACAGCCTGACGAATCCGATCTATTTTGAATAGGGGAACTGTTAAAATCGAAAACCAAACAACACCCGGGAATAATAAGCTCCCCGGGTGTTGTTTCTTATAAACAGAAGCACCTTTGGTGGCATGCGGCGGCGCTAAAACTGAAATGAAGACCGTTTCGAATATTAAAGCAAAACTTGTCGTGTAAAGTATGGGACTTGCAAGACAATCGGCACTTATTCAGGAACCGGTGATCGGTTTCACCGCAGCAAACTTATAAAAGATTGTACTATTAGGATTTGAGCTGCCAAGAATCGTGTTTAGGCAGCTCTTTTTATGCTTATTTCTCTATGCGTTATGGTCTTTTTATGTTAGACTGTATTCAAATTCTGTTTTATTTTGGAACAGCGTCATGCCGCATCCAAAATTGAAAAAATATTAGCAACCGCGGCAGAGAAAACGAGTTCAGCTTATAAGGAGCCGAGATGAACAAAGCTTTCATCAAGGAAAAAGAAACACATTTCTTCCGGGAAAGCTTAGCAATTAGGCTGGAAGACCATATCCGTTATCCGCTATATAGTTGGCCGGTGACGCCGGTTACCTACCGGGTTGATTTCTCGGGCGACAATGTGCGCGCAGATGAGTTGGTTTTGTCCTGCGGTTTCAATCAACAGCCCTGCCAGTTTTCCGCGGTTGTCTGCCGGGATGACGGGACACTCCTTTTGGCTGATGTTACCTTTATGACCGATCTGCCGTCAGGCGGTTCAAAAACATTCCGATTGGGTAAGGGAACACCGGTCAATTATAAATGCTCAGTAAATACAAAAGAGGCGGAAGACTGTATCGTTATGTCCAACTCTCTTGTAATGATAAAGCTGCCCAAATCCAGTAACAAACCCATAAACCCCTGCGGTCCAATCATGGCAATAAGCGACGAAAAGGGTTGGGTTGGCAGTTCAAAATTCATTTCGGACAGGCGCCGAGTTACCCAAATTAAAACGAACTGCATTGAATCCGGAGCGGTTTTCACATGCTTTCGTGTTGAATATGTTCTTGAGGATGACGGCGGCTATCGGGCGGACATATGCCTGTTTGACGGCCTTGATTTTATAACACTTGATGAACAGGTAAGCGGTATTGCCAGCGATGAACAGGTCTGCTGGCGCTTTGAACTCAACGGGTTTGAACCGACGCACCGCTATGCCCCGAACAATCCGGGGAAATTTTTGGAAGATTCCTCTTGCAAAAGATTTGAAGATTATCCTTGGCAAAAAATTGACGAACCTTTTGTGGAAAGTTTCAGCCACCCCATGGACCTGCCGACAAGCGGTGAAAACGGCGAGCTTCCATTCCGGTTAAATGTGTTTGAAACGCAGAATGCGGTTGCCCGCAATAAAAATGCATGTTTCTGGGACGAGCGCAGCGGACGGAGCATCGGCATTTTCCTGCGCGGGAGCGAAAACTGGGATAATCAACGGTATGATATTATTACCGCTTGGGACGGCTCAGCCATCAAGTATTTTTATGAAAATTATAGCCTGTGGTGGCACTTTCCCGTCGCGAACGGTACGCGCAGTACGAGTTTGACGGTTTATAACCACGAAAAGGATAAGGAATGCTTTTTTGAAGTGATTGAAAGACTCAAAGGCGTTGACGGATTCCCCGCGCCAAAACTCGGACTGTTCGCGGTGAGTTACACCAATTATCTTGAAAACTGGTACAATACCCTTCATCTTGATAAAGTAAAGGATTATTCGCTGACATACCCGAAAGACGGGCTGCGGCCAAAAAAACTTTGTGAATTCCCGGCATTTGACACCCCGGAGGCCATGCTGGAACATATGCTTACCTACCTGTTGGTGCCTTCCCTGCCGCTTTACGGCGCGAGTGTGAACTGCGGTTTTTCCGGCGTGCCGTACCGGCGTATGAGCGAGCAGTATTTCAGCACCTACAATCTGATACATGACCGGTTCAGCGATGCACAGCGGGAACAAACCGAGGCAATTCTTTTGTTGTTAACTTATCTCGCGCAGGGCGAATGCTGCACACCAATGTTTATAATGCATGGCGGCCCGCCGAACCTGTTGTCGGATGTCAAACGCTGCCTTGGGACGACAGCCTGTCTTTTTCCGGAACATCCCGATTATGAATTGTTTATGCAAACCTTTGAAAAATTGATTCCTCTAACAGCGACATATATGACCCGACCGCCCCTAAAACAGTTCATGCTGCGCGGGGGCCGGTGGGCAGAGAACCTCGGGTTGTACACTTGGGCCTATTGGCATAACGCCCTAAATGTTCATGCGGTCGCCCGCATACTCGGCGGACGAAGAAATACAGCCTGCACGCCGGAGACAGACATGCTGGGTCAATGGCTGATGCACTCACTGACGGCACCCTTCAACGGGGATAACCCGCAAACACTGGCACTGCATCTAAAGAACAACCGGTATTGGAGCAAGGACTGCCTGGCGGAAGGTGCAAGAAAACGCAGATTGCACCCGCCGCAGGGCGCGCACAGCGCAAGGCGCGTTCCGCCAAACACCATGTGGCATTTGGCGCTTGTGTTGGAGCGATTTGCGCCCCTCACGGCTGAAAACCTGCGCTATATTTCACACCATGACGATGTGGAGGCAGAGGCACAGTCCCGCAGCACTCTGTATAACGCGCTTTCTCAACGGGTAAAGCGTGACGGCGGTACGCGGCCCCAATTCCGTTCCTGCGCGTTTACCGGCTACGGTGTTGTGCTGCGCGGCGTGGTCGAAACGCAGGACGAAATATCGGTGCATTTGCAACAGTTAGACGACGGCCCGAATTACCGTTGGGGCACAGCCGGCATGGGCGGCAACGGAGCCATTTACTACTATGCGGCGGGCAAGGCATACAGCCATAACGGCTCGGAAGAAATCGGCGATGGCATGTATCATGACTGCGATGCCGGTTGTATGCTTGGGGTTTGGAAAGGGTATAAATATCGGTCTATCGGGCCGAATATGATGACAAACGGTTACTTTGATATGGGTGGTTTCCAGTTTGCCAAAATTGATGCCGAAGTCAGCCCGGATTCTTACGGGTGGCCGGAATACCAAAGCCGCAGCGTCACTCTTTCACACAGCGATTACATATTGATATATGACGCGGTAGGCTCCGCGTATACGAAGACACGCTTTGCCTGGAATGTTGCCCTTTATGACGAATTTCCGGACATACAACCATTAACAAAGACCGACAACCGCTGGGAACTATTCACACCCGAAAGCAAGAGCATCTGGTACCATGGTATGGGGGACAGTGTTGCGCTGGTTACACACAAAGCCGGTATCAGCGCATCCTATCAAAATGGGTGCGCTGTTATCCGGCGCGGAATCGAGTGGACGGATTATATCTTGCGCAGTCAAAAGCCTGTTTGCATTCATACTCACGGCATTACATTCATGGGTACATCGGGCGCTGTGCGTGTTAATGCAGACGGGACATATTCACTGGCATTGTTTGACGGTGATTTGCTTGAGTATGAAGAACTGAAAATCGAGGTTGATGGTGAAAAACCCGTTGCCGTATCTTTCGATGACTTCCGCGCGCACACCATTGAAGGCAAAGTGGTTTCATTGCTTGATTCGTGTGTTCGTGTTACAAAAACAGGCTGTGATGATGAGATTTATATAGACGGTATAAGAATTATTCCCGATGAGCGTGGCTTTGTGTTTGTTCCAAAAGGAGAACATAAGTTGAGCCTCACGCAAAAAGGCCATCCGCCGGTTCCGGCGGTGCCTCGCATTGACCATATCGCAACCGGGAGCGGGCAGGCGAATGTCAAATGGTCTGCGGTGGGATCTGCCGAAAAATATGACATTGATATGAGCCTCGATGGCGGGGAAACTTGGACACATACCGCTGATACGACCGATGTATGCTTTGAACTGACTGGGCTTGAAAATGAGACGAAATATCATTTCAGGGTCACTGCGCGCAACGCCGAACATTCCGGCGTGCCGTCGCATGAATATCCGGCGATCGTCAGCGGCAATGCGCCGCTGCCGCCGGACGGACTCACGCTTGAGTTCGACGAAACAGGCGAACTGCTTTCCTGGGGTGAAGTGTTGGGTGCGTGCGGTTATGCGCTCTACGCGCGGTGTTTGCCGGACGATTTTCGGCTGCTTTACAAAGGGGTTGAACGCGCGTTCGTTTATCGAAAATCAGGCACAGGCATTGAACAGTTCGCCGTTGCCGCCATCAACCTCAACGGTGAGGGCGAGTTGTCAGCTGCTATTGACGATAATCCGCAGAGTCTTGCCAATTGGTCTCCTTGTAAAAAAACATTCGACAGGAACTCACTGTATAACCACCACCCGTTTTATGCTTTTAACATTCATCAGTTTAAGCCTTCACCAAAACAATATTCGTAAACTGTTAGCAGCGGTCAATGTCAAATTCGTTTTAATAATGAATTGCTTAAATCAATTCGATTTGTTAAACTCAACAGAACATCAGAAATGTGAAAAACGGCAGGAGTAAATAATGGCTGAGCATGTAAATTTTCAAGACCGGCATTACATCGGCATAAAAGAGACGGCCGCTTATTGCATATTTGACTCTTCAAAATCCGTAAATATCAGCGGATACAGCGGCCGGTTTAACCTTGACCTGGTCAAAATTGATTTTGGCTGGGGCGCGATCGCGGGGTTGATCGGCGGCATTTGGGACATTATTAACGATACTTTTGCAGGGGTGCTGGTTGACAGGACACAGACCCGCTGGGGCAAATTCAAACCGTATTTATTGGCTTTTGCTGTCCCGGGTACTATTTTTGGAATCCTTGGCTGGTTGACTCCTTTCTTTTTTGACCGGAACCCAAAAAACTTTAAAAAACTGATTTATTCCATGACACTTGGCATGACGGGCGAACTCATGAACACTTTCAGAGGCTTTGCGGAAACCGGGTTCATATCCAGCATGTCGCCTAATCCCCAGGACAGGGTTCTTCTCTTCACAATAGCGGAGGTGATTTCCGGGCTCTGGGAGTCTTTTCCGTCCATGTTCATGGGGTTGCTGATTGATCTGATCAATCATAACAAAATCGGCATGTCGATGCAGTCGGCCTATTTATCGATGGGTTCCTTCTGCGCGATTTACGGCGGTGTTGCCGCTTTGTTTTATTTTTCTGTGGCGAAAGAACGGATTGCCCAGTCTGTTGACAAACCAAGTTTTAAAGAAGGAATCAAAACAATCATTAACAACAGACCGATGCTGTTAATGATGTTGTCTGATTTCATGAATATTTTTAAATTTGATACCGGAACACAGAACTATTTCGCCGATGTGCTCGGTACTGTTTCCATTCAAAACATCATCATACTGCCGGGCGCCCCGCTGTCCATGCTTAGTTATACTTATCTGCCCTGGGCGCAAAAGCGTTTTTCAACGAAATCCTTGTGGATATTTGGGGACATTCAAAAGGACATTGCGAACATAGTGATATTCTTAATCGGTTCGATTGGCGGCAGAGGTAAGAGCGGCTTTTACAGAAATGTGTGGGTGATGGGCGCGGCCTATATGGCAAAGGACATTATTTACAAATCCACATTAAGCGTCACAAAAATCATTCCAAAAATGATCATGACCGAGGCGCTTGACTATTGTGAGTGGAAAAACGGATATAGAACTGAAGGCACAACGCTTGCGGCGAAGGGCTTGGTTCAAAAAATTGCCGGTGTCATCATAGGACCGCTGCGCAACATCATTATGATTAAAATCGGGTATTCACTCAAGGCCGGCTTTGGTAAACAGACGGACAGAACGAAGTATCTGCTGTTCCTGGGTTGCACACTGCTGCCGAGTTTAACAGGTGTTCTATCGAATGTCCCGAAGTTTTTCTACAAAGGCTCGCTCGAAACGAGGGAGAGGATGTACGAAGAGTTGGCTCAAATGAGGGCGCTCAAACGCCAAACGATTCAAGAAAACGAGGCGGAAAGACTCAAGGAGCAATCATAAGCTAACTCATGTATTTGACACACCTGAAAAGCACGGTCAAGCCGATAAACAGTTCCGGGGCGGATTTCAGAATAATCCCAATCACCGGACAAAAGAAAAAGCACCAAGCCGGCATAAAACCGCTTGGTGCTTCATTCTGTTGAATGAAAAATTATCGAATGACACTAATGCGCCGGGTGTGTCGGGTCGTTCAAGACTGCTTGGCCGCCTTCTTGTTCGAATATCTTTTCATCCCGACAAAAGAAACCACGGCAAAAATAATTATGGGCAATATGTAAAGAAAGCTATAAGGGTTTGAGAGGTCGCCTTTTGCGCCGAGCAGTGTCCATAATATATTCAGCGGCAGCAGCCCGAGGTTGGCCGCCACCATATATTTTTTATAGGGGATGTTCAGCGTGCCGAATATCAGGCTGCTTAAATCGCTTGCCAAAAGTCCCGATACTTTCATGATCAAGACAAAAGCAAATTCATTTTCTCCCGCAAAATCGTCCAGTTTGCTGATTTTGGGGAATCGATTTTTAAGGGTGTCAAACATTGGCTTGCCCGTAAAACGACCCAAAAAGTATGGAAGTGAAAGGCTTGAAGCCGTAGCGATAATATTGACCAGCATAGCAATCCAAATGTTTTCAAAGAGCAAACCGGACAACGCGAAAAGTACAGCGGGCGGAAAAATCAAAGCAAATGATTTAATGATTGAGAATAATATCATTGCGACCGCTATCGTAACCTCGCCGCCTTGAATGCCGGACAACTTTTGCTGAATCTCTCCAAGGTTTTTTACGGAGATGTTGTATTTTTTCAGCAGTATCACACACGCAACCAGCATAGCCAACATAAAAACCGCGGAAGCAATCTGCAAGCTTTTTATCGTTTTGCTGTAATCCTTTTCCTGCAATGATTCGTTTTTACTGTTATTATTTTGCACCAAATCACCTCAATATCTCTTGTTCGTATGCTTGACCATTACATTATAAAAATATTACCCTCAATATGCAACATAAATATTTAAGCGGAACATGCCTTTGTCAGCCGATGCGGTTTGGCTGACCGGAAATGGGTTGATATAAATAGCGGGATTTGATACAATGAAATCGAGACTGATACACAGCAAAATTATTGAAAGGCTTTTATCATAAGGGAGTGATAACATTGTCTTCTTCACAAAATAAAACAGTTCATGTTGAGCAAGTGTTCGATTTAGACGGTTCCGGGATTATTTATGCCGTCACCAACAAAAAAACCTGGAACAGGGTGTTTCGCGTTGCCGCGATTATGAAAGCTGATGTTCAGCCGGAGGTTCTAAAACAGGCCGTAACCGATTTGCGGAACAGGTTCCCAACCTATTTTGTTCAGTTGGACAAAGATTTCTATAAATACAAGTTCAGAACAGTAAACGATACGGATGTTGTGGACAAAGAAGACGCATATCCCTGCGGTCACATTGATGCCGGTACCGGCAATAAACCCATGTTCCGTGTAAAATGGTTTAAAAACCGGATTTCCCTCGAAATATTTCATATTATTTCAGATGGTACCGGCGCGATGATATTCTTAAAAAATATTGTCGCAAGATACCTGGAGTTGCTGGGTTGCGAAATCGAAAAAGCCGAAGGCGTACTGGACCTGAATGACAGCCCCACCGAAGCTGAAATGGAGGATTCCTATAAAAATGTAAAGGGCGTGGAGGGCGTAAAACCAAGCCGGAAAGAAGCTGCTGCGTATAAATACAAGCAGCCCATGCGGGGAAACTTTTTTATGCTCACCCATGGTTTTTTCACGGTTGATGAAATCAAACGGATAACCAAAGAAAAAGGCGTCACCATTACAGATTACCTAGCAGCCCTTTACACATGGGCTTTGTATGAAAACATGCTGCCCGCGGACAATAAAAAGCCCATTAAACTTTCTGTTCCCATTGACCTGCGTCGCACTTTCGGCTCCGTTACATTACGCGGATTTGCTTTGTATGTTAACACGGCCGTTTATCCGGGTGACAAAAAGCGCACCTTCGATGATATCCTTGCCGAGGTTGCCGGGCAACTGAAAGAAGGGTTTAAGAAGGAGAATTTAGCCCAAAGGGTTGCGGCGAACACCGCCGCGCAAAGCAGCGCCGCGTTTCGCTTCATGCCTTTAGCACTCAAAAAAACCGTCTTAAAAATCGGCTACCTGCTGCTTGGAGAAAAAACAATGACCACCGCTTTTACAAACCTCGGAGTCGTGAAGGTTCCGGCAGGGTTTGAGCAGGGCTTTGACCATTTTGACTTTGTTGCCGGGGGCACAATGGGCAATTACCTGAATTGCGCCATATCAACCTGCAACAACATTGTCAATGTCGTTTTCACTTCAAGGAGCGAGGCAACCGATGTTCAGCGGACATTTTTTACTTTTTTGGCGGAGCGTGGGATTACTGTTGACATTCAGAGCAATGTCAAACAAACCCCCGTCGATTCTGCGGCGATGCTGCACTGCAACGAGTGCAACATAAATTACAAAGAAAATCATCTCTCCTGCCCGCTGTGCGGTGCGAAAGGCGTTCGGTCAGAAAAACAGCCGCTGTGTATAACGGCACCCTATCCGGAATTGTAGAACAAACAGCAAACAGATTCCAAATGCTGTTGCGCAGGGGTTGATAAGTTGAACAGAACACAGTATCTAAAAACAAAGGCGTTTGAAAACGGCAAAAACCCCAACAAACATGCCGAACAACAGTTTTGGGTAAACAAAGCATTGGCTGAGAGCGTTGATGTGTTTGCCCACAACATCAAACGCGCAAAAATCGATTGCGTGCTTTTTGATAATTATTCCATCGAGATTGATAAGCGCGAGCTGATTGCGGGGCGTTATTCCAACAAATTCAAACTGACGCCGGTGGTAAGAAAAACAAACGAAACCGGCAGACTGCTGTGGAACAGGAACGGCTTTTTCAGCGGTGCGCGCCAAGGCGACACCGGGCACCGGGTTCTGGACTATGAAAAGCTGCTGAATACGGGCATTAAGGGCATCCTTGCGGAAGTTGAGACACATTTGAATACTTTGGACTACAACGACCCGGAAGCCTGTGGCAAAAAAGCTTTTTACTCATCTGTGAAAATATCTCTCGAAGGTGTTTGCCGGTTTGCGAGGCGTTATCATGACGCCTTAATGGACCTGGTTGAAACAGAAAAAAATGCCGTCCGCAAAGAAGAATACCGTTGCATGGCGGAAAATTTCGCGCGCGCGCCGTATGAACCATGCGAGCACTTTTATGAGGCAATTCAGTGCATGTGGTTCATGCAGTTCTGTTTTGCGTTAATCGGGGACTACTGTTTGACCGGCAGACCCGACAATTACCTGTATCCATTTTATAAAAAAGACATAGAACTGGGGTATATCACAAGAGATTTTGCTTTTGAACTGATAGAGAACATGTACCTGAAACATAACGAGCTTTACGATACCTGGCCGGCGCCTGTCATGGTGGGCGGGGTGGACCGGCAGGGGAATCCTGTCTGGAATGAATTGTCATATATGTGTATTCAGGCGATTGAAACGACCGGGCTGATTAATCCATCCGTTGCGGTTTCTTTTAATGAACATATGCCCGAAGATCTTCTGTATTTATGTATTGACATGATATCCAAAGGCTACACAAGGCCCTCGCTGTTCAATGATGAAGTCATTCAGGACGGTTTGTTGAACGCAGGGGTTAGTATTGAGGACGCCCGCTATTATATACACAGTACCTGTGTGGAAATAACACCCATCGGCGCGTCTAACATACTGGTCGCAACACCCTACATCAACTTGAACAAAGCGCTTGAATATGTTTTTAACAACCGGTCAGCTTTCTATGGCGACAGGTGCAGGGTTGAGCCGCCGGTTGATTTTACTGCTGATGATTTAAAAACCTTTGATGGATTTTACGCAGTGGTAAAAAAAGTGATTTCCGGCATCATCCGTTCTTATTTAATGGATGTGTGTGAGTACGCTTACAGCCGTGAAAAATACATGTCCGCACCGCTGGCGTCTGCTTTTACGAACAGCTGCCTTGAGCGCGGCAAAGACGCTGTCGCAGGCGGCGCACGGTATAATTTTGTGTATCCCTGTTTCCCCGGCTTTTTAAATTTGGTTGATTCGTTAGCGACTGTTAAGAAAGCTGTATTTGAAGATAAAACAATGACTTTGGAAGAACTTGGCAATGTATGCAAAAACAACTTCCAAGGTGAAGAACGAATCCGCCAATATTTCATCAATAAATGCCCGAAGTTCGGTAACGGCATCGATGAAGCGGACAGCATCGGTGTTGAGCTGTATAATCTGATCAGGCATGAACTTGAACAGTATAAAATCAGCGTCGGCGGAACCTTTCATCCCAGCTATTTTGCCTGGGTGATGCATGGCGTATTAGGGTCGCGCGCCGGTGCGACACCGGATGGACGCAAGCAAGGCGAAGCGCTCTCGGAGTGCCTCGGTTCGGTGCAGGGGATGGACATCAACGGTCCAACCGGTGTGTTGCACTCGATTGCGAAAATTGAGCAGAAATACGGCATTGGCGGTATCGCGACTAATTTCAGATTCAGCAAGGCGTTTATTCAAACAGACAAGGGGAAAAAAGCGCTGGCCGACTTTATTAAAACTTTTATGCAGAGCGATTGCTTTGAAATACAGTTTAATGTGGTGGACCAGGCGGACCTTATCGACGCGCAAAAGAACCCTGAAAAATATAAAACGCTCATGGTGCGCGTTGCGGGGTACAGCGATTATTTCGTGAATCTGGACAGTAAGATTCAAGATGAAATCATCAAACGCAGTGAGCATGGGGCAATTTAACGCTAAGCAGGTTCATCGGATATACAGATAAAGGGAGCACATTGAGATTTCTCTCAGGTGCTCCCTGTCTCAAGTGCGCTCGGCATGGGCGACAACTTGGCGGTGAAAGTCCGCTACACGCTTGG
>CAZTCR010000026.1:0-44529 GCA_964612185.1 uncultured Eubacteriales bacterium
AAAAAGTTGATTCGGGGGTGCTTATTATGCCGGCAAAAGCGGCGGCGGCAGTGAAGAAAATTATTGATTTTGAACCGGAAATCGGTATCATCCTCGGCTCCGGTCTCGGCTCCCTGGCGGATAAACTGGAAAATCCGGTTTATATCAACTACGGTGATATACCCGGTTTTGCCCAATCCACCGCACCGGGGCACAAAGGCCGGCTGGCCTTCGGTACTCTATCGGGCAAAAAAATTGTCTGCATGCAGGGGCGTTTTCATTTTTATGAAGGCTACGCTATGCGGGACATCGCTTTCCCCATCCGGGTGCTCAAATTGCTGGGCATCAAAACACTCCTTGTCACCAATGCCGCGGGCGGAGTAAACACTTCGTTTTCCGTCGGCGATTTAATGCTGATAACCGACCACATCAATTTTTTAGGCACCAACCCTTTAATCGGCAAAAACGCCGATGACTTCGGCCCGCGTTTTTGCGATATGAGTAAAACCTATTCCCCCGCGCTGCGCGAAACGGCTAAAAAAGCCGCGGCAAAATGCGGCATGACCCTGCGCGAGGGCGTTTACATTGCCTGCGCCGGTCCCAGTTACGAAACCCCGGCGGAAATCAGGGCATTCCGGCTCCTCGGGGCGGACGCTGTGGGCATGTCCACCGTGCCGGAAGTCATCGCGGCTTCTCACTGCGGGCTGCCGGTACTGGCAATTTCACTCATTACCAATATGGCCGCCGGTGTGCTTGACCAACCCTTGAGCGGGGAGGAAGTCATTGAAATCGGCAATAAAAAGTCGGACGAACTGCAAACCCTGGTGAAGGAGATCGTTCATGGACTTTGAAACCGTCAGCTACGACGCGCAAAAAAACTGTCTGGTCATTATTGACCAGACACGGTTGCCCAATGAAACCGTGTTTTTGGAAATCACCGGCGCCGAACAGGCACGGGATGCTATCCGTGCCCTGTGTGTCCGCGGCGCGCCCGCGATAGGTGTCGCGGCAGCCATCGCCATGGCGGCAGCCGCGCAGAATATTGTCACGGACGATTCCGCGGTTTTCCACATGCTGCTCTCTGCCATAAAAGACTGCCTTGCCACCTCGCGGCCGACGGCGGTCAACCTTTTTTGGGCGCTCGAACGCATGGAACAGACGGTTCAAGAAAACGCAGGCATGCCCATCGCCGTTATCAAAAAGGCTTTGATAGAAAAAGCGCTTGCAATCAAAGCCGAGGACATCACCGTATGCCGTCAAATCGGCGAAAACGGAGCTGCTCTGCTGCAGGACGGTTTCGGGATTTTGACGCATTGCAACGCGGGCAGACTTGCCGCCGTTCGATACGGCACAGCGCTTGCCCCTATTTATATCGCCGCGGAGCGGGGGATGAAGGTCAGGGTGTACGCGGATGAAACGCGCCCCCTGCTGCAGGGCGCCAGGCTGACCGCGTGGGAACTCAGCCAGGCAGGCATTGATGTTACCCTGCTGTGCGACAATATGGCGGCCTCTCTCCTTCACAGCGGTGCTGTCAACGCCGTTATCGTCGGGGCAGACAGAATCGCCGCCAATGGCGACACCGCAAACAAAATCGGCACTTCCGGCCTGGCGGTGCTCGCCAAACATTACGGGGTGCCGTTTTATGTCGCTGCCCCCACTTCCACTTTTGATATGGCCTGTGAAACCGGGCGGGATATAAAAATCGAACACCGCGCCCCGGGCGAGGTAACGGACATGTGGTACCAAAACCCCATGGCACCCCGGGGTATCGGGGTTTACAATCCGGCGTTCGACATCACCGAACATTCGCTGATAACGGCGTTTATCACCGAATTCGCGGTGCGGGATAACCGGGGGGGCGCTTTTTGATGGCAACAGTCAGGCCGTATAATGAAAAGGACAAAGAAAATGTCCGCGAAATTTGTCTGCTCACCGGCCCTGCCAACGCGCACGAACCCAAACAGCGGGCGATGCTCTTGGCTTGCTTCTGCGATTATTATGTGGAAAAAGAACCGGGCAACTGCTTTGTTCTTGCCGATGACGGTGACAACGCGGTGGGTTACATTTTTTGCGCGGAAAATTTTGCCCGCTACAATAAGACTTTCTGCAAAGAGTATATCGCCCGATCCCGTAAAGGCGGCATGTTCAACGGCGTATATGCATGGTTCACAACCATCCCGCAGCACTTCTACGCCAAAAAGTACCCGGCGCATCTGCATATTGATATCTTACCCGCCTATCAGCGGCAGGGTTGGGGCAGTGTGATGATGGATACGCTCACCAATCATCTCCGGGCGAAAAAGATACCGGCGGTGATGCTCGTCGTCGGTGCCGGTAACAAAAAAGGCGTTAGCTTTTACAAAAAGTACGGCTTCGTTGTTATCAGAAATATCTTCGGTTTTCTCGCCATGGGGCTGGATTTAAGGGAATAAATTGCTTATCGGGCGAACACAGTTCGCCCTCCATCTTCCTACTTCCATCTTCCTACTTAAACTAAACACGGAGCTGAATCGCTTGGTCAAATACGCCGTCATCGGCACAAGTTGGATAACCGAAGAATTTATCGCTGGCGCGAACCTGGTGGAAGGTTTGTTGCTCGCGGGGGTGTATTCACGCTCCGCGGAAAAAGGCAAAGCGTTTGCCGCCCGTTTCGGCGCGCCGCAAGTATTTACGGATTTGGAAGAATTAGCCCGTGCCGATATTGACGCGGTATACATTGCCTCGCCAAATTCACTTCATGTTGAGCAAAGCCGTTATTTCTTGAATAACAATAAAAATATTTTGTGTGAAAAACCCGCTGCCATCAGACCCGAAGAAATGGAAGCGCTTCAGTCACTCGCGAAAAGCCGCGGGTTGGTGTATATGGAAGCGATTATGTTCATGCATTCACCCGTAAAAAATATCCTGTGTGAAGCGCTTAAAAAAATCGGAAAAATCAGCAGCGCCCGTTTTGATTTTTCACAGCTTTCTTCGCGTTACGACGCCTATAAAAACGGAGAAAATCCGAACATATTTAACCCCGAAATGGCGGGTGGATGTTTGATGGATTTGGGCTGTTACTGCATCTATCCCGCGGTTTATTTTTTTGGCGAACCTAAAAACATTTACGCCTCCGCCGGCTTTTTACCGGGCGGCGCGGATGCGTACGGCGCTGCTGTTTTGGATTATGAGAATTTGCAGGCAACCCTCACCTACTCCAAAGTCGGGCAGGACAGATGCGGTTCACAGATCATCGGCGAGGCGGGCACCGTCACCATTGCCTCCATATCGAAACTGACCGATATATATTTATTTAATAATATAGACAACCATAGAACCCTTCTGGCAGGGGACATCCCAAAACATGTTATCATGAGTCACGAGGCGCAAGCCTGGAAGAATTACATCGCATCGCCACAGCTTTATAGTGCCGAATACGAAATCGCTCAAAAAACGGCTTTGGCGGTTTGCCGTGTGACGGCAAGCATCCGCCAAATGTCCGGTGTCCTGCCGGAAGTCAAAAACGCTTAAAGCCAGTCAAAAATAACGGTGCGGAAACGCGCCGTTTTTTTGTTTCAAAAAGTTTGACAAATTGTTCGTAAAAACCTGACAAGAAATACCGGGTTATAAAACAGGATTGTCGATAAAGATCACGCACAAAAAAACCAAAAAAATCAACGGGTATTTTGCGCCGGAATGGACGCGCAAAACGCAAAAATAAATATCTAATGTTTATTGACATTTGTCGGGGCGGGTGATAAGATGATATTGGGTAATGGTATGTTCTGTAACTATGCCTGCCTGCAATTTCGGCGGATTTCCAATAAAGCAGTATGGTGATTCTGCATAGACGGAGAGTGCATTATGGAAGAAACGAAAATTACCGGCAAACGCGAGTCCCGCGGTGTCAAAAGCATTGAGTTGCTTTATCAGCCGGTATTCGATATTCACTTGAATATGGCAATTGATTACGACACCGGTATGCGTATCAACGACCGCAAGCTTGGCGTGCTCATGCCGCACTCTTTTATCACCATTGCTGAAAAATCAAATCAAATCTGCGAACTCGGCAAATGGGCGTTGGAAGAAGGCTGCGATGCCATCCTCCGTTGCGAAAAGCGCGAGGTCGACATCAACCGCCTTATTTTATTCACTTCCACCAAGCATCTCGCCAAAAAGAACTTTGTCGCGCAGATGACAAAAATCGTCGAAACAAAAGGTGTCCATCCGGACAAGTTCTGTTTTAACATCAACGAAAGCATTCTCGAATCAGAGAAAACGCAGATTATTCAAAACATCAAAGACTTACGGCAATACGGTTTTTTGGTTTCTATTGACGATTTCGGCGTGGAATACACTTCCCTGTCGCACCTGGGCCAGTACGAAGTGAACTACATCGGGCTCAATGACAGCATGCTCGAAAACATTTCAAGCGATGAGCGCGCGCAGAATATGCTGCAGGGCATCATCGATTTTGCCAAAAAACTGGAAGCGCAAACCAGAATCAACGGTGTCGACACGCAAGAAAAAGCCGACTTGCTCAAACTCATGGGTATTGACCAAATGAAGGGCAAGCTGTTCGGCGACCCGATGCCGGAAAAGAAAATCAGCTGACGAAAGGAGGGGACGGAGTTTGAGCGGACAAGAGGCGCGCGAGGTCAGGACCACCGCCAGGCAGGTCAACAAACGCAGGCAGATGATGCGCTTGCTGCTGATCATCATATTGTTTTTACTCTTATTGATGTCAATTGTATTTGCCGGTGCCAGCTTTCTGAATAAAGCCGGCCGGTTCACCGTTAATCTTGACCCTGAGGCTTTAAGTAAATACAATATTTCCATTTCATCAACAAAGGACTTCAAAGAACCCACAGTAATCCTTCAAGGGACAGCTCTTGAGAATATGTGGAATATCACGCAGGATTGGATTCTTAACGACCCCAACAACAGGGAGTATTACAATGCCGGTGATCCAACATACACCAGTTTTGAAGAGATTGACGCAATTGACGGCGCCCACAACGGTAAGGATTATATTGCTTATACTTTTTGGATTAAGAACGCCGGCAATGAAAATGATGAGAGCATCACCTATTATTGTAGTTTGGATATAAACTCAGCGGCAAAAGGCGCAGACGAGGCAATCCGTGTAATGTTATTCCATAACGGTGTACCTACCGTTTACGGCAAAACACCCAAGAACCCGGATGCCCAGTATGCAAACTTCGGTATTGACAATTACTTCGTCTCGGCGGATAAAGTAATGGAAACAACGCGTACCGGTTTTATGGCAGGCGAAATGGATAGATATACGATTCTTATTTGGCTCGAAGGATGGGATCCTGAATGTGTCGATAATATCAAAGGGGGCGAAGTCAAACTGTCCATGAACTTTAAAGTTCTGGAGGAAGAAACCTCAACCGGTTAACCTGTTTGGAGGAGAGGCAGGTTTTCTGGTCAAGGCAAAATCACAGTTTGGTTTTACACCCCGAAGGTATCCAAGACATTTTAATGGATAAATATTGGCTTGAATGCCGGGAGGCATTCAAAAAAAACAGAATCAATTTATTAAGGAGGAAAAAATGAAACACACTAAAAAGCGCGCGATTCTATCTGCCATCGCCATGCTGATTGTTTCCACGATTGCACTATCGTCGGCAACATATGCGTGGTTTTCGGCCGGCACCGTTGTTGGCGTTGATACCATCAATGCAACTATAACTAACAACGACGGTTCTCTGTTGATTTCAGCCGATAACAGTGCATGGGGGTTTTCCCTTACTGAAAGCCAGCTTGATGCGGTAGAGACAAATATTATGCCGAATGACTTCACTATCCCTGGCACCTTCGTTCCAGTTTCGGGCAAGTGGGGAGCAACACCTTCGTTTGTCGATGGAACCATTAACGCGGATACGCACCTTTTTTCCGCAACAGGTAACGCTGGGAATAACTACATCATGTTTAAGGTTTACTTGAAGTCAACAGCAAATATGACAGGTGTTACAGTTAACCCAACATTCTCCTCAACCAAAAACTTCGTCTACTGTGGTATGGTTGGTCCGACTTCAAATGTAATCATGTCGCAAGTTGCGGACGATTATTACCCGATTTCCGGCGTTGGCGTTACCTGCGTTGACACCAATGGCAACTTCATAGTTGATGATGGCGATTCAACGACAGGCACTAATCCATTTGCAGCTTCCGATATTGGAAGCCAAGTTGTTTCTTCAGCTACTCCTCAATCTATTACGCTTGATCTTGTAGCCAACGAATCAAAGTCGTTTCTCGTTTATGTGTGGGCTGAAGGCAATGATTCAGACTGCGTTAGCGGTTTTGGTACAGCTGCTGTCAACCTTACTCTTTCTATTCAAAAGTAAAATATTTCTTTACATCTTGCTTCCGGGCAAGCTACCCGGAAGCAAGCCAACTTAATCTCCTCACAAACGGACGTTTTCGCAACCGCCCGTATCCGGTTAGCTAACTTGAAACATGCCGGGCAAAGCCCGGGGAAATTGCAATTGCGCCTGCAGGCAGTTTATCTGCCTGCAGGAATGCAGCAAAAGTTTTGCCCCTGCCTGTAGCGCTCATTACAGGCACCGTTTATGCGCTTCGGCGTTTTCGAAACGCTTAAACGGCTCCTGAAGTGGGAAAGCCCGTTGTTAACCAAAATAAATGTCCTAAAAAGTGAAATTGTTTTAGGAGGATGTAACAGTTGAAGAAATTCTTAGGCATTTTGGGAAACATTTTAATCGTGTTTTTCCTCGTGATAGCCGTGGGTGTTATGACATTGGTACTAACATCGCAAAAAAATGGAGGTCTTCCCAACCTTCTTGGTTACAGCCCCCTCTCTGTGCAGACAGATTCTATGGAACCAACGATTAACGCGGGTGATATGATCTTAATTAGCAACACCGGCGACTACAATGCTCTCAAAGTCAATGATATCGTCACCTATTTCGCTTTTTTAAATGGACAGAAATACTACGATACACATAGAATTGTAAAAATTGAACCTCATAACCAAACAAACTACTATATCACGAGGGGTGACAATGCACCTGCGGATGATGCTGATCCGGCTTCCTATGTCAACATAGTCGGCGTTTATACCGGCACGAGAGTTCCATATCTCGGCAAAGTGATGGACTTCCTTAAAACACAAGTAGGTATATTTTTCATTATTGTCCTTCCGCTTGCGTTGTTGTTCATTTGGCAGTTTTATAAGTTTATCAGAGTTTTAACGGACAGCAAAAAGCAGCAAGCGATTGAAGAAGTCACCTCAAACATCGAGGAAGAAAAACAGAAAGCCATCGAAGAATACATAGCACAGCAAAAAGCACAGGATGAAACGGCAAAAGCAGCGGAAACGGCTGCCGCAATCGCAGCGGCAGACCTTGAGCGTGAAAAACAAAAAGCCGTTGATGAATATATCGCGCAGCAAAAAGCGGCTGAAGAAGCCAAAAGAGCGGAGGACACCGCAAACCCTATTAGCGGGCAGGAGGAAGCTCCTGCCGCCGAAATGGAAGAAACGCCCGATGCACACCTTGCGGTAGGGGACGGGTCTTCCGTCCCGGACGAGGAAACGAATCCCACCACCGCTGATGCGGTCCCCCTCCCTTTCGCAAGGGAGGCAGGAGAAGACGAATCCGAACCCTCCGTTGTAGGGGACGGGTCCTCCGTCCCGGACAAGGAAACGAATCCCACCACCGCTGAGGCGGTCCCCCTCCCTTTAACAAGGGAGGCAGGGGAAGATGAAACAGAAACCCTCGGATCTGTAGGGAACAACCCCTGTGTTGTTCCGGTTGAAGAGTCCGAACCCTCCGTTGTAGGGGACGGGTCCTCCGTCCCGGATGAAAGGGCAGACGAAGAAGTTATCGTTGCGGCTGTTGTTCCAGCGGAAATCATGGAAAACGCCGAAGACGCCTCTGTAATCATAGACGAAGCCATTGACGATGATAACATTGGATATAACGACGAAGACATCACTGATACCGCCGATGAAGATACAGAAGAAGACTTCGAGGATGATGCTGACGACGAAGATAACGATTCCGAAGAAGACGACGATTCCGAAGAAGACGACGATATAGATGATGACCTTGGCGAAGAAGAAACCGATGAAGACAAAGACACCGAAGACAAAGACAATTCCAAAGACGACAACGACGAGATCATTAAGAACGGCGGACGGCCAATGGCCGCCCCTACACATCCCGCCGACCCATGACCACTAACCACTTCCGAGTTTTCTCGTCGCCGCCCCGGGCGGTTGCCGGCATCCTTTATGCCGGCAGTGAAAACTCAAAATGGCAAATGCTTGCATTTGACTATGACCAACGCGCGAATTCTTTCCCCTATATATAATGTATAGTACATAAGGGAAAGTTGAACGATACAGAACAAAATTCATCGTAAAGGTGGCAAAAGAATGGGACCTCTTATTAAGTTTTTAGAGGAATTTCTGGCTCAGTTCTTTGTAAAAGGAGTTTGGGGCATCATTAAGGGCATTGGCTTGGGTATTGCCAATATTTTTAATATACCTAAATACCTCAGTATTTTTAAGACCTGGTCAAGCACCCCTGAATTCGGCGTGGGTGGATGGATAATGGCTATTTTGTCGGTTATCGTCATTCTGGCCATTCTCGCGGCGCTTGTATGGCTGTTTATCTTGTTGCTGAAAAAATATGTACGCTTCAGGAAAACGGTTGTCGACCAGGAAGAACTCCTCAACGAGGTCGCTATGCTCAACCGCGATGTGATTAAACTCACAACGGAAAAAGAGAAGATTCTTGCCATGAAGGTCTCCCAACTCGGTTTGAGACCGGGCGACAGCCCCTTTGAGGAGCCCGCGGAAGAAAACAAAGCGGAAGGCGAAGAGTCTGAGGAAGACAAGCTCGACGAAGACTACAGCCGTTTCTACAAACTCACACAGGTTGATTTGGAAATTCAGGACTATGTACCCCCTGAGTATAACGACACCATCACCCTGCCGGAAATTTGCGACATGTTCCGCAACTACGCCTGCTCGCGTATGGGTCTTTATTATGAACCAAAGATTATCCGTCTGTTCCTTTCGGCGTTTGCCACCACACGCCTCATCCTTCTGCAAGGTATATCCGGTACCGGTAAAACATCACTGCCGTACGCCTTCGGGAAGTTTTTAAAGAACGACGCTACCATCTGTTCCGTCCAGCCCTCCTGGCGTGACCGTACCGAACTTTTCGGCTACTTCAATGAGTTCACCAAGCGCTTCAACGAAACCGAGTTGCTCAAAAAGATGTACGAAGCCACTTATAAAGACGATATCTTTGTAACCATCATGGACGAAATGAACATCGCCCGCGTGGAATACTATTTTGCCGAATTGCTGTCCATCCTCGAAATGCCAAGCCGTGATGAGTGGGTTGTCAGCCTTGTGCCATCCGTTTGGTCCACCGACCCGAAACATCTCTTTGACGGCAAGCTCAGGCTGCCGGAGAATATGTGGTACATCGGCACCATCAACATCGATGACTCCACCTTTGCCGTGACGGATAAAGTGTATGACCGCGCTATCCCCATCGACATCAACTCCAAAGGCAAGTATTTTGACGCGCCGTGGACAGACCACCTCAATCTGAGCTATAAGCACCTGGAAGCGATGTTTGAAGAGTGCAAGGTTAAATACAAGGTGTCGGAAGAGAACCTTCGCAAACTCGCGGAACTCGACGATTATGTCATTGAACATTTCCGCCTGGCTTTCGGTAACCGTATTGTGAAGCAGTTGGTTGATTTCATCCCGGCCTATGTCGGCTGCGGCGGCACGGAAATTGACGGTCTCGATTTCATCCTCTGCCATAAAATCCTCCGTAAGTTTGAAGCGCTCAACCTTTCCTTTATCCGGGACGAAATCGGCGGCTTGGTGACTTACCTCAACAAGCACTTCGGCAAGTCCAACATGAAGGAATCCAAGGAATATTTGGAGAGACTCTCCAAACTTATCTGATTTTGACTTAAAAGGGGACAATACAGATGGGTAAACAATACTCCGACCTGTATTCACAATATAAACAGAATATATTGGCGCTGATGAACACCAACTTGTTCTACGAGAACATGCTGGAGTCTATTGAGCAAGGTCAAAACAACTTTTCGCTTTTCAACCGCTATTTTGAAAAGAAAATTGACCTTGTCTGGGTTGACGCGATTGAAAAGTGTATTGTTCCGTTGGACAATATTGTCAGAAACCCCCGCAAGTTCATCGTGCAGGAAGAAGAGATTGTCCCCATCGAACGCGCAAAAAAGATCACGGCGGAGTCTGTTCGCCACCTCGCGCAGCACACCAACATGATCGCCCGTGTGGATGATGACAAAGTCACCCCGAGCTCCATCCTCAATGTGTTCCGTGAGGAAAGTTTTGAAATTTATGAAAACCGCTTCATTTTCACCCTGCTTAAGCTTTTAATCCGGTTTATAGACACCCGCTACGATGTGCTTTTCAAAATCAAGGACGATGAAAACATGGCGTCTTTAAAGATGGAAAGCGAAGTACGGCAAGGCAGGGAAAAAATAAACTACAAATTGGAAATATCAACCCAATCCAGCAGCGAAGTACTCGGCAGTGACGACAAAAACTTCGACGCCTTCCAGCGCATCGGCCGTATTAAAAAGATTATCAACGAGTTTGCCCATTCATCGTTTATGAACGAACTGCAAAACTGCACCCCCGTGCGCCCGCCGATTATGCGCACCAATGTCATCATGAAGGACCCCAACTTCCAGGCCTGCCTGGCGCTGTGGCAGTTTATATCGTCTTACAGCGATGTCGGGTACGAGATTATATCCAGGGAAACGGATGAAATGGTCAGCGAGGAATACCGCAACGACCTTTACCGCATGATCGGTATGAATTATCTGTTGCTCAAAAACAACACCGTGTCGTATGAAGACGCCACTGCGAAAATGAAGAAGCGCAAGTTCAAACCCAAAATGCTCAAACGCATCGCGGAAGAACTTATTAATGATTACGACATGGAAGAAGTCGAAATCCGTCGCATCTTTGTGGAAGAACTCAAACGCGCCAGCAAGAAGAAAATTGAGGGCGAAGAGAAGATCAAAAAAGCCATCGACGAAGCGCTTGCGAGCGAAAATGCCCGCAAAGCCGCTATTTTGGAAAAAATCAAGCAGGAAATCCAGCGCAAAAAAGACATCGAAAAACGCCGCATAGAGCGCGAACGCGCACGCATTGCCAGGCTAAAAGAGCTTGAGAAACAGCGCATTGCCAAAGAAAAGGCGCGCCTGAAAGCGAAGAAGGACAAGGAAATAGCCCTCGCCAAGGCAAAGCGCTTGAAGGAACTCGAGCTTGTGCGTTTGGCCAAACAAAAAGCACTCGAAGCGGAAAAGCTCGCCAAGGCCAAGGAAAAGGCAAAAATCCAAAAGGAAAAAGAGCGCCAGGCCAAACTCAAAGCCGAAGCGGAAGAAAAAGCCCGCAAAGCAGCACTGCTCGAACAGCAGCGTAAAGCGCGCGAAGCGGCGATTGCTCTTGCCAAAAAGGAAAAAGAAAAAGCCGCCAAGCAGCGCGAAAAAGAGCGCCAAGCCAAGATTGCGGCGGAAAAACTGGCCAAAGAAAAGGCAGCCCTCGCCAAGCAGCGTGAAAAAGAGCGTTTGGAAAAAGAGAAAGCGCTGCAGGCAGCCCGTGACAAGGCCGCCGCGGAAAAGCTCAAAGAAAAAGAACGCGCAGCGGCCGAAAAGGCCAAGCAGCTCGCCGCGGAGCAAGCCGCCAAACAAAAAGAAAAAGAACGCCTTGCCGCCGAAAAAGCGAAGAAGGCTGAAATAGAAAAAGCGAAAGCCGCGGCTCTGAAGGAAAAAGAGCGTGCGGACAAAGCAAAAGCCGCCCAAAAGGCCAAAGAAAAAGCCTTGGCGGAAAAGCAAAAAGAACGCGAGAAGGCCAAAGCCGCAAAAGAAAAAGAGATTCAGCTTGCCAAAGAAAAGGCGCTTGCCGCAAAGCAGCTCCTGAAAGAAAAAGCAGCGGCGGAAAAAGCCAAAAAAGAAGCGGCCGCCAAAGCCTCCGCGGAAAAGCGTAAAGAAAAGCAACGCCTCGCGGCGGAAAAAGCGGAGCTTGCCGCCAAAGCCAAAGCCAAGGCGGAAGAACTCAAAGAGAAGGAGCGCCTTGCGCTCGAACGCGCCGAACAGGATGCCCGGGAAGCGGCGGCAGCCGAACTGCTCCGTGTACAGGAACAACTCGCGGCAGAAAAGGCGGAACTGGACGCCCAAAACAAGGCAAAGGCAGAAGCCATTAAAGAAATGAAGCGGGAAGCACGCCGTAAAGCTCAAGAGCTTGACAGGCAAAAACAAGCCAAGTTAAAGGAAAAGGAACGCCTTGCCGCAAGCAAAGCGGAACAAGCCGCGCGCCAAAAAGCCGAGGCCGCAAGGCAAAAAGATAAGGAGCGTCTCGAGCGTGAAAAAGCGCGGCTTAAAGAGAAAGAGCAAACCGCTGCAGAAAAGAAGAAGCTGCAAGCGCAGCAGCGCCTTGAGGCTGAAAAAGCCCGGCAGGCTGCTAAAAGGGAAGAAGACAAAGCAAAAATAAAGGAAAAAGAACGCGCGGCGCGCGAAAAACTCGCCCTTGCCGCCAAAGAGAAGGCGGCTGCCGCGAAGCAGAAAGAAAAAGAGCGCTTCGCCCGGGAAAAGGAAGCCCTTGCCGCCAAACAGAAGGCAGCGGAGCAAAAGCTTAAGGAACGCATTGCAAAAGAAAAAGCGGAACTCCTCGCCAAGCAAAAAGAAGCCGCGAAGGCGCAAAAAGAAAAAGAACGCGCTGAACTCAAAGCAGCCCTCAAGGCCGCGAAAGACGCGGAAAACAACACTGCGGAATAAAGAGCAAGCACAGCAAAACGAAACCATTGATTAAAACCGATAATTAATGCAGGCAAAATGGACACAACCGGTTGTCGAATATTCGGAAGAACATATAGTAGATAGCAGACGACAGATTTCAGACGACATATAGTTGAAATCAGATTTCGGATTCAGGCCGCAGGGGCGGAAAACCCGCCCCCTACAGAAGACCCACCCGCCGGATATCAGATTCAGGACGAACACAATTTACCCCTACAGAGACCACGGGTCACCGTAATTTTGTCTAGTATCTAGTATCTAATATCTAGCGTCTAACTGCTTGGAGGTATACCATTGAAAAGGCAAATCACATTCAGATTAATCGCCATGCTGCTGACGGCAACACTGTTGCTGACATCAACAGGGCTGTTGACGATGTTTGCGAAAGCCGAGGGAACCACCACTTCCCCGACCCTTGTGACCGAAGGCTCCTTTGCAGCGTCAACACAGCAGGAAACGACGACCGAAGCCGAAACGACAACGGAACGGGAGACTTCAACAGCGGTGTCAACTTCCGAGCCTGAAACAACCGTTGCGCCTGAAATCACGACCAACCCGACTGTCACCGCGGAAGGCGGCAAGCTCGAACCGAAAAAACCAACCGTCGCTGTTGAAGGCGGCAGGATGAGCGCTTATCCGCAAGCTCAAACCTGGGTCGGCGACGGAACTTCCACCAACCCGTATCAAGTATCCAGCACCGCTCATTTTTTGGAAATACAAACGATTGTATCGGTTTCCGGACCTGACAAGTATTTCATCCTTACAAGCGATATCAGTCTGAGCTCTGTCACAATCGGCGACTTCACCAAATACGCAAGCGGAAATTATGGATTTAACGCAGCCCTTATCAGTATCAATCCCTTTAACGCGGATAACAGTCCGACTAATTATTTCATCAATTTTGACGGCAATAATTACAAAATCAAAGACCTCAACTTAACGGATGCAACGCAGGAGACAATTGCAATATTCGGTCATTTAAGCGCCAATTCGGTGATTAAGAATATTGACTTTGAAAACTGCGCCATGACATTGTCGACCCAAATTAACAAAGTCGCGGCAATCGTGGCTGTTCAAAATAAAGGTACCATTGAGAACTGCACTTTCACAGGCAATGCCGGTTCACCGACCCTCAATATGAACGCGGTGCCGGGCGAAGTTCTTAGCAAAGATGAATTTACTTTTTCAACGGGGTATCATTACCGAGTCGGGTACGGCGTTTTTGTGGGCGAAAATCAGGGAACCATACAAAACTGCTATTTGAAAGATGTCAGTATGTTGGTCAACAAACGCTCGTTTGTCGGTATTGTTGCGGGCCAAAACAGCGGAACGATAACCGGCATAAACGGCGAAGGATATGGTTTGTATGGTATTTCCGGTTTAAAGATTACGGCAAACAGCCTCAATGACGGTTCCGATCGAATTGGCGGCATAACCGGCAAAAACCGGAGCGGAGCAACCATTTCAAACTGTACGGTTTATCTGCCCGGTTCAAATAGCTTCAACAGTTTTAAATACGGCAGCAAGGTTGGCGGCATTGCCGGCGTAAACGAAGGCGCGGTGGCAAACTGCTATGTGCTGGGCAAATCAACCAATACATCAACCGTCAGTTCCTCAATATACGATATTTTGGGGTACTCCAATATTTCCGGCGGCATCACAGGTGAGAACACCGGTACAATTATTTCAAGCAGCGCTGAAAATGTCGGCGTTTACCTGGAAAATACGCAAACTGCTGTATACGGCGGTATCACCGGTACCAACTCCGGCCCCATAACTTCCTGCTATGCTTCCGGTAAACAGACGGATAATGACAGCCTTTCTGTTTCGCCCTACTACTACTTAGGCGGTGTTGCCGGTTCTGTTTCAGCCGGCACATTCCTTTCAAACTGCTATGCGCTTGTTTCATTGTCGCCGTTTGCGACTCTTTGCGGCGCACTCATCGGCAACGGTGCTGTGCCGGCCATGCTTGACGGCATAAACCCGAACTACTGGTCCAGGTCAATCAGCGGCTGGCCGACACAAAGCGCGCTTAACAGCGCAGATAACAATGAAATTCAACGCGGTATCCGGGCGCTTAATTTAGCACCGTCCGCTTCAACAACTATCAGCAAATCGATGTTCACGCACAGCTGGGGTTCATCTTCCGTTCTGATTACATCAGCGTTTACAGAATCCAGCCCCTATATTTCTGTCACCGAGTTTTCGAGCGTTCTTCAAGTCAATACGGACAGTTTTGTCGGTCAGTTTGCTAAGATAAATTACAATCTGACAATAACGTTGCCTGTAGATGTGGGTTATACCGGACAAAACCCTGTTGTGCAGCAATTCGCGATTGATACCCTCATAACCGAATCCGCACCGGCAGACTCGGCAATTGTAACACGCGTGAACCCCGCGCACATCAGCAACAGCGGTGAAATACTGTTGATAAAAAACCTGCCTTACCTGGATTATAAGCTTGTTAATGACATCACTATGCCAACCGTTGCACCCAACGACTGGCGGACGACTGTTTTCTCCGGCACGCTTAATGGCAATAATAAGACGATAACAACCGGTATTCCGATATTTTCAAGAATTTACGGCTCCCGTGACAGCACCGTCCCTGCGGAAGGGGTACCGGATACAGACGAAAATCTGGCATTTGGTTATATTGCTGATTTGAACATACTGCTCACAGCTGATGTAACTTCAGGGGTGTTGGGCTCTGTCATAAGCGGTACGCTGGATAATGTGAGGCTGTCGGGCATCGACTCAACGATTAAATTGTTCGCAGGCTCCTTGTTTGCAAACAATTTGGGTACGATGATTAATTTCGTGCGCGCCAACAGTTACATCAAACAGTGCTTTACAAGTGTGAATGTTTCGGTTATAAACAGCAGCCTTGGCAACATCGGCGGCTTAATCGGTAATATTGATGCCGAAAAAGCCACCATAGACAATTGCGGTTCCAGTGCAACTGTAACAAGCCTCAGTGGCAATACGGCCATTGGCGGCTTAATCGGGCGGATTACAACCAATACGGCAGGCATCGTCAAGAACAGTTATGCCGGCGGACTGATAGCAAACACGAACGCGAGAATTGTAGTCGGCGCAAAGTTATCCTCGCATATCCTTGAAAATGTTTATTGGAGCAAAAATGATACAGGCCAGGCCGGTACTGAACCCGCTAACAACATCGTCCTTCCGCAGGATACCGTAAACCAATGGCTGTTTGAGCAGAGCATCGGCTACGCGTCGAACGACCCGAGCGAAATCAGTATTATTTTGCCGGCCGCTATAACGGCTTTTTCCTCATCCCAGGTTTTGGATTTCAGCTGGACACTATTTGATTCCGATATAATATCAGAGATAGAACCAAGCGATGTGATTATTGAAGACGGCAAATTGAAAATCAGTTATACACGGGACCCGCTTTCAGAAGACGATGAAACGACACAGCTCACCCTTGTTCACATTCCGACGGGGCTGAAAGCACGCGTTAACTTAACAACACAGGTTGGGTTGCAAAATATCGGCGGTTACTATTTAATCGAGTCAGAGGGCGATTTGCAGTATTTCAGCCAGAACCAAGCTGCCTTTATGGCGGAAAACGATGGCGATAGCTGTAATGTTAAACTGATGAGAGACCTTGACATGACCGGTTTTACATTTGACCCGATCGGAATTAATACAACACCTATAAATGAAAAAGTTCGGACCGACTTTAACGGCATATTTGAAGGTAACAACAAAACAATTTCCAACCTCACCATCAGCGGAGCGGGCAATGTCGCCTTATTCGGTTATATAGACGGAGCCACCATACAAAACTTAACACTCAACGGCATCAATATTACAGCCACGGGCAAAAACGCGGCCTGCCTTGTCGCAGAGGCTGTCAATGGTACACTCAGGAATATCACCATTGAAAACAGCCAAATCCAAAGCACATATACCGCTAATGAATACGCGTATATCGGCGGCCTTGTCGGTGCCTTCCAAAATGCGACTACCGGCAGCGCATCCGTTACGGAGATAACGGTAAACAATTTAACCGTTACAGCCGCTTCAGGCTGTGCAGGGGCGATTGCCGGGTATATTTACTCCTTAGCGACCGTTTCCATCAGCAGCAATATCAATATTACCGACCTGAATATAACAGGCACCTTTAACATCGGCGGTGTTGTCGGGGACCAACTCGGCACGGTTACAATTAGCGGTGTGACAATCGGCAAGTCAGCCGGCGGCACATCACTGCTCAGCGGCACCGGCTATGTCGGCGGCATTGTCGGGCAATCCACAGCATCCGCGGCAACGGCTAAAATTAATGGCTGTACGGTGAGTGGCATAACGATTGTAAATAGCGCAGGTGCCACCGCCACCGAAAACCCGACCGGCGGTATCGCCGGGGCGTTTGGCGGCAAAATCGGGGACTTGGCGGCATGTGTTGTGGAAAACTGCGTTATTCAAGGCAATGCCTCGGGCGGTATCGTCGGCAAAATATATGTAATTCCATCAACTGGAGAGGACACTGTTATCAGCGATTGTATTGTCAAGGGAACAACCGGCATCTCAACTTATCAAACAACCGGTACGATAGCCAGCGGCGGAATAGTTGGGGAATACTCGGTAGCCGGCAACCTCTATATCAACAACTGTTTGGTGCAAAACGGCGTGACCATCAGCAAGGCTGCCAACGCAGGCGGCATCGTTGGCAGAATAACAGATGACGCGGTTAAAGTCGAAATCACTGCCTCGCAGAGCTTTGCGAACATCGCCACAACGCACTCAAGTGGCATAGCGGGCGGCATCATCGGCTATACCATAGCAGAAATCAATAAAATTCTGATAAGTACCTGTGTGGCGGGCGGCTCAGTTTCGGCACTCAAATATGCCGGTGGTATCTTAGGTCGCCATCAAAAAGCAACCGCATCCAATGGCACCACGTGTATCAGCGGCTGCTATGTAACGGCTTCTATAACGAATGCTGAGTATAAAGGTAAAATATTAGGTTATAATTCGGATGTTTTCTCTGAAGGCAATATCGCGACGGCGATTACCAATGTGGTGCTTTCCACCTATCCGCAGGACATAGCCTCATACGGCTTCGCAACAACAAACAACCTGACGAACGCGGCCAACACGTTTGCGGACATCAACAAGCCGGGCGGCAATTATCTCCATGGCTCCGCTGACCCCGTTGACCTGTTCGATACCCTTCCGACTACAATAGATGTAACCAATCTGCCTGCCAACGGGTTTGCGTATTACCCCGCCGCCGGCTGGGTTTCGCAGAACCCGGGTAAACTGACGGTAACGGGCTATGATGACCCGCCCCTGCCGATGACGGTTACCGTATCGGCAACAGATACGACAACGGTGCCTACCGGCGCGGTTGCGGTGTTTAAACACGCTAGTTTTGATATTAAGCCGACCGGCACCGCGGAAAAAATAGCCTTCCAGGTACGCATACCGGTTACCAGCTGGGTGCCGTATATATGGACAGGCAGCGGGACGGCAATGGACCCGTTCCTGATTGAGGACAAATATGACCTTGACGCCATAAGAAATAACATACTCTACGATGATGGCTCTGCTGAGTATTTCGGCGGATATTACGAGATAACGCAAGATATTGTTTTTACCGCTGCGGATTTCGAGCCGGATGGCGAGTTCTACAATGATGGCAAGTATTTTATCCCGATTGACGATAATGTTTATTACTACCTGCCGTTTATCGGTACAATCAACGGCAACGGTCATACCATATCCGGTCTCAAAATTAAAAATACGAGCGGCGGTACTTACACCGGTCTTTTTGAACAGACGGGAACACAAAGTGTGCTGTTGGGCGCATCCTATGTCGATGTTTCAGCCGAGTTCAGCAATTTTGAAATAAAGGACGCCGTTATTGAAGGCGGTCCGCTTTGCACACATGCCGGGGCACTTGTTGCCGAGGCAACCGATACTGTTTTTACAGGGATAAAAATTACAGATTCATCCATTTCGGGGTCAACTCTTTATGCCGGCGGTATCGCGGGTTACGCGGTTAATTCAATTGTTATAGGTCTGACCCTGCCGGATCTCACCCGTGTGCCATCCGTTATCAGCGGTACTTCGGTATCCGTGCTTTCCGATGGTACGGCAGGCGGCATTGCCGGGCGCTTCTATGGCCAAATCGGCGAGGAAAACGAGGCAGGGTATGATGTCCGGGTTATTAACCCAACCATAAACGGCGCGGATGCCGGCGGTCTTGTCGGCTGCAACCTATACTTATCTGAAGATCTGCTGTCTCTGGCTGTTTGCAATGCCTTGGTTTCCGGCGGTGAGGTCACGTCTGCCAACGATTCCGGTTTCTACGCGGCCGGCGGCATTTTCGGTCGCGCGATCGGTGACGGGGACTCTGTCATTTCTGTCACAAAAAGTAAGGTGCTGGGTATCGCTGTAACCGCAAAGAATGTTGCGGGCGGAGTTATCGGCCTCATGGCTATCAACCCGACCTTTGGCACGATTGATGAAGGTTATATTGTTTACAGCAATCAGCTGCTTATTGAGGACACGGAAAGTTACGCGGTTGTAAAAGCAACCGAGGAACCAAACGCCGGGAATAACAACAGAAGCAACGCAGGCGGTTTGGCTGGCAGCATTACCATTGCGCTGATTGTGAAAATAGCAGGCTGTGTCGCGGGCGGTTCGGTTGAGGCGCGGGGAAATGCCGGCGGTGTTATCGGGCAGGTGGAATATAATGAAAATTTAGTTATTCCGCTGTTCGGCGGTACAATTGGTGACACGAATCCGGCTCAAATTGAACCGATTAACAGCCTTGCCGCCGAAATTGTCGTGACCGCTGACATAACCAAGTCAGTACCGGCAGCACAAGCCGGTTTGGTATTGGGCGATATTTCAACAGCGCTTTTAAGTACAGTAGTTGCATATGTAACTTTTGAACCTTTTGTTAACATTAAATACTCCAGTTTCCAATACACCGGATTAATGGTCGGCAATCCGGCCATTGATGAGAACAATCCGGTAAACACCGACATTAAGCGCACGCTCTTTGACTTGAACAAGGGATACGCGGATGCCTGGACAGCGGACTACCGGGGCTTACGATATGATAACTCAGCGGAAGAAACGCTTACGGTTATACTTGACGATGAACTTGAGTTTAGCGGGAGCAATATACTCTTGCCGAAAGTTCCGGCAGCGCTTGGTTATAGCATTGTATCCGGCGATTTTGATAACTTCACCGATTCGGACGGCGCGGAATTCACCCTGGATACCGTTACAACCGATGTAACGAACCTGATTACAAATTACAGTAACATCAGCAGAACGCTTACCAGGACAGGCGGCGAAGGGTCCGGTAATCTGATATTCAGCTACACCAACGGACTTCAAGTGGCAATGAACATCATTGCTTTTGAAAATATTGCCGGTCTGGGCACCTCTGGATCTCCTTATCTCATCAGCGAAACCAGCCATTTCGCATTACTCAGAGGTTTCCCGACTAAGTATTTCAGACAAGTGGACGACATTGCTTTCAACCCATTGGATTTTGAATCCGGCGGAGCATATTATAACAATGGCAGCCTTTGGCAGCCCATACAGGGCATAAGCGGCAGTGTTTTCTTTACCGGTAACTATGATGGCCAAGGGAAAACTATTACAGGGTTAAAAATTAACCGGCCGTTGGAAAATTATATCGGCTTCTTCTCAAAACTTGGGGTTGGCGCGCAGGTATATAACCTTGTTTTGAATACAGCAGCAGTTACCGGCCAATCTTATGTCGGGGTACTCGCGGGCGAGGTTAGAAGCTCCGGAATACAAACCGCTATTAGCGGGATTACGGTGAATAATTGCACGGTTACATCGACAACTCTCGGGGCCAACGGCAATGAGATTTACGCAGGCGGTCTGGTTGGTTCGGAGATATCTGACCTTCCAGCACCAACTCAGGCAGGGATAAGTGATTGTCATGTTAACTCAACAGCCGTTACAACAGCAAACTCTTATTTTACCAATGCGGGCGGAATAGCCGCGACAGCCCAAAGAATTGAAAACTGCACGGTAGATAATGTAACCGTTACAGCCGGTATTTACGCGGCGGGAATCGTTGCAAGAACAAGCGTAACAGTTGCCGGCGAAACAAATCCGGTTTTGGTAAAAAACTGCGGGATAACCGGCAGCAACGGTATTTCACAGATAAAGAGCACTTTAAATTTCGGTAATACAGCAGCCGCAGGCGTTTTTGCCTATTTGAGCAAAAATCAAATACAACTGACATTGGAAGGCTGCAGTATCAGCAGTTTAGCGTTTGTCAACAGTGCTGGCGGTGCCGCGGGCGGAATTATGGGCGTTGTGAACGGTCCTGCCGACACCTCTACACCATTGGATGTTACTATAATCGATTCCGAGAGCTATGCGGTGGTAACCGCGGCAAATGAAGCCGGCGGTGTATTGGCAGCAATAAAAGGTAAAAATATCATACTGGCTAATATAAGGGTTGAGGGATGCGTCGGCGGCGGCAATGTCGAATCAACCGGAACGGAAACCGATGCGGTGGGCGGCATCATCGGCAGCGTAAACTGTGACACAGATACTTTTACTACCGGTTACAGCCCGACACCGTCGGCGCTTATTAAAGACTGTATCTCCAGCGCCATGCTTACCTATACCCGCAGCGAATATGCAGGTAAACTGGTAGGCAACTGTGAATCCATAAATATCAACGCTGTTAACGCTATTGACGAAGGCGATTATTCGACCGTTTTCAGCAATAACTACATCAGCTCCTACCCACAGGACGATGTGAAGCCTTTTGGCGACGGCACAATGTCGTCATCCCAACAGCTGGGTTCAAGCATCATAGACCTGATGAAATATGAAGAAGCGACGGACGTCATTATTGAAAGTTTCACGGTTAAAAATATACTGGACGAAGAAAACACCTATAATCCGATTGCAATCGCAACTTACGGTGTGCCTTCTGTAACAACAAGCTTTAAGGCAAGTATCAAAATCAAAAGCGGCAATTTACCTGTTCAGTTGGCTGCGGCACAGCCATTTGCGGTTGGTAATTACCGCGAGCTTCATATAAATCGCGTGTCATCCACAACATCCGCCGCGGTGAACTGGAATGTCTCGGACTCCGGTATGGGCAATGAACTTAATATTTCTGTTACACCTGCAGCCAAGCAAGCTGGTTATATTGAAGTTGATCTTGGTTCAGGCATCACAATATCCATTCCGCTGATCACTTATAAAATTAACGGAACAGGTACGCAAGCGAAACCATTTGAGATTTCGGAAACCGAGCATTTGACGCTGATGTATTACTTGAATCGGGCAAACTTTAAATTGATTAATAATATAACAATAACGCTGGCGGATTATGCTGCCGGGGTAGACAACCCTGATCCAATACCGGATATTCCGGCCGGTGTGCTTTATAACAAAGACTATGTCGGATTTATGCCGATTGGCAGTGAAACAAAACCGTTCGGCGGCACATTGAACGGTCAGAATCATGTCATATCCGGTCTTTACAGCAACAATTCGGAGAAAAATTATATCGGCTTTTTCGGCAATGTGTCAAGTACCGCCGTGCTGTCCAATATCCATATTGAACTGACTTCAAATACACAAAGTTCGCTGGGCGGTATCCTCGGCAGACAATATGTCGGCGGGCTTGCCGGTTATTGCGCTGCGGCTGCGACAGTTACGAATTGCTCTGTTGCGTTCGGTCAGGTTGCAGGCAGATTAACCGTGGGCGGGTTGATCGGTCAAAGCTCTTCGTCTGTATCAAAGTGTTTTACCGCTTGCGATGTTTTGGCTGTCGGGCAGGATGACAACAACCCAGGCGAAGCGGGCGGTCTTATCGGGCACGCAGTTAATGCCACGAGCGATGCTGTCATGAATATCAGCAACAGCTTTGCATCGGGCAGCGTCTTTTCCGGGTGGAAGAATGCGGGCGGTCTGATTGGTAGAGTCAATTTCCAAGGCCAAACTCTTAATTCAGCGCTTAATTTGAGCGACTCTTTCTTTACCGGCAACATAAAATCGGGTGACCCATTAAACAGCGCTCAAACAATTTTAATCGGCTCCGGCAAAGAAGCCGGTACAGCGATCAACGGCAACAGGCTTTATGTGGCCGGTACCAATGTAGCATTCAATAGCTTACTGCTTCCCTTTACAACGCTCCCCGGCGATAAAAACAACATTTATTTTGACAAATCGGTTTTAGGGCTGACGGAAACTTCAGGCGCTTTAACAACCGATGAGCTGACATCCGGCGTACCGGATGGGTTTGCGTTTACCGGGAGCCCGTGGTCTGCTTCAGCGGACAGTTATCCGCGCTTGCTGATGGCAGACAGCTACTCAAACGCTTTTTGTGCGATTGCTACCGTACCGCTTATCACACATGCCAAAGACAAGGAAAGCTCAAACCTTGCGCAAGGCTTGGTTTTCCAAGCAAAGGTTCCGGCATTGGTCAACGAATATCCAATAACACTGCAGTCATCAAAACTGGATACATCGGATACGGAAACCTATGATATGGCTATGGACAGCCACCTAACCGGCAACGGTACGGACCGGCGGGTGGATATGCTGTTCGGGCCGGCTGATAGCGGCATGGTTACAATATACCGCAATATATTTAAGCAAAACAGCTTTCCTGCCGCCGGCAATCTTACACTCTACAAAGTTGAAAACAGTGAGTTGTGGTATGACTTTAGAGCACCGGTTGTAACGTTATCAACCACTATCAACGGCATTCAGGTTGCAAGACGAATGAAGGTTCCCCTTGCGAATGCTGCTGATAACTATTACATCGCGACCGAGCGGCAATTACGAGCATTGCAGGGTAACGATAATGCCGCAGCAGGTACAAAGTTCAGGTATCTGCGTGGTGCGCTCGGCGAATGGAATGATGTTGTACAGCTTACTGCCGACATTGATCTGCGCGGCAATATGAATATGAATGGTGAATTTGATCCGATTTCCGGATTTTTGGGCACGTTCAAGGGCAACGAATTCACGATAAGCAATCTAAAAATCAACAAACCGACAAGCAATAATATCGGATTATTCAACATGTTTAACAGCATAACCACACAAAATGTAACAGTGGAATATTTGAACATCAAAGATTGTTGGATTAACGGGAATGTCAATGTCGGTTCCCTTGTCGGCTATATGAACCAGAAAGCTATAATTAGAGACTGCACCGTTTCCCGGAGCGATTCTGCGGGCAGTTACGTAGCCGGTGAATCAATCGTCGGCGGATTGACCGGTTATTCACAAGGGATAATCCAAAGAAGCCGTTGCGCGGTGGATGTCAGCGGTAAAAACACGGTCGGTGGTTTTGCGGGGCTTGTGGAAAACACAACAGCGGAAACATCAAACAGTTCATCGACAGGTTCGGTTAGCGCTTCGGTATCAGCCATTGTCGATACTAATTTTGGTATCGGCGGTTTCATCGGGCGTGTGAGCAACGGTGCAAAAGTAGAACTTTGTTTTGCCACGGGTAATGTGGAAGTATCCACTTTTAACGCTTTTGAAAATAGCACATGGAACATTGGCGTTGGTGGGTTTATTGGGATCATATCCGGTACAAATGCCAGTGTTGGCAAGTGCTTCTCAAGCGGCAGTGTCAGGGCGCTTGACATCAATGAACTGAAAAACGGCGCCATCACTTTCGGTGTCGGCGGGTTTGCCGGTATCAGTGAGGCTGCTTTTTCCAATTGTTACACGTCCTCTTCTGTTTACGCACAATTTACAGGTGCGGTGCTGGGCAGCTCGGGAAACATTGTTGCTGCAGGTGTCGGTGGATTTGTCGGAACAACAAAAGCGACAATTTCCAACGCATATTCCTCCGGCAGCGTGTTACGCGATGTACAAATTGCGCCCGTGAACAACGGCTATACTTATTTTGAAAACGCAGTTGGCGGAGTCATCGGGACAACAGCCGGTATTCCTAACTCGAATGCCAACTTATATTTTGACTTGTGGAACAATAGTATTGACGGTCTGCAGACTATTGGCGGCGTACCGGATGCAGCTTTTGTCACAAGTTTGACAACCGATCAGTTTTTAAAAGCACCGCCGGATACAAATGTGCTTAAATTCAGCGATAATATCTGGAGTTTTAACAACGGTGCTTACCCATGTCTAACTGAGCTGGTAGCATCTGGCGTTGACGAATATATCCGATACCCGGCCGTTTTGAGTGTTGTTTCAGCAACAATAGACAAACGCGACGACTCTGCGAGAGCAGGCAACGGCATTACCATGGCGATTACAACGCCCAACAGCATGACTGTTTCATCCGAGACTTATCAGCTTGATTGGACGATTGCCGGTGACAGTGATGTGAACTTTATTGAAACAACAGACGGTACAGTCAGCAAATTAATACCCATACGCACTGCCAATGCAAGCCAGCTCCTTAGCTTGATTGCTGTTATAAAAGGTAATGAAAAATATGGCTCAAGGCGTTTTGACAGACCTTGTGCCGAAATGCTGGGAACACAAGAGAGACCCTATCTTGTTTCGAACAAGAGCGATCTTCAGCATATCGGGTTGCCGGAAATCGGCGAGCAGCCGGGCAATTACGGAGACCCGGGAGTCTACTATAACGCGACCGGTTTTGAAAACTTCTACAACACTTGGTATTCACCGATTACGATAACCGGTGGTGTTTGCACCAATGTGCCCGGCAAAGTTTATTTCCGCTTGCTCAGCGATATCGATATGCGGCTGGATGTGAACTACTTCTACCAGGATGACAAGGTCCAAGCCGTAGTGGTAGATGATGATACCAACTATGACGATGACAACCATTATATCGGCAACCTCAGCCCGGGATTGCCTCCGGTACCTGTTGAATATGAAACCGGTATATCCTTCCAGGGTATTTCGTTTGAAGGTAACGACTATTCGATTGACAACTTTAAATCGAATCGACCTTTCCTTTACGGAGTCAGTGCCCTATCCGATATCAGAGATGTCAGTTTCAACAACCTTGACATCAACACTAACAACACGGCGGAAGTAGATGATGGCACCGCGCTTGTGCGTTACAACTTCGGCATTATTGACGGCTGTATGATCAACAGCGGCAGTATTACCGGAGGGAACAATGTTGCAGGAATTGTCGCTTTTAACTACGCAACCTACTCATCCGACCCGCTTAGTCCGAATTATTTGCATCAGTTGACGAATTCAACGGTAAACGCTGACATCACCGGCAAGTCAGATGTTGGCGGTATAGCGGCAAAGAACATTAAAGTCGATGATTTTATGGGATTGGGGATAGCCTATACCGGGCAAATAACCAACAGCGCATTTACCGGCGGAACCATAACAGTTACACAATCAGCCGCTGCTGCGGCAAATGCGGGCGGAATCGCCGGCGAAAACAGCGGTATTATCAGCAACAGTTTCAGCATGGGCTCTATAATAAGTGCCGCAGGCGCGGATGTCATCGGCGGATTGGTCGGCGTGAATGCCGGCACCGGCGTCATCAACGCGGCATATTCAAGAACAAATGTCAGCGGCGGCAACAATATCGGCGGCTTTGCCGGGACCAACGCGGGCGCGATTACCAACGCGTATTCCGCGGGCCGGGTAACGGTTGACCCCGGCGCGACCCAAACGGGCATCTTCTGCGGCACCAACACAGGCACCCTCACGGACGCCTTTGCGGATAAAGCCATGGCGGGCAAGTCCACCTACGCCCTGCTGGCTGACGCGACTGCGACGGACTGCCTGCTGAATATGAGCTGCTTTGACCCGTTAGGTACAGCGGATGAAGCGTTTACGAATACCGGAACAGCATACCCGCAGCTCGCCGCCATCCGTGCGCTTGATGACGGTTACGGGGCAATTTATATTCCGCAGAAATACGCCTTGCTCATCGGCTATTCCGTGATGAGTTCCGCCGCGGTCAACACGAAGTATTCACAGTATATAGACACCCTGCCGCTGAACACTGCAAACCCGGTAAGTGTTATTACACCGGAATCGTGGATGGACAATGTCAGTTGGGCAACCACAGACGCGTCGATTATCTCCGCCGCGGGCACAACCGGTTCAACCGGCGGCACGGCGACCCTCACCGCAAGCAGTAGGATTAACGCCAGCAACGGCAAAAAATATGATGTAACAATGCCGATAAGCGTCACGACAGACCAGCCGAACCCGAACTTCTCCGGCGGTATCGGCAAAGGGACAAGCCCGGCAAGTCCGTATCAAATTAATTCCGCTGGGAGCTTTGACGCCCTATCCTACTACGGGCCGGACGCGGATATTTCCTATGTACTCACCGGGGATGTCAACTATGCCGGCGGACGCCCGGCAACCTCGATTAAAGAGTTCGACGGGCACCTCGACGGGCAGAAGTTCACGGTGTACGATGTGACGGTTGACAACAATTCCGGCCTGTTCGGTCACCTTAACAATGGCTCAACTATAACCAACCTCGGCCTTGTCGGAGCGAAAAATAACACAACAAATCCACCGGACGGTTACATCGGTCTGCTGGCCGGCCATGCCCAGGGAGCGATTATTACCAACTGTTACGCCATCGGCGAAATCAATACGGATGCGGCTGTCATGGGCGGCTTGGTTGGTTTGGCCAACGCGAATACCGCCATCACCGGTTGCATGACCTCCGGCAAGGTTGTCAACACCTCCGCGGACGCGGCCGCCTTAACAGGCGGTATGGCTGGCAGCGCGGATACGGCAACCGTAACGGGCTGCTTGTCCACCGCTTATGTGCTGGGTGACGGCGTGGTTGGCGGTATCGTAGGCGAAGCCGTTAACAGCGCAAGCATAACCAACTGCACCTTCGCGGGGATGGCGATGGATACGGCGCTCGCGCAAGGCGCCTCTGTCCCGGCTATTACATCCATCGGCAATATCGCGGGTAGAATTATTGACGGCTACACAACGGACGAACCCCCGGTACCGATTATTACAACTATATCAGGCTGCGCTTATGATAAACAAATCACCCTTTTGAATGATGCCAACGCGGCGGCCAAGTTTACCGCAGAACTGGCACCGGGTACAACATATACCCTGCCTGCAGAGCTTGCCGGCGGCAGCGTAAAATTTGCCGCGGGCGTCGCTTTTGGCGCGATGCCGGTGCGGTTTATGCTCGGCACAGCGGCCGGTTCCATGAGCGGATTTTCAAGCATCCGCCTGCCGGGTAACATCGCGGGGGATACCATAACCCCAAGGGAAATCCCGCAGAACTCCGCAACCTATCTGACAGCTGCTGGGGTTGACCCGATTATCCTCACCCTTGGCAACCCGATTGATGTTTTGGATGTTTACGCAGGGTTGGAAATTGAGCTTAACACAGACCCGGGCGCAGTTTTTGATAACATGAATAATGATTTAATCAGGTATGCGCAGCCGCGGCTCAGCCGGATTATTGAAGTGACTTATACCATAGCGAACGCTTCCGGCGACACCGGTATGGACACCGCGAAGATAGCCGTGATGGTGAAGAACACGCACCTGTTCGGCGGAGAAACGGTTGCCTACACATCGGATGTTTTCACCACGAAGAATTCGACACCGGCGTTGTTGGAAGACCTTGTGGTCTCCTCCGGCGGCATCTACGCCGCGGGCGAACTGCCGGAAGGGTTCAATTACCGTGTATCCGCACAGGATCAAAACGGCGGTTACCTGATCGGCAGCGCGGGCAGCGGGGTGGACCTGGCGACATATGCCGGCAAGTATGGCTCCTATATACCGCTTGACGCGGATACAACCGGAATTGTGATACACTACACCATCGTCAGCGATGTGCAGTGGGGCGTGTTCAAATACTGGAGCAGCCTTGTGGATACGCTCGCGTAACAATCAAAAAAGGAGGGTTGTCGGTTTTGGAAAAGAAAAAAGTAATGACCTTAGCGGAGGCTAAAAGGAATATGATAAAATCCGGCCTGTTCGCAGGAGCGGCAATCCTTGTTTTAATCTTTGCTACACTGGCATGGTTTTCTGCCGGTTCTAAAGCTGCAGTGGAGGAGATATCAGCCAATGTGGAATCAAGCGATGTACTTATTGCGAACTTCTATAGATATGAAGATGTCAACAAAGACAATGTTATTGGCAACGATCCTACCGGCGGTTGGATTGGTGTTGATTCGGGAGAAAACATAAACACCGGCGCAATGGTACCGGGTCAAAAGTCTTATTATAAAGTAGTAGTGCGTTCAACCTATCCGAACCTGAAAATCGACTTTAACAATATCGTATTTGCGGGTATACCCTTGGGCGGTGACATGGCTTTACTGACCGAATACCTGCAAAAAATGAATGTTGAAATCAGGTCGGTCGATGGTGCTGAGTCACCGATTGGTACAACTGTTTCAAGTCCATTAAACACTTTGCTGGGCAGTTCACTTGTAAACGGGATGAGTAAAACTGTTTTCAATGTGGATATATCTTCTCATCAAAACGAGGAAATCACAATTTACTATACACTTGCAATGTCCGAAGGGCTCGAGGAAACTGATTTGGCACAAGGCTTTAATATCAGCATTGGCGAAGTCAGGGTTGTTCATAGTTAACCCCGGAACAAATAACAACGGTGATGAAATTGCGCATTAAACTTTTTCTATCCTCCGCTTCAACAGTTTTTATATTTCTGGTTTTCATTGCCGGTCTGTTTGTTTTTGCCACAGCCATCGCGACCGGGGGAGATGGCGTGCAGAGTATTTTTGGATACAGTTTTTTAAGTATCAGCACGCCGAGCATGGAACCGGTTTATCCGGTTGGTACGGTGGTTCTTACGCGCAAAGCAGACCCCAATGCTTTAAAAACTGGCGATGTAATCAGCTTTTATTCACAAGACCCGGTTATTCAGAACCTCCCCAATACACACAGAATTATTGCAATTGAAAAAATGCCTGACAGCAAACTACAGTTCGTCACGAAAGGCGATAACAACGCTGCACCGGACAGTTATCTTGTAAAGAGTGACAGGATCATCGGCGTAGTAACCGGTTCGGTTAAATCCGTAGGCAAGGTCATCAATTTGTTGAAAAACCGGTATATTTTATTTGTTGTTTTCATTATCCCGCTTCTAATCATAGTAGTTATTGAAGTGGCAAACATTGGGAAAATAGTGAATAGAAAATATGACAAAATCGAGAATAACCCTCCCGATAAAGATAACACCGAGGTAAAACCATGAAAAAAAAGGTTTTGGCACTAATAATTATTCTGACTGCTGTGGTGTCGTTGCTCCTGCTGGGCAATTCATTCGGCTGGTTTCTTACCAGCGGCGGAGATGAACAGTTGTTTAGGGCACAGACGATTGACTACGGCGATATGGACATTTCCCTCGTCGGCGGCTGTCAAATACGCCCGGTGTATACCAACATAACAGACCCAACAAACCCTGTGGAGTATGCAGCGCCCGGCGCGAATATGATTCATATCGAGCAGAGCGAGAATGTCTGGGTGCCCGGTCCCCTTACGATGCTCAACAAGTCCACAATCCTGACAAACCTACGGGTGCATATCGAGTATTCCTGCTGGAATGCGACATTGAATAAGTTAGAACTGAAGGTTTACTCCCCAAGCCAGAAGACCGACTTTTCCGTTGATTTTGCCGTTGCGACTGACTGGGTGTATGATGCCGGCACAGAATGCTGGAATTATGTGCCCGGCGGAAACCCAATTCCTTCCGCAACCGATTTAGTAAACGGAGATGAGATTGTTTTAATCAAAAGCATGGGTTACAGTGCCGCGCTTTTACCGGGCAACAAATATGAGACTTTGCCCGTGACGGTCAAACTGAAGGTAGAGGCCAAGCAGGCGGAATATGCGACATGGCAACAGATATACGATGATGAATCGCCATAAAATGATAATTATTTGGTTTGGAACAGAAAGCCGGGTGACCGGATATGAATAGAAAAAGACTTCTCAACCTTCTGCTTGCCTGCTTTACGGCAATAACAATACTGCTCGCCGGATTTATCGGATTTTTAACCTTCACTCACACCAAAGTGTTCACGGTGCAAAGCGGCAGTATGAGCCCCGCGTTTAACAAGGGCGACGCCGTTTTTACAAGGCCCGTCAACACCGCCGATTTACAGGCAGGCGATATTATTACCGTGAAAACGCCGGATGGCAGCAGGCATTTTACACACCGGGTTACACGCGTGGAACCGGACAAAAATCTGGTTTACACCAAAGGCGACGCCAATAGAAGCGATGACCCGATGCCCGCGGATATGTCCCTGGTTGCGGGTAAAGTGTGGATAAGCATCCCTTACCTGGGCTTCCTTTCCTCCGCGGTGCAAAGCAGGACATTTCTAATTGCGCTGGCGATTTTAGTGATATTGATTGCGGGAACGCGCATGGCGCTTGGGGCGCGAAAGAATAGAGACGGAGGTGGCACGGATGCCGCGAAATAAGAGCAAAAAAATATTCACGGCGGCGGTCAGTCTGCTGTTCGCGCTGTGCGTGGCTTACTTTGCCGTTTTGCCGCCGACCTCCGCGTGGTTTTATGTGAGCCTGTATGACGACAGCAAGTCTTTTACATTTGGTACCTTTGACTTTGATGTGCCTGTTGAATATTATGCCCATCAAGACATTGATTTGCCTGCGGCGACAAAGCTCGAAGACCCGGCCGAGTCCGTTGCGTTTAACGAGGCAATGCGAATTGAAACCATTAGCGCTATAAACGACGGCACACTGCCCGTGCGTGTTTATTTAACGGTGAGCGGGAACAGGGGCACACCACAGAGCCTGCACTATTTTATGTACCTTGATACCGATTATGATACCGCCGCGGACGCCGCAAGCGAGAACGAAACTACATCGTTGATGGATGTCATACGCACCAGGAAGAACAAGTCTACGGGGCTGGCTGCCAATATTATTACCAACGGTAACTTCGTTACGACTTATGACGCACTCAATGCCTTTAACGACCGCGATGATGTTGCGGGTGTCAGCTATGAGGGCAACTATGTGGTTATTCCGCCAAAAAAAACCACCGACATTCATATCGCTTTTTGGGCAGATTATAATCGGGTGGGGGATACGTTGAAGGTTACAACCGATGTTGATGAGCATTATACCTACGACAATATTCAAATCAAACTCATTGCCGGCCAGGATACAGACGGCTGGTACTATGACGGGACGATTCATTCATAATAACCACAAGGGGAGGCGGAAGATATGAATAAAGCGAAACTGCGCAGACCGCCGACCGCGGTGTTAATTGCGATAATAGCCGTTGTTGTCTTGGTGGGCACTACGGTCGCTTGGCTGACGTTTGGGGAAGCTATTACGACCCGTGTTTACAGCTTGTCCAATTTTAACGCTTATGCCGAAGTTTATTTCGAAGGCGGCACGAACCCGCCGGAAACCTACCGCAATTTAGACGGGTCCGTCAGTGTTGATTTAACGAACAGCTCGGCTGAAAACTATATCGGCAAAATTCGCGTTGATGTCTATTACAAAGGCAGAGGCTCGGCTTATGTTCGGCTCAAGACCATCCAACAGTGGCAGGAGAATACTCCAACTCCTCCGGAAACGAACAAAAGAATACTTCAGGTAAACAATGCGATACCCTACACCATCGCAAAACCATACCTGTCAACAGATTCCGGCAATCAGGAAAAATGGTTCGACAACCGTGCTGATGATTATTGCCTTTACTATGCAACACGGCTGACAGCTGTTAACGAAAGCTATACGCTTGCAGCGGATGCGAAAGTAATCACCGGGGTCAATATAGACCAGCTAAACGCGATAAAACCGGACAATGCCACACTCAAAATCGGTTTTACCCTCGAAGCAGTTCAGGTCAACCGTTACCCGCAGTTCTGGGGCTTGGAATCACTGCCGTGGCTTGACTGATCACTGCCGGATAGGAGAAAGCGAATGGGCGCGAAAAGTAAAAAAGCCGCGGCGAAAAAGAAAAACGAAAAAAAGAACAGGGAACGGGCAGCCCTTGCCGCAAAAGAAGCCCTTGAACAAAAGAAAACCGCGCAAAACGGCGGGAATACGGTAAAGAAAGCGCCCGAAAAGCCGAAAGCGGCCAATGACAGTAAAGATAATCAACGCGCGAAAGAGGAAATTCAAAAAGAAAAGCAACGCCTCAAAGAGAAAAAAGAAAAAGAAAAACGAGAAAAGCGCAAAGCAAAACAACTGGAAAAAGCGCGCCTGGCAAAAGAAAAAGCGCAGGCGTTAAGAGTAAAACTCAACAACAAAGAGAGCAAGGCGGACAATAAAAAGTCTGCAGTCGAGTTGAAAAAGCAAAACACCCCGACGGCTAAAAATGACCAACCGGACAATAAAGCGGTTGACGCAAGAGAGAACAAAAAAGCAAAACCCGGCAAGCAAGAAAAGGCAAAGCCGGAGGCAAGCGATAAAAAACAGGCAGAGGCAGCACAGATGCCGGCCATTGCCGAACCAGCGATAATGTCCGCCGAAACGGGAGATGACGCCGTTTCGGCACAACGTGTTTCCCAGGCGGACGAGCACTCAGACGTGTTTGTCACCGCCGAGGAAGCGGAGAAAAAATTGATTTCACCCCTGGATGAAATCCTCAACGAAATACGGGGCTCTTCAGCCGTAAGAAATGCGCAGGAGCCGGCAAACCAGCCGGATGAGGCTGAAAAGCCCGAAACACCCGTTGCAGCGCACCGCCGATTAACACCGTTTTTCGTTTCTCCTGATGACGAAAAAACAAATGTGGACGAGAATCCCAATCCCACCACCGCTGATGCGGCTCCCGTCCCGTTTAACATGGCGCAGATAGATGAAAATGCGCCTTTGGAGGTAATGGAAGAACCCGAAGAACCCGAAGAAGACGAAGAAGACGACGACGATGACGACGACGATGACGACGATGACGATGACGACGACGATGACGAAGACGATGACGAAGACGAAGACGACGACGATGAAGACGATGACGACAATGACGATGACGATGACGATGATGACGATATAGATGAACCCGAAGACGCGGCCGATGCCGAGCCTGTAGGGGACGGGTTCTCCGTCCCGGAAGATGAATCTGATAATACGGAAATTGCAGAAGATGAGGCCTCCGTCCCGGTCGATGAATCTGCTGATACCACACCGGCTCAGGACGAACCCATAAATATTGAAGATGTTGCGCCTTCCGTCACCATTGCCGGCCTTGTATTGCAGGCACTGGCGCCGCCACATGTTGACAGGGAAGAAACCGCCGTGATAGACGAACCGGCCGAACAGCCGGCCGAACAGCCGGAACCAGCGCCAATTGTCAAGGAGAATCCACTCGCGCAGCTGGTTATTTCCGCTCTGTCCTCGCCCCAAACTGCGCAGCAGGAACCCGCGGTGATTGCCGAGGCTTACGCACCAACAGAAAAAAACGTCACCCCGAACGCACCTGCAGCAGCACCGAAAATAAAAGCGGAAAAACCCGCAAAACCCCCAAAAGAACCCAAACCGAAAAAAGAAAAACCCGCAAAACTCCCGAAAGAACCAAAACCAAAAAAAGAAAGACCGGTAAAAGAGCCGAAACCGCCCAGGCAGAAAAAAGAAAAAAGAGTTTCCCTTAAAACGGCGGCGTCCAAGCTCATCAATAAAGCAACCGCCGGTATGAAAGAAAAATCCGCGAATCTGTCTCAAAAAACAAAAGCCCTCATTGCCGTTGCTGCTGTGGCCGTGTTGCTTGTTGTTGTTGCGGCAGCAGCCATATCCGTATTTTCTTACAAGGCGCCGGCAAATGCCGTGCCGGTTTATATGGGCAGAACCGAACCCGGCGTCAATGTCCGCGATATTGAGGTCGGGCAGGAAGAGCAGCTGATGAAAGCCGGCGAAACCCCCGCAAAGGGCAGCCGCGCGTTCAAGTTCTTTGCTTACACCAACCTGACAATTGACGAGTGGTATGACGAAGTGCCGCTCGTGCTTGGTAATGTTCAAACAAACACCTGCGACTTTATTGTGACCATCCTGGATAAAGACGATATCGTTCTCTACCGTTCCATGGGCATTAAACCCGGTAAATACCTGCCGTATTTCAAGCTGTTTGCTGAGCAGCCGTATGGCGAATATGATTTGACGGTGGTTGTGGCAGGCTATAATCCGCAAACCTTTGAAAATGTAGGCGTAAAATACATGAAACTGAAGTTGGTGATCGGCTTTGAGCAAGGCACACAAAAAGAAACCGGGCAAACAGAGTAATCAACCCGGCAAGTTCAAGGCCGCGGTGCTTAAAAATAAAATCATTCTGATTTCCGTGACGGCATGCATCTTGTTGATTTTGCTTGCCGTCATCTTGGCAAGGGTCGGTTTATTTGATATGATCGGCGGCATGTTTGTACCCGCGGGCGAAGTGCAGGTTGGGATGATACCCATCAGCGACGGCCTTGACGATGTGCAGAATGTCCCCAAGGGGGAGGTCCGCTACCGGATTAACAAAACCGTTACCTTCAGCGACCGCTTCGCCCAGGGCGACATCATGCTGGAAAACCCGAAAGCCTGCGAGTTCGATTTAGAATTTACCTTTTATACCATGGACAGTGTGCTGATTTACGATTCCCCGGTATTGAAACCCGGCGAATACATTTTTAAAGATAAACTGAAAAAGAAACTGAAAAAGGGCGATTATGAGTGCGTGTACAAAGTGGTCGCGTATGACGCCAACGGCATCCGCGCCGGGGAAACGGGCGGATACCTGACCATTACTGTTGAAAACTGACCCTGACGGAGCAAGAGGGTGCCTATGTCCGTACAATCGGAGTTAAAACAATTTCTTTTAAACCTCGGCGTCACAGATGTCGGCTTCACGCGTATTGAAGACGGTGACTTCGGCGATTTGAAAAGTGCCTTAAGCATCGTCGTTAAACTGTCCGATGCTGTCATAGAGGAAGTCGACCTTGCGCCGACGCATACCTATTTCAGCCATTACCGGGCGGTCAATGCTTTTATTGACCGTGTGCTGCTGGATGCCGGTATGTTTTTGGAGCGGGCGGGTTACCGCTATATTCCCGTCGCCGCCTCGCAAAGCATCAATGACCGGGGCTGGAATTTTAACGGCCGGTATTCGCACAAAAAAATCGCCTGCCTCGCGGGGCTTGGCAGCGTGGGTAAAAATTCGCTGTTCCTGCATAAAACCTACGGCGCCCGGGTGCGGTTGGGCACGCTTGTCACCGACTGCCCGTTTGAGGCGGAAGAACATACGGTTGTTTCGCCCTGCAAAAATTGCCGGCTTTGCGTGGATGCCTGCCCGGCAAAAGCCATCAGGGGCGGGGAATGGACGCTTGACACCAAGCGGGAAGATATTTTTGACCCCGAAAAATGCAGTGATTACATGAAAAACGCCTTTAAGGACATCGGCCGCGGCGCGGTGTGCGGCATTTGCATTGCCGTTTGTCCGTTCAGCAATAAAAGAAAGTCGTAGGGACGCCATATGTGGCGTCCGCGAATAAATTTTGGAGGAATAATCATGTTGAAAGTCGGGTTTGTCGGGTTCGGCGGTATCGCGCAGGGGGCGCACAGCCCCGCATGGAAAAAGCTTTCAAATGCTTCTGTGGTTGCTGTTTGCGACATCAACCCGGAAAAGTTTGAAAAGGCGAAATCAATTTTTTCACCGGACATCAAATGCTACACAAGCTATGAGGAAATGATTGCTAAAGAAAGCCTTGATATCGTTGATGTTTGCACACCGAACTATCTGCACAGCCCTGTCGCGTGTTACGGCCTGAACCACGGTGTTAATGTGCTGTGTGAAAAGCCGGACTCCATCTGCGTTGCGGATGTTATCAAGATGCAGGAAGCCGAACAGGCATCCGGCAAGCGGCTGATGGTGATCCGGAACAACCGCTATACACAAGGTTCGCAGTACCTCAAGCACATCGTCGCGAGCGGGGAAGCGGGGGATATATACGCGGGCCGCTGCGGTTGGATACGCAAAAGGGGCATCCCCGGCAAGGGCGGCTGGTTTACCACCAAAGAACTTTCCGGCGGCGGCCCGCTGATTGATTTAGGCGTACATATGATTGACCTGGCGATTTACCTCATGGGTAACCCGAAAGCCGTCAGTGTTTCCGGCAGTACTTACAGCAAATTCGCGGACAGCGGCGACAAGGCGGACTCCGTACATGCCGCATTCGGCGAAGCTAAGGCCGACGGTGTATATGATGTGGAAGATTTGGCGATTGGCTTTATCAAGTTCGACAACGGCGCGAGTTTGCAGATTGAGTGCAGCTGGGCGTCCAATATCAAAAAAGAAGGCACCTTTGTGGAGCTGCGCGGCACCCAAAAAGGGCTGGAATGGCATGGCGGCGTGATCAATATTTATGATGGCGGTAAAAATACAAAATTGGACCAAATAAAGTTCAACGCGAAAGCAAAAAAGTATGATTCCGGCATCGCGCACACCATGCACGGGCATGAGGCGAACATCCGCCACTTTGTGGATGTCATCACCAAAGGTACCGAACCGGTTTATAAAATCGAACAGGGTGTCAATATGATTAAGATACTCACGGGGATTTACGAGTCGGCGGAGACGGGCAGGGAAGTAGTATTATAAAGGATTTGATAATATGCTTACAGACAAACAAATCGAGCGCATGCTCGGCAAACTCAAAAGGTTCGAGTCGATTATCGAGCCGTATATTTTTGAAAAGATAGGCGAAATCGACTGCGCCGCGTTTCAAACAACCGAGCAGTTCCATCATATCCCCGAAGCGTCGCTCTTCGCGCCGGTCCAAAAAGGCTGGCACTGGGGCGGGGAGGGCGCGTATTGCTGGTTCACCTCCCGGCTGACCGTTACACCGGAGATGGCGGGGCAGGACCTGTATATCCGCCCGAGCATCCAGGGGTACGAGGCACTGGTGTGGGTGAATGGTGAGCCGTACGGTACTTTCTCCACCAAAATTGTCTTCACCGGTCACGGCAACCATTACTGCGACTTGATTAAAAAAGCGCCTGCAGCGGGCGAAACCATTGATATCGCCGTTGAATACTACGCCGGCCATGCCTATAAGGGCTGCATGCCGCTGGAGGAGGAGCCGCTGCTGGATTACGACTTTGCATACAACGGCATTGACATCTGCACCAAAAACGAAGAAATTCAGGCGTTCTATTTTGATTTGGTCACCCTCAATCAACTGGTCGAAATCTTGCCGGCAGACTCCTTCCGCCGCGCGGAGGTTGTGAACGCGCTTTATAAAATGCACGAGGTGTTGTATTATTCTGTCGCGGACACCGATTGGCAGACATTTATCGGCGCCATACGGGAAGCAAAACCGTTTATGAAAAAAGCGCTCGGCGTCAAAAATGCAGAAGGAGCGCCGTTTGCGGCGGTTATCGGCCATTCGCACATGGATACGGCTTGGCTGTGGCATATTGACGAGACCATAAAGAAATGCGCGCGCACTTATTCCAACCAGGTCAGCCTCATGGAGCAGTACCCGGAATATAAGTTTATCCAAAGTTCCGCCTGCCACGGGGATATGATTTTAACCCATTACCCGCAGCTGTTTGAACGCATCAAGGCGCTCGTCGCCCAGGGGCGGTATGAGCCCAACGGTGGGGTGTGGGTGGAATGCGACTGCAACATCACCTCTGGTGAATCCATGGTGCGGCAGTTCCTGTGGGGGCAGCGCTTCACACGCAAACACTTTCACTACACATCCAACTGCTTCTGGCTGCCGGACACCTTCGGTTACAGCGCCGCGATTCCGCAGATTATGAAAAGCTGCGGTGTGGACTACTTTTTAACGACCAAAATCGGCTGGAACGATACCAACGCCTTCCCGTACGACACCTTCTACTGGCAGGGGCTTGACGGCACAAAGGTGTTTGCGCACTTCAACACCACCCACTGCTTCCCGGACGCGGCAACGCTTACCGGTCAGCTTAAAGACGGCTACGCCGGCACCGTGCGCGAAACTACCGTGACGGACAAGCGCATCTGCGCCTACGGTTTCGGTGACGGCGGCGGCGGCCCGCAGTTTGAAATGATTGAACTCGCTAAACGCTGTACAGATTTGAACGGTGTACCCCGGGCGGAGCACATGCTCGTTGGCGACGCGATGAAACTCATCGAAGAAACGGCTGTCAATCCGAATACTTTCACGGGCGAGCTGTACCTGGAGCTGCACCGCGGCACGCTGACCAACCAGCACATCATCAAACGCAACAACCGCAAGGCGGAGTTTGCTCTGCGCGATTTGGAATTTTTCACCGTGAATGAGGCGGTCAAAAATGGCGATATTGCCGCAAATACGGCGGTCGAGCCGCTGTACCGGTTGATGCTCATCAACCAGTTCCATGACATACTGCCCGGCACTTGCATCCCAAAAGCGCATATCCAGTCCAACAAAGAAACGACGGAAATTATCGAAACCTCCGCAAAACTCATAGCGGACATAACCGCGTCTTCCGCTACGGAAAGCGTTACGCTGACCAACACGCTGTCTTTTGCACGGACAACGCCGGTTTTTATCGACTACACACATGGGTATATTGTGGAAGGCGATTACAAGCAACAGCTGTATACGGATTTGGATGGCAAAGTTAAGCTGATTGTCAGCGGTGTCACCATCCCGGCCTTCTCATCCGTTACACTCAAACTTGTCCGCGGTACCGTCAGCGCGCTTTCGGCCTTTACACTTTGCGGCAACTGTGTAATGACGCCGTTCGCAAAGGTTGAGTTTGACAAACGGGGCTGCATTTCATCTTTTGTTGACACGCGCATTGACCGCGAACTCTGCGGTGAAGGCTATCCGCTCAACACTTTCCTTATTGCCGAGGATGTGCCGAAAGCCTGGGACAACTGGGATTTGGACGCGGACATCGAATGTAAATTCAAGGATAACGCAGAGCTTATCAGCCGCGAGATATACTCGCAGGGCGAGGCGGCGCTGATTTTACGCAGCAAATACAAATTGACGGAAAAATCAACTGGTACGCAGGATATGTTCTTTTTTGCCGACACGGCGGAAGTTCGCTTTGACACCGTGATGGACTGGCAGGACGACCACCGTTTCCTCAAGGCGGCATTTGACACAAGCGTAATGCAGGATTTTGCGCGGTGCGAGGTGCAGTTCGGCTTTGTCAAGCGTCCGACCACAAGAAACAACAGTTTGGAAAAAGCAAAGTTTGAGGTGCTCAACCATAAATACACCGACCTTTCGGAGGCACGCTACGGCGTGGCCATCCTCAACGACTGCAAGTACGCCATTTCGCTCGAAGGCGGCAAAATGCGCCTGTCCCTGCACAAGGGCGGCAACCGGCCGGATTTCCGCGGGGACAAGGGTTTGCACCGCTGCGTTTATTCCTTTTTACCGCACAACAGCGGCTTCGGGGTGGAAAGTGTCATCAAACCGGCCTATGAACTCAATGTGCCGCCGGTTGTCACACCCGGCGAATATAAAACAACACAACTCGTCGAGGTGGCAGCCGACAATATCATGGTTGAAGCCATAAAACCCTGTGAGGACTGTGAGCGCGCGTTTATCGTACGCATGTATGACGCCGAGGGCGCGTATACCCGCACAGATGTCAAGCTTTTTGCCGGCGCGAAATCTGCCGAAATCACCAACATGCTCGAAGAAACGCTGGAAGTTCTGCCGGATGTGGCGGCGGTCAACCTTCAATTCCGTCCGTTTGAGATTAAAACATTAAAGATTTATTATTAATTTGTACGGAACGCTCCCCCGCGACGGGGATTACCCCCTGTGTCGTTCCGCTGAAGGGAAGGTCACTTCGTATGAAAACCGAACAATTCACCCTGCCAAACGGCAGCGATATTACCCTCACCAGCTATATTCTGGACACCTCCGAGGAGATGCCCAACATGAAAATCCGCCCCGCGGTGCTGGTATGCCCGGGCGGTGGGTATAAATTCTGTTCCGACCGGGAAGCGGAGCCGATTGCCATGGTTTTTTTGGCACAGGGCTATAACGCCTTTGTGCTGCGCTACTCTATCGGTGAGGGCAAGGCCAAGTTCCCGCGCCCGTTGGAGGATGCGGAAGCGGCGCTTGAACTCATTCGCGCCAACGCGGCAAAATGGTCGGTGGACAAAGACAAAATCGCCGTTATCGGCTTTTCCGCCGGCGGGCATCTCGCCGCCGCGCTGGCAACCATGGGCAGGGTACGGCCCAATGCCGTTATTTTGGGTTACGCCTGCATTCTGTCGTCCATGAGCGCAATTTTGGCGGAACCGGTACCTTCAGTGGATGAATATGTAGACGCGAAAACACCGCCGGCCTTTATTTTTGCGAGCAGTGAAGACACATCTGTGCCGATTGAAAACTCGCTCGCATTTGCCGCCGCGCTGGACAAAGCGAAGGTCCGTTTTGAAATGCATATATTTGAAAAAGGCCGGCATGGCTTTTCGCTTGCAACGCCGGTTGTATGCCGCGACCACGCTGCGCGGGAGGCAAACCGGTTCGCGCTGCCGTGGTTTGAACTGTGCGTTACCTGGCTAAACGATCTTTTTGAAATTGCCTGAAAAAACAAAAATCACCCCGGGTTACAGCTTCTCTGTAATTCGGGGTGATCCCTTTTTTATGATGATTATTTCGCGGGTTTGATGAAATCCTTCGCCGCGGCAAGCAGCGCTTCCCTCGTGTTTTCCAATTTATCATCCGCAACAGCGTCAAACAAGCGCTCAAGCATTATCCCGACACCCTTGCCCGGCGCGATGCCGATACCGATTAAATCATTGCCGCTTACTTTCAAATCAGTAATTTTGAGGCAGACACCCTGCTCCAGCAGCGTGTTCAGGCGCGCTTCCAGTTCATCCACCTTGGCAGCCTTGCCGGCCATCGCGGGGGAAAGGGACAGCAAATCTGACTTTTTAACAAGCAGGAACTTTCTAAACAGCGGTTCGCCGAGTTTGGTGAGCCACTTTTTCAGCGCTTTGGGGTCATCAAAAACCGGTATATCGTGATAACGGATAAGCTGTGACACTTCCTCCGTAAACCGTTTACTGAACTTAAGCCGGTTGAGTACCGCTAAAGCGATTTCTTCCCCCGCGGCCGCGTGACCGTGGAAACAGCCGATGCCCTTATCATCCAGCGTAAAACACGCCGGTTTGCCGCTGTCATGCAGGAGCATGGTCATGCGCAGTTCGGGCTCATTTTTAACAATTGACACGCTGTGCGCGATATGTTCGTAGACATCATAAATGTGCTTATGGTCATCATGCTGGTCAAATTTGTCGGTAATCGTCAATTCCGGGATAATTTGGAAAATGACTTCTCTGAAGTCCAGCAGGATGCGTTCCACGGCTTTGCCCCGCAGGAGTTTAAGCAGTTCCGCCTGTATCCGCTCCGCCGCGATATGCTTGAGCAGGTTCCGGTTTTGCAGGATGCTCTGAGCGGTCGCGGGTTCAATATCAAAATCGAGTGTGCTCGCAAATCGCAGTGCCCGCAATATCCGCAGCGCGTCCTCGCCAAAGCGGGCATCCGGGCTGCCCACACAGCGGATAATCTTATTCTCTATGTCCGCCATGCCGCCGAAACCGTCGATGATACCGTCCTTGGGGGAATATGCCAGCGCGTTGATGGTAAAATCCCGGCGGCTTAAATCAAGCAGCAAGTCGTGTGTGAACTCCACCGTGTCCGGCCGGCGGTTGTCCGTATACGCGCCGTCGATGCGGAAGGTGGTGATTTCCATGGACAGTCCGTCCAGTACAACGGTCAAAGTGCCGTGTTTGATGCCGGTTTCAATGACCTTGTTGCCGCGGAAAGCCCGCGCGATTTCCGCCGGCTTCGCCTGGGTGGAAACATCCCAGTCAAACGGGGTTTTGCCCATGACGCTGTCCCGCACGCAGCCGCCCACAACAAAGGTTTTAAAGCCTTCAGCGGCGAGGATGTCGATGACCGTTTTTACTTGGGGGGGCAGATTAATTTGCATAATAAGTATCCTCACAACAATTGCCTGCTGACATTGTCAATTTTAGCACAGCAATATATAATGTTCAAGGGGGCGCAGCGGCAACCTGTGTTCGTCCGAATTTTAAGATCCAACACGAAAGGGTGAAACAGATTATGGGAACGATTAAGCCCGGAAAATACCGGCATTTCAAAGGCGGGGAGTACGAAGTCCTTTTTACCGCGAAACATTCCGAAACACTGGAAGAAATGGTGGTCTATAAAGCGCTGTACGGCGAAATGGGTTGCTGGGTACGCCCTGCCGCCATGTGGAACGAAACCGTGGAATATGAGGGTAAAACCGTCAGGCGCTTTACAATGATGGAATAGCTGTTAATACGCCTCGAATTTTGATATGGTCGCAAAACAGCGCGTGCTTTCGATAACAAGCTTTATGCGCCGCATGCGCATTTCATCAAACCGGCAGATGCGTTTGTAGCCGATGACAGTGCCTTCCGCCAGCTGTTTCCATTTGCCGTCGATTTCCGCATACAGGCTGAAGCTTTCAATTTGCTGCCCCGTGCGGATATGCTCGCCCAGCACCACTTTGTTGATATCGTAATCATCGCCCAGGTCAATCATCAGCCATGGCTCGTCCGGGTTCATACCGGAATGCCAGTAATCGTCCTTGCTGCCCAGTGCCATTTGCGCGCTATGCGCGTCATCCAGGCAGCAGGAAGCGGTCATAACGGAATCTTCCGCCAGGTTTTCGTTAAAATCAATCGATAATTGCGCGCCCAACGCCGCGAGCATGTCGGCATCCCGCTCATGAATCAAGCCTTCCTTGGTGGGCGGAATATTCAGTAAAAACGCGGCATTCGCACCGACGGAGCTGTAATAGATGTCCAGCAGTTTGGACAGCGGCTTGACGCCGATATCATCGCTCGCATGGTAGAACCAGCCCTTGCGGATGGAAACATCCACCTCCGCCGGGTACCAAATCAGGCGGCCGGCGTTTTTGATGGACTTGCGGCTGCCGATATCCAGTTCGGTAAAGTTGATTTTCTTCGGTATCTTGCCATGCTCTTGCTGAGAGGCGGAGGCGATGACTTCGTGACTGCTGTAATAGTAAGGCACAACGCTCCACTCGGACTTTCTGCACACGCCTGCCTCGTTGCCGCACCAGCGGACATCCGGACCGCAGATGGAAATGACGGCGCCGGGTTGGAGTTCGCGGATAATCTCATAATAGCCTTCCCAGTCATATTCCTGCTTTTTGCCCTTCTTGCCTTCACCGCACGCGCCGTCAAACCAGACACAAAAGATATCGCCGTAATGCGTGAGCAGTTCCGTCAGTTGATTCTTAAAATATTTATTATATGCCTCACCCTCGCCGTAGCGGGGGTCGTGTTTGTCCCAGGGGGAAAGGTAGACGCCGAATTTGATGCCGTATTCCCGGCAGGCGTCCGCCGCCTCTTTAACCACATCGCCTTTGCCGCCCTTCCAGGGGCTGAACTTGACGCTGTGGTCGGTATAGGCGCTCGGCCACAGGCAGAAGCCGTCGTGGTGTTTGCAGGTCAATATCATCGCGCGCATACCCGCCGTTTTAATGGTGCGCACCCATTGCCTGGCATCCAGCTTGGTTGGCTCAAAGATTTCCGGGGATTCATACCCTGAGCCCCATTCGGAGTTGGAGAAGGTGTTTACACCAAAATGCATGAAGGCGTAAAACTCCAGTTCCTGCCATTTCAGCTGCCGTTCGCTGGGCACCACCTTGGACGCCATTTCGATGATTTGATCCATTTTGCTGTTTTTCATTTTTTGTTGCTCCTGCCAAATTAGATTTTAG
>CAZTCR010000027.1:0-41175 GCA_964612185.1 uncultured Eubacteriales bacterium
TTGTACCACTAAGGAGTTCGGGTTCTCAACTTTCATTTAACTTTACAGTACGTAAATTATTAATAGGAGTGTCATCTTATGAAAAACGAACGCTATGAATTTGCCAAAGAAGTTTACGCCCAGGCGGGTGTCGATACCGACGCCGCGATTAAGGCGCTGTCAGATGTCAAAATCTCCATCCACTGCTGGCAGGGTGATGATGTGGGCGGCTTTGAAAACAGCGGGGAACTTTCCGGCGGCATCGCCGCCACAGGCAACTACCCCGGCAAAGCCAGGAATGCCGAAGAACTGATGGCGGACATTGATTTGACACTGTCCCTGATACCGGGCAAGCACAAAATTAATATCCACGCGATTTATGCCATTACGGATAAACCGGTCAGCCGCGACAAACTTAAACCCGAGCACTTTGCCAAATGGGTGGAGTATGCCAAAACCCGCGGCTTGGGGCTGGACATCAACCCAACGCTGTTTTCGCATCCGCTCGCGGCGGACGGCCTGACCCTGTCGCACCCGGATGAAAAAATCCGCAAGTTTTGGATTGACCACTGTATCGCCATGCGCAAAATCGGCGCATATTTCGGCAAAGAACTCGGCATCCCCTGTGTGAACAATGTCTGGATTCCGGACGGATACAAGGATATCCCTGCCGACCGCCTTGGGCCGCGCGCGCGCCTAAAGGATTCGCTGGACCAAATCTTTGCGGAAAAAATAGACAAGCGTTATCTGTTGGATACGGTTGAATCAAAAGTTTTCGGCATCGGTGTCGAGTCTTATACCGTCGGTTCGCATGAATTTTATCTCAACTATGCGGCGAAGAACGATGTGATCTGTTTGCTGGACAACGGCCATTTCCATCCGACTGAAGTCGTTTCCGACAAAATTCCTTCTATGCTCCTGTTTTCGGATAAAGTAGCGCTGCATGTGACCAGAGGGGTGCGGTGGGACAGTGACCATGTGGTGCTGTTTGACGACGAGACCAGGGAGATTGCCAAAGAAATCGTCCGCTGCAACGCCCTTGACCGTGTGATGATCGGCTTGGACTATTTTGACGCGAGTATCAACCGAATTGCCGCTTGGGTGACGGGCGTGCGAAACATGCAGAAGTCGCTGCTCTATGCCCTGCTGATACCGCATGACAAATTTCGTCAGCTCCAGGATGATGGTAAGTTCACGCGCTTAATGGTGATGAGTGAGGATTTTAAAAGTTATCCCTTCAGTGACATATGGACAGCCTTCTGCAAACAGCAAAAAGTCCTCCCGCGGGAGGACTGGCTGCGCGAAATTGAGCGCTATGAGCAGGATGTATTGAGCAAAAGGATTTAGTTCAATATCAATACAGCGTTCATTCGAAGAACCGCAGATTCCGGAACTTGTCCGGCAGCTGCGGTTCTTCGTTATTTTTCGATGAATTTCATCATCATTAAGCCCATCAGAATTTCCGAAACCGTCCAGCCGCTTTCAATCGAACACGGTGCCCAGCCGACATCGTGCGGCACACCATAAATCTCATAGAGTTCCATGTCAAAAGCGCGTGCCCACGCTCCATCCAGTGCCTTATCCTTACTTTGGATTTGAGTCAGACAGAAGAAGCGGGCAACATCTGCCCATAGGTCATAAAACAGGGCGTCTTTCGTCACATAATAGGCGTAGGAGAAACCGAGCGGCAGCCAGTTGACGGAATACAAGAGGTCGGCGACCGGGTCGCCGTTTTCCGCGAGCAGCGAACATTCACCGGCCTCGCGTCTGGAACAGTTTGCCCGGTATCCCGTATCCCATTCCGCATAACCGCCGCAAGGTTGCCGCAATCGCTGAAGGTCAGCGGTCACCCGGTACAGCATCGCTTTGTGCTTTTCGTCTTTACTCACTTCATACAAAGACGCAAGGGGGAAAATGAGGCGGCACATCTCCTGCGTCTCACTTTGCTCACGCTTGGTGTCGGGGTACAGCGCCATAATCGTTTCCAAGCCATTTTTTGCCGTATCAAAATAGATCTGCTTGCTGCAGATTTTGTAAGCAAGCAGCAGCGCCGCATGGTAATAAGCGTTGTAGTGGGCGGAAGGCCTGCCGCTTTCGGTCGTGCGGATGCGCTCCATTTCGTTTTGCGAAAGATTCGCGCAGTCGGTACGGTTGGGCCGCAGACCGTTCGTTCCTGTTGTTTTAACCAAAAAATCAAGCGCGGAAAATGCGTCGTCAAGATGTCTGTGGGCACCTTCCTCGTGTGAAAAGCAGGCTTTTAATAATGTTGGCAAAATCGCCCGCGCCACATCATCTTGGTAACAGGTCTCCCAAGCGCTTTCGGACCATCGGACCATGCCGGCGTACGGACCGTCTTTTTCCTGCAAATAATCAAAGCAAAAGTTCTCCATGTTTTCGGCCGTCCGCAGGCTTTGAGAATTTCCGGTTAGAAGGTAATTGAAAAGGAACGCCCCGCCTGTCTCTCCGCAGCAGTCTGTTCTGATTTGCGCGGCAACAAGCTGCCTGCCGTTCTTTGCGTCAATCTGATGGCTGAGCCCTTCTTTTGCGCCGCGCTCGCCGTTCTCAACGAGCATACCTGCGTTTTCATACCAACGCAGTCCTCTTGCAATGCAGTCTTCAAGGTTTTGTTTCTCGTTGTGACCGCAGACGGGTTCGGGGAATACAGCGTTAACGCTTGACCCGTTCAGCCAGCCGGTGATATATGCAACCAACGCGCGCCACTTCGCCTGCGGTGCCAGCCTTGCACAGTTAAAATTGGATAATCGGAAGGAACAGACTAACAGGTTTTTATCATACAACCAAAGGGAAGGCACACCGCAAAGCATTTCATTTGCCGGCAGGTTGACCTTGCTGTGCGCGCTGAGATAGGGATGGCATACGAGGATTGCCAGGATATTTTCGGGTTGATAGTAGTAGTTAATGATTTCGTTGTAATGGGTATCAAGAAGGTCGCCGGTTTCGAGTCCGTCAAGATTGATAGATCCGGTAAAAACGCTCCTGTGATGTGTCAGGCGTTCGGGCGTGCCGGCATACATTTGCCCGATAGAGCAGATGAATTCACAGAAAATTTTACCACCCGAAGTGCGAAATCGTTCAATGTTGGTTCTCGCTGCCGCGTCTAATATAACGGGGGAGTCGCTGTTGCCCGCGAGCAGCGCAATAGCATGAAATCCCTTTAGTTCTTTGCCGCCAAGTTGCCGGAAGGTCACTGTTTCTGCCTGCGGACAGGAGTGAATGATGACGCCTGACAGGTCGCTCGCAAAGTCCGTAACAATTAGAATCTTGTTCATCATGGCCTCCGTTTTTTGCTCGTTTAGTCAGAAAAATTGCGGGGCAATTTGTAATATTGCAGCATATCTCGATTTGCTTTTCATTGAAAAACCGGCTTTACCGACAGGCAAAACCGGTTAACGCTGTACACTGTTTACAGGCGGCTCAAAATGTCCAACTGCCAGGCAAACTTATAGAAAACAACCCTGACCGTATCGGTTACCACCGTACTGTCTTTTGTAAGCGTAACGGTGATATCGGCCGACCGCGCGAAGATTCCCTTGTTGGTAATGATGCCGGATGTCTCACCGATAAGGACAATCCTTGCGTTTGACGAACTCCATTTTACATCGGCGTCGGTTAAATCGGTTTTAAATCCAAGTTTTATGGATTTGTCTCTGAAAAATCCAAACAAGCCGATTCTGACGGGCAGCACATCCCCGAGTTCAACCCCTTCGCTGTCTGTGAGTACGACAAAAGGCCCGGCCGGTACAGTCACGCTGCCGTTGGCAATGGTTTTGGGTATCTCGTTGTAGGTGCTGTTAACAAAATCTTCAACTGTCAAGGTTAAGGGCGTCGAACCCGTCCAGCCGGTTTTCACATTGAAAGTGATGTTGAGCATGGAACCGCCGGCTGTTATCCCCTCGGTATGAACCGGGGCATAATAGATAGTCCTGATATCGCCGGTATTTAAATAGTTTTCATTAAAACCATTCAGTTCGCCTTTAGCCGGACCGAAAGTTTTGCTTATGTATGTCAGCTTGGCGGTGTCATACTTTAGCAGGAATGTTCCCGTCGCCAACCCCGAATTCGCGGAAATACTAATTGAGATAACAACATCCGCGTCAGCGGCAGCCGTCACATTATTCACCGTGAGCGAAACCGGGCTTGCTGCCTTTGCGCTTAAAGGCGCGACCGATGCGCAAATAAGCAAAATAACCGCCATTAAAAATGAGGATAATCTTTTTTTTGTCTCTTTGGTTTTCATTCCATCACTTCCTATAGTTTCATTCTACTCTTTTTATTGGAGAGAATCAACATAATGCGTATGATACAAGGTATAAAACAAAGGAGCTTCAATTCCGTTTGAAATTGAAGCTCCTGGGCTTGTTAACAAAAGGGCATCCCGGCGTTTAATGAATAATACTCACATCGCCATGGAAGGCCGGCAGGGCGTTCGGGCGCACAATCTGTCCGCCGGATTCATAGGAATCAATGGCGGCAAAAATGTATTCCATCGTAGCGAGCGCGTCGCGGCCGCTCGCGCGCAGATGCTCCCTGGGGACTTTGTTGGTCACATCTTCTAAAAAGGCGTGAATGCGCAACGGGAAGGTGGCGCCGAAATCTGTTACGCCGGTGTCGGTGACAACCGGTTCCTGGTCTTTTGTCCAGTAGGTGAGCTTTTCAACGCAGTTTTCGATACAGAAGGTGCCTTTTGTCCCGGCAAGCTCATAGCTCCACCAGCCGCCCAGGCCGAAGTGCGCGTCACCGCGCTGTGAAAGGAGGTACCCGACACAGCCGTTTTCAAACTTCATATGAATGCTTTGGATAGAAAGCATCAGGTCGGAAGACTGGCGGCGCGCGCCGGGTTTGTCCATAAAAGCTTGGATATGTGTGACATTGCCGCCGAAATGGCGCATGACCGAAAACGGATGGGTGAGGAATGCCTTGGCGTGCGAATAGGGCATCTGCCAGCGGGAGTTCTTGTCAACCGTTGAGGGCGTGACGGCGCTGCCGTTAAAACCGACCTTTGACATCGCGTAAACCTGTTCGCCGATTTTATCCTCCGCTATCAGTTCCCTTGCCTTGTCTGCCGGGCCGGAGAAAAAATGGTTGAGGTTGCAGCCGAGATAGAGCTGCTTTTGGGTTGCGAAACGGACCATTTCACGCGCTTCATTGATGTTGTTTGAAATGGGTTTTTCGGTTAACACATGCTTGCCGGCATCCAACGCCTGCATCACCGGCTCGTAGTGCCAGGAGCCGTTTTCAAATCCGCCGGTGGTTACATCAATGATGTCAAGTTCCGGGTGGGCGTTGAGCACCTCTTTCAGGCTGTAGAATGCGGGTACGCCGAATTTTTCGGCAGCTTCGTCAGCCTTGTCTTTGCGCAGGTCGCACACACAAACAAGCTCCGACAACGCGTCTTCCTTGTGGCAGCCAGCATGGGTATTACCGATGCCGCCCATGCCGATAACGGCGACTTTTAAAGGTGTATTTGCCATAATATCATTCCTTTCGATTAACTGACAATCTATTCTATTCTTTGACTGATGCAACATGAATCACTGCGCCGTTTTCTTCAATCGACCGGATGGCCGCGTGAATCACGCGTGACGCTTCCAGCCCTTCGAGCCCGCTACCGTCAATGTTTTCGGGCGCGGTGTTTTCATCAACCTGTTTAACAAAGGCATGGATCCGGTCGCGGAAGGTGTCGTAAAACCCTTCAAAACCGCCGAATACCGGGTTGGTGTATACTTTTTTTACCCAGGAATCGGCAGGGTAGAGCACCGCTTCCCGCCACATATCTTCAAACACAAAACGCCCGTCAACACCGGCAACCTCGCAGCGCTCCATTGGATGCCCGCGTTTAATGTCATAAGAACTGGTGAGATGCCCGACCGCGCCGCAGTCAAAATGCATGTTGATGGACGCAGTCGAATAGACTTCTCTTCCGCTTGCCTTTAACGCAAAGGCGGAAACTTCTTTAACCGGGCCGCAAAAATACTGCATGATATTCACGCTGTGGGGGTTTAGGCACTTTAAGTGGTAAAAAAGTGAATCAACGGCGGCGTATTTACCAATCCAGAGCGCCATATTGCAAAACAGCAACTCTCCGATTCTACCGTCATCCTGCCATTTTTTTGCCTGGCGCGCTGCCGGCGTAAATCGGTGGTTGAGGTCAATGCCGTAACACCTGTTAAGCCTTTTTGCGGTATCCACCATTTCCTGCGCCTGCTTCAAATCGTTTGAAATCGGCTTTTCGCCGAGCACATGGCAGCCGGCTTCCAACGCTTCCAGTGTTGGCTCGTAATGGTCAGCGGAATATTCATAACCGCCGGTAGCAATACTGCAGATGCCGGGGTTCAATGCCGCAAGCATTTCTTTCGCGCTTAAAAAATAGGGGACACCGTATTTTTCGCCCGCCGCTTTCGCGCGGTCTTCCCGGATGTCACACACACCGGCAAGTTCCGCACGGTCACACTGTGTATAGGCTCTGGCATGGTTGTTGCCGATTGGCCCCATGCCGATAACACAAGCTCTTTGCATTGTTATACCTGATTTCTGTTGTTTTAGTCTGCTACGCCCATTTCGGCGAGCTTTGCTTGCAACCTTTTTGCCGCTTCGGGGTCACCGATATGCAGCGTGTTGTATGCCTCTTCCGAGGATTTGAACGGACGGCCGAAACCGTTCCAGTCGAGGTTGGTGAACATCGGATTTTTTCTGCCCGTCTCGGCTTCACGCTTTTTGATATGTGCCTTCATGCGCGCCGTTAAGAATTTGACTACTTCAGGCTCTTTGTCCGCCAGGTTATTGTACTCTTTCGGGTCATCAATCAGGTTGTAAAGCTCTACGGGGGGTTTAAAGTGGAAATCCGGTTCAAGGGCAATCATCAGCTTCCATTCCGGTGTTCTCCAGCCGTGTTTGCGCATCCAGGTGGCTTCCGTGATATAAAATTCGCTTTCCTGCTCGAGCCCTTCATCTGTAAATGCCTTGGTCAGATCGCGCCCGTCAAACTGAATGCCGGCATCGATTTCGCAAAGCGAAAGGATGGTAGGCATAAAATCTTTGAGCTGGCAGATATCCGTCGCGCGGCCCAGATAGGGGAATTTGCTATAACGGATAGCAAGCGGAACATTCAGCACATTGTCATATAACGAGTGATGGTCAAAGTAACAGTCATGGTCGTAAAGTGTCTCACCATGGTCGGATGTAAAAACAACTATCGTATCATCCTCAACGCCCGTCAGGCGGAGTGTTTCAAGAATCTGGTTGATGCACATGTCCATATAGGCCACACTGCTGTCATACTGCGCAACAATGTATTCGGCATCCGTGCAGCCTTCCGGGAACCAGGTCAGGAAATAGTCGCGGAAAGGCTTGAACTCATAAACGGGGTTTAAGGATTTGTTGTTCTTATCAAACTCATCGCCCGCGTAGAAAAGGCGGTCGAACGGTTTTTTGGTGTAATAAGGCGAATGCGGGTCCATATGCCGCATAAAAAGCATCCAGGGTTTCTTTTGTTTTGCGAGCCTTTTCAACTCCGGAATAGCCGCGCCGTTCATGTTTTCGGCTTTATCCGGTGACCAATCCTCATATTTGATATATTTTTCAAATCCGCGTGAACCGGCGTTGCCCTGAAAGCCGATGCAGGTGGTTGTATAGCCATTTTCACCGAGCACCTCCGGCAGTGTTTTAATCGAGTCAATCAAGTTGCCTTTATGGCGCAGGGCGACACAGTCGGTACCGAAACAGTCGCGCCCTGTCATCATGGACGCGTAACCCGGGGTGGTCGGGATGGAGGGGCTGAACATGTTTTCAAACATGATGCCGCCCTCGTTTATGTATTTATCGATATGGGGGGTGGTCAGGCGATCGTACCCGTAAAGGCTCATGTGGTCGCTGCGCAGGCTGTCAATACCAAACAGCAGAATGTTGGGTTTCTTTTTCATCAATATGCTCCCTTCTTCGGCGAGAGCAAGCCCCCGCCCACCATTAATTTTATCGTGCGCCGAGCTTTTTGAGTATGGCGTTCATGTAGCCGTAGCTTTCCGCGGCAATCGCGCAAGCTTGCGGCATCGTCTGATTGGGGCCGATAACCTCCAGGCAAACCGGTCCGTCAAAGTCCGCTTTAACCATTGCGTCAAAATAGCCGAACAGGTCAATATCCCCGCGCCCGCAGGCTTGCAGCATTGGTTCCCCGGGGCTTGGACCTTCACCCAGACAGTCACGGATATGGATGTGCTTCATCGCGGCAATGACATTGGGCAGTTCAACCGCCGGGTTTTCGCCCGCACGGTGGATGTGGCTCGGGTCCATGTCTACCCCGAGGCCGGCGGAGTTGATTGTTTCGACCATTCGCAGGGTTGTCTCTGTGTTGTAAACGGCGGCGCCGACATGCGCTTTGACGCAAAGGGTAACGCCGAAGCTTTTTGCATCAGCCGCAAGCACGGCGATAATCTCCATCGCTTCTTTAAATGTTTCCTCATCGCCGGATTTACCGCCGGAACCGATGTTTGCCACAGGAATACCGAGTTCCGCGCAGGCCTCAAAAGCTGTCAGTAGCCGCTCACGGTCGCGCGAGGCAACCTCCGTGGAAAGAAAGGGCAGCTCATACGCTTCCACGATGGAAAGGAGCTCCGTTTTTTGCATCTTCCATTTGCCTAAATCAAGATGTTCGCACATGCCCCCGATGGCGGAAATTTCCACCCCGTCATAACCGCAGAGCTTGATGGCCTCGGCGGCTTCACGGAAGCTGAAGGGCTTGAAAAGGACACTGTTGACTCCCAATTTTATCATTTGCATTAGTCCTTTCGCCTGCGGCAAATCGCAGGAATTAATTCGAGAATATACTATCACACACATTCGGGATTATCAACACTTTTACAAGATATATTGCCGATAATATTGATTCACACAACTTCTTGTAGTATTATTGTAACAAAAGCAACAGTCGTATGAAAGGTGCCGGGCATAAACATGAAATTTGAACTCCATACGCATACCAAAGAAAACGATATTTGCGTCAACATGACGGCCGACGAAATTGTGAAGGCTTATAAAAACGCCGGATATGATGGTATGGTAATTACCAATCACTTTTTTGATTTATCACTCGAGTGGTACAAGGACAAACTCGCCGGGTGCGGCCACAACGGGATTGTTGACTATTACCTCAAAGGCTATCAAACAGCCAAATCAACAGGCGAGGAACTCGGCATGACCATTCTGATGGGGCTGGAATTACGGTTTGACGGCACCATCAACGATTACCTGGTCTATGGTGTGGATGAAGCGTTTTTATACAATTCTCCGTTGCTCAACACCCTCAACCTGGACAGCTTTTTAAAAATATTACCGGCCGGCGCCGTCGTTTACCAAGCGCACCCGTTTCGCAACGACATGACCATCACCGACCCGCGGAAACTATTTGGCATTGAGGTCTACAACGGCGGAACAAGCGAAGACCGTAACCGGTTGGCCGAGGTGTGGGCGGACAAATCTAATTTAAAAAAGATATCCGGTTCCGATTTTCATTCCATCAGCCATCTGGGACGCGGCGGTGTGATTTTTGAAAACGACATTGCGTCAACGGATGATTTGGTCAGAGAACTCAAAGCCGAACGCTACACTTTAATTAAAACTTGAAAAAAGAGGAATAAAAATGATTCAAGCCGGGATTTTGGGCTTTGCTCATGGACACATCAACGGAATATCAGGTGAATGGCAGGCGCACCCCGAAGACGGTGTAAAACTGATTTGCGGGTGGGACCATGATGAAGTCCGCTGCCAAAAGAACTGCGCCGACAAAAACTTAGAACAATGCGCTTCGGCGGAACAGCTCCTGGCAAGGCAGGACATTGACGCTGTTATTATTACGGCAGAGACGGCATACCACGCTGAACTCGCGGTCAAAGCGGCAAACGCGAAAAAGAAAATAGTTCTCTATAAGCCCATGGCTTTAGCACTGGCAGAGGCTGATTTGATTGTTGACGCAGTCCATGCAAATCAAGTGCCTTTCACCGTTGCCTGGCAGATGCGGGTGGACCCGGTGAATGTCAAAATCAAAGAGCTCCTTGACAGCGGTGAGTTGGGCAAACCGTATTTTTTCCGCCGCCGCCACTGCCTCGGGATGCACAACAACCCCGACTTTAAGAATATGTGGCATGTGGATGCAGAGATGAACCGGGACATTTTCGCTGACGACAGCGCGCATGCGGTGGACTGGCTGCATTCCCTTTTTGGTGTACCCGAAACGGTGAGCTGCGAAATGAGTACGATGCATATCCCGGAGGTTCAAAACGATACCGGCGTCGCGCTTTTCAAATACAGCAGCGGTTTGATTGTGGAAATGATGTTCTCCTCCTGCTGCGCGGCAGCGGAAATCACATCAGAAGGGTATTTTGGAAAAGGTGCCCTGCAGCAGTACGGCGGCGACGGCCCCGGCACACGGCTCCCGCACGAAAACCAACCGGCGCTCAAATGGTTTTGTGAAGGGGATAAGGACTGGCAAATCGGTGATATACCCTTGCCTGCCGGCCAATGGGACCGTATCAAAGATCAAGCAAAACCATTGGCGGATTTTCTCAACGGTTTGCGCCCGTCGCTGTGCAGCGCGGAAGAGGCGAGAAATTCCCTGCGGATGGTGTTGGCGTGTTATCTTTCTGTGAGGGAAGGTGGCAGGGTACGGATTGATGACGAGCGGGTTTATGAGATTTAATCCCCCTATCATCTGTTGATGACATCCCCCTTTAGCAAGGGGGACAAGTATGCTCCACGCTTGCCTCCCTTGTTAAAGGGGACCGCCGTCGGTGGTGGTGGGATTTTAAAGGCTTATCCCCAGCGTAAACATAAAAAATCCACCAACCGTATCGGTTGATGGATTTTTTTGATTGTATTGCACTCCAAACCAATCATAAACTTTGTAGCGCGAGTAGTTTACTAGGGCTCCTTTTACAAAGGAGCTGTCACCGATAGGTGATTGAGAATTTTTATTTGTAGCGTTTCAAATCAATATTAGCTTTCGTTTTGGCTTTGAATAATAATCCTAAACAACTCCGCCGCAACATCGGTATCCGCGTCATTGAGACTCAAATCAAAATCGCGGATGCGGTTGACAGCCGGTCCAACCCAAACGGTTAAAACATTGTCCGTCGTGATGATTTGCCGCAAGGTGTCAAGTTCGCCTGAACCGAGTTCGCTCGCCGTAACAATGAGGATGTTGCCCGCGTCGAGCATCAGGTTTGCCACCTCGCCCAACCGGCGGATGTGCTCATGGCGTTCCTCCGGGGTGTTAAGCGAATCCTCACTCTTTATATCGGCATCCACGCCGTACAGCAGGTTGCCGATGCCAAGGTAATAGGCGATTTTTCCGCTTTTCAGCAACGCCTTTTCAAGATTGCGGGCAATGCTTTTTTTGTCCGTCTGTGTTTTACCGGTCAGCACAATCAATTGCGCTTTTTGCTTGTAATACTTTTCGCGCTCCTCCGCGGTGATGCTGCTTTTTATCCATTTAATATCGCGGCGGATGAGCTTTTTGTTCAGCTCTGTGTCGTCCGCCATATCTGTGATGATGCCGCCACCGGCTATTTCATACCCGTCTACGATGACGAAACGCACCGTTTCTTCAAACTGCCCGGCTACATCAAATGCCAGCGGTCTGTCCAGGCGGAAGACACACCGGGCAACCTCGTGCCGTTCGACAAAAGTCTGCTCCACGCCTTCCAGCGTCGCGGCGTTGAGTACACCGATGACCGATGCCAGCCGGCACCCGACCTGCGCGGAACCGATTTTTATTTTGTAGTTTTTATCAGGCAATAACGGCTCTTTGCCGAGCCAGAAGACAGAAGCTTTAATTTTGCTGCCGGTGAGCGGACTGTCTTGCCCGATGATGGTAATCAGTTCGCCGCGCTTGGCGTAAATCTGTTCCGTCATGCAAAAGCCTGTGGCATAACCCGCGCTGACGGTGTTTTTCGGCTCTTCGTTGAATCCTTCGATGGACTTGACAAAAGTCTTCTTGCCTGATGGCAAAAACATGATTTCATCCCCGACATGAAGCTTGCCGGACGATACCGTGCCCGCGATAATCCGCCGCTCATCATTTTGGGCGGTGAACTTGTATGTGTCTTGCACCCACATGCGAAACGGCAGGTCGTCCGGCGGCAAAACCTCGGTGAACCGGTCGAGCGCATCCAGCACCGTGGGGCCGGTATACCAGTCCATATGTCCGGTTTTATCCGCAATATTATAACCTTCAGCGGCGGAAACGGGGATGAAGCAGGTTGGCTTCAGCTCAATCTGCTGTAGAAATGCACCGTATTCGTTGACGATGTTATCATAGATACCTTCCCGGTCACCCTCGGCAATCAAATCAAGCTTGTTGATGAGCACCGCGACCTGTTTGATGCCGAGCATGGACAGCATGTAGCCGTGCCGCCGGGAATTTTCCTGAATACCCTCATGCGCGTCAATCACCAGCAGTGCCGCGTCCGCGCGGGAAGCGCCGGTAATCATGTTTTTTAAAAACTCAATATGTCCGGGCGCATCGATGATGATGTATTTGCGTTTCTCCGTTTTAAAAAAACTGCGTGCCGTGTCAATCGTAATACCCTGCGCCCGCTCATCTTTTAGCGCGTCTAATAAAAAGGCATATTCAAACGGCTTTGAGGTGCGCCGGCACAACTCTCTAACCATCTCGAGTTTACCGTCCGGCAGGGAACCGGTATCCGCCAGCAGCCGCCCGATGACGGTGCTTTTGCCGTGGTCCACATGGCCGACGATGACAATATTCATTTCCTTGAGCTCGCGTACGGGGCTGCAGTTATTTTTACATGTATCCATCTTTTCGCAGCTCCTCCAAGCCTCCGCCATCCTCTTTGTCCTGCGCCCTTCCGGAGCGTTCGGCGATGTTGGCAAATTTGCCGGTTTTCAGTTCTTCTATAATCTCATCAAAATTCCGGGCGTCGGAATCCACCGGGTTTGTGCAAGGCCAGCAGCCTAATGAACGGTATCGCTTGCCGTCACCCTGGTTGAAATAAAGGGGAACCACCGGTACATTTTCTTGGCGGATATATTCCCAAACATCAAGTTCAGTCCAGTCCAGCAGGGGATGAATGCGGATGTGTGTGCCGGGCTTGAAGTCGGTTTTGTACTGTCCCCAGAACTCCGGGGGCTGGTCACCCACATCCCAGTCGTTATTTTTGTCCCGCGGGGAAAAGTAGCGCTCTTTCGACCGACTGCCTTCTTCATCCGCGCGGATACCGACAATCACGCCGGTATAAGGTTCCGTGTTTTTGTCCACTTTGTAAGTCCTGGTGCTGTGGTCCATCCGGTAACGCGGCCACTCGCCGGACAGCGTGTTGCGCAGCGCCTCGGTTTTCAGGTTTTTGCAGCATTCAATGCGCGTGGTGTTGCCGTCCGGGAAAGTCAGCTTTTCTTTCAGCGCTGCCGAATTTTCACCGTACACCATGTCCAGTTGCCATTCCCGCGCCAAATTGTCGCGGTAGACAATCATTTCCGGGATTTTATAGTGTGTATCGATATGCACCAGCGGGAATGGCACATGGCCAAAAAACGCTTTGCGGGCGAGGCTCAACATCACAGTCGAATCCTTGCCGATGCTCCAAAGCATGCACAGGTTGCCGAAGCGGTTGTATGCTTCGCGCAGGATGTGGATGCTCGTATTTTCAAGATTTTCAAGATGTGTCATTTATACATTGCCCTCTCTAGTTCTCTACCTCTCAGTCACCTTCGGTGCCAGCTCCCCTATCATAGGGGAGCCAAGGTCGGGGCCCCCTCGTTGCTTGCCTCTCCTTGGTAAGGAGAGGTGGTTGCGAAGCAACCGGAGAGGTCGTTAAAACCTATTCCTAATATTATTTAGTATAAAAAATCCCTTTTCATTCAGCGTGTTTACACGGTTATATCGCATCGGTGTGCCGTCACCCTGCAAAAACACGCCGCCGGCTTGCTCCGCCACGCACTGCATCGCGGCCGTGTCCCATTCGCAGGTGAGCCCTGTGCGGTAATACACATCCGCCTTGCCCTCGGCAATCAGGCAGCCTTTGAGCGATGACCCGATCGAGATGGTTTCACCGATTTTTGCCTTGTTTTTCTCCAGCAGAGCGTTGTGCTCCGCACCGGCGTGCGAACGGCTGGCCATTACGGTGAGGTTTTCCGTTTTACCGGTAACGTGAATCCGGTTTTGTTCTGCAAAATATCCGTCTTCGCTGCCCGGCTGGCAAAAAGCACCCAATCCCTCCGCGGCATACCAGAGTGTATCCAAAACAGGGGCATAAACAACACCCATCACGCTTTTACCGTTATAAGCAAACGCTATGTTCACGGTGAATTCGCCGTTTCGTTTGACAAACTCTTTGGTACCGTCGAGCGGGTCCACAATAAAGCAGCCGGGATTATTCAGCCTTGCGGGAATATCCTGCGTTTCCTCCGAAAGGATTGCGTACTGCCCGTACCTCTCCTTTAAAAAGCTACAGATAACCGTATCCGCTGCCAGATCCGCCTGCGTCAGCGGGGAATTGTCGTCCTTATATTCAACGGCAAAATCACCGTTATAGATTTCAAGTATCTTATTACCGGCAGAAACGGCGATTTTCGCGGCTTCCCGTGTCATTTGTTCGAGCGAAAAGAGCATTTTAACATAATCAAAGATCTGCTGCGCGGCCGTCTGTGCGGAGCTTTCGTCCGTGTGTATGATCAGTTCGGGGTTTGCAGGCTGCTCATACGGGGCGGATATCCCGGTGAAATTGTCTATTTCGCCGTTCATCGCTTTTTTATAAAGTCCCTTGACATCCCGCCGGACGCATTCCTCAAGCGGCGTATCAATAAACACTTCGACAAACGGGACACCGGCAGCAAAGCTGACAGCCCGCGCGGCATCCCTGTCCGCTACAAAAGGGGAGATGGCACTGACAATCGCGATACCGCCGTTTTGCGCGAATAACACCGCAACATGCGATATCCGGCGGATATTTTCCGCCCGGTCAGCATCCGAAAAGCCCAAATCGGCGTTAAGCCCGAAACGAAGGTTGTCGCCGTCCAAAACAGCCGTAAAAACCTTGGCTTCCAGCAGCAATCTTTCCGCCATATACGCGATGGTAGACTTCCCCGAACCGGAAAGACCCGTGAGCCAAATCACCGCGCCGCGCTGCCCGAGGAATCCGGCGCGCTGTGACAGGGTTATTTCACTTTTTTGCTTGAATATTTCCGGCATGGAGCGCTCCTTTGGGTACAGTCCGGCGCGAGATTCAAAATGCTACACTATAGTAATGCTTTTTCTGTTTTGCGTCAACTAATTATTGAAAATATGCCCCGGCAATGCTATACTTGCTCAAGTTATTGGTTTGTTTAACTGGGTATGTGCGAAACGGCAACTCAAAGTATAGTGTAAAGCTATCATGCTTTACAGCTGAAAGTGTGATTTTTATGATGATTACCATTATTGGCCGCGGTCATTCCGGCACCCGCGCTATGTCCAATACGCTGTCGGACAGCGGTGTTTTTATGGGCGAACCGCTTAACCGATCCTGGGACTTGGTCCCGCCGGAGAGTATGTACGAGGCCTGCCGCGTGTTAGGCAAATATGTGGACTGGACAGGGGGACTGACATGGAATTTTACCAAGGTCCTCACCATGCAGCCGGACCCGGCATTTATCCGCTTGATTGAGGACTATTTAAGCTCCGTGCTCGCGAGCAGCGCCCCGAACAAAGGCTGGAAGATACCGGAAACAACGCTCTGCTACCCCTGGATTTTAAAGATGTTCCCGGATATGCATTATATCCACTGGGTGAGAGACCCGCGTGACTGCATCCTTTCCGGCCATGTGACGGATGAACTGGAGAATTTTAATATCGTTTACCCTCAAACGGAGGACATCCGCGAAAAACGCGCCATCAGCTGGAAGTATCAGCGGGAGCTGATGAAGGCAACCCCGGAACCTGGCAAATTGATCAAGCTTCGGTTTGAGGACATGGTTTTTAAACAGGATGAGGTTTTGGCGCAACTGGAGGATTTTTTAGGCATCAAGATGGCAAAAATTGAAATGCGCCCCGATTCGGTGGGACGCTGGAAGACGGATGACGGTAGTCATATGTTTGAGTTTTTTGAGCAGGATATGCTGGAATGCGGGTATGAGTTTTAGATTAAATATATTGAGAATGATTTGCTGTTGACAACACGTGCAACACGTGCTATTCTAAAAATAGACCGTTGGCGGTTTGCGGAAGGAACCAACGATATGCCGAAAAAGCCAAGAGAAATGGAAAAAGAATTGCTTGCAGACGGGTGGATTCTAAAAGATGTTAAAGGCAGTCATCATCAATACACACATCCGACTAAATCCGGTAAGGTGACAATTCCATTTCACAGCGGAGACATTGACCCGGTCACAGAAAAAAGTATCCGCAAACAGGCGCAATTGGATAAAGTATAAGGAGTGGAATCTGATGAAGTTGATTTATCCCGCGGTTTTTACACCGCTGTCTGGTAATCCTTCCGGTTATTGTGTGGAAGTTCCGGATCTGCCCGGTTGTGTAACACAAGGCGATAATATCGAAATGGCCATTGAAATGGCGGAAGATGCGGCATCCGGCTGGATTTTAACGAGCATAGAAGACGGTGAGGAAATTCCGAAACCGTCTAATCTAGGCAGTGTTGCTTGTGAGAAAGGCAGCTTTGTCAACTATCTCGCCCTTGATATGGAAGAGTATGCCAAAAAATGCAGTGTAAAATCGGTGAAGAAGACACTGACTTTGCCGCAATGGTTAAACACAGCGGCAGAAAAGGAAGGCATCAACTTCTCACAGGTGCTGCAAAACGCACTCAAGGAGCAGCTTGAATTATACTTGTGACACAAATATGGAGTTAAGTATATAAAAACTGGGGGTCGGTTCGTTAATTTGAAACCGACCCTGCTATATTTTAATGTGTTTCAGAAGATTGAGATTTATTATGACAAGGGCCGGCCGATTAACTGCATTGTCAACAATGCTGAAATTGAAAACACAAGGTTTAGCGGCATTATTTTCCGTAATATTACAGCACGGGCGGGGATGAAAAGCCAGTTTAAGGATAAGGGCGCGGGGAATACGATGGATGTGACGTTGGAGAATGTGGTGGTTAATTGCGTTAAGGTAGATGAGAGAAATCTTGATAGTTGGGTTAATGACTCCGTCAGTTTCACCGACACCTCACCTAAAAAATGAGAAGCATTTACCGGTGTACTCGTAAGGGGTTTCTCTTCTATTATGTTATACCTACACGCGACGAATCTGCATAGGACTATCATTATTCGCGGGGTAAATCTGCATCAAGTCACTATTATTCGCGGGGTAAATCTGCATATCGCTTGACGAAAACTATATTGTTATGTATAATGTGGATAAACAGAAGGAAGGGCAGGCGGATAATGTGCTAAGAAGAAAAATTGAAAATGCCTTGGCTGACTGGAAAAATCGCGACGATAAGTTATGCTTGCTGGTTAAAGGCGCAAGGCAGGTGGGGAAAACTTTTATCATAGAAGAATTCGCCCGTAAAAACTATAAACATTTCACCCGAATTAACTTCGACGAAAATCCCGCATATAAAGCAATTTTTGACGGAGATCTGGATATTGAAACACTCATCAAACAGATTTCCCTGCGGGTCCCGAACGCTGAACTTATACCGAACGAAACACTGATTTTCCTTGATGAAATTCAAAATTGCCCAAGAGCCAGAACCGCACTCAAGTTTCTTGCAATTGATAAACGGTTCGATGTGATAGCATCCGTTTCGATGCTCGGCATTCACTATAAAGATGTGCCTTCTTACCCTGTAGGTTATGTGGATACAATCGAAATGTATTCATTAGACTTTGAGGAGTTTTTATGGGCAAACGGTGTTTTGCCGCAGTCTATCAATGACATTAAGCAGTATTTTATGAAAAAAGAAAAAGTTCCGCCGGCAATGCATGACAAAATGATGGAGCTCTTTAAAGAATACATTGTGGTTGGCGGAATGCCAAGAGCGGTCAATGAGTTTGTTGCATCACATAATTTCGCAAATGTGCTAAGGATTCAAAAATCCATCATAAGTGATTATACCGATGATATCGCAAAGTACGCGGAAGGCAATGAGAAAGCAAAAGCACGAATGTGTTTTCTTTCAATACCGAAGCACTTGTCGAAGGATTATAAGAAATTTCAATACAGCCTTGTCGAAAGCAGCGGAACCGCGCGGAAATTTGGTGGCAGCCTGATGTGGCTATACGATGCGGGTATTATCAATTTTTGTTATAATCTGGCGTTGCCCGAGCTGCCACTGGAAGGCAATGCAAAAAGTGATGTTTTCAAAGTGTATATGCGCGACACGGGGCTTTTAATGGCGATGCTTGATGACGGTTCACAGGAGGACATCATTGACGGGAATTTAGGTATCTACAAAGGTGCGATTTACGAAAATATTATTGCCGATATTTTTGGAAAAGCCGGCAAAAAGTTATACTATTTTGAGCAAAATTCGAAAATCGAGATTGATTTTATGATTCGGTATAATAAGCGTGCTGCGGCGGTTGAAGTGAAATCGGCAGAAAACACAAAAGCCAAATCAATGGCTTCAATCATCGAAAAATACGGGGTCAAGCATGGCATAAAATTGTCCGCTAAAAATGTAGGCGGTACGGAGTTTGTCGACAGTTACCCGCTCTATATGGCTATGTTTCTGTAGGAGTCAGTTTCCGCTTTAACCTTAACTTACTTCACTTTAAGGAAGCATGCTACTCCGCGTTCTTCCCATCCAGCCACAGCTGCCTTACCCGTTCATTTACCTCATCCGGGATTTCCGGGTTGCCGGTATGGTAAGCGGGCAGCAGTTGCTCCCGCGCGACAGCAGGATTGGTGCAGGCGTGGTCATTGCGGTATGCATTGCGTTCCTCGATGTTCCGCAGGTTCGGCACCTTAATGGGGACATTGCCGCCCAGGATAGAGCGGTATGCCAAAATACCGCAGATGCCCATATCAACTGCTTTATACACATCAATGCTGTACTTGATGCCTTCTTCCCTGCCCAAAATCTTTTGGATAAAGAAATGGGTGGCGTAAAAATCGCTGCCGCCGTGCCCGCTAAAGTTGATAGCCAGTTCGGGGCATATAAACTTTTCGGGCACGATGTTTTGCAGTTCACCCTCGCAAAGCTTTTCGCCCTCAATATAAACATTCAATTTGGTTTCGTCAAACCGCTCGGTTTCCATCATACCTTTGGTGCCGTACACCTCATAATTGATGCTGCCCGGTTCGCGTTTGAGCCCGCCGTGGATACTTTTGGCAATCGCGCCATTGTCCAGTGTGATCATTTCAATCCCCGCGCAGCCGCCGGCTAACGCGCCAAGCGCGAGCGTGCGTTTGTCCTGCGGGGTTTCAAAGCCGACCACCTGCACGGGGCGGCGGCCGGTGATGGTCAGCATCGGACCGATGCTGTGCGTGCAGTAAAAGGTGGAATATAGTATGTTGCGCCAGTGGTCACGCTCACCGTAGGTGATGCGCGGCCAGATGGACGAACAATCGTGCACATATTCGCCCTCGGCGTAATTGATTTCGCCGATTTCGCCGAGTTCAACTCTTCGCCACATTTCAAAGGCGTGGTTCATGTAACAGTAGTTTTCCGCATAAGCGTAGACCTTGCCGCTATTCTCCACCGCTTCAATCAGTTCCACCGCCTGCGCCATGGTTTCACAGGGAAGTACCTCGCTGAGCACATGCCGGCCGGAGTGGAGCAGACGCACGGCGAACGGGGCGTGTTCGTTTGCATAGTTAGCTAATACGACAGCATCCATATCATGACGGAAGAAGTCTTCAAAATCTTCGTACACGGCCACATCAATGCCGGTTTCCGCGGCGAGCTTTTCCACCTCGTCCAGGAGCGGGCGGTATTTATCGCACACGGCAACCAGCCGGGCGTCCGGATGTTTGGCCAACACATTTATCATTGTTTTGCCGCGGTACGCGCCGAAGACGCCGACTTTTAATTTTTCAGGCATAATAAAACCTACTTTCGTGATAATTATCATTTTTATTTTGAGCGGTGCTTTCGCCTGTAGTGTTAAAGCCCTCTTTTCCAAAGAGGGTGGCACACGGAGTGTGACGGGTGATTAAATCCTCAGTCGACTTCGGGTCGACAGCTCCTTTGGAAAAGGAGCCTTTTCTTGGCTCACCTATGTAGGCGAGCTGTCACGCAGTGACTGAGAGGTAGATTTACTCCACCACAATCTCGACATAATTTATTTCAACCGTCCGAATTCCGGTGTTCTCAAAGCTCAACTTTTGCAGATTGGTAAGGCCACTGTTTACTATTTCATATTGGAACAGAACAACATCCTCATCCGCATAAGGTTGGTCAGCCGGCTTACCGTCTTCAACCCTTGTACACAAGGTTCCGTTTGATTTAACAGCGATATTCTTCATTTTATCCGGCGCTTTTGTCCCCACAATTAAAGTCACCTTGGCGTTTGCGGGGATATAACCGGTTTCAACAGGAAGGTTCAGCGTGTTGTATGCGGTTATCTTCAGCGGTAGGGGCTTATAGGGTTCATAACCGTCCGGGGCGATATCCTGGTAGGTGACAACATGTCGTCTGCTTGCGTTCAGCGCCGTTTCAAGCTGTCCGCAGTTGGCAAAGATTGCCGGGTTTCGGCTTGCCAAAGCGGGATTGAGCGGATTATCGTAATAATTGTAAAGGTATATCTTATCGGCGCCGGCGGTTAAATACTGCGCAGCATAACCCCGCACAACTTCCGCTGTCGCTTGAAAATCCGCGCCTTGCTTTGCTACAAGGGTCTCAATTCCTGCGTAAAGCTTTACACCTTTACACTTGTCTGCCCAGTCTGCAAGCGGCATGGCACTGTCGCAGGTGGCCCAGCGTGGCGTCACAACGATTATATCAACCAGTTTTTCATTCGCCCAGGTGACGGCGTCAAATCCATATGCGAAGCATTGCTCCGCATCCCGCTGCAGGCGTGCCATAATTTGAATATCATGCCCCCACTTTGCTTCCGCTTCGCGGACGATGCTGTTTGTTTCGCGCATATAATCATTCATCACGGCGGCACAGCCGGGGTTGTTATTATAATCAAAGCAGGTGATTTCGCGCATCCAATCCAGTTCAATGCCGTCAACATCATAACGCAACAGCTGCTCTCTTGTGTAATCCAACATTTTCTGCCGGACTTCGGGCACGGCATAGTCAAAGCAGTTGCGGTAGTAGCCGTAATCCTCACCAATCATCCACCCCTTGTCGCGAGCCTCATAAAAAAAGTCGCTGCGCAAAAAGCTGGCGGCTTCGTCCGGTTCGTGGCAGTCGTTCATGCGAATGGAAAGCCAGGCATTGATGCCGTTCGTTTTGCACCGTTCAAACCAGACTTGGTACGGGTCAATGCTGTGCCGGTAGTATTGATAAATACCTTCGTATAAAGGTTTGTAATCCACCGTGACACCGTTTTCGGTGGTCTGCAGATATTTGTCGGTCGAATCCGTCCAGATATCCGACGGCGTCGCGGAATATTGGCAGAAGACATTAAACGCCAAGTCGGTTATTTGCGTGTTGTCATACTGGTCAACATACACATACAAATCTGCCTCATTAAAAGTGCCGTTCGCCGCGCATGCGTTGAGAAACGGCGTATTGGTACTGTTGATGTCCACATTAACGACCAAACCGCCGGCTTTACCTGCCGCCGCCGAAAGCCCGGTTGTGTCCGTGATTTTGTCAAGAAACGGCACCTTGTAAAGCGGGCCGAAAAGAGAAGAGATTGTCACCGCAGCCAAAACAATCCACCTCACAAGTTGTTTCATCATTACCGCAATTGAATTGAACATAAGCACACTCCGGTCCATCTTGATCATATATTCGATTGGATTTTTATATTATATCACAGCAAAAATTCCTTGTCACCGATTGTTTCTCATTTCCCCGCAAGGCCGGTTAAGCGGCAACAATTGACATCCGGGTAGGAAAGCACTAATATGGACAGGAGGAATACTTGTTTGGGAGGCGGTTTTGATGTTTCAAAAAGTTATCTCGGCAGTTCTTGCGGGGGGCGTGCTGTTTAGCGTGCTTGCACCCGGCGTTTCTGCCGTGACCGGAGGAAAAGAACCCGGTGTTTTTGCTGTTGATCCGTCTGTTTTGGACAGGACAAATACACAACCAACGGCGGATATTCATATCCGGGACCCCTTTGTGCTGGTGTACGATCAGCAATATTTTATGTATGGAACCGGCGCTGCGCAAGGGCCGGGATACGGCTGCTATGTCAGTGATGATTTGGAAAACTGGGCGGGACCCGTCAATGTGTTTTCCGCGCCGGCGGGTTTTGACGGCATCAATTGCTTTTGGGCGCCGGAATGCCATTTTTATAATGGCAGCTTCTACCTTTTTGCTACATATTTTTCACAGTCAACACAGCACAGGGGTGTTTCTGTCTTTAAGTCTGACAGCCCGCTGGGCCCGTTTGAGGAAATATCCGCTGGCCATATCACCCCGCACAGCTGGGACAGTATAGACGGAACGCTGTATATTGACCCGGACGGTCAGCCTTGGATGGTTTTTGTCCATGAGTGGACAAGTATGCCCGATAAAGTCGGTGCGATGGCAGCCGCAAAACTAAGCATAGACTTTTCCTGCTTCATTTCCGAACCTGTTCAGCTTTTTAAGGCCAATGACCCTGCTTGGACCAACAAGGGCATTACCGACGGCCCGTTTCTATACCGGAGCGAAAACGGGAAGTTGCTGATGCTGTGGTCGAATTTTGATGTAAACGGCAAATACTGTGTCAGCGTTGCGAACACCGGCAGCAATGAAATCAGCGGCAAGTGGACTTTCGGATTCAAGCCTTTCTACCAAGCCGGCCGGTATTTCCGTTTTGATGGCGGACATCCGATGCTGTTCACCGATTTAAACGGCAGACTGCTCATGAGCATGCATTCCCCAAACAGCAATGACGAAAATGGGCGCGAAACGGCTGTGTTTTTAGAGGTTGATGATAAAGGGGATTCGCTTGAATTGGTCCGGATACGGGAAATAAGAGCGCAGGAAAATACACTTAAACTTTGGCTTGTCGATATTGGCGGGTTTTTCACCGACATATTCCGGTATATACGCTCCGATATCAGGCAATTGCTTAAACGGTAAAACATAGCAAAAAGAGGTCGTTTCGGTTGAACCGGGACGACCTCTTTAATAATAATAAAAGCTCCACTGCGAACTATCAGCTCAATACAATAAACTTGGCGCCGCCTTCGCTAAGCGTCATTTCCACCTTGTCACCGGTAAATATCTGTTCGAGTCCTCCGTCGCCGTATACCTCAATTTGTTTTTGACTCTCAAAGCAAATTTTTGCGTTGGTTTGGTTGATATAGTCATAGTTAAAAACATACAAACCCTTAAGATCTTTTGCCTGGTTCTCAAAGCCGCCGGTGATGAGTGTCTTGCTTTTTGTCGCCCCGTCATATGCTTTCATACTCTTGATACCCGCGAAATTTCCGGGCAGGGTGATGGCGCTTGATACGGACGACAGCATACCGGGGGAAGGATTGAGCAGCTGAACTCCTTTTGATTCAAAACCCGCATAAATGTCGACATAATTCTTGAATTCGGCATTGACCTGTTGAACCTTGTAATAGTCCTCGGTTTTGTTGCCTGCAAAATCCACCGGGTATTTTGTGAATCCCTCGCCATAGGTATCATCTGCATAGGGTGTCTGATAGAAGAAGTATAAGGTGTTCTTTACACCGAATACCAACGCCGCATTCATCAGAAACCGCTGCTGTTCCTTCGTGGGGTTGGCCATCCCGCCCCATGAAACCGCCTGAACGAACAGCCACATAGGGATATTTTGCTGCCACGCGTAGGTGCGCACGGTGGAGATGTTTTCAAAATAGGTCATCATATCCTTTTCAAAAACAAATTTCGAACCGAGCATACTTTTTGAAAGGGGATAGTGGTCGTAACAAAGGATTTCGGGGTCGAAGATTTCACAGTAATCACGGATATGGGCATCGTAAGCGGCTTTTTCGGTGATGTCATCGGTGTAGCCGAGCTGCGTGTTGGATGCGTAGTTGGGCAACAGATTGACAATAACCGGTTTGTCGGTGGAACCCATGAGCTCTTTAACACCGGCTTTAACAGCGGCGAGCTGCGGGAAGAGCGCGGCACTCGGCTCATCCATAATATTAAAGCCATACAGCGCAGGATGGTCCTTGAACTGCGTAATAACCGCAGCGTGGTCCGCATTGGTTTTATCAAAATCTTTACCGCCGGGCACAGACATCAGCACCGTCAAACCGTTTGCCTGCGCGGCATCCAATATGATTTGTGCCTTTTCTGTGCCGGGGAAATAGTACCACATCATATTAAAGCCTGCCGCGGCAACATCCTTGAACAGGAGGTCGGCTGCCGCAAAATCCGTCATTAGTTCTGCCCTCGGCGGGCACCACATACCAATGAGGTGCGGGTTTGCGGGGTCCGTACTTGCAAGCGGTGTCAAACTGCTGTCAATGATTTTCTCCACCGGTGTTACCTCCCTGCTGCCAAAAGTGAAAAATTCTTGAATGGTTTTACACATAACCCACAAATTAGATGCGGCTTGCCGGATAAACTCATTTACATTTTCCTCAAAGGGCAGGTCCGCCAAGCTGAATACAGGCGCGGCCGAGGACTTTGTGACGATTTCAGCCGGAGCGGCGGAGGCACTTGCGCCCAAAGAACCGAATACAAAAATCAATGATAACAAGATGCATAATGCCTTTTTCATTTATTCACGCTTCTTTCCTAAATTTTAACCAGTATATCATAGTCAATATAATTTGTCATTGTATTCATCGCAACCGGTTGCGGCACACCCTATATGCGGAAAAGAACAGCCTTCGAGAATCAATGATTCCGAAGGCTGTAAAGATTATGTTTTCATTCACCGCAGCGCAGGCAGACTAGCCGCCGCAACGCTCTGGCCGACTCTTCTGTCGGACTCATCCGGCAGATGAAGACTGACTGTGCTGTAAAGCTCGGGATACTCGGTTTTGAGGACATGCTCTGCGGTTTCAATGATGGCGTGGCCGCCGTCACCTGACATTACCCTGCCGAGGAGCAGAATATGGCCGATGTCGTAAATATCCGCGTACAGGCGGATGGCATGGCCCAGGTAACAGCCGATGGTTTCGAATATTTTGAGCGCCTTTTTGTCACCCGAGAGCACCAGCTTTTGTACTTCTGCCAGTTTTTCCGCAGGTGTCATGTTTTCATCCAAGGCGATGCCGGCTTTCGGCGCCAGCTTGATGACCGCGTCCTGCGAAAAATATTTAACGCCGCAGCCGATATCGCCGGACCATTCGTCGGCCATTGCGCCCTGCTGCCCGTCAACGGGCACAAAGGCCAGTTCGTTAAGCCAGCCGGTGATGTTGCCGTCTTTATCCACATAGCCGCCCGCTTCGCTGGTGCCCATGGCAATGCCGAGTATTCTGGTTTCATTCAGATTCATTGCGCCGGCCAATGCTGTTACATCGCCGTCGTTGGCAACTTCAAAGGGAATGTTTTCACCGATTTCTTTTACCGCCCGGATATAAATGTTTTTAACATATTTGTCAAATTCATCTCTCGGCACTTTAAGAAAAAGTGACGCAACCATCGTTTTATTGTTGATATACACGCCGGCGGAACTGACACCAATCGCATCAACCCGCGGCATTTTAGCGGCTGCTGTTTTCAACGCGCTGACTATTTCGTTGAAGTGGTAACTGCTGTCCGCATTTGTCTTGGGTGACCAGTAAACCTCCTCGCTGTAAACGGTCTCCCCGTCAATAACCGCCGACACCTTTCTGTCGCTCCCGCCGGCATCAAACCCGATTCGGCACCCGTCAAGATGCCTGCCAAGGGGTTTGGATTGATCTTTTTCGACTGGCTTTTGTTCATAGGGAAGGCTGATAACCTCAAATTTACTTTCATATACTTGCGACATAAAACCAAGGTCAAAGGCTCTGATGCCGTCATTGGTATAAGCGTTCTTGATATATTGCGCGATTTTGTCATCGCCGCAAATGTAAATTTTATAACCGCCTTTGGTCCACAATAGAAGCTTAACAATCCGGCCGATATAATAGCAGTCTGCCGCGAACAGGTCATCTGTGCCGTGCATGAAAGTATCGTAAACGGCCAATAACCCGTCATTGCGTTCAACCGCTATGCAGATGGGTTTCTTCGCTGTTTTAAGAAACGCTTGATTAAATTTTGAAAGCGGGATAAAGGTTTCGTCAAGAACCGGGATGTTCTTTGTTTCCACTTCTATTCCGTATAGATTCATCAGACAAACCTCTCAATTCTTTTGACAACCTCGTCTTTGAACCTGTCGATATATTTTGATATAAACTTATCCGGGCTGAGGGTGGTATCATCGACCAAGTCCGTGATGTCCAGCCCGTAGGTCATGGAGTCGCATTCGTCAACAGCGTGGCTGGCGAAGAAGGTGGCGTTTGCGCTTCGTCTGCCGAGCGTTGCCAAATCGTAGCGTTTACCACCGGCAATCTGGCTGTCAAAAACGCCGAGCAGTGCCGCAGACAGGTTCTGGTGGGCAGAGGTGTCCAGTACAGCTTTGTCCTCGTCGCAAAGCCAGTCAAGCCCTCTCCAAACTTCAAGTGAAAAAACCTTCTTCGGTTTGTATCCGTCAGCAAGCAGACGAACCGCGCTGATTACCCGCAGCGCGACCGAAACATGGGTATCATGTTTGTCGGCAAGATTATGGGTATAGATCACATCAGGCTTGCACCGTTCAATGATTGATTTCAACTCAGCGATGAGGGTATCGTTTGCCGGGTCTTTCACTTGGGAACTCGGGTATGCTAAAAGCAGCTGCGCGGCATACTGACCGATGGCAGCAGCCGTGTTTTGTTCCTGCGCGCGCACCTTGTTCATTTCATCATCCGTAAAATTCTCATAAACACCGCTCCTTGGGGAGCCGCCGCCGTCAGTGACTGTTACGCCGGTAAACCATTTGTCTTTTTGCCCGAAGCATTCAACAATCGGCCCGAAGGCCATAATTTCAATATCATCCTGATGGGCAGCAACGCAAAGATGCGTTGTTCTCGCGAGCGCGAGGGGAATCTCCGCATTGTCCGGTATAAATATTTGCGCGTCCTTGTTGTTCAACTGCATTTTTTCACCTACTTGGTTATTGTGATTTTTTTCAATGCTCTCGGGCTGTCAGGGTTCAGTCCCTTTAATACGGAAAGACTCTCCGCAAAACATTGGGCAAAAACGGTAAATAAGAATGCCGAGGTGACCTCCGAGCCCAACGAGGGAAGTAATACGGAGTTTTCGGACTTATTTGCCAGGGCTTCGTCATCGGTTACAACCAAGACCTGGGTGCCCATTGAGTTAATCCGGTCAATCATCGCTTGAGAATCCTCTAATGCCTCACCGGCAGGTGCCAGCAGGATGACAGGAACATCCGGGTTGATCTGTGCCAAAGGTCCATGGTAGAAGTCTGATACGGCGTAGCCTTGCATTTTGATATAGCAAGTCTCCTGTATTTTTAGTGCCATTTCCAGCGCGACCGGATAACACAGACCGCGTGCGAGCACAAAACCCTCAAACATATATCGGTATCGCTCGACTCGCTTTGCTGCGGCCGAACCGATCGACTCAACCGCTTGCTCAAGCGCCTCGGGCAGTGCCCTTAATGAATCAAGCAGTTTGCTGTTATCGCTCCAATACGCAGAGAGTAAAGCCAACAGATACATCTGCGCGGTAAAGGTTTTTGTTGCCGCTACACTTTCTTCCAAACCCGCATTGCAATAAAGATGATATTGCGCGATTTTTGCCAAAGGTGAGTTTTTGTTGTTTGTTACCGATACGGTGACGGCCCCCTGCTCATTGGCCTTTTCAATTACCGCTATTGCATCCGCCGCCTCGCCGGACTGGGAAATACCGACAACAAGGTCACCGGACATGTCCGGATTACCGTCATAAAGCGTAATGCAGGACGGAATGGCCAGCGCGGAAACAATTCCTCTATAGATACCCAGCAGATATTGACCGTAAACGGCGGCATGGTCGCTGGAACCTCTTGCCGAAAGAACCGCATGGGTGATTTTTTTGGCGTTCAATTCTTTAACCAACGCTGTTAAGGTTTCCTTATTGGCACTTTCGATTTCACCGAGAACTTTCGGCTGCTGAAAAATCTCTTGCAGCATTTTTGTCATGTTATGTACCTCTTTCTTTTTAGTATAAAAATTGTATATCATACGGCGTTTGATTGTCAAGCCGAAAAGGCTCTGCTGCCATAATTCTTCCCCTTTATTCAAGGAAAGTTCAAGCTTGATTTGAAGCATCGGAAAACAACATCCGATAAAAAATAGTTTGATATTCGCGAACCGTTTTGATATACTTCAACTTGATAATTGCATAATTTGGATAAGGGAGAGGAAACAATGGACACAACAAGAAAAATCGGATATGCGGTAACCGGTCTCGGCGTGGGGAAAGGGCACGCGAAAGCGGCTTTGGACTCTCAAAACGGCAAGTTGATTGCGGTTTGCGACTTAATTCCGGAAAAACTTGAAAAGGCGAAGAAGGATTACGGCGATATTCTCACATACACCGATTTTGATGAGATGCTCAAGAACCCCGACATCGAAATCGTCAGCATTTGCCTGCCCAGCGGCATGCACGCCGAATTCGCCGTCAAAGCCCTTGAAGCGGGTAAACATGTGCTGGTTGAAAAACCTGTTGACATCACGGCCGATGCGGCGGAAAAAATTGAAGCCGCCCGCGTAAAAACCGGCCTGAAAGCCGGCGTTATCCATCAAAACCGCTTCAATGCCTGCATGAAGCCGATGAAAGAGGCCATCGACAGCGGCAGATTGGGTAAAGTTTTTCTCGGTACTTTCGCGGTCAAGTGGTACCGTACGCAGGAGTACTATGACAACGGCGGCTGGCGCGGCACCTGGGACATGGATGGCGGCGGCTCGCTGATGAACCAGGCCATTCACACGGTTGACTTGATGCAGTGGCTCATGGGCGATGTCGAATGCGTTACCGCCAACATGGGTGTCTTTAACCATGTGATCGAAACGGAGGATATGACCGCATCGCTCATCAAGTTCAAAAACGGCGCTTCGGCAACCTTTGTGAGCACAACCTGCGCGTATCCGGGTCTCAGCACCGACATTCAGGTTTACGGCACCAAAGGCTCCATCGAAGTGGACGGCGACCGGCTGAAACTGTGGCGCATTGAAGGTGAGGATGAGGACAAAGGCAAGAGCATGATTGACCTGTACGGGGAAGGCAACGGCAGCGCGACCGCGCTGGACCCGACCCTTGTTGTCGGTCATGCGACGCAGGTGAATGATATCATTGACGCTGTATTGTTCGACCGCGACCCGCTGATTGTGCCCACCGATGCCATCAAATCCGTTAAGATTGCCAACGCGATTTATGAGTCCGCAAAGACGGGGAAGACGGTTTACATTAAGTAAAATACACACTATTAAAGATTGCTGCAACAGCCCGCTCTCCGGTTCCGGTTGGCGGGCTGTTTTGTTAAGAAGGCAATAGAGATGTCAATAACACTTGAGAGATTTGCCTGACTGAATATTGAGCGTTACAATCTGCGGCTTCCTTATACTAATTCACGATTAAAAAACCTTTAAAAAATCAAGCAAAAGCTTTGATATATGTGGTTTTGTGCAGATCTTTTAGTTAGGTTTTTATGAGTGATTAGTATTAGCAACGGCAAGCGTGCTTACCGGTTTAAAATATGTCTATATTTTTAACCGGAATAGTATTATAATGAAACAAATTTACTCGGGGGGGGTGTGTATCCTGCGGAAAATGATTGGTCTGTTCCTCAGCACAATACTCTTGTTGAATGCTGCCATAACCGGCTTTGTCGGTACTCAGCCCGTCACCCAAACTTTCCCCGCGGTGCCGGTCGAAGGTCCCGTCACAACTTACCAGACCGGCGGTTCTTTCACCGAACCGCTCTATATCCCGTCGGACAGTGTGATGGTCTACACCCTGGACCCCGTCAATTATGCCAACTGGGTAAATCATAGCGATAAGTATACCATCGATATGATGATAGCCATCAATCGCGCGGATACCTCCTATGTGGACGCGCCGCCGGGGCACCGGGATGAAATACAGATGCGCAAGGACGGCAGCTTGCTCAACCATCCGTCATCGGCAAATGTTTTCTACATGGTGCCGACGGAAGGCTTTATCGACAATCTATGTAATCAGCTGGAAGCGTGCATCAGAATAAAGGCACCGGGTATGATAGCGCTCGAGGAACCGGAGATTTTTGATGACGGATGCTACTCGACATCTTTCAAAACCGAGTGGCAAAATTATTACGGCGAAGCGTGGGAAGACCCCGCCTCGTCACCGATAGCCCGATATAAGGCTTCGGCACTCATCGTGCGCCTGTTTGAACGGGCAATCGCGCAAATCGGTGCCCGGGTGAAAGCAATTTGCCCTAAAACAAAAATAGTTATCGCCACACACAGCACGGTGAATTACGACAACTACGGTATCACCGCCGGCATCGACCATTACGCGCCGCTGGTTGACGGTATCATCGGCCAGACCTGGAGCGATACGGCAAGGATGAAGCTGAAATACAACGGTTCGGACAAAACCGATGTGTATTCCTATGCCGCGCTCGAATACGCGTCTTATATGGATACGGTCGAAGACATTGATTTCTACGCTCTTGCGGATTCAAAAGCGGACAATCCCGACCTCAGTTGGGCGGATTACCGGTATCTCTATCACCAAACAATCGCGGCATCCCTCATACAGCCGGAAATTAATAAGTTCGAGGTCTTGCCATGGCCGGACAGAAGTTTTCTCGCCGCGCCGGATGCTTACAAAACGGAGCAGCTTAATGTGTTTGCCGCGCTCAAACAGCTTTCGGGCAAGGCGTCCGAACTCACTGCGGGCACACCGAAAATTGCGCTGGGCATTTCCGACACGATGTCCTGGCATGATGAAAAAACATCCAAACAGCCGTTGCAGGCTTTTGAAGGGCTTTCGGTGCCGCTGATTAAAGACGGTATTCCGCTTAAAATTAAATCCCTTGATTTGGTTAAAACCGCGGATGACCTTGCAGATGTTGAAGTGCTGATTTTAAGTTACGAAGTGATGAAACCGGCTGCCGAGCAGACGAATATCGCTATTGCCGACTGGGTGAAGCAGGGCGGCGTTTTGTTGACTGTCGGCGGGCATGACGCTGTTGAAAAACTGCCGGCTGCCTGGTGGGCAGCACAGGGAACGCCGCTGAAAAATCTGTTTTATCACCTGGGGCTGGCAGACATTGATGTGACCGTGCCCAAAACCTTGCCGAGTTTTTTCAAATGGACAGGCACAGGACTGAATATGTTGGATGCAATAAATATGAACATCATGCGCTTGCGGTTCAGCGATAAGTCTTCCAACGCCGCTTTCACGGGCAATGTCAATACCGTGCTCAAATCAGGCTCGGACAGCATCGGCATCAGCCAAAGCGCCGGCAAGGGCAGAGTGCTCGCCTTCGGATTCCCCGCCTATTTAACCTCCACGCTCGGCGGAGCAGGTTTGACACGCTCACTGGTGAAATACGCGCTGTCCTTTACAGACGGCGAATATAACCGGCAGAACCTTGTGCGCATCAACCGCGGCGGTTTTGTCAGCGCGCACGCTTTCAATCAAGCGGGTACACTCGCAGGCAGATTCATCGATATTTTTGACAGCGACCTTGGTGTGTTTAGCAAAGTAACAGTTCAAAAAGGGGACAGCTGTCTGTTGTATGACATATCACAACACGATTTGTCTGTCCCGCGCCTTGCTTTTACGGGCGGCAAACTAACGGGCAATCCGATTGAAACGGCAGACAGCACACAATTCGCCGTAACCGGGCCTTCTCTCGCGGACATATCCGCCCGCCTCATTTGCTCGCAGGGTACATACCCGCAAAGCGTCACGGCAACCTGTGAAAGTAAAAATATTACGCCGCACATCAAATGGGATGCCTCAACATCTTCGCTTTTAATTCAGTTTGAAGGTTCGGTCAGCGGCATTTCGGTTGAGGTAACATGGTCCGGCAATGAAACCGATATTACCAACGAAAAATTGCAGAACCGGATTGTGATACCGACAAACAGCAGCAATTTAGATGCGGCTTACATTTTCAAAAACACTGCGTTTGCCAACGAGTCACTTCGCTTCGCGGACGGCGCGGCAGAGCTTATTTATAAGTTCAACATCAACGACTTCTCCAACCCGACCTTTACACTTCAAGTCTGTCAGAATTATCTGATTGATGTTTCAGCGGATGGTGAAAACTATACCGTCACGCATGACTACTCGCTCATCAATCCGGTACACCTGACAACCGGCGGCAACGATGTACTGCTGAGTTTTGACCCGGATGATTACGGCGCGGCGGATGAGTTTTACATCCGGATAAGGAATACGGACCCGACAAAGGGTTGGGGCGGCAGTGTGAGGGCGCTGATCATCAGGCAGTTTCCGTCATGATACGGAATATTACCGTATAGCAACTTTTAGGAGGATATATATGCGTGAATCCATCACAAAAGAAAAGGCACTGGAACTGGTAAAAAAGTACAACCGCGAACCCTTTCATATTCAGCACGCGCTGACAGTAGCGGGTGTGATGGAATGGTATGCCAACGAACTCGGTTACGGAGAAGATGCCGAATACTGGGGCGTTGTGGGGCTACTGCATGATATCGACTTTGAGCAGTACCCCGAACAGCACTGTATCAAAGCCCCGGAACTGCTGCGCGCCGGCGGAGTCGGCGAGGATGTTATTCATGCCGTATGCAGCCATTGTTTCGGCATCACCGTGGATGTGGTACCGGAACATGAAATGGAAAAAGTTCTGTTCGCTGTTGATGAACTCACGGGGTTAATCAGCGCCGCCGCGCGTATGCGGCCATCCAAAAGTGTGATGGATATGGAAGTGTCCAGCCTTAAAAAGAAGTTTAAAGATAAAAAGTTTGCCGCCGGCTGCTCGCGCGACATTATCGAGCAGGGCGCGGCGATGCTCGGCTGGGAACTCGATATGTTGCTGGACATGACCATCCTTGCCATGCGTTCGTATGAGGAGTGTGAAAAATGAAAAATCATTCAACCAGTAACGCATTCATTGGGAAGCTCATCAGTGTTTTGCTCACAATAGCAATAACCGCAGCAATTTGTATTACCCCTGCCGGTGCCAAAGCCGAACCGGCACAGACCGAAAATTATCCCTTCGTTTTTGTCGAAGGCTATATGGGCTGGGGCGAATACAATAAAATCAATGATATTGTTCAGTACTGGGGCGGAATGACCGGTGACTTGCTCGCTTACCTTGACGCTGAAGGATACGAATGCCACGCGTCGTCGGTTGGGTTCATCAACAGCGCTTGGGACAGGGCGTGTAATCTGTATGCGCAGATGACCGGGACCCGGACAGATTACGGGCAGGTTCACGCGGCAAAATATAATCACAACCGCTATGGACCCGACTACACCAACAATGCCCTGCTGGAAGACTGGGGTAAGCTTGATGAAAACGGCAGAACCAGGAAGGTGAATTTTATCACCCACAGTTTTGGCGGAACCGCCGTGCGTTTACTTGCGCAGTTGCTTGCATACGGTTCTCCAGAAGAGATTGATGGTACGACCGAAGGCGAAGTGTCCGGTCTTTTCACGGGCGGCAAGACAAATCTGATACACAGTGTAACCACCCTGACCTGCCCGCACAACGGAACAACGCTGACTTTTCTGCTCAATCCGATATTCAACTTCCTGGATGACGCAATGCAAAGAGGCGGCACGTCTGCCGGCAACCGTAAAAGCATGGCGGTGTTGTCTGACTTCATCCTTTTTAACACCGGCAAGCTGCTCGGGAAACTGATCGGCGAAGACACGGGCGTCCATGACTTAACCATCGACGGGGCGGCGGAACTTAACAGCCGCTTGTCGGCGCTTGAGAGCATCTATTATTTTTCCATACCGGCGGATGCCTCCAAACCGGGCAAATCGGCCGATAAAAGGGTGGCGGACATGAAAATATCTATGCCGGTATTATGGCCGACCATTACTTATATGGGTGGTATGACCGGCACCACGGACGCCGGCAGAGTGATTGATAACACTTGGTTCAAAAATGATGGCGTGGTAAATACCTATTCCGCCATAGCGCCGGAGGACGAACCCCAACAGCGTTTTGACCCGCAGGACATCAAGCCTGGGGTCTGGAATATTATGGATACTTACATCGGTGACCACGCGTCCATTGTCGGCGCTGTCGCGCTGAAGAATACGGTGTATAGCATATACACGGAACAAATGGCGCTTGTGAGTTCATTGCCGGATGTTGAACGATAGCCTTCGAGATAGTAACAAATACAGTTGAAAAAGGCCGACCAAAGGCAGTTTGCCTTAGGGATTTACAAAAATTAGCATGTATTTGACCGGCTCCCTTTTAACGAAGCATATAGCGTAAGGGCTGCACCGAAGGATATAACCTTCGGTGTAGTTTTTTGTATATTTTGTTCTGTCAAGAGAGCCTAAGATGCTTTGCAGGAGGCAATAGCCGAATTAAGATTAAAAGTATAAAGACAGTTATTTCAAGCAGTACAGAATCCCCGCTTGGGCAAACAACGATACAAAAACGACCGAGATGTCTATGATAACCCCCGCAATCATTGGCTTTATACCGACACCGGCAACTTCTTTCAGGCTGGTTTTCAGCCCGATTGCTGCCAATGCCATTGATAAAAAGAATTTTGACAGATAGGACATTCCGGCGACAATACTTTCCGGCACTAATCCTGTGCTTCTGATACCGACGACAGCGATAAAGCCAAGAATAAACCACGGGAATATTTTACTTATGTTCACCTTTTCTGCCGTTTGCGATGATGTCTCTTTTTTTGTGTATATCCATGAGAAGATAAGCGCGATTGGTACGATGAAAAGTGTTCTGGTCAGCTTGACGATTGTTGCAAGAGAACCGGCTGCATCGGAAAAAGCATACCCCGCGGCAACAACCGAAGATGTGTCGTTGACTGCCGTACCAATCCAAAGCCCGTATCCGGTATCGCCAAGGCCCAATAATCGACCTATCCAGGGGAAGGCAATGACGGTAATGATGTCAAAAATGAAAGTAGCGGATATTGCGTAAGCGATATCCCGGTTCTTAGCCCGAATGATTGGCCCCACCGTCGCGACAGCCGTGCCTCCGCAAATCGCGGTGCTTACTGAAAGAAGGCTGGCCAGCTTCCAGTTTATTTTAAAAAATTTCTTACATACATAACCCACGCCAAAGGCGGTTGCAAGAGTGAACACCATTAGTATCAATGCATATTTTCCGGCTTTGAATAGCTGTGCAAAACTTAGCGTTATTCCGGAAATGATAATTCCTGCGCGCAGTATTCTTTTGGAAGTCCAGTTGATTCCCGAATCAAAAATCGTAAAGCGGCTTATGAGCGGGTTCAGCAGCATACCAATAATCAGCGCAATCAAAGTTTCTCCGAGGATACCGGCCGGGAGAAGTGTACTGATCATATAAGCTGTCGCAGCAATTCCGCCGGATAGCATAATGCCCGATAAGTACTTTTTTGCATGACTCATTTTTGTGAATGTTCCTTTCAGTTATCGAATAGTTTATCCGGTATTGATTTTACCATACTTGTTTGATAAAATAAAATTATGCTTTCTAATGCTTGTATTATTTAATGTTATAACAGGTGAAAATATGCTTGATTTCAGACATGAAACATTTCTTACCCTATGCGATTGCAACAGCTTTACAAAAGCGGCGGAGCATTTGTGCATTACTCAACCTGCCGTATCCCAACATATCAAGCATCTTGAGGAATTCTACGGATGCAAGCTTTTCGATACAACAAACAGAAAAATTGTACTAACACATCAAGGGAAACTATTAGAAGAGTTTGCAACAACTGTTTTTTCAGATGCAAAGCATTTTAAAGAAAACATCAGTTCAGTCAATACGGAAACAATGCAGTTTTCCTTCGGCGCAACTTTGTCTATCGGTGAATATGTTATGCCGAAGATTCTCTCCCGTTTGCTTACAAAGTATCCGAAAATGAAAATCCATATGTCCGTTGCGAATACGCAGGTACTCCTTGAACGCTTGAACAACGGCGAGTTGGACTTTATTGTTGTGGAAGGGTTGTTTGACAAATCGGAATACGATTCCACACTTTTTAGCCTGGAACGGTTTATTCCGGTGTGTTCGCCCCAATCGGAATTTGCAAATAAGGAGGTGGGGTTTCGGGAGATTACAAAAAGTCGCCTGATTTTACGCGAAGAAGGTTCGGGCACACGGGAAATCTTTGAAAACATACTGCAGAAGAACAATTATTCGCTCCACGCATTTGAAAAAGTGATTGAAATAGGAAATATGGCCGCCATAAAGAAAATGGTTTCGAGTGGGTTGGGCATAACATTTCTGTTTGAGGTGGCGGCGAAAAGCGAAATAGAAGACGAAAGCCTTTCGATTATTAACATTTCCGGTTTTTCTGAACAGCGTGAATTTAACTTTGTTCTTTTAAAGGATAGCTTTTTTCGTGAGCGGCACATGAAAATTTATGAACTTTTAAAACAGGCATTTCATGAGAATCGTCTATGTTGTTGTGGATAATATAGCCGAGATTATAGCAACGCTCAAAGATGCTGTAAACATGGAGATTTACCCTTTGTTAAATGGAAATAGACGATTCAGGGTAATGTTTAATACGGTTTTATGGTCTTTTTTTAATGAGTAAATTAAGTTTCGGGAGGCTGATGATTGATTGTCGGACGATTATGGATATTTCGGCAAAGACTTGGATGGCTATGTTCACTATAAGCAGGCATTCGACAGAAACTTTCCACCGGGCGGCGGTGATAAAAAACCTTCCGGCGGAAAAGACGGTTGCCTTACCGCGATTTTAATTGTACTGTTTATTCTAATGGTTCTCAAGTAAAAATAATATTAGAATTGTCAACAAGAGAGAGGCGGACTGCGCTGAAAAAAGCGGACGCTAAAAATATGATACATGAAAGTTCGGTACACCGTGGTTCAATTCCATCTCAAACAAACAGACGATTACCCATACTATCAAACGATTACTCAAAAAAGTTACTAATTTTGCCTGCTTTTTTAATATCTCGATAAAACGGTCAAAAAACGAATACCGGCCGCCGAACCGAAAAACAGTCCAAAACTCCGGAACCCTTATAGTTCTATATCATTGAAAAAAGCACTTCCGAAGAAGTGCTTTTTTCTCTGCCACAAGTACCTCAAAATGATACAATTACACGAAAGGTCAGAGGGGGTTGCATTTTACCACAGGGGGTTGCATTTCCGACTGAGAAATAAATAGGTGCTATTCTACATCGAATTCCTCAGCCCATGTGTCAATCATAGCATGCAGTTTTTCATGTACCCCATGACCGACGACGCTTTCCTCATGTTCCTCAAACTTTTCAAATAGAGCCTCCTGTGTTTCATTGTCGAGCAATTTGTCGGCCATAACAAAAAGGACATTATTTTCTTTTCCAATGTGGCTGATGAGCAATTCCCGGTACTGCGTGGCGGCAGTATTTAGAGCGACCAAATCTTTTAATTCACCGGCCTTACTCATTTGTGCAATGTACTCTCTTCCAAGACGGTGCTCTTCAAGCATAACGCCGATCGGCCCATCTTCGGAACTAACACCTTTTTCTGAAAGTGCCGGGAACAAGAAGCCCTCTTCCTTCCCGTGGTGACACTTGTCGGCAAATATTTTGAGAAATTGAACCAGTTCGCCGTAAAACCTCAGCATACCGTCATTGCCTTTATCCCCGGTTGCCATAGCTTTTTCCAAAATCTGAAGGACATACAAGATTGCTTCATGCTCATGTCTCAAGTCTTCTGTTGCTTTTCCCATGAATAAACACTCCTCTATTATTTAACTTAAAATTATATCCGTCGAAAAGTTAAAACACGCGTCGGCTGTTTGCGCTAAAATAAAGTCTTCGGGATATTCGGATATCGTCAGCAAGGGTTCATAAATGCTGTTTTCTATATTCTAATCTTCAACAGACTCAAAGTCATCCTTGCTTACATAGCAGACCGGACACAGCCAGCTATCCGGGATATCTTCAAATGCAGTGCCGGGAGCAATTCCTCCATCGGGGTCTCCATCTGCCGGATCATAAATATAACCGCAAGGAATACAACGGAATTTTTTCATTTAACTTCCTCCTTTCTTACCCTAAATTTTTGGCGCAGGCGCCTTAATTACGATCAACTCCAAGGTATCATCATGCAGGTTTTTGACATTCATTTTTGTTTGAAAGGGAATCTTCAGCAGCGTTCCTGCCTCATATTCGTGGATTTCCTGTTCATCGAGGCCGATGGAAAGTTTGCCGCGAAGGACGGTCATATACACGTTTGAATTGGCGAAGTGCTCCGGCAAACCTTCATCTTTGTTAAATACCATGTGCAGATAATGAACGTTTTCGTCAAATATAACTTTTTCAACAGCCTTTTCGTCACCGACGGACAGTTTAAAAATTTGTTCAACCATAATTTCATACCTCCTATATTTTGTATCACCTGTTGTATAGCAAGTGATGTTTACTGAGTTAGTATACCATACGGCGCCATGCTTCGTATATGATTTTTTATTTGCTGTAGTAAACAGCGCTCTTGGGACAAACTTGTTGGCAGTTGGTGCATTGGTGACATAGTGCGGTGTTTATCATCGCCTTTTTATCTTCCTTTGACACAACAATAGCGCCGGAAGGGCAGGCTTTTTCGCAAATCTTACAGCCGATGCAGGTATTTTTATCAACCTTTTCCGAAAGCCTCGCGAATCGGCCAAATGTTCTTTGCAGCGCACCGAACGGGCAGAGGATGTTATGGAATACAGCCGGTTTGTATCTGAGCGTAACAAGCACCGACACAACCAGCCAGAATGGCAGAATCGGTAAATCAATGTGGAGCAATCTTTTTGACAGCAGCATAACTGCTACGCTGACACCCAAGGTTATCCATGTAAAATAGCCGTTTTTGAGCCATTTGGGCACATCCGCCGTTTGAATCTTCAACTTTTTGGACAGCCACTCAACCGGAAGCATCAGGGTATTCATAGGGCAGAAATACCCGCAGTAGACCCTGCCAAAAATCAACGCGGCAACCAGGCTTACCCCAAACAAGGCAAGCCACAACATTACTTTCCCGTTAACAAGCAGAAAAAGAAACAGCGCAAGGAACATTATGCGAATAACAGTGGCTATGATTTTCATGATGCTTGAGCCCCCTTGTTTAAAATAATCGCTTTGGACGGGCACTTCTCAACAGTTTCTTGAATGCCCTGCAGCACTTCCTTGCCTTCCGGCGTTTTTATGACGGCGGCTTTGTCGTTGTTCATTTCATAATACTCCGGGAGCATTTTTACACAAAGGCCGCAGCCAATACAATAGTCGTCCTTTATTTCCAGCATTTTTGTTTTATTTAAATCAATCGGCAAGTCCTTTTTCTTCACAATCATACCGGTGATATAAGCCATTACAAAAATCGCTATTACCGTAAGCACCCATCTGACAATCATAAAATTAACACCAAGGAACTTCGCCTCATTGGCGAGCATAGGAACTTTGATGACTGCCCAGGCGCTGAGAATGATCACGATGTTGGAGATGCTTGCGCCTTTGCCAAGCAAGGTCTTGCTGATAGGAAATGCAGCGTAAATCGGACCGGCCGAGATGCTGCCCAGCAGCAGCGCCAGCAAATTACCCTTAAAACCTGATTTTTCACCGAAACCGCGCATGATCATTTCTTTGGGAACCAATGCTTCAATCACAACCGTAAATAGAAAGATAACCGGCAATACCTGAACCATCTCAATCAAATAATACACGCTGTTTTTGACCGATGCCATCGCTTTGTCAGGCGATATGGTCAGAACAGTGATGTACGTAAGCGCCACCAGAAATATCAGTTTATTCTTTTTTATCAACGAAACGATCTTCATAAAATCACCCCCATGGTCAGTGCGATCACAATCGCAAATCCAAAGCTCAGCACATTTCTGGTGAGCGCGAATTTTGTGCCGAACTCTTTTTTTTCAAGCGGAAAGGTGACAATCCCAACCATCGTAAGCGTCGTAAGGAATGCGACCGCCGGAACAATGCTGGCTCCGACTTTGACCAAAGACCCAACCAGAGGGAAGGCGACAAACGCCGGTATAAGCGTAATGCTGCCGGCAAGCGCCGAAACGAAAGTTGCCACAAAGGTGTTTGCCGAACCTAAAACCGACTTAATGGTTTCAGGCGGAATAAAAGTCAAAACAAGCCCGATTATAAAAATGATGGCAATAATCTCCCCCAGCATGTTCCCCATCATACCTTTTGATTTTTTCATCGCCGCGAATGTTTTCTTTTTGTCTTTTATCAGCGAAATCACGGTGAGTAGTATCGCTATGGTCCAAAATACAATTGTAAAAATATCCACTCTTTCCCTCCTGTTTGTTGATACACTCTTATTATAGTGGTATAATAATCAAATAGGTGTTACCAATGTAACACCTTGAAAGGATTGTTTATGAAAAAATATTTGGGGTTGATGAAACAAATCGACCTTATCAAATCAATAAAATCAGAAGAAATCGAAGCTTTCCTGCATGAAGGGAGCTTTAAAACAACCGAATATAGGAAAAACAATATTGTTCATTTTGTGGGGGAAGTTTGTTCCGAGCTGGAAATCATTCTGTCGGGAAAAGTGGTTATAGAACGCATTGACGAATCCGGCAACCTCATGACCATTGCGGAGTTTTACAGCGGTGATGTTCTTGGGGGCAATCTTATGTTTTCAAAAAATCCGCACTACCCGATGACCGTTACTGCAAAACAGCCCGCGGTGATTCTGGCGATAAACAAAACCCGATTATTTCAGTTGTTTTCGGATAATCATGATTTTTTAAAGAGTTACCTTGAATATGTCTCGGACCATACGGCGATCCTCGGGGACAGAATAAAACACTATGTGAACAGAACAATCCGTGAAAGCATTATGAGCTACCTTGATTATGAGCTTAAAAAGCAAAACGGGAAGATAATTAAGCTCCCTATAACAAAGAAAGCATTGGCCGAAAAAATCGGTGTGCAAAGAACTTCTTTATCG
>CAZTCR010000028.1:0-36366 GCA_964612185.1 uncultured Eubacteriales bacterium
TCGACCTCTAGCGTGACAGGCTAGCGTTCTAACCAACTGAACTACCGGGCCATTTGGTGGGAACAACAGGTCTCGAACCTGTGACCCCTTGCTTGTAAGGCAAGTGCTCTACCAGCTGAGCTATGCTCCCAAGCCGTGTGCCGCCAACAGCGACGGTGTATAATATACTATAAATAAGACTTGTTGTCAACACAAAAGGACAAACTTTTTACCCGTATTCAACAATTTTATTTTGCGCCCGCAATTATCTTTTTTATCTCATCGGGTGTGAAAATATACCGTTTTGAACAGAAATGGCAGCAGACTTCCGTCTGCTCATCGTGCGCCATATCTTCAAGTTCTTCCGTACCGATACTGATAAGCGCTTTGATGACCCGTTGGGCGGAGCAGTTGCAAACATACGCCGGTTCGGCAGTATCCAGCACTTCCAGTTCAAACTCCGGCAGCACCGTTCGGCAGATTTCTTCGGGCGTCATGCCTTTTTCAAGCATCGCGGTTACCGGTTCAATGCCGTTGATGCAGCGCTCGACAGCATCAATCGCGTCATCCGCCGCGGTGGGCAGCAACTGAATGATAAAACCGCCCGCGGCCTTGATGCTCAAATCCGAGTTGACCAATACACCCAGCGCGCAGACAGTCGGCGTTTGTTCGCTGACCGCGTAATAACCGGTGACATCCTCGGCAATTTCGCCGGAGACAATCGGGACCTGACCGATGTACGGTTCATTGAGCCCGTTGTCTTTCATCACGGTCAGGTTGCCCTCTATACCGACTGCACCGCCGACATCAAGTTTGCCGTTCTTGTTGCGCGGTATATCGACAACGGGGTTGGCGACATAGCCGCGGGTGTTGCCCCGGCTGTCCGCCACGGCAATCACAGAGCCTGCCGGACCGCCGCCGTTGATGCGCAGGGTGACGCTGTCCGCTTCACCTTTGAGCACAATGCCCATAAAGCAGGCTGCCGTAAGCAGACGCCCCAGCGCCGCCGATGTCACGGCGGAGGTCGCGTGAATGAGTTGTGCTTCATTTACCATATCCGTGGTGTCGGCCGCCATAACGGTCAGCGTGCCGTCGTTTGATATGCATCTGACAAGCTTACCCATAATAATATATGTCCTTCCGTAGAAGTTTATGCCCCGCGAAAGGACATAAAACCAAATTGAAAAAGCGTGGTTTTGCAAAGCGAAATGCGGATGTTACTATTTATCCGCAAGCGGTTTTTCCATAAGGTTGATGATTTATCATCAACCTTTTTTGCAGACAAATACCGCTCTTTGGGTGTCCGACTTTGGCGGTGACTGTGTGAGTTCTTCGTAGATATTTACAACCGCTAAACCCGCTTCTTCCAGCCATGCTTGAATATTCTCAAGCGGATAAGCCCGTTCGGTAATCGTTTCCGTGCTCCTAACATACGCGCCGTCATCCTCTTCAAAAAAGTCGAGTGTGATTGCGACAGTATCTGTTTTTTCATCCAGCCGGTTCTGCCAGACGCAGTAAAGCCCTTCCATGTCATAAACAAAGGAGTTGTTCGCGAGGACAGCCTTGTGTTTATAAACGGTATTGACATCAAAAACAAATACACCGCCGGGATTCAAGAACAGCGATACCCGTTTGAAGGCTGCTTGAACATCCCGCGGGTCTGTCAGGTGATTCACGCTGTCCAGCGCACAGACGGCCGCGTCCACGGTGTCATACAAATCCAGTGTCTGCATTGTTTGGCACAAGAGCAGGGGCCTTAATTTCATTATTTGCGGCTTGCTTTGTGCCGCGCAAAGCATTTCCGCGCTCGCGTCAACGCCGATCACATCAAAACCATATGCCGCCATTTCAAGTAAAAGCCGGCCTGTGCCGCAGGCAAGATCCAGCAGGGTTCCGCCGGTTACCCCTTGAGCAGAAAGAAGCGTGCGGAAATAATCTGCACGCTTTGGGTATGCCACATTTTCGGTCAATTTATCATAATATTCCGCAAAAACACCGTATCCGCTCATTTTTCGTCCGCTTCCATACGCGCGAAAACTTTTTCGTAACTGTCGCACCCGTTGGTGAGTGAACGGTTCACCCTGCTGATGGTTGCGGTGCTTGCCCCTGTTTGTTTGACAATTTCGCTGTACACCTTTTTTTCGCTGAGCATCTTGGCAACGGCGATACGCTGGGAAAGTGCCTTAATTTCAATCACCGTACACAAATCCTCAAAAAAAGCATAACATTCATCCATGTTCTCCAGTTTCAGGATAGCGTTGAAAAGAAAGTCGGTATTCTCACTTTTTAATTTTGGATTCACCGTAACCCCTCCTTACTAACATGCCAATATTTTAACACATTGCATTGTGAAAGTAAATAACTCGCAATAAAATTATTTGCCTTGGACAATGGCAGCATCAACGGAACACGAAGTAACCGGCAGCAATTAAAACAGCAATTTGCACAACAAAATAGGCGTGCACCAGCGGTTCGCTCAAATGGTGCAAGCGCTGAAAGAACGGCTTTTTCTCTTTATCCTTCTTTTCCCGGTTGATGTGTATAATCCAGCAAATTTCAAACAGCTCGTACCCGATGCAGTACATCAGCCAGGTTTGCCAGGCGGTAAAGCTGTTTGGCAAGAGCAGTTCGCCAATGAACACAGCCGCGCAGCCGCCGATGAGCACAATGAACCAGAACCAGCGTGCTTTGGTTTTAATGAACCGCTCAAAAAAGTCTTTTTCGGCGATTAAAAAGAATATTATGAAAAATGATACAATCTGCGCCATCTTCACGCCGCCCATCAGAATCAACGCGAGCGCAATATAGGAAAAGAAGGGCTGTTCCAAGCCTTCAAAAACCTTGCCGAGCATATCCGTTTTACTCTTCGGTTTCACATTTTTGCGGTAATCGCTCTGGAACAGGTATTGAAGAAGCGTGGTCATAATCAGCGCAAGCGCAATCCACGCGTAAAGCTCCGCTTTGCCGCCCAGGGGATTCCATAAAGCGCCGTTGTCTTCAATGATTTTCGTATACTCTTTGAGCTGCTCGAAATTCAGGCAAAAATACAGCGCTGTACCCAACCCGCCGACAGCGCCCAGGGTGAACTCCATGATTTTCCAGCTGCCGATATACCCTTTTGTCTGCCAGGAGCCAAAGATGTACTTTCCGCTCTTGAGCGGCTGGCAGGTCCAATAGAAGAAGTTGATGCCGATTGCCCAGCCGACAGCCCCGCTCAATGCACCCACTCCGCAGAACATTAAGGAATAGGTATCGTTACGCACAGCCATTAACACAATGAGTGATATCAAGATAATCAGCAGGCCGCCCCACTCCTCCTGCCGTGTGCGGGAAAAGTAGAGTTTGGGGAATTTATTTTCTTTTGGTTTTAAGGGATGGTTGAATAGCAAAATGCCCAAAAACCGGACCGGCAGAACGACGGCGAAAAGGATAACAAAATCCTGCCACCTGTAAACGGTGCCCGTCATCGCGGTAAAAGCAATACCCATAAACGCGCCGAAAATGCCAAACCACAGCGCGCCTTTCAACAGCACGCCCTGCATGCCCTTGGCATAATTTTCGGAAGGCTTTTTACTGACAATGAGCCCCAATGTTTCGCCATATGTTTCCGTCCCGCCGTAGAACATCGCCAGCGCGCCGGCAGCGGAAAAAATCCAAAAATTTCCCCGGATGATTTCGGACCCCGAGAACCAGGCGAATATCAGCCCCAGAAACGCGCCGGGCAGCATCGCGCCTTTTTCCCCGCCGATTTTGCACCCGCGCATACCCCAGCCGTAGGAACCGGCTAAGGACGCAAAGGCGACGATGCCAATGGTGGATGCGATTGTCATGGTGGAACCCCCTACGTTTTTGTTGAGCGATAGGTTAGCAATAGGTTAGCGATTGGAGTCTAAGAAAGGCTCCTTTTTCAAAGGAGCTGTCACCGATAGGTGACTGAGGATTTAATCACCCGTCAGGCTAACGCCATGGCGAATGAAATTCGCCTTTCACCCATCTTTGAAAAAGAGGGCTTCTGCTAACCACTAACCACTAACCACTAATTACTTGTTTCTTGACATACTCTGCCGCCCTTTGCCCGGCAACGGCGCCTTCGCCCACGGCGGTGGACAGTTGGTTCAGCCCGCCGATGCAGTCCCCCGCGGCAAAAATGCCGGGCAGATTGGTCATGTTGTCCCTATCGACGGAAATATTGCCGTTGACGACTTCCACACCAAGCTTCTGCGCAAAATCGGCGGCGGAAGCTTGGCCGACTGCCACAAACAACCCGTCAAGCTCAACCTTACTGCCGTTAGCCAGAATAATTCCGGCCAGTTTGTCCGCACCGGTTAACTGCTCGATACTTCTTGTTTCCACCGCAAAGTTGTTGGCACCCTTTGCGGTAAATGGCTGACCATTGGTGAATATGGTAATCTCTTGGGCAAAACCCGCGAGATGCTTTGCTTCGTTGAGCGCATAGTCCCCGTCCCCAAAAACGCCAAGCACTTTACCCTTAAAGAAAAAACCGTCACAGACAGCGCAGTAGCTGACGCCTTTGCCCTCAAACTCGTCGATGCCGGGTATTTTAACACGCTTATGTGACTTGCCAACCGCTATGACAACGGCCTTGCACGGAAATTCGCCCGCGGCGGTTTCCACCACAAACGCTTCGCCGAATCCAATACCGGTCACCTCGGTATTCACAAGCTCACCACCCAGCGCTTTCAGCTGGTTTTCACCTGTGATTTGAATGACGCTGCCGCTCAACGGTTTTTCAAGCCCGTAATAGTTTTCGATCAAATGCGCTTTTTCAAGCGCGCCGGCCCCGCTGCCTATGACGAGCGTTTTCATCCCCGCACGCACAGCATAGAGCGCGGCGGAAATACCCGCGGGACCTTTGCCGATGATAATGATGTCATGCATAATGTCTGCTCCTTTGTTTGGGAAGAGGTTGAGAAGTGCGACTTCTTCGCGGGAAGAGGTTGAAAAGAAGTTGGGGATACGATTAGCTCGTTACTACTATGCTTTCCCATTGCTTCTCTATTGCTTCTCAATCCTAAACGCATAGATGTATTTCGCCGTGATTTTGTCCGGATTCAGCGCCGGTATTACCAGTTTGAGTTTGCCGCCTTCGTTGGCGGTGTTGATTTGCGCGGATGCGCCCAGCAGTGAAGCCTTCATGTTGTCATCAAAATCAATGTCATTGAATACCACTTCGCCAACCGGGAAATGCTTAAGGAAAGCATAAACACAGCCGTCTTTTTGTGTATAGCAAACATCCTTCTGCGTGCTTTTTACATGTTTCCTGCTGCCGTAAATTCCCTCGCCGTTGACCTTGAGCCATTCGCCGATTTGCAGCAGGCGCTCCTGCATAATCACGGGAATTGTGCCGTCCGCCGCGGGGCCGATGTTGAGCAAAAAGTTGCCGCCGGCGCTGACCAGGTCCACGAGCATTTCGATTAAATCACCTGCCGGCATATAGTCTTCGGTGTTTTCAATCCGGTTGAGTCCGAAGGACGCGCCGATGCCGCGGCACTCTTCAAACACGCGCTTGTCTTCCAAATCTTCTATCATTCTGCCGCCCTCTACCATACCGTATTCGGAGGTAAAGTTGCCGCCGAGGCGTCCCCTCGTTTCCTTGCCCCATCGGTCATTGGGCACAATAAAGTCTTTGACGCTCGACTCATTATAAAGCCAGGTTAAAAATTCGGTGCTGTGCCAAACGCTGCTTTCATGTGCCCACTCCCCGTCTGTAAACAGGGTATGGGGCTGATATTTTTCAATAAACTCCTTGAGCATCGGAATCAGGTGTTCCACGGCATATTGTTCCGGATTCTTCAGGTATAGCGGATGAAACCATTCGTACACGGAGTGATACGCGCCGAATTTGACATCGGTTTTGTCACAGGCGGCCTTCAGCTCGGCGCAAAAATCCTTATGCGGGCCGACATCCCAGCTGTTCCAGTTCCATGCGTAATCTGTTTTGTACATACAGAAACCGTCGTGATGCTTCGAGACGATGTTGATATACTTTGCGCCCGCGTCTTCAAAGAGCTTGACCCATTCCTGCGCGTCAAAGAGTTCCGCCTTAAAATCTTTCACAAAATCGGCATACTGAAAGGCTTCTCCATAATGGTCAAGATGGAATTGATGGGTCGGGTCTTGTTTGTCCAGCATATGCATGCCATACCATTCGGCATATTTGCCTTTTGGTGCCCAGGCCGGTACGGAATATAATCCCCAATGGATAAAGATACCGAACTTGGCATCCTCAAACCATGCGGGCACCGGTCTGGCATTGAGTGATTCCCAGTTGTTTTGATACATTGTTTACTCCATTCAATTAATACGGCCTTCCTGCCGGCCGAAAGGTATCCGGCCGCAACAGAAAAGCCGCTGATCGTTTATTTAAAAATATCCGCCTGTTCAAGGAGTTTGATATCCTGCGCGGCAAGCGCTGCCGACGCAAGGCCGTTGTCCGCCACCCTGATGATAACGAACGCCTGACCCTTTTCCGGCGTAATAAATGCGTAGGCGTACTCAACACTGATACCCGCATCCGCTAAAACCCTGATCGCCTTGGCAAACCCGCCCGGCACATCTGGGATGGCGATGCCCAACACATCGGTCGAAGATGCCGTCAGACCTTCTTCCCGGATGGCGACAACGGCGGTTTCCGGGTTGCTGACAATCAGGCGCAGGATTCCGTAATCGGTGGTATCCGCGATGGAAAGAGCGCGGATATCGACATTTTTCTTTGCCAGTATGGCGGTAATGTCCGCGAGTCTGCCCGGTTTGTTCTCGACAAAAATCGAAATCTGTTTGATTGGCATACTGCTTCCTCCTTATTAATTGTGAATTGTTCGATGAATCCGCAACCGCGGTTATATTTTGCGTTTATCAACCACCCGGACCGCTTTGCCCTCGGACCTGGGCAGCGAGCGCGGTTCCGCGAGGTGAACATTTGCCGCCACGCCCAGTGTATCTTGCAAAGCAGAGCGGATTTTGCGCTCTGTTTCCTCAATCTGGCGGATTTCATCGGAGAACATCGCTTCCGACATTTCGACATGAACCGTCATGACATCCAGGTTGTTGATTCGCTCGACAACAATCTGGTAGTTCGGCTCCATGCCAAGGGAAAGAATAACATGTTCCACCTGCGAGGGGAACACATTCACACCGCGGATAATGAGCATATCGTCCGTACGCCCTTTGGGCTTGTGCATTTTGACAAGGGTTCTGCCGCAGGAACACGCATGATGTGTCAGCGCCGATATGTCACGCGTGCGGTAACGCACAAGCGGCAGCGCTTCTTTGCCGATGCAGGTGAATACCAGCTCACCAAAGGTGCCGTCCGGCAGGGGTTCGAGTGTGTCGGGGTCAACGACCTCCGGGTAGAAGAAGTCTTCGCAAATATGCATACCGTTTTGCTCGCTGCACTCATACGCCACACCGGGACCCGCGATTTCGGAAAGGCCGTAAATGTCATACGCCTTTATTGCGAGAGATTTTTCAATTTCTTTGCGCATATTTTCGCTCCACGGTTCCGCGCCGAATATGCCCGCGCGCAGCGGCAGGTCTTTCGGGTCGATCCCCATGCTCTTGATGGTTTCGCCAATCACCATGGCATAGGACGGCGTGCAGCAAATAATGTTGGAGCCGAAGTCCTGTAAAATCTGCACCTGGCGCGCGGTATTGCCGGATGAGACGGGTATAACAACGGCACCGAGCTTTTCCGCGCCGTAATGCAGCCCCAGGCCGCCGGTGAACAGCCCGTAGCCGTAGGATACATGGACATAATCCGATTTGGTGCCGCCTGCCGCCACGATCGCCCGCGCGCAGCCTTCGGACCAGCGGTCCACATCGCCCGCGGTGTACCCGACAACGGTTTGTTTGCCCGTTGTGCCGGACGAGGCGTGAATACGCACCAGTTTTTCTTTCGGTACGGCAAACAGGTCAAACGGGTAGTTGTCCCGCAGGTCCTGCTTCACGGTGAAAGGCAGCTTGGTAATATCGTCAATCGTTTTGATATCCCCCGGTAAAAGCCCGATTTCGTCGAACTTTTTCTTGTAGAAAGGAACATTGTTATAGCAGTTGTAGACCATTTTTATCAGTCTGGCGCTTTGGATAGCCTTCATATATTCCGGGGACGCGATTTCCATCTCGGCATTATAATAGTTACTCATATATCAGTTCTCCCTTATTGATTATTTGATGCTATAACCCGCGTCGAACGCCTTGAGATTCATTTCAAGGAACTTTGGGGGTACGGTTTCTTGAATAGCCGCCTGCCACACTTCTTTGGGCAAGTCCATACGGGCGGCCATTGCGCCGATTAAAACAACATTGACCGCTTTGACGGAACCGGCTTGTTCCGCTAATGGCAAAGCATCAATTTCGGTCACATCCGCACCGGCTGACCGGAGATTTTCGAGTACGCCCTCGGGATAAACCGCATTGCCTATGACCACAGGCATCGGGTCTATTTGCTGTGTGTTGACAATCAGCTTTCCCTCGGGCTTCATAAAGGAGAACCAACGCGCCGCCTCCAGCAGTTCGAAGGCAAGAATAATGTCCGCCTCGCCTTGTTCAATAATCGGCGAAGCAACGCTTTCACCGTATTTGACATAGGTGACAACCGCACCGCCGCGCTGGCTCATGCCGTGCACCTCGGACACTTTCACATCATAGCCCCGGCTTAATAAAGCACTGCCGAGCAGCCGGCTCGCGAGCAGTGTGCCCTGGCCGCCGACCCCGACGATCATTATACTTTTTACATCCAATTGTAACAACCCTTTCCGCTGATAATACGAAACGCTCATAAAAACCTAACGAAATATTCCGTACAAAATCGCATCAATCAAAGCTTTTGCTTAACTATTTTGATGTTTTTTTATCGTGAATCAGTATAAGAAATTTCAAAGTTTACAAAATTTAAGATATTGCATCGAATTTACAAAGTTGCTTGCATACACCGCAGCCGACGCACTGGGTTCTGTCAATGCTCGACTTGCCGTCCTTAAAACTGATAGCCGGGCAGCCGATGCGCATACACATTTTGCAGGATTTGCATTTGTCCCGGTCCACCTGAAGCGGTGCGCCGTGTTTGACATATTTGAGCAGCGCACAGGGACGCCTGGAAATAATCACGGATGGTTCGTCCGCCTCCAGTTCCGCCTTTATAGCGGCTTCTGTCGCGTCCAGATTGTTCGGGTCCACAACAACCACCCGGTTGATGCCGACCGCTTTCGCGAGCAGCTCCAGGTTCACTGCCGCCGCGGGGTCGCCTTTTATCGTTTTGCCGGTTGTCGGGTTTTGCTGGTGCCCGGTCATCCCGGTGATGCTGTTGTCCAGTATAATCACAACCGAGTTGCTTTGGTTGTAAGCAATATCAATCAGCCCGGTCACGCCGGAGTGGATAAAGGTGGAATCCCCGATGACGGCAACGGATTTTTTGGCGTTTGCCTCGTCCGCCTTGTTGCGCCCGTGGAGCATAGACACAGAGGCACCCATGCACACGCAGGTGTCCATCATACCCAGCGGCGCCAATGCCCCGAGCGTATAACAGCCGATATCCCCGCTGACGAAAACTTTGAGTTTTTTAAGCGCGTAAAAAAGCGCTCTGTGCGGGCAGCCGGCGCAAAGCACGGGCGGGCGCCCGGGCACCGTGATATCCGCGTGCAGGGACTGCGTTCCCGCCCCGAGGATTGTTTTGGCGATTAGGCTTTGGGAATATTCACCCAGCAGTGTGAATGCCGATTTACCGGTCACTTTGATGCCGTGCTTGAGGCAGTGGGATTCCAAATAGTCGTCCAATTCCTCAATGACATAAACCGTTTCGCACGAAGCGGCGAAGTTTTTAATCAAATCAACCGGCAGCGGGTAAATACAACCGAGTTTCAGGTAAGACGCGTTTTCGCCAAGGGCTTCTTTGGCGTATTGGTAACAGGCGCCCGAGGTGATGACGCCGATTTTTTTACTATAATATTCCGCCGTATTGATTGCGGCAGTTTCTGCCCACTCGGTTTGCGCCGGTACCCGTTTTTCAACCAGTTCATGGCGGGTTTTGGCCATGGCAGGCATCATGACATATTTTTGCGCGTCTTTTGTATAGGCCTTCACACCGCCGTCCACGCGCTCCCCGATTTGCGCCAGGCTGCGCGAATGCGCGATTCTGGTGGTTAGCCGGAGGATAACGGGGGTATCAAACCGCTCGGAAAGGTCATACGCAAGTTTGGTAAACTGAAGACACTCTTCGGAATCCGCCGGTTCGAGCATCATGGTTTTGGAAGCCAGCGCGTAATGGCGGGAGTCCTGCTCATTTTGTGAGGAATGCATACCCGGGTCGTCCGCAACAACAATAACAAGCCCCGCGTTAACCCCGGTATAGGACAAAGTGAACAGCGGGTCCGCCGCCACATTAAGCCCCACATGCTTCATGCCGCAAAAAGCGCGCGCACCGGCAATCGCCGCGCCGCCGGCCACTTCCATGGCGACCTTTTCGTTGGGTGCCCACTCGCAATACAACGCATCATATTCCGCGGCATATTCGGTAATTTCCGTACTCGGTGTGCCCGGATAGCTTGAAACGACACGGCAGCCGGCTTCGTAAAGCCCACGCGCGACCGCTTCGTTGCCCAATAACAGTTCTTTCATAAATCCTCCAAAATTGCCGTTTTGTCGTTGATAACCGGGTATATTTTTTCGCCCTAACCCTTTGAGTTTCATTTCGAAGGGTTAGGGCGGGTGTTACCAACCCTGACAAGCTCCCTATAAAGGGAATTTGCAGTTGATATTATAGCACAGTTACTCCGCTTCCACAACCCCGGAGTAAAAGAACTCGCTGTCTTTTTTGGAGGATGTTTTGCTTGTAACGGCACTCACAAGCAGGCACATAACGATGGATGCGACCATTGCCAGAACAGCATAGTTCGGGCCTTTGCCGGCAATGTCTTCATACACACTTGGGCCGCCGTTGAGTTTAAGCATATCGGGCGTACTTGTTGCAGCGATTTTAAGCACAAGCGCCAATTTGCACAGTGCCGGAGGCAATGCTAAAAAGAAGCCGGTTAAAATACCTGCCCATGCGCCGATTTTGTTCATGCCCTTCCAGTAAAGGGCAAGCACATACGGCGCCAGGAAGGAACCCGAGATAATCCCCCAGGAATAGCTCATCATGTCCAATATCGGCGTCTTTGTATTGGCGACGACATAAGAGAGTGCAACAAAAAGAACGCATAAAACTCTCGTTATAGTTGTTACCCTTTTATCCGCCATGTTTTTGCTGAATACGCCTTTAATGAGATCCATGGACAAGGTAGAGCTTGCCGTGAGCGTAATTGAGCAGAGTGTAGAAACGCTCGCTGCGAGCAACAGAACAAATACGATGCCGATGAGCACAGACGGCAAATTGGAGTCATTGAGCATATTGGGTACGATATAGTCCTGCGGCGGAGCCGGGAACTTGACTTTATCCGTCGTAATCTGAGCAACCGTGTAAAACCTGTAGCAGAGTGAGCCGATAAAATAGCCGCCGCCCGCAACCAAAACAGCAAAAAAGGTGGTAATCGAGATACCTCTTTTTGCTTGGGCGTCGTCTTTGATACCGTAATATTTTTGAATCATATGCGGCAAACCCCAGGTACCAAAGCTGGTCATTAGAACAAGGGACATGAGCGCTATCCATTGTTTGGATACGAGTTTGGGCAACCCGATATCACTTGCCGCGTATTCTTTTAAGCCCGCCAGCCCGCCGACCTGTTTGCTGCGCACAACAAAGACAATCATCAGCACAACCCCGGCCATCATCACAATGCCCTGCACGAAGTCCGCCCTGGCTTGAACGATATAACCGCCCAGCACAAGCAGCAGCGCCGAAAGCACAGCGATGATGATCATCGCGGGCTTATCGTTCACGCCCAACAGTACCTGCGCAACCGATGAAAGGCCTTTGTAAACAGACGCGGAATAAGGAATTAAAAAGATGAAGATGACAATCGTGGCAAATATCTTCATCGCGTTGCTTTGATAGCGTTTTTCAAGGTATTGCGGCATCGTTTTGATTTTTAAACGCTGGGTGACTTCCCTGGTTCTGCGGGCAAGTACACGCCACGCGAGCCATGCGCCGAATATGGCATTGCCGATACCGGCGAGTATTGCCCATAAGCCAAACTTAAAACCCGTACCGCCGGCATAGCCGATAAACATCACGGCCGAAAAATATGCCGTACCGTAAGACAGTGCGGAAAGCCACGCCCCCGCGTTGCGCCCGCCGACCGAAAAATCCGCGATTCCCTTTGATTTGCGGCCCATTACCACGCCGATTGCGACCATTGCCGCGATGTAAATGCCGATTGTTACCCATACTGTTGTCATAAACGACCCGCCCTTCTTTACTTTAGTGCTTTTAATTTGTTCTGCTTTAAAACTTTTTATCGCTAAAGCAGCCCACGAGCAATATAATACAATATGGAACAAATACTTGTCAATATCAATATGTGTAATATTTAAAAAAATTTTTCAGCATTATACTTTTCGCCTTACATAAGATGAGACAATATGCAATCCCCGCAAGCGCTCGCTCGCGGGGATTCAATCATCTTTATACCTGTGGGGTTTTACCACCCGTATACTTCGCTGCCCCACTTCTTTTCCACCAGTGTCTGCTCGGTGTAAATGAGTGTATTGTCTTTGACATCTTTGGTCAGCAGCACCCCGGCACCAATGACACTATACGGCCCGACTTTGACACCGGGCATAATAATGGCATTCACACCCGTGCGAACATAGTCGCCCAAGAAGACGGAATCGGAATAATTACGGGCAAACTCCTTGCGGCCTTTGACACGCTGGATGGTGAAGCCGTCGTCAAAACGCAGGCTGCCGCAGACAGTGGCGGCGCCGAGGTCTGTGTTTTCGCCGATGATGCCGTTCATTTCCATGTAATGGTAAAGGTAGACACGGTCCAGTATCATGCCGCTGAGCTCCGCCGCATGACTGACGATGCATTCGTTGCCGATGGTGGATTCCCCTTCCACAAAGCAGGCGTTGCGGACCTGGGTATCGTTGCCGATGACGACATTCCCTTGGATAATCGCGCCGTTTTTAATGGTGGTGTTGTCCCCGACGATAATATTGCCTTCGGTAATGACATTTTTGCCGATGCGGCTGTTTTTGCCGAGTTTGACAAAACCGCCGATGCTCGCGGTGTCATCGATAGAGGCACCCTGCGCAAGCTCGTTTTGCGTAAGTGCGGAGCAACGTTCGATGTTGATACCGGCATTCGCTTCCAAAATATGCCAGGGCTTGTCAATGTCGTACACCGGGTTTTCGGCAAGGACAGCACCGACCGGGTTGCCCCGCCTGATTTCATCCGCGACGGATATCTCCAAGAACGCCTCGACCGGGGGCATCATGCCGACTTCCGTATAAGCAAAGCGGGCGGGATTGTACGGCAGGATATCAAAGAATGTTGAATCAAACGCAAAACCGGCAAAAAAGTGGGTGCTTTCGTCCCGGGAATGGCCCCAGATCTCGCTGATACGCCGGCCTTCGAGCTTGCAGCCGATGTAATCGCTGCTTCTGTCCTTAACCGGGGTGACGAGTGCCTGCGGCTGATTACCCGCGTCAAATGCCTCAACGAGCTTTGCCAGGTCGGCTTTGCTGACAATCGTGTCGCCGTACAGGGCTAAAAAGCTGCCGGCTTTTATTGAATCACGGGCGCACAACAGGGAAAAGGCGGAGCCTTTGGGTGCGGGGTCTGTGATGACGGTTACATTTTTATAGTCCCTGAAATACGCCTTGATTTCTTCCGCAAACCGGCTGCCGACCAGTACGATGTTAGTAAACCCCAAGTCCGTTAGCGCATCAACCGCATAGGAAACAACGGGTTTATTGGAAACAGGCAGCATCGCCTTGCTGCGGATTTGAGCGTACGGCCAGAGTTTGGTGCCTGCACCGGCACACAGAATCACTGCGTTGTTCATAGTTAACAATCCTTTCGTTTGTACAGCATTGGTGATAAATTGTATCGGGTTGATTATATCACACCATCCAACAGGATTAAAGGTTCGTCTGCTATTTTGCATAAAACCGTTGTTTGCCGGTTGTTTTGCTATTTCTAAATATCCGCTTTTTTCAAGTTGTTTTCAAGGTTCATCCTTTATGATGAAGCAGGCCATTTTATAAGCAGTAAAAGCACGGTTTAATAAAGAAAGCCTGCAATGTAATATAAATTGACAAAACCGCATGGATTATGTAAAATGTCGCTGTGCAACGAATATTTGTCAAGCTCAGCGTGCGATAAAAAACACCGAAGGAAGGCAGGTATTGGCAGCATGATAAAAAAAATGGCAATGATCGGCTGCGAAGGCATCGGCGCTTACCATCTTGACCACTTGATGCAGCTTACCGACATGGTGGAACTTGCCGGCTTTTGTGACCTTGTGCCGGGTAAAGCGGAAAAGTTTTGCAAAAAAGCCCGCAGCGGCAAAGCTTACACCGATTTTAAGCAGATGTATGACGATGTCAAACCGGACATGGTTTTTATCTGTGTGCCCCCGTTTGCCCACGGGGAGATTGAGTTTGAAACAATACGCCGCGGCATCCACTTTTTTGTGGAAAAGCCGATAGCGCTCGATTTGAACTTAGCGAAAGACATCGCACAAAAGGTAAAAGACGCCGGGCTGATTACAGCCGCCGGCTTCCAGTGCCGATACAGCAACCTGACGGAGCCGACAAAGGATTTCATTAAGCACAACAGCATCGTGCTGGTGGAAGCATCCCGCATCACAGGCGTGCCGGGCATCCCATGGTGGGCAAAAAAGAGCAGGTCCGGCGGCATGCTGGTTGAATCCACCATCCATCAGCTGGACATCATCCGTTACCTGTTTGACGAGCCGGCAACCGTATACACACAAGGCGCCAGTGGCTGGGTGAACAAGGAAGGCTGCGATGTGGAGGATGTTACAACCACCATGATCCGCTTTAAAAACGGCGCGCTCGGCGTGGTTTTATCCGGCTGTTATGCCACAGAAGGCGCGAGTTTTGACAGCAACATCACCTTCAGCGCCCGGGATAAGCGCGCGGTGCATAAAATTATTGAATCGTTGGATATTTATGAGAAGGAAGATTTTACTGCCGGTGAATCGGCTTATTTTGTCACAAAAAATGACGGTGTACTGAGCAGCAGCGCGAAGATAACTAATTTTTGCCAGGAAGGTGATGCGGGTGTCATTTGTGACCGGACATTTATCGAAGCTGTCATCAGCGGTGACGCCTCCAAAATTAGATCTCCCTATGAGGACGCAGTCAAGAGCCTCGCATTCGGACTTGCTTGCAACAAATCCATCGAAACCGGGCAGCCGGTAACGATTGAGTATTGAACCCATTTAACTGAAAGGATATTGAATCAGAAATGAGCAAATTAGCATTGAACGGCGGAAACCCCGTTAAAACCGACACTTTCCCGAAATGGCCGATGTATGACGCAAAAGAGGAAGAAGCACTTGTAAAAGTGCTGCACAGCGGTGTTTGGGGAACGCTCGGCAGCGAGGTGTTGGCATTTAATCAAAAATTCGCCGCTTACCAGGGCGCAAAATATGCCATCGGCGTAACCAACGGTACACACACACTGGAGATTATCCTGCGCGCGCTCGATATCGGCATCGGCGACGAAGTCATCGTCCCGCCTTATACCTTTAATGCCACGGTATCCTCCGTGCTGATGGTTGGCGCAACGCCGGTTTTTGCCGATTTGGACGGCGACACCTATAACATCGACCCGGCGATTGTTGAAAAGGCAATCACCAAAAACACCAAAGCCGTTATCCCCGTGCATATCGGCGGCAGAGCGTGCGATATGGATTCCATTATGACCATCGCGAACAAGTATAATTTGTTTGTGATTGAAGACGCCGCGCATGCTGTCGGTTCCGAATGGAAAGGGACAAAAGTCGGTACCATCGGCAATGCCGGTTCCTTCAGCTTTCAGGCGAGTAAAAACCTGACTGCCGGCGAGGGCGGCGCGATCACCACAAACGACGAAGACTTGTACGATAAATGTTTTTCCATCCACCATTGCGGCCGCGACATGAAAAGCGGGCTGTGGTACGACCATCCCTTTATGGGCACAAACGCGCGTTTGACCGAATGGCAGGCGGCAATTTTAAATGTTCAGATGGACCGTTTGGACGAGCAACTTGAATTGCGGATGAAAAACGCGGCATATTTGAACGATAGATTAAAGGAACTCCCCTGCACCGGCATCATGACACCGGATGAGCGCGTTACCAGAAACGCTTACCATCTGTTTGTGTTTAAATACTTTGCCGAAAAGTGCAAAGGCGTGCCGAGAGCCAAGTTTATTGAGGCCATGAAAGCGGAGGGTATCCCCTGCGCGCCCGGCTATGTCTGCCTTTACAAACAAGGGCTTTTAGCTTCCCCGCAGGCCAAGCGGATACTGCGTGCCGACGCGAATTATGATATTTTCCTGCCAAATGCCGAAAAAGCCTGTTATGAGGAAGGCATGTGGCTGTACCAATACATGCTGTTGGGCACACAAAAGGATATGGACGATATTGTTGAAGCCGTTGTAAAAGTTTACGAAAACGCGGATGAGCTGCTGAGGTAGCGGATACACCACAAAAATCACCTGCAGGTAGATAATATTTTAAACGGGGACGGCTTTATACAGCTGTCCCCGCGTTTTTGGTTGAATGGTTACCTTTGAATTATTCGTCACCCAAAAGAAAATCAATCAGGTTAAGAACTTTGATCCCTTCATATGACTCAATATAGCTTCTGTCCATCGAAAGAACGATTTTTTCATAATTATCCGCGATGCTTTTTAGCGGGCTCAATTCGCGCCGCCTGGTTTCCTCACCAAGCATTGTTTCCGTCACTTGGATATACTTTTTGTCATTTGGCCGCTCGGCGACAAAATCAACCTCTTTTTCTCCAACTTTACCGATGGTCACCCGGTAACCGCGGCGCAACAGCTCAAAATAAACGACATTTTCCAGAATATGACCTCTGTCCGCATCACGATAACCGAGGAGCATATTACGAAGCCCCAAATCGACGATGTAATATTTACCCAGTGTTTTTAACAGCTGCTTGCCTTTGATGTCATACCGGTTTGCACCGTAAAATATAAAGGCATTTTGCAGCATCCCGATATAGTTTTCGACCGTTTTGCTTGCGGGGTTTTTGCGGTTTTTGCCTTCGTCAATATCGCCCTGGCTCGCAAGGGTTTTTCCGATGCTGTTGGGCGAAGTGACGCTGCCGATATTATCGCTGAGAAATGCAACAATTTTTTTCAACATCATTTGGTCGGTTACTTTATTGCGCTCGAGTATATCTTTCACGATGACAGTGGTGTAAATCCCCTCCAGCATCTCATTTACACGCCGCTCGTTAAAATTGAGCTCGTGTATAGCAGGCATCCCGCCAAACTTCAGATACTGCTGAAATTTTTCTTCGTTCGTCTCGTTTTTTTCAAAGCGATAAAAATCAAGAAACTCTTTGAATGACAGCGGCAGCATTTTAATCTCAACATAACGCCCGGAAAGCAAGGTGGACAGTTCGCCGGAGAGCAAATAAGCATTGGACCCCGTGATGTAGATGTCCACATTAAAATCGACTTGAAATGAATCGATTGCTTTTTGCCAGTTTTCAACCATTTGTATTTCGTCAAATATAAGATAGGTTTTGCCTTCGTCCGGGATTTTTGCTTTCACATAGTTGTATAACGCCAAATAATCGGTTATCTCTTTAAACCGTATGGATTCAAAATTTATCTCAACGATATTTTCATCCCTTACCCCGTCCAAACGAAGCTGCTGCGCAAAAAGCTTAAGCAGGGTTGATTTGCCGCATCGGCGGATACCGGTTACTATTTTAATAATGTTTTTATCCCGAAACTCGGTTAACGCTTTTATATACACAGGTCTGTTAAACAATTGCCTCACCTCGCAGTCAGAATACCATAAAAGTGTAAAGATGTCAAGTTTTTAACATACAAGTCAATAACTTCATATTTTAAAGACTTTTTAACTTCAAAGTCAATAACTTTCGGGCAAATGGAAATGAACTGCTCTGCAAGTTGGTCTTTTTTTTGTTTAGTCAAGCCATGGATAAACATGCTATCATTTTTATACAAGTCTCCGGCGTTGGAAACAGACAATCCGGGTAGTCCCCGGATTGTTGTATTTTTTCTCATTATTATTCTCATATTTCACCTTAATGCCAGTTTTCGATGTATTTTTATTTACTAATCTTATATTTATTCTGTTTTTTGCCTTGACAGTGCGGATAACAGATGATACTATATACACAATAAATTGAAAGGGGAAAAATTATGAAAAAACTCATTTGCATTATCCTGGCCATGTTGTTCGTCGGTTTAACTTTCGCCGGATGCGCGGACAAGACCGATGACACAAAAGCAACCACAGCGGCAAAACCGGCTATTACAACCCTGGCAGACCTCAACGGTAAAAAAGTTGCCGTCCAAAACGCTACTACATCAGACGATTTTGCAAAGGCAATTCTCGCAAAGGGTGAAATCAGCTTTGAGATCCTGCGCTATGAAAAAGTAACACAGTGCTATGACGAACTCAAGCTCGGCAGAGTGGACGCGATCCTGGTGGACGAAGTAGTCGCTGCCGCTTATATGGACGAGAGCAAGGTTGTTTGGAGAAATAGTGAAGGCGAACCGATGGGCATTTGCATCAAAAAAGGCAGCGATGATCTGGCTGCACTTGTTGAAAAAGCAGTCGACAGCTTCTATTTTGATGGAACCATCGCCACTATCGCCACCAAATTTTTCGGCAGCAATGTGACCGACGGTGTCAGAAAAGTTACCGACAAACCGGTTCTGGACCTCACGAAACTTAAAACGATCAAAGCCGGCACCCTGATGGTTGGCATGGAAGTCGGTTACCCGCCGATGGAATACCTTGCGGAAGACGGCGTCACCTATATCGGCTTTGATGTGGAGCTTGCGCAGAAGATGGCAGACCTCTTCGGGCTGAAGCTTGAAATTGTCAACACCGCATGGGACGGCATATTTGCCGCGCTTGATAAAGGCGAGTTCGATATGATTATGTCCTCTGTCAGCATTACACCGGAAAGACAGGAAAAGTACATTTTAACCGAGCCCTACATTTCCAACAAAATTGTGCTCGCGGTACCTAACGCTTAATAATGAAAAGATGGAAGGGCTGCCTTTCGGGGCAGCCTTTCCGTTTGAATGGGGTATTCTGATGGAAATCTTGCAAAAAATGATGGACTGGATGCCTGCGCTGCTCAAAGCCACCGAAACGACAATTTTGCTGTCCGTCCTTTCGGTTATGACGGCGTTGGTTTTAAGTGTATTTTTGGCGCTTGGCAAAATATCCAAGAGAAAGATTATTAATGCGCCGTGCAGCGCATATGTCTTTTTCTTCCGCGGAACGCCCCTGCTGATGCAGCTGTTCTTTATCTATTATACCTTGCCGCAGATTTTCCCGGCGCTAAACATCAAAAGCCGCTTTATTGCAGCCTGGATAGCCTTTTCACTGAACATCGCCGCATACCTGGCAGAAATTATCAGGGCTGCTATCCAGTCCATTGACAAAGGCCAGCTGGAAGCGGCAAAAGCGCTCGGCATGACCTATACACAAACAATGAGACTTATTATTATTCCCCAAGCATACAGGCGCATGATTCCGCCGATTTGTAATGAATTTGTCATGGTGCTCAAAGACACCTCTTTGGTTTCCATAATTGCGTTGACAGATCTCACTTATCAAACAAAAATGATTGCTTCCAACAAAGCCAGCGCACTTGTGTATATCCCTGCGATGTTTATCTATCTTGTTATCACGGCGGTTTTCACTTTTGTTTTCAACAAGTTGGAAAAGAAGCTTTCGGTTTACGAATAGGCAGGAGCGTTAACAAGAATATCTTTCTGAACAAGGAAGGAATGGCACGATAATGTCAATGATTAAAACAGAGAACCTGTGCAAGAGCTTTCACGCCCTTGAAGTTTTGAAAAATGTCAGCCTCACGATTGAACCCGGCGAGGTTGTATGTATAGTCGGCCCATCCGGCGCCGGCAAATCGACTTATCTGCGCTCGCTTAATAATCTTGAAACCATCAACAGCGGCAAAATCTATATTGATGATATGTTGATTGAGGACAGAGAAAAGGGCAGCCTGTTAAACAAAGTAAAAATAAGCAAAAAAGAGCGTTTGGCGGTCATGCTGGAACTCGGTATGGTTTTTCAGCGGTTCAACCTGTTCCCGCACATGACGGCGCTTGAGAATATTATGATTGCCCAAACAAAGGTGCGTAAAAGAAGCGCGGATGAGGCGAAGGAAAAAGCCGTATCCCTGCTTAAAAGAGTTGGGCTCGATGATAAAACGGACGAATACCCGAGCAAGATGTCCGGCGGTCAGCAGCAGCGCCTCGCGATTGCCAGAGCGCTCGCGATGGACCCGAAAGTGATGCTGTTTGATGAACCGACCTCAGCGCTGGACCCGGAGCTCGTCGGTGAAGTTTTAGCGGTTATGAAAAAACTTGCCGAAGAAGGCATGACGATGATCGTCGTCACGCATGAAATGGGTTTTGCCAACGAAGTGGCGGACCGGGTCGTCTTTATGGCGGACGGCATGGTGCTGGAAGAATCCGCCCCGGCGGAGTTTTTCAAAAACCCGAAAAACGAGCGCCTGCGCGAGTTTTTAAGACGGACTATTACCAGAGAACAATAAAGCTGAATCATATAATGCGGGATGCCCTTTATACAAAGGACATCCCGTTTTTTTATTCGAACGAAGGATTCATTCAGCCAACCGGTAAACGGTTAAAAACCCGACACGGTCAATTTCCGTGTAATCGTCATCCATAAACTCATGCAGTTTTTCATTGTTTTCATATTCGGGGTTATAGACAAGCAGATAAGGTGTTTGAACAGACTGCCCGTAATAATTCGGGAACATATACACCTCTTCACGGTCGTAAAGATGCGGGCTGAATAAGGTACTTGTGGTAATCACGGCATCCTCCGGGAGCCGGTCGATACACGCATCCACTGCCAGCATTGTTGCTTTGTTTGTATTCCAGTTCCTTGAAAGATAACCCATTTTTTCACCCGTCAGCGACATGGTAATAATAGCCGACACAACAATTGAGACCGTCAGCAATGTACGCCTTTTTTCACTATCGAGACCCACAACCGCCAGTATCGTCATGAAAATCAGCAATGCGGCCGGACCGAAAGTATATTGATACCCGATATCATACTGATACGGGTAGTTTGGCATCAGGTTAATCACAAACATCGGGAGCATCAAAAAAAGCGTTGCGAGTTTTTCGGTTTTAAAAGGCAGAAAAATTAATGGTGCCAACATCCACAGCATAAACTCCACTTTTTTTTGAACAAAGACCTGTTTCACAAGATGACCGATGTTGAAAAGACATACCTGTATGACCGAACCGAAGCCCTGCTCGCCCGAGACACCCGGGATAAAATAATTTTCCAGCCGGCCCATCATCACCCCGTCCCCCAGCATACCGACAACCGATACGGCAAGCGCGAACCAAGTCACGGACAGCACCAGCATTACGATACCCATCAGCCGCTGTTTTTTCACGAATATCAAATACAGCGATATGGCCGCGACATAAATCGCCGCGTCCTCTTTGACGGAAAGCGTCAAGAGCGCGAAAACAAACATCATGCGCGTTTTACCGGCAATCAAAAAATACAAAAGGCACAAAATAAAAAGCGTTAAAAACTTGTTTTCATGGAAATCAAAGAGCGTGCCCCTTGACAGCGCCGGATAGAGTGTGTAAATCAACAGCATTGCGCAGGTTGACTTTGGTGAAAGCGTCAGTTTACGGCAAATAGCGTATACAGGGAAGACGCCGGCACTGACGGCTGCCGCCTGGATGAAAAGAAGGCTTTCCGGCCGGGGGAAGACCGCATAAAAAGGCAGAACAAAATAATAAACAGGCGAAAAGTGAACGCCGAAATGGGACATCAGCCGGTTGCGTTCCACCGTTGTGAGCGGCAGACCCGTACGGCGCATGGACTCAAACATTTGTGTAAAAATACCGAAATCAAAATTGCTGGCGATATAACTGCGATATCTCAGAACAGAATAATAGGTAATAACGGCAGAGAACATGACGAACAGCACTGCGGCCAATCGCAAACAGTGCTTATATTCAATTGATATTTTTGAAACACCGAGCTTGTCCCCTCTACAAAGCCATACTACAACAATGCCCATCACCAAAGAAATACCGATATTAAAGTAAATGCCGATGTTTGACTGCGGTACCAGACAGACCGACAGTAACAATGAAAAAATCAGCAAAGACCATGGTATTATCCGCCCGGATTTAAACCGCAGGGAAAAACCCATAAGGATACCGAAAACAGCGGCAAAAACAGCAAAGAATAAAAACTTATTCATACGAGCTACATAAGCGAGACTGTCAACGGTATTACCGTCTATAAAAGACCAAACCATAGCCGCGCAATAAGCTGCCGCCGCGGCGGCAAACACGCTTTCCCAGCGCAGCCAAGGACGCTCTTGTTTGCACCAATTATTAATCCTTTTTAACATCGTTTTCTCCCAAAATAGCCGGTTTTTCACACAATTCATTTACTGCAATGACGGCTGTTCTATACAAATCATCCCGGCAGGTTCGTATAATTTTTCCCATGCGTCTTTCACCGGAGGTTGTGGGAAACCTTGAGGCAAAATTATTTAATACTGGTATAATTGCGTTGTGTTCTTCTCGAATTTGAACGAACCGCAGCGGCTGTGCTGAATCTTATTGTGAAGTTTGTTTATGTCGAAGGCAATCGCCATCATAAGCAATTCAATACCGACCATCTTTTTGTCCCTCTGTAGAAACGCTAAAAGCCATAATCCTCTTTCAGGATCACAAAGGCTCGCTCAACCTGGAAAGAACGGCTAATTCGCAGAAGACTGCCTTTTAAATACAGATCCCCATAAAAACATCCAATTTGAATCTAATAACTAAAAACCAGCGTTCTCTATTTGTCTTTGTTAACTTTTTGCATCATCATTTTTATGATGTTCAGCTGTACTTCAAACTGTCGCTTTTCGTTTTGAGCTATGGTGTCCAAAATCAATCCGTTTGAGAACAGGAGCAAGCTGAAGATCCAAGTGGAAATTGAGCTGATTAAGGTTGGAAATTTTGGTACAAGGCCTGTTTGAATGTATTCTATCAGCACAGGGATGAAACAAACCAGGCCAACAATCGAAAACACAAGCGCAATAATGGAAAAAAAAGCAAATGGCTTATAGTTTTTGAACAATCCGCCAATGGTTTTGAGTACGCGATAGCCGTCGGTATAGGTATTCAGTTTAGAAGTGCTCCCATCAGGTCTGTCCCTGAATTCAACGGGGATACAATTGATATGCAGGTGCTTGTCTAAAGCATGAATGGTCATTTCTGTTTCGATCTCGAAGCCTCCGGAAAGGATGGGGAAAGATTTGACAAAAAGAGGACTGAAAGCTCTGGCACCCGTCATAATATCCCTTATATCTCCTTTAAATATCAAATTAACCAGCCAGCGTACCAACACATTCCCAAAGTTATGGAAAGCCCGCTTATTCTCAGTAAAATATGTGGAACTGAGCCTGTCACCCACTACCATGTCAATGCCTTTTTCAAGCACAAGAGTGGCCATTTCACGGGCTTTTGTGGCAGGATAGGTATCGTCGCCGTCTGACATAATATAACAGTCGGCGTCAATGTCCCTGAACATGGCACGAATTACATTGCCTTTCCCCTGCCTGAATTCATAACGAACGATTGCGCCTTCTTTTAAGGCAACTTCATCCGTGCCGTCGGTGGAGTTGTTGTCATAAACATAAATGTCAGCCTCGGGTATGGCTGCCTTGTAATCCCTTATTACGGCTGCGACTGTTTTTACCTCATTGTAGCATGGTATTAAGACGGCTATCCTGCTCATTTTTATGATTATTCCTTCCTATTTGTAATATTTTTCGCTTACAATTTTCTTGCGATTCAATACATAATTAAAAGTTAAATCCAGAATTCAACAAGGTTTGCAACCGAATAATGAAAATCTGCAACAGTGCTACTGAAAGCCCAACCGCCGCCGCCGGGAAAAAACATACTGAGAAGATTGATAATAAGGCAGAGTACCGCAATAATTGCGATAAGCCGGTTGAACCAAATTCGAGTTCCTGCATGGCAAATTTCGCCGGAAAACTGGAACAGTACCATGGCGGCGGCAATATAAAGCAACCATGAAAAATCACATATATATCGTTCCAATATACCTGAAATCTGAATATCAACAAAGCAGATGACAAAAGACATAGACAAGAGCATCAGCCATACAGGCCATAAATTCAATTTTTTTAGTTTTTCTCTGATGGTATAACCAAAAACCCCGACTGCAAGAATTGGCTGGGTAAAAAAGCAGCCTCCGATAATTCCCTCTGTAATGGTGATGCCTTGATATGATGTCAGCAATGTTGCGCTGCTGACAAATGGAAACTGTGCTGTAATTGCAGCCGGTTGAAACAACAGTGAAAACAGGCCGAAGAGAGTTCTGTCAAGTTTTATACCGCGTTTTGTCATGTCGTTGGTCGTTAGGTTATAGTTGGCGCCGAAATCAAAAGGTGAGCCAAACCTTGCAAAATTATACCACATTAACCAAACTGCAACAGCAACAAAAGGCAGCAACAAACATAACAAACTGCCATAACTCTTTTTAGACAGTAGTATGCGGTTGATAAAAGCGTCTTTCCAAAACAGCGGCAGCGCAAGCAACATCACAATGCCCACCTGAGGCCTGCACCCGAATATGAATGCGATACAAAGCGAACCAAGAAAAAGCCGCCCCTTGCTGTATTCTTTTTCGTTCTTCTTTGCAGACATCCAAAAATATAGTCCCCAAACTCCGAACATTACTGCGAAAGATATCGGTATGGTATACATGGATGTAATTTTAGCAAGTGTGATACCAATTGCTGTTGAAGCAAGCACACTCATGATAATATACAGAGCAAACGATGTGCCCGGGAAATATTTTTTTGCCAGCATATTCATGAATACAAATATGCCTATTATCAACAATTCTATGCTCAGTGTGGATGCATATATTGTATCGAGCGTCTTGCCCGTAATCAGCAGATAGGGCAAGAATGTCGTTACTTCCGGGACAATACCAAAATACATGTAGTATTTTCCGTCATGGTAAGCGTGGTCCCATTTGTAATCTGCTCCGCTGCCGGTTCGGGCATTATTGTCATAAGGGTTTTTCAATTCTGCGAAGTCAGGGTCAACCTCATAATCAAAAGAAAGCTGCCCTTTCATCAGCATCTTCGAAAAAACCTCATATTGATCCCGATGGTCAAGCAATTCGCCGTTCGAGTATGGGCTTAAGAAAGGTGGAGCGCAGATTAATGCAACTAAAAAAATTAAAGTAACCGAAACTGCCAATTTTTGACCTTTCAATCTAAGGTTCAGCGGCAGGGTGTAAAGTGGAGAACGCGGTCTTATGACATAACAGATACTTATAAGAATAAAAACGGCAAGCAAACGCCAAACAGAAAAATTGTACTCGACCGGTGCGTTTGTCTTAATCACGCCGAGCCTTATCTGTCTGCCGTTAAGATTGGTTAAACTAATTGACATTTGCTTGACATCGCCCGAAGCATTTATTTTGATATATTTACTGTCTTGAACTGAACCGGCAACGATCATGGTTGGAAGAGAATAAACCTTTTCGTTCCCTTCGTCAGCTAAGCTAATAATTGCACCCACGGTATGCGAATCAGCAAATGTGCTCTCTTTCCCGGTATCTCTAACTTCAGCGACAGGCTCAATATCTATATAAATATTGTTAATTGCTCTATTTTCCACATCCAAATAAATCTCAGGGTTTCCTGCTGACGGATTAATTGAATATACGCCGTCAGACACCGAAATAAAAGCATCCGACAATGTATAGGAAACCTCTTGTGCCTCCCCGAATGTTAAGGATTCATAATACCTGTAATTAAACAGTGTTGCCTCTAAAAAGATTGAAACCACCGCAATTGCAATCAAGGCGAAAACCGCTGCCTGCTTTTTCGAAAACATTTTATGGAACTTTCTTTTTTTTATGAGAAGAAGCGTCAAGCTGATGGCCAGACTTAACGCTCCGGAAATAATTATGTATTTAATCGGGTAAGAAGATATTTTTAATCCTCTCAATAAAGCGAATGAACCGAGAAATGCAAACATAAAGAAAAATACTGTCAGGAATTGAAACAGTAGTTTCTTAATTTTAAACGCGCCGCCGTTCAGGGATAAGTCAATGTTTTCGATAACACAGGCTGAAGCAATAATAAATAAAAGTATTAATACAAGCAACTGAATTGCCTCCATTACATTTAGTACGGAAATTTTTCAATTCCTCAAATTATAAGAGTTTTAACAATTAAAATGAAATGTGCTATTTCGCAATATTATAGCATGCCAGCCGAACAATTACAATTTATTTGTTTTGTTGAAAACAACGCTTTTTGTGTTTTATCCTTTTATTCGGTTTACTTCTGATACAGCCCCATCTTTGTCAGGCTAATTTTCGCTTTTCTCCCTATTTTTGAAGATCGTATGCAGCAGTAACCGATATTTTGAATAAAGCCTCCCTGCAGGTCAGCCTGATTTCCTCCATACTCATGGGTTCGTTGATCGCCGCATAAATGGCTGTAACGCCATAGGTAAGCATTTTTTCCGCGCCATCGCCCAAACTGCCGTTGATGGCGATAACCGGCTTGTTTTTTTGCGCGGCTCTTTTGGCAACGCCTGCCGGCACCTTGCCCCGCACACTTTGGGCATCCATTCTGCCTTCTCCCGTAATGACAATATCCGTATCGTACAGCAGTACATCGAAGTCAGCCGCATCCAGCACCAGGTCAATCCCCGAGCGTAATGTGCCACCCAAAAATGCAACAACACCTGCACCCATACCGCCCGCGGCGCCCGCGCCGGGCAAGGTGCTGACATCCACGCTTAAATCACGCTCAATGAGGTCTGCCATATTTCTCAGGCCATCGTCAAGCTCTTTTACCATTTCATTATTCGCACCTTTTTGAGGCGCAAAAACAAACGCCGCTCCCTGCTCCCCGTAAAGAGGATTATCCACATCACAGGCAGCCGTGACTTCAATTTTTAACGGTATCTTCGGGCGGAGAATCCGCTCCACACTGGTCATGGAGCTGCCGACCGGGTCCAGTTCCTTGCCGTAGCAGTCTAAAAAGCGGTAACCGAGCGCGGCGGCCATGCCCATGCCGCAGTCGTTCGTTGCGCTGCCGCCAAGGCCGAGGATGATGTTTTCCGCTCCCCTTTTGACGGCGTCCTGAATCAGTGCGCCCACGCCGCGGGTAGTTGTCTCCGCGGGATTTTTGTTGTCGCCTGCGAGCGGCAACCCGGCGCAGGCAGACATATCAATGGCGGCACAACCGTTTGCCAGCATCGCATAGCCGGCGGTCATCGGCTGACCGAATACACCGGGTACAACCGCTTCCACCCATTCCCCCCCGACCGCATTGAACAACGCGGAAGCAAGCCCCTCGCCGCCGTCGGCAACGGGAAGTTTTGTTATCTTTGCTTTTGGGAGCACGCTGAGAATCGCGTCGCCGATAATATCGCATACCTCGGCGGAGGTCAGGGTGCCCTTGAAGGAATCGGGGGCGATTAAAAAGCGGGGCATATGGTTTCTCCTTATTTTTCATGTCCGTAGGGAACGCATTGCATGCGTTCCGGGACTCCGAATTTATTGTAACATATTTTTTTGTTCTGTAACACATTTTATGTTAGAATGCAAATATTTATGTTAGCATTTTTTTACGCCTGTGAGGATGTTTTATCCCCACAGGCGTTTCCCGTTACTTTATAAGCCACCCATAATCCTGCCGGCAATCCAAAATGTAATCCACAAAAACAGTGCTATCTTTAATTTGATAAATAACAAGGTAACGGTTTTCAATAAACATTTTATGATACTTATTCCGTGGTATATACTGCTCGTTTAAAAAAGGATAGCGAGCCGGCATTTTTTCAAGGCTCCTGATGCCTTCGATTATTCTCGCTTTAGTCTTTTTCGCTGATTCTTTATTGACATTCGCTAAAAACTTGATATGAAATCCAAGCAGCTGTTTCGCCCTGTCGGACACAATAATCTTGTAAATCATGTTATTCCCCGATTATCTCATCAAGATAGGTGTCAAGTTCGCTTAATGAGACACCGGTTATGCCTGCCGCTCTGTCTTCTTCCACAGCCAGGAGTTCTTCCCTTAGCTCCAACATTTTTTCCCGGCGGTTATAGGTTTCAATATCCATCACCACCAAATCGCCCTCACCGTTTTTTGTTAAAAACACCGGTTCGGCATTTTTGCGGCATAGGTTTGCGATTTCGTTGTAATGCTGCCTTATGTTTGCAGACGGCCTTATTTGCATTTTCGTTCATCCCTTATAGCAATTTTATGGCTATATTATATCCATATTGTGCTATCCTGTCAAGGCTAAAATAAGAAAACGCATAAATATCGTGTTCTATTAACGGCCGTATCCGTAGGGAACGCATACAATGCGTTCCCTACACGAGGTTTTTCATCAAACGGTGGATTTTCGAAACGCAAACCGGAAATGCGTTCCCTACATTTTCGCGGCATGGCGTTTGATTTTTTTCATGGTCGTTTTTTCAAATTCCGTTTCGCGGAACCGGACCTCGTCGATTCTTTTGTATTTCGGCAAGCGTGCATTCAGCTCTTCGACGGCGCAGCGGATTTTTTCCTGCGCGTCCGGTGTGCCGGTGTCCGGGTAGATTTCCGCGACGATTCTGTTGTTTTCCTGGTAAACAACCACCTCGCAAACAAGAGGGACGGCTTTAACGCGCGTCTCCAATTCCTCGGGGCTGACATTGAACCCGCTGGAGAGGACGATGATGTTCTTCTTCCTGCCGGTTACATATAGAAAACCGTCGTCGTCCAGATGCCCCAAATCCCCGGTTTTGAACCAGCCGTCTTGGAATGTTTCCTGCGTCGCCTGCGGGTCATTGTAATACCCGAGCATCACATTGTCGCCCTTGACGCAGATTTCACCGTCGATTATTTTGATGCTACAACCCGGAATTGCGATACCTGCACTGCCATCCTTATAGTAGTTGTTCCTGTTGAGAGAAACAACGGGCGAACATTCGGTGATACCGTAACCGTTGTAGATTTCAATGCCGAAACTTCTGAATGCTTTGATTAACTTTTTGTCAAGCGGCGCCCCGCCGCAAATGATCATCTCCAAATTGCCGCCGAAAGGAGCCAAAACGCTGCTGAACAGTTTTCTTCGCCGGTCGATACCCAAAGCCAGCAGGGTGTTGCTGAATACCATCAATACCCGCAGTAGCTTATCCTTCTTTTTTTCCTTGGCGGCGGCCCAAATCCGCTGATGCATCGTTTCGATAAAAAGTGGGACAGCGCCAATGGCACAAGGTCTGAATATGACCAGTTCATTCGATATGTTTTTCAGATCACTGTTTATAATATTCTGATTCCCCTGATAAAGCTGATACATTAACGCTGCTGTCGTCGCGAATGTGTGACAAAGCGGAAGGAAAAGTAACGATGACCCTTGCAGAAAAAAGTTTTGAGATGAGTTTAAAGCATTGCTTGCCAGATTCTTATGGCTCAGCATCACGCCTTTGGATTGGCCGGTAGTCCCGGAGGTGTAGTAGATGGCGCAGAGCGCAGTGTTCTCGATTTCGCAATTTTCAAAATCTTTGCTTTTACTTGCCGCGCCTTGCCGGAGCATTACCGGCAATTCCGATTGTATACTGATAAAACGCGTGATTGCGCCTCGTTCTCTGATGGCGTCAATTTTACCGCTTAACCGGTCCGAATAAACAACAATGCCCACGCCGCTGCGCGCAAGGATGTCTTCAATCTCCTCGTTTTCAAGTTCCTTGTCAACCGGAACGATGATATTCCCGCCGTTGACCGTCGCGAAAAAGGTCAGTATCCATTCGTATGAGTTTTCGCCGATAACGGTGATTTTTTCATTTTTTATCCCGGCGTCAACCAAATAGGTGCCCAGCGCCCTGATATCTGCTTTGAAGTCGATGAAACTTTTTGAAACGGTTGTTTGACCGTCCAGCCAGCAAAACGCAGTTTTTGAACCGTGCGTTGCCGCACAGTAATCGATGAGTTCTTTTAAGTTGTTGATGGTTGCAACTTCGTATAACGGATACAGTTTCATCTATGCCCCGCTTATATAAAACTTTTTATTGTATAAGTCAAGCAGTGTAACGGCAGGGGCCGCAAGTAGTTCTTTTTCGCCTTTTATAAAAAAGCTGACAAGGTCTTCTAACAACACTATGGGTATCCATATCCCGTGACACCAGCTTGGCAGTGCCCGTATACCGTGGTTCATCACTTTGTTGACCCATTCCGGTGTGGCTTCTCTGGGCAAAACCGGGAAACATACGGATATGACCTTCTGTAGTGATAACTGTCCATCCTCAAAATACAGATCACCAAAATGAGGTCCGCCCGGCCTAATGTTCATTGAGCTCAACATACTGCCGACAATTTGCGCGGTCATCACCCATTTGTTCTGCCGCCTCGCCTCTTCCTGCAGTTCAATAGAATAGGCAATTGAAAAAAACTCAATAGCGTCGATGACAACATCGCTGCCTTCAACGAACCGGGCAGCATTTTCCGGGTCGATGCCGTAATCCCAAACTTCAAGATTTATTTCAGGGTTAATCCTCAAAAGCTCTTTGGCGACCGCGTTGGCTTTGTTCATGCCAATGGTGTCAACATAGCAGGCGAACTGCCGGTTTATATTGGACACTTCAAATACTTCAGGGTCGCAGAGTTTAATGTTCATGACTCCCAGCCGAACCAGTAAATGCGCCAGTTCACCACCCAAGCCCCCCGCGCCGGCAATGGCCACTTTAAGATTAGCAATTTTCTCTTGTTCTTCCGGTGTGAAAATGCCGATATTCCGCTGGAACATTTGCTCATAGGGGTATTCCATAACTGTTATACGCTCCTTGTTAATTATTATTGCCAACCAACTTCATCTCAAACAGCCAGTTCTGCCCGGCGTGAATGTCTTCCGTCTTCAAAACGGTCAACCCCGCCTCCTGCGCCATTTTCGCGATTTCCTCCGGTGTGTCAAATATGATTTCGCCGTTTTTCTCGAGCTTGTTTAGCTTGTTTTGCCGTATGGCGAGCTCAATATAGCCCGGCAGGTTTTTCAGCTCGCCGAAAACGGTTTTCAGCCGGCTTTGTCCGTCGCTTGCGCCGAAATGCGCTTTCACAAACTCCCAGTTGCTGGTTTGATCCCCGGGTTTCGGTGTGATTAGCGCAAATACCGAATCCTCCCCGTTCAAATGTTGCGCGGCCATTTTCATAAATGCCGGTTTGTCGTCAAGATAAAACAAAAGGTTGATGGATATAATGGCGTCAAAACGCTGACCGGGGTCAAAGCTGCTGTCAATCATCGATTGTGAAAACTTCACATTATCAGACTTGACAAAGTCCTTCGCGATTGCCAGCATGTTTTCGGAGCCGTCATAGCCGTGGATGATGCCGCGATAACCTCTGCTTAACAGTTCGCTTTCAAGCAGCCCGCTGCCGCAGCCGAGGTCAAGAATGGAAGCGGGGTTGTTTCGCAGCACCATGTCCGCAACAGTGCGGTATTTTGCCCGGTGCGCGCTTGAATGCGCGGAGGTCTTGTGGAATGATTTAGCCATTTTGTCCCAAAGCGAAATCGTCTTTGTCATCTATATACCCGAGTAAATTCCATGGTGTCCGTGTCAATGTACAAAACATCCGGCATCACCGGCACGGAGATTAGCAGTTTAGTGCTTATCAGTATATTAATAATGATTTTCGTTGCTATCACACCAGACAGAACTCCGTTAATTGAGTATGACGGCATTGAGAAGTGGGCTTGACCTTTTCCATAGCTTTGTTTCATGCCTTCAAGAACTTCTTCTGTTAATTCTTTTGGCAAAACGGGAAAATACATGCTGGTTGCCTGTAATAATTTTGCGACACAATCATCATATGTTATAAGGTCGCATAGCATCGCTTTTGCCGGGCTAAAATATGAAAATGATTGAATGTTAAAACATCCTTGTCCGGCGGCTATCGGAATATTCAGTTTTTTGGCATATTGATGCAGCTCAATTTCATCGTCTATATTAAAATAATCAATTCCGTCCACAATAATATCGCAGCCGATGATAAGCTGCTTCAGCTCCTCGCCGTGCAGCTTTTCCGTTTTAACAGCCAGCTTGATTTCCGGATTAATCCGCATTGCCATTTCCGCCAAAACTTCCGCTTTATTCCTGCCGAGCGTATCCAAATAAGCTCCTGTTTGGCGGTTTAAATTCGATACTTCAAAGGTATCCGGTTCCACCAGCCTCAGTTCGCCCACACCGAGCCGGGCGAGGCTTTCAGCCACGGGACCGCCCAACCCGCCGACACCGATAACGGCAATCTTCAGGTTCTTTATTTTTTCCTGTTCCTCTTTTGTGAAGATGCCGATGTTACGCTGAAATATTTCATCATAAGTGTAATTTTGCATAGGACGCTCCTTTCAACATCAAAGAAATAGTAAAAATAATCGTTTGGGTTTCAGCAGTAACGGAACTGTAATTCCGCCAATATAAAAACTTGCTTCGCCGAGCCGTCTGTAAGCAAACCGGGAAAACCAATATTTGCCAATTAGCTTATTCATCAAACCTTCATCCATGGCGGCAAGCGGCGTTTTCTTGTTTTTGATGCAGTAGCGGTACGCTTCTTTATAAAGACCGCTCGCGATGCCCTGCCCCGGTTCCGCCGCCAAATTGCCGAGTTCCACCAAGGAACCGGCGGGGTATTTTCGCAGCCGTTCTTTTTCACGCTCAAACAGCGTAAACTCGTTGAGCACCGGCAGCCCGGCCTCCGAATGCTCGACAATCCGGATAACCCCGGCAACCCTGTCGCCGTCCTTTGCGACGATATACTTGGAGTGTTTGATATATTCGTCTTCAAATACCTTGCCCGCTTCGGTTTCGGGCAGATAGCCTTTTTCGCAATAGCGCTTGTTGACAAGTTTCAGCCCTTCGAGCGTTTCCGCTTCATCGGCCATTTTATAGACAAACTTTTTAGCCACAATACCTTTTCGCACCTTTCCGATAATTAAATACGGCATGAGAATAAGCAAAGTGGCGAAAACGATATAGACCCATACGGGCAGATTCTCGCCCCAGAATAGGACATAGAGATACGGTGCAGCCCAGGTGACCATGGCGAGGACAAAGCCGAAGATGAAGTCGCCGCGCGTGAGTAATTCGCCGATACGAAACAGTTTGATGTTCTTGTTCTTTTCTTTGTAGCAGCGGTAACCGGAGCGGATCATCAAAAAGGTCGAAAACCAGTTCGGGGGAATGGTGAGCAAATAGATAACGATAAAAATATAGGGGTCCACATGAAACCTGCCGACGGCTTCGGCTCTTAAATTTTCCAAAAAGTCGAGCGGCATAGGCACTCCCGTTTTGTATTATTTGGATATTAAAGTTATCAATTCTAATATTTATTTAATTTTAACAGAAAGATATTACTATTGCAAGCACTTTTGATTGCATTTTGTGTTCTTTTTTATAATTTACAAAGCAATTATACTGTGTGGTAGAGGTGATTGCTTAATGAAAGATAAATTTATAGTGAAACCAAAAACAGACCGTTCCGTTACAATGACCATACGCATTGACAGCGAACTCAATCATGAACTTGAAGAACTTGCGTTAAAAAGTAATCATTCACGCAACGAACTTATCAACATGTCCCTGCGTTATGCTTTTAAGAATATTGAGTTTGTTGAAGAAGATAAACAATAACATATATTAATAAATCGATAGTTATTTTAGTAATGATATAAAAGCCCTCCCGCATAACAAGTTACAACTTGCTTTGCGGGAGGAATTTTTTGTATGGACATACGAGAACTGTTCCCGTTTGTTCTTTCGCATCAAAACATATTGGTAAACGACACCAGGAACATATCCGATACTATATTATGTTATAGTACATCGTGTTATAGTATATCATGATATAGTATTCCTGATTTGTCAAACATTTATTCCCCCGCCAATTTACGAACATACCGTTTGAAGAACGCAACGCCGCCGCCGACGGCGGCAACCGGAATGCGTTCGTTGGTGGCGTGGGTGCAAAGCAATAACGAAATATCCACCTTGAACGGCGAAAAGCGATAAATATTCTCGCAAATCGGCTCATAGAACCATGAATCTGTGCCGCCCATTACCAGGAATGGCGCGACAACCGTGTTACTGTCATCCTGCTTGCAAATCGTCTCGATGGTTTTGTAGGCGCGCGACTGCGTTGAAGACATATTCGATGCTTCTTTTCCCTTTAACAGCTTAACCTCGATATTCTTGTTTTTGACAACTTTTTTGATGTGTGCTTCCACATCGGTGATTTTTGTGCCCGGCATTTGGCGAAAATTGACAGTGGCGGATGCCGCTTGCGGCAAAACATTCGCCGCGGGGCTGCCCTGCGCCATGGTGACGGCAGTGGTTGTTCTAATCATACAGGCCGCGGGCGGAATTTTTGTAAATATCTTTTTGATAAGCGGCTTTAAAAGCCAAAGGTTGCAGGTGACAACGCGAACCGGATAAGTGACATTACGGCCGATAATATTTAACAGGCTTGCCACGGACTGCGTTATTTTCGCTTTAAACTGATGGTTTTCCAAATCTTTTATGGCATCCGCCAACCCGCCCAATGCGCTGTGGTTGGGAGGCTGAGCGGAATGGCCGCCTTTCGAGTTGACGGTGACTTCAAAATCGACATAACCTTTTTCACCCACACCGATGCCGGCAAGATGCTTATTGATAACACCCTTCACACTGACAGGCAGAATAACACCGCCCTCATCAATCACGCTGTCTAAATGAACCCCCCTGCTTTTTAGCGTTTCCATGATGGATTTTGCGCCGGAATACTCCGAGGCAACGACTTCTTCATCATGCCCGAAGCACAGGTAAACATCCCGTTCGGGGACAAAGCCTTCTTCCAGCAGTGTCTCGACAGCTTCCATGACACAGATGAGGTGATTTTTCATATCCAAGGCACCTCTGCCCCAGACAAAGCCGTCATCGATAACGCCGTCAAACGCCGGGTGGGTCCAATCCTGTTCGGTCCCTTCGCTCACGGGTACAACATCCTGGTGCGACAAAAGGGCGATGGGGTCCAACGCCGGATTTTTGCCTTCCCATTTATACAAAAGGCTCGCAATGGACACCTTTTCTCTCTTGAGGTTTTTGGTAATGAGCGGATAAGACTGTTCGAGGAAATCATGGAACTTTTCAAACTGAGACCAGTCGACCAGATCGTGGTCCGGGTAGGAGATGGTTGGTATCTTAATCGCCTCGCTCAGGTTTTTGACGGCACGGTCCGCGTCCACCTTTTCCGGGGTCGGTTTGCCATAGTCCTTTTTCTTCGGTACAAAAAATATCGCCCGGATAAGGGTGATGCCGATAAATGCCGCGAGGAGGATGAGTAAGATTTCGATGACAGCCTTGAAAGTATCCATTTTGTTCTCCCTTTGTTGTGAAATTTTATATTTCGATTTGACTAGATAAAGAACTTCCTGCTCAGCCATGCCCGCAGCCGCCTGTTACTCTTGACCGCGACAAAAAAACCGATGAGCGAAATACAGCAGGCAATCACAATAATTGAAAAAGTGATAACGGAACGGCCTTCGATAAACATATGCAGCAAGAGGTCCACACATACGCTGTAAATGCCGATTTCAACCAGGACTGCGATGACAATATCCGGCCAGTCCCGCTTTTTCTTCCTGAGCCAGTAAGCAGAACCCAGCAGCATAATCTCCAGCAACAGGAGCATGGGCATAGCGACCTGGTAGAACCAGCCCTTTTCGTTGCCGACCGCATAAAAAACATAGATGTAGGAACCGGCCGCCAGCGCGTCGATGGCGATGAGCGAGTACGGGTGAATCTTACGCCAAAGGAATGGCTGGACAAAGAGCACCCACGCAAGCGCGCTGGAAGCGACCACATAAACCGCCCACACACCGGTTGCCGGGAAAAGAAAGTTAATGATACCGCAGACAATATTGGGAATGAGTATAACCATGGAAACAATAAAGGCCGCATACCGACGGCGTACACCCGGCGGCAAAACAACCTTATCCGGATAAGGCGCCGGAGAGAAGGCGGCCTGACCGGGTTCCATCGGATTGATGACGGGCGCGGAGCAAAGGGCGCATTTTTTTGCGCTCTTGTCCAGCTCAACGCCGCAGTTGACACAATAAGACATTGTTACTCCTTT
>CAZTCR010000029.1:0-36216 GCA_964612185.1 uncultured Eubacteriales bacterium
CAAAATTTTGCTTGACTCTTCATAGCTGGTCTCCCTTTAACAAGGGAGGCAAGGATTGTCCCCCTTGCTAAAGGGGGAAACCGGCGTAAGCCGGAGGGGGATTCCAACCAAGAAAGGATTGATAGTAATGTTCAACATTTTAACACTCAATAAAATATCCCCGTTCGGGCTCGAACGATTCAGCAAAGATAAGTACGCAACCGGCGAAGCGGTGGCCAACCCCGATGCTGTCATGGTCCGCTCCGCGTCGATGTTTGAAATGGAAATTCCCGCCAGCGTGCTCGCAATAGCGAGAGCGGGCGCCGGTGTCAACAACATCCCCGTTGATGCCTGCACGGAAAAAGGCATCTGCGTGTTCAACACACCCGGCGCAAACGCGAACGCGGTGAAAGAACTCGTCCTGTGCGCGCTTCTTGTTTCATCCCGCAAGGTGCCGGAAGCACTTGACTGGTGCAAAACCCTCAAGGGCGAGGGTGAACAGGTCGGCAAGCTGGTTGAAAAAGGCAAATCCGCTTTTACCGGGCAGGAAGTCATGGGTAAAACCCTGGGCGTGATTGGTTTGGGCGCAATCGGCATTTTGGTGGCCAACACAGCGCTTGCGCTGGGTATGGATGTTATCGGTTACGACCCGTATCTTTCCGTCAACAATGCGCTGAGTATTGACCCGAGGGTTCAGGTTGTCGGCAATGTGGACGAAGTGATTACGGTTTCGGACTATATTACACTCCACACACCGCTGAATGATTCCACCAGAGACCTTGTCAACGCAACCAGTATTGCGCAGATGAAAGACGGTGTTCGAATTCTCAACTTCGCGCGCGGTGAACTGGTCAATTCCGCTGATATTATTGCGGCGCTTGAGAGTGAAAAAGTGGCCGCCTACGCCACCGATTTCCCCACGGATGCCCAAATCTGCAGCAAGGGCGTTATTGCTATCCCGCACTTGGGCGCTTCCACACCCGAGAGTGAGGACAACTGCGCCGTCATGGGTGCGAATCAGCTGGTTGCTTATTTGGAAAGAGGCGAAATTGTTAATTCTGTCAACCTGCCGCTTACGCAGCTGCCCATGTCCTTCACAACAAGAGTTTGTGTTATCCACAAGGATGCCGAAGGCGTTCAGGCGAATATCGCCGCTGCGCTCGCTGGCTGCTCGATTAATTCACTGACCAGCGCGGTGAAAAAAGGCTGGGCTTACACGGTTGCGGATATTACCGGTTCCGCGGACGCGGACAAAATCGCGAAGATTGACGGCGTGGTTAAAGTCAGGATTCTGTAGAAAGTTAAAAAACATAACGGGCAGGCTCATTCGTACGAGCCTGCCCGTTTTTTCGCTGATCTTTACAGCGGTTTGAATTCATATCCCTGTTCCCTTGCCCGGTCGATAATATCACCCAGCGCGGCGGCGTTGTCGGATGAAACTGCGTGCAGCAGGATGACCGCGCCGGGGTGCAGCCTGGCTGTCACGGTGTCAAATGCGTACTGTGCGCCTTGCTGATTATTGGTTTCCCAATCTTTATAAGCCAGAGACCAGAAGACAGATCGGAAACCGACGGATTGAACCAAATCAAGCGCGCTGTCGGAATAACTGCCGGTCGGAAAGCGGAAATAAGGCGCGGAGTAACCGAATTTGAGGCGTAGGTAATTGTCGCAGTTCCGGATTTCTGTTGCCATTTGAGTTCTGCTGATGCTTGGAAAAACCGGGTGCGTGTCGGAGTGATTGCCGACGATGTGCCCTTCCTTGATCATGCGCGTCACCAGCGCCGGCTGTTGTTTGATATACGGCAGCGTGCAGAAAAAAGCAGCCGGCACATTTTTTGCCTTGAGTGTGTCGAGAATCTTACCGGTGTAGCCGTTTTCATACCCGCAGTCAAAGGTCAGGCGCAGCACCTTTCCGGTTGATTTTGTGTCAATGGCCAAGGCGTTATATTTGTCAAAAGTTGCCTGGTTGCGTAAAGACTCCGCGGGTTGGCTTGAGTTTTTGCCAAGCCCGTAACTGTAGCCGGTTGCTTTTGTGGAAAGACCCCTGCTATTGTCGGGGTCTATGACGGTGAAACGCGCTTCCGGCAGCGGTTCGTACCCCGTGAAGGTGCCGGCACCCGGGTCCGGTCTGCCGGTGACGACCGCGGGGTTGAAGGTTGTGGTGAATTCAATTCGCGTGGTGGCCGCCGTTATCGGGGTGGTGGCAGCCTCCGTGGTCGTTTGTAATGTCGATTCGGCTGCGGCGGTGGTGACAGCTGCGGCAGACGAGGATTCACCGGTTGTTTCAACCGGTTTACCGGTGTTGTTCAAACAAGCCGAAAGCATTACCGCAAAAAATAAAACAATAACAAGCGGAAGAATTCTTTTCATGGTGCACCCCGTGCCCTTTCCTTTAAAAGATTTTCACCCAAAAGGGTTTAAATGTTATATAATGTCGGTAAGCCGGTGCGGGGATATCTGATTATCCAATATCATTTTAACATACCGGCAAAAAAATACATCATTTTTTTCGAATTTATGCAACACTTTGCCCCCTATCGGACACTTTATGGTTGAGGGCAGAAAAGAGGGGAATCAATGGAAGCAAAGGTTAACCTTTTAGTGAGGCGCGCATGCGGCGGTGAACCCGAGGCATTCGGCGAACTCTATGAATTGTACGCAAAGGATCTTTACCGGTACGCTTGCTATGTGCTGGGTTCCCGCCAATTGGCGCAGGACGCTGTGCAGGATGCCGTTTGCGCCGCTTTTCAGCAGATTACCTCTCTGCGCAGTCCGGACGCTTTCAAAGCCTGGCTTTTCAAAATCCTGTCCAATGTATGCAACAAACATATTGCCGAAAAATCCCGGCAAAGGAATACGGTTCCCTTGGATGAAACCATGGAAGAAACCCTCGAAGCACCGCCCTCAACCCTCGATTCCTCCTTTGAGCTGGAAGAAGAATTTGCGTGCCTTTCCCGCGAGGAGCGTCAAATCGTTATGCTCGCCATTGTGGAAGGCTACAAGAGCAATGAGATTGCGGCTATCCTCGACTGCCCCGCGGGCACGGTCCGCTCAAAATTGTCACGAGCGCTCAAAAAGATGCGCGCTGAATCAGAGAAATAACCGGGGAGGTTAAATGTGATGAACAGAAAAGATAAAGAGACCAAAGATAAAATAAAGAACAAGCTGGATGAGTTTGAAATAGCCTGTCCGCTGCCTTTGGAGCTTTCCAAAGAGAATGTAACGGAAATGCTCAGGCAGCAGCCAGCGCCGGCTAAAAACCGGGCAAGAATTGTCCAAATCCGGCGTGCCGCGTCGGCTGCCGCGGCTATTGTTGTTGTTTTCGGCGCAATGACTGCTTTCGGACTTTTCGGCGGCTCTTCCGGGCTGCAAAAGGTGCTCGACACAATCAAGGGCAACACCGTCACCGGCAACACAGCCGGTATCGAAACCGCCGCGAGCGAAAAACAAATCATTGAGCTGTTCAAGAAGATGAGTAAAGACGACACAAGCCATAAGAATTATTTTTCGTTTGACGGATTTTTCGGCAGTAAAGATGAAATGGCCGCGGCGGAATCCGCCCCCGGCGCCCAAAACGGAGCTGCGGCTGACGCAAGCACGCGGCAGGGCAGTTACGGCGAAACCAATGTACAGGTAAAGGGGATTGACGAGCCGGATGTGATGAAAAACGACGGCAAGTATCTCTATACCGTTTCAAACAACGAGGTAAATATCTACAGCATTCTGCCTGCTGACAGCATGAAACTGGCATCAACCGTCAAATTTGCCAACAGCACGGGTAAATCCGAGTATCCCAATGCCCTTTTTGTTAAAGGCGATTTGCTGGTGGTTTTCAGCACCGAAAACACCTATATACCTTATGACAAAACAACACAGCAACCCGGCGAAACAAAACCGGACGAAACCGTGAGCGCCGCGGAGCCCGGCAGCGGACAAAACTCCCCGGGCAGCGAAGATGTGGGAAGCGTTGAGCCGCAATCCGCCGTGCAAGCCCCGGACGAGCAGGTCAAAAACAGCGCGCCGGATATTGATTATTATTACCGCGGCTATTATGACAGCCGCAGCACCAGTGTCTGCACAATATATGACATCAGCGACAAATCAGCGCCCAAAGAAATCAAGCGGATTGCTCAGGACGGCAGCTTCATTTCCGCAAGACTTATCGGCAGTGAACTATATATTTTAAGTTCGTACTCGGTTAACATTTACGCACAGACAAATCTGGAAAACATCTGCATCCCGGCGGTCACCGTGGACGGCAAGAACCAAAACATTCCCGCGGCGGACATCAGCATCACCAAGAACCCGGACCCGAGTTATCTGGTGGTCTGCGGCGTCAACCTTGACGATTTGAGCGCCGAGCCGGACAAGAAAGCGGTACTCGGCGGCGGGTCGGAAGCGTATTGCACGGCGGACAGCCTGTTTGCTTCACGGACCGTTTACGCCGGCGGCGCACAGACGCGCGACTGGGGCGGTGACATTGCCGTCATAGCGGAAAATTACAGCTACAGCACCGAGATTTACCGTTTCGCCATCGGCGGGGGTAAGGTGGAGTTTAAAAATTCCGGCAAGGTGAACGGACAAATTCTTAACCAGTTTTCCATGGACGAATACAACGGTTATTTCAGGATTGCCACCACAAGCGGAGACTGGAACAACACGAGCAGCAATGTGTTTGTATTGAACGGCAAATTGGAAGTGGTTGGCAAGGTTGAAAACATCGCTCCGAAAGAGCGTATTTTCGCGGTTCGCTTCATGGGCGACACCGGCTATGTAGTCACTTTTGAGCAAACGGACCCACTGTTTGTGCTGAATCTTTCTGACCCCAAAGCACCTAAAATTACGGGCGAACTCAAGCTGCCCGGTTTTTCCAGCTACCTGCACCCGGTAACGGATACACTGCTGTTAGGGCTGGGGCAGAACGGCAACGAAAGCGGAACAACCCCGGGCATCAAGCTCTCCCTCTTTGATGTCAGCGACCCGGCCAACCCGAAAGAAATTGACAAGCTGGTTATCGAGGGCAACTGTTCGTCTGAGGCGATGAACAACCACAAAGCGTTTATGGTTTATCCGGAAAAAGGGCTTTTCGGCATACCGGTGTTAAAATACAACAATTATCTCTATTATAGCGAACCGGCAGCGCAGGACGGCTCAGCGAGCGATGGATCGTCAAGCAGCACCGTGACATCCTTCGGCGGACCGGACTACATGGTTTCCTCCTTTGAAACTTACACTGTTCAGGGCGGCAAAATTGTGCCCGTCATGAGCTATAAGGAAAGCAATAAGCAATCCGCCGACAGCTACTATTATTACGGCGGCATCACCAGGGGCACCTATGTGGATAATACGATTTACACCCTGTCCGCCTCGGCACTGACCTCTTTCAACATGGCAAGCGGCAGCACCTTGGATTCACTGGCAATCACTCAGCCGACTTATAATTATTACGATTACGGCTATGGCACGAAAGAACCGATAGTGATTGATTAACTTTAAAAAATACCGATGCGGCACTCAAATTGATTGTGATTTCTCCCGGTTTAAAAGCGCATTCTTCATTTGTTCATTTACCAAAATCAGGTGACTGCTTCATGCAATCACCTGATTTTCATACGTTATTTCATTTTTAGGTTGCCCCGACTATTAACAAAGAACCATAAAAAGTTTTAAAAGAAGTCTAAAAAATATTATAGGGGCTAAGGTCAAATAATAATTAATTAACTAACCCTAGTCCCCATAATACTAGAAAACATTAGATGCTGAAAAAGTCAAAGAATTTTTGAATTATATCAAACACGCCGGCGCCTGACTCGATAAACGATATAATTTCTTCGACAAAAGCAAGAATAGCAGACATCAATTACACCACCTTTTTAAGAATTTACAATACATCAATATTACACGAATACCTTCTTTGCATGGTCTAATTATAGCACACTTACCAGCAATCATATTTCTTTTGCACTTATTGACAATAATTTAAATGCATGACCCGGGCGACGGTTCAACAATTCATGTTAATAATTTACGCACTATCTCATTCTTTTTGCTGTTCTTCCGTCGCGGTCGCGCCTTATATGGGGCAGGAATACATGGGATTAACCGGTATTCATTACAAACGCGGCCCCCGGGAAGAAATCCTCAGGGGCTTTGTCATTTTTCGGTAATATCACCGGCTTCAGCCGGCTATTTTTGTTCTGTAACGGTGACAGACACCGTCTGCTGAGTATTGCTGCGCAAAACGGTTACCTCGATGGTATCGCCGATTGCGCAGCCGGCGATGGCAGCTTTAACCTCTGCGGATGAACTCACTGCTGTACCGTTGACACTGACAAAGAGGTCACCGGACTTCAGCACGGAGCCGGACGCAGCTTCGTATACATAGACCCCGGTTCTGTTGACGCCGTAACGCATGGCTGTTGCCGTGTTGGCAATATCAACCGTGGTGACCCCGAGACTCGGGCGACCGCTGACATACCCGTTTTCCATCAACTGGGTGATCACGGTTTTTGCTGTGTCAATCGGGATGGCAAAGCCGAGCCCTTCCACATCCGTGCCGCTGGATTTGGCGTTGACGATGCCGATGAGTTCGCCTGCCGCGTTGAACAGCCCGCCGCCGGAGTTGCCGGGGTTGATTGCCGCGCTGGTTTGGAGGAGTGTCATGTTTTCCCCGTCAATGCTGATTTCACGGTCAAGTGCGCTGATAATGCCGTCTGTTACCGTGCCGCCGAGTTCGCCCAGTGGGTTGCCAATGGCAACGGCGAGGTCGCCAACCTTTAGTGTGCTTGAACTGCCGAGCACGGCGGGGGTCAATCCGCTCGCGTCAATCTTCAGAATTGCCAGGTCGGTCTGGGAATCTTTGCCGACCAATTCCGCGTCAAAGCTTGTGCCGTCTTTAAGCCGCACACTGATTTTGGTCGCGCCGTCAATTACATGGTTGTTGGTTACAATGTAGCCGTCCGTTGTAATAACAACCCCGCTGCCGGCACCCTCGGACACAAACTGCCCGAACCGGCTGCCGGTTTGTACGCTTTCGGTGGTGATTTCCACCACGGAGACCGACGCGATTTCCGCAATGTCAGCCACAGTGAGCGATTCACCTGTGTTGTTATTCGTGCCGGTGCGTGCAACTGACTGGTATATTACGCTGTTGTTGTTTGTGCTGTCCGTTCCGCTTTGCTTGTTCCCGAGCGTGGCACCTGCAAAAGCGGCGCTGAAGGAAAATATTGCGCAGGCAGTCACAGCGGCGAGCGTTTTGCGCAAGTACCCCGCCCTTTTTCTTTTTTGGGGCGGCTGCGGAGTTACCTCAGGGGAGTACATCGGGATTTCGGTATATACCGGGTAATAGGGATTCAGATTGTTGTCTTCGTTTTCATACATGGTTTGTTTGCTCCTTTCGTTTGTATGACCCCAGTATAACCTGCCTTTCTGTATTTCATGTGAATTCAAGGTAGCGAATTGCTGAACATTTTATGAAATAATTTCGACAGCTTAATGAATAACGCTGCATTGCCAACGCAAGATGCGGTATTGACTTTATCCAGTGAAAACTTTATGATGATAAATGAAAATTAAAATAGTTACATGTTACCCCAAATGGTATAGTCAACCTTGCTTATGAAACGATTCATAATTAAATAAAGGAAGGGATCAACTGTGAAAAGAAATATAATTGTTTCATTTATTGCTCAGATCGTTGTTATCGTTCTGTTCTGGTTTTTTTCGATTCAATTTATCGGTATTTTCGGTGACGGAGCATCGTCTGCTTATTACATTTATTTAGCTGTTTCAACAATATTAGTATTATTATTTTACATGATGGCAGGGTATGTATTTCTGAAACCGGCGCAAACGCAAAAACGGAGTTTGATTTCAATATTTATATTGTCAATAGTTTTATTTGCTATATCAATTGGAAGTTTATGTTTTGCTTTTATTTTAGAAGATGAGGATTTTCTCTTTTATGCGAGTTCTATTGCAAGCATGCTAAATCCAATCGAATATCTTGCTTTATATATTAACGGCGCGTTATCTTTTTTTGTTTCAGAAATGCAGGATAAAGCGTTCAATGTAATAATTATATTCCAATTTGTATTAACCCCTTTTATACCGTCATTTTTTATGTGGCTTGGCTTTAAAATTGAAAACGGAAAAAATGTACTTTCACATGATAACATGAACGAAAGTGAAGTCAGGCATGATGACTTAAACGAAAACGAAACAGAAACAGCAGCAGAAACTGAGGTTCCTTGAGGGAAAATTTTTTTGAAAGTCTTATGATTTGTTTATCTTAACGTGACTTATAAGGAAAGGCCGTATCTATGACATTTGATTTTACAGGACTATCGATAACCGAAGCCGGAGATATCTGCGAAAAAGCAGCAGGCTTGTTCGCGGAGGAAATAAAACTGCGGACGGGCAAAAATCCGGTCATTTCAGCCGGTTCAAAAACGCCGCTGGTGAGTTTTCAGCTTTGCGGCGGCGAAAGCCTGCCGAATAAAGACAGCTATCTTCTTGAACTTGAAGGAACACAACTGAGAATTTCAGCTTGGGGACTCAGAGGCTTGGTTTTCGGGTACTCTTATTTTTTGCGCAAAACGGTTTACGAAAACGGCAGGATTACATTGATTAAAGATATCTCGGGTAAATATGTTCCCTCCATGAAGGTTAGGGGGCACCACTACGGCTACTGCTCCATGGCGAACTCCTATGAAGCCTGGGATTACCCGCAGCACAGCCGCTATTTCCGCGATATGATGTTTTTCGGCTGCAACACCAACGAGCAGGTTTCGTTCAGAGGATTGAATCAAAAGAGAAACAGACTGATGCGCTATGATACAGATGAGTTTTTGATTGAGGCTTCCCGCCTGGCGGATGAGCTCGATTTGGATTATTCCGTCTGGTATTACAACGATGAAGAAGAGATTACCGCCGCCGTTGCCCGCCGTAAAAAAGTTTTTGAGCAGATACCGCGCTTGGACGCCGTCTTCCCGCCCGGCGGGGACCCCGGCGACTACCCCGCGGATGAGTTTGTGGAGCGCTGCATCGCCATTTCAAAGGTACTAAAAGAAGCGCATCCTAATGCCGAAATGTGGCCCTCCGCCCAAAAACCCAGAATATTCCCGGATTGGGGCGAAGAGTTCATCGAGTGTATGGAAAAGCTGCCCCCGGAAATCGACGGTGTCATCACCGGACCGAACCGGGCGTTTACTTTGGACGAGCTGCGACGCCGGCTGCCGGTCCGGTATCCGATCCGGCTGTTCCCGGATTTAACGCACAATGTGCGGTGCGAGTATCCGGTGCATTTCAACCGGGACGACTGGCATTATGCGCTGACCACCGCGTTGAGCCGGGAATGTATCAACCCGCGCCCGACGGAATTCCGCACGATTCACCGCTTAACCCGGCGTTATATCATCGGCAGTGCCAGCTATTCCGAGGGCGTGAATGATGATATCAATAAAATGGTATGGAGTGATATGGACTTCTTCCCCGATGTTTCGCTGTATGACACGCTGCTGGATTACGCCCGCGTTTTCTTTTACGGCGTTCCTGCCGAAAAAGCGGCGGACGGCATCCTCGGGCTGGAAATGAACTGGCAGGGCGATCCGGCTGAAAACCCGCATATCGAAAGCACGCTCAACATTTGGACCGGTTTACTTGCTGATTACCCCGATTTGATTGAAAACTGGCGTTTTGTCCAGTGTCTGTTCCGCGCGCAATGCGACGCGCTGGTGCGCCGGCGCCGGTGCTTTGAACTGGATTTGCTCGCGAGTGCGAGGTTTGAACTGAATAAACAAAACATCTGTAAGGCGATTGAAATTCTTTCGGCAGGGTTTGATGATGCTTACAACAAACTGCACGATGATATTTGGGCGCAGGCGGACAGGTTGTTTCACCTGATCGGCTTGCAGCTGGATGTGGAACACTACTGCGCGGACTCATGGGAGCGGGGCGCGACGCTCGAAACCATCGATTTGCCGGTGACAGACCGCCCGTGGCTGCTGAACAAACTCAAACAGGCACAAGCGATGCCGGAGCAGGTAAAAACAGGATTCATCGAAAGAGTGCTGAACAGAACGAGAGTAGACAGGGATGAGTTCTACTTTTCTTTGGCCGAACACGGGTTCGATGTGCTCGGCGTGCCGCAGCAAGGCGAGTTTTACATCGATTACCAGGGCGACAGGCCCAATGTGAACAACGGCCATATTCCGATGGCCATGCTCAAACTGTATGACCATTACTCGTTTAACTGCAAGCTCGGCGGCTTCACCGCCGGTACAGATTATAAGCTCAGGATTACTTACAGTTCTAAAAAACAGCCGGCCATAATACACCACCGCATCACAGCGAACGGAACCTTGATTTATGACGGCCCGCAGTACGGCGGAGATAAGGATGAGCAGTTTGACGCCGAACTGCTCGCACCGGGATTTGAAAGCGCTGCCTATGTTTTACCGGCATCCGTATTTGTAAACGGGTGCATCGATTTGGAAATAACCGAGCCGATAGCCGGTTTTATGATGAGTGAGTTCTGGATTATAAAACGCGAATCAAACTAATCATTGACACCGCTTGCCGTTGCCTGTAGAATCGAAGTAAGGAACAAGTCCAACAAGAGAAAGGCTGACTGTTAATGAATTTTATTCTAACACTCTTTGACCCGAAAACACGGAAAATCATCGCGCAGGTATTGGCATATATCATGATAGCAAGCACATTGCTGGGTTTTGTCAATCCCCCGGCGCCGCCCGCGTATGTCCCGGAGAAAATCATAACACAAACGGACAGCACCGTGAAAATGACGCTCATCAGCGGCGGAGAAAGTCAATATGTTATTGTCAAGGGCTTGAACGCTTCACCGTCCGAAAATACAGCCGCGGCAAAGCTTCAGTCTTATCTTAAGCAAATCAGCGGGGTTGAACTGCCGATTATACCTGACGCTTCGGCCATTCCGACAGCAAAAGAAATTATTATCGGCAAAACAAACCGCGAGGGTGCCGGCTATACCGTAGACCGCGCTGCACTCGGGGACGACGGGTTTATCATTAAATCCATTGGTCAAAATATTGTTATCGCGGGCGGAGAACTCCGGGGAACACTGTATGGCGTTTTTGATTTTTTTCAAAAGTTTTTGGGCTGCAAGTGGCTGTCGTCAACAGCCGTCATTATTCCGGAAAATCCTGTTGTTGCGGTTCCCGCCGCGATAGATGTGCGGGAAGTGCCGGCATTCAGATTCCGCGCGCCGACCATGGTCTACAACATGACTTCAATCAATGCGGATTACGCGCTGGCCAATAAGATCAACGGTTTGGTACCGTCTGTTCAGTCGCCCGAATACGGTGGTATCATCCGGGATTACCCGGGGCACACCGCGGCGCTCATTGTGCCCCCGGATGTGTACTTTGTCGAACATCCCGAATACTACGCCCTCACGGCGGACGGTGTGAGGATTACCGACAATCCCTGTTTATCCAACGAAGCGGTTATCCAAATCTATATTGACTACGCGAAAAATCAGATTCAGGCAAATCCGAATTTAACATCGATAACCATGGGCTTGAACGACAGCGATGTGACCTGCCATTGTGACGCGTGCGAAGCGATTTACGCTGAGGAAGGCGCGAATGCCGGCACCTTAATCCGGCTGCTTAACAGAGTTGCCGAAGCAATCCGGCCGCTCGATCCGGATGTCAAACTGCTGACTTTTGCTTATGCCGGAACAGTGGAAGCACCGAAGACACGCTGCGATGAAAACATTATTATCTACTATTGCCCCATTACCATGTGCTACGCGCACCCGCTGCAGGCATGTGATTATGACGCGTCAAAGGATGCGTGCAGGCAACTTGTGGAATGGGGAAAAATTACAAATAATATTTACATCTTTGAGTATCCGATGAATTACAACGAGCAGGCGCTGCCGTATGCTAAGTATGACGCTGTGCAGCCGAACATCCAGTTTTATTACGAGAACAACGCGAGCGGGCTGTTTAACTGTGCCGTTTCCACCTGTGACCCGAACTTCTTCGTGTTGGACAACTATATTTACGCAAAACTGCTGTGGGACCCGTACGCCGACCTTGAAGCGATGATGGCGGAGTTTATGATCGATTATTTCGGCGACGGCTGGCAGTATATCCGCGAATATCTCCGCATGGTATCTGAGGAATGCAACGGCAAATCCTTTTTGGGTGTGCAGATGCACGCGGTTTGTGTGTCCGGCGCGACGGAACCCGGAAACATCTCCATGGGCAAAGACCAGGTAGCCTACTGTGACGCGCTTTGGGCAAACGCGACGGCGCTCGCGCAAGAGGATTGGCAGCTTTGGAACCTGCGGAGCAATGAGATATCCTGGCGGGTGTGGAAGTCCAACAACCTGGCCGGGGAGTTTGCTTTGGTCCGGTTCCCGGCGGCGCGATATAACAACAATAAAAGACTGTTTGCGGATATTTATGAACTCGGTGTAATCCAGCACGATGAGGGAAGCAACTATGTGTCGCCGGAAGACTTTGTAAAATTCGAGCTTTATTATCTTTCACCGACATTTTGGACATGGCGGCGACTCGGCAGAGAAAAACAGTACACGGCCGACAGCCTGCTCGATATTATTGCGGGATGGTTTACAGAATAAGACGAAAGTTTGCGAAGGAATGCTGCTGATGAAAAAGAATCCGCGATATTGGGAAAACCCGGCCATGATCGGCGAAAATAAAGAGGACGGGCATAACCTTGCCCTGCCTTATGATACTTTTGAAGAAGCAACCGCCGGAGCGGACTGCCCCTATAAAATGACGCTTAACGGCGTCTGGAAGTTTTACTGGCAGCTGGGGCTCGAGGTTATGCGCTGCGACTACCAACGCGCGGATTTTGACGACAGCGCCTGGGACGATATGGCTGTGCCGTCCCTGTGGCAGCTCAAAGGCTACGGCAAACCGATTTATTTGTGCAACTCCTACCCGAAGGCGCTCTCGGTTAAAAAAGACAAAATTCCGCTCATTGACCACAACCAAAACGAGGTAGGCGTTTACCGCCGCAGTTTTGCCGTGCCGGAAGGCTGGGCGGGCAAAGAAATCTTTCTGCATTTCGGCGCGGTGAAAGCGGGCTTTTTTATCTATCTCAACGGTGAAAAAATCGGTTATTCCCAAGGGTCTATGACGCCCGCCGAATTCAGAATAACGGAGTATCTCAAAGCAGGGGATAATCAAATAACGGTTGAAGTGTTCCGGTACACGGACGGCACCTATCTGGAAGACCAGGATATGTGGTTTTTGTCCGGCATCTACCGCGAGGTCTATCTGTACGCGGAAAATAAGCTGTGCATCAAAGATTTTTTCGCACAAGCAACGCTTGACGAAACCTACACTAACGGCTTGCTGAACTTGGCAGTCACCCTGCGCAATGACGGCGAACAGTCCGAAACTGCGGCGGCGGAAGCTTGGCTAGTGGACGGTGACAATAGAAAACTCGTTGCTTCGGCGCGGATTGATATGGCGAAGGGCCAAAGCAATGTGATACTTACTCATACTGAACACAATGTACGCCAATGGTCGGCGGAAACACCGAACTTGTACGGGCTCATGCTCATTTTTAAACAAGGGGATAAAATACTCACCTGCAAATATGCAAGAATCGGCTTTAAAAGTGTTGAAATAAAAGGTAATGTGCTGATGGTTAATGGCCGCAGAGTCATCATCAAAGGTGTCAACCGTCACGACTTTGACCCGGACAACGGCTGGGCAGTGCCGCGGGAGCGGTATTATCAGGACTTGTATTTGATGAAGCGGGCGAACATCAACGCTGTGCGCACGAGCCATTATCCGGATGACCTGCCTTTTTACGACCTTTGTGACGAGCTTGGGCTTTATGTTATGGATGAGTGTGATATGGAAACTCACGGTGTCCGCCGAAAAAATGTGCCGGGTGACAATCCGATTTGGAAAGGCGCGGTGGTTGACCGCATGCAGCGCATGGTCTTGCGCGACCGCAGCCGCGCGTGTGTGTGCTTTTGGTCGCTTGGCAATGAGGCGGGCGACGGCGAGAATTTTTTGCACATGCGCAAAGCCGCCCTCACGCTGGACACTACCCGCCCGATACATTATGAGGGCGACTTTGACCTGACAAAATCGGACTTTATCAGCAGGATGTATCCGCTGGAAAATATTGTCGAAAAGTTCCGCAATCAGCAGGAAGTCAAGGAAAGCCTTTTTGATTCCGTCGCGAACGCATTGGCGGCGGACAACAAGGCGATTGCCGCCGAACATTATAAAACAAAACCGGTCATATACTGCGAGTTTGCCCACGCGATGCAAAACAGTCTGGGCAACTTTCGCGAATATGTGGAGGATTTTGAGAAGTACGAGCATATGTGCGGCGGTTTCATCTGGGATTATGTGGACCAGTCCATCCGTGTTAAAGAAAACGGGCAGGAAAAATGGCTGTACGGCGGAGATTTTGACGAGGGGAAGACCAGTTACTATTTCTGTGCCAACGGTATCATCGGCGCGGACAGGGAACCGCACCCTTCCTATTTTGAAGTAAAAAAAGTTTATGCCAACATCAAGGCGCACGCGGTTGACTTGGCAAAAGGTATCATAACTGTCCAAAACAAAAACCTGTTCGTATCGCTTGATGACTGGTGGCTCAAGTGGGTTGTTTCTATTAACGGTGAAACAGCGCAGGAAGGCACGATTGAAAACTTAAATGTCGAGCCGCTGACCGCAAAGGAGTTTATCCTTTCCCTTGATATGGATGCTCTGCCCGCGGGCGAGGCGGTGCTCACCGTGTCCTTCGTGACAAAAAAAGATATGCCATGGGCACCGGCGGGTTATGAGCAGACTTTTGACCAGTATGTTTTAAAAGCCGCCCCGTATAAACCAAAAACCGCCGTGGACGGCAAGATTGACTGTACGCAAAGCGGCGACACAATCCGTTTAAGCGGCAGGGGCTTTGCCGCGCAGATCAAAAAAGGTGCGCTGATTTCCTTAAAATACTGCGGGCAGGAAATGCTCAATGCCGCGCAGCCGATGACCCCGAATTTTTTCAGACCGCTCACGGATAACGACCGGGGTTACCTGAACTTTGTGCCGCAGCTCGTCAGGCTCAACCCGCTGTATCGCTGGCAAAGCGTCAGCGCGCACATCAAAACTGCCGGTGTAAAAACAACAAGGCTCGCCGGCGGTGCGGTTGAAATCAGCGTGAAATGGCTTGCCCCCTTCGCAAGCGGTATCCGTACCGTTTACACCTTCGACCCAACCGGCCATATAACGGTGCGTCACTGCGCGTCGGGCGTTCTCCTGCCGGTGCTGAGAATCGGGTTGAGAACCGGGCTTGCGCTTGCGCTCAACCACGCGAAGTGGTACGGCCGCGGTCCGCAAGAAAGTTATTGCGACCGCTTAACCGGCGCTAAAATAGCGTTGCATGAAATGAATGTGGCGCAGTTGGAGCATCGTTATATGCGCCCGCAGGAAAACGGAAACCGTACGGATGTGCGAATGCTTGAACTGACGGATGATAACGGCAGGGGAATCCGGATAGAAGCACCGGCGGGGAAGAACTTTAACTTCGGCGCCGGTTATTATTCGCAGGAAAAACTGGAAGCGGCCACACATATTCATGAACTCAAACCCGATAATTATATCACCCTGAACCTTGACGCGTCGCAGCGGGGCGTGGGCGGGGATTTGCCGGGTAACGCCGTTTTGCATGAACCGTACAAACTGAAAAGCGGCAAGAAGTACTGCTTTGAGTTTACCGTTTCGCCAAAACTGTAAGACTTGCCGGTGTGGGAGGTGTCTATGAACTTAACCTCAAACGAGCGGATCATGCGTATTTTTCGCAATGAACCGTATGACCGGCCGGTGCTCAAACTCTGGGGAGCAAAACCCGGTCAAGTAATTTTATGTGACGCCTATAAAGAGGTCGCCGCGCGGGCGGCCGAAGTGACTGATATCTTCTCCGGCGCCGGCTCGCCGTTTAATATGTATGCCGGGCGGAAATCCGGCAGGCTGATTAAAACCTATACCAGGCGGACCGGCGACCCGCAGTGGGTGGAACGGTTAACAGCCGTAAAAACACCCGGCGGGCTCCTGCAAAGTATTGAGCGTGTGAGCACAGCCGGCGACCCGGGTTATACCACCGAGTACATGCTAAAAGAACCGGGGGATATTAAAAAACTGCTTTCCCTGCCGTATGCGCCATATACCGTTAATATCAAGCCATACAACCGGGAATGCGCCCGCATCGGGGATAAGGGCATCGTGATGTTCCACATCGACAATCCGGTTTACGCATTGGCGCGGTTGACCGGGTCGGAAAATCTTGCCCTTTTTTCTTATGACTGCCGCGATTTGGTCAGCGAAGCGGTTGCAATTTTTTCGGCCAGGGTGCATGCACATGTCAAAGCCGTTTTAGCGGCCGGTATCAGCCCGGTTTTCGGCTGGGTTGGCCCGGAGCTTTGTATACCGCCGCTCATGGCGCAGCGGGATTTTGAAGAGTTCGTTGTTCAGACCGAAAAGCCAACTTGCGACGCCATTCACAACGCCGGCGGTTATGTCTGGCTGCACTGCCACGGCAAGGTGAGCAGTCTGATTGAACGCTACATCCACATGGGTGTTGATGTGCTCAACCCCTTGGAACCGGCAAAAAACGGCGATGTGGTTTTGAGTGAAGTGGTTGAGTGCTTCGGCAGCCGGATTGGGTTGGAAGGTAATATCGAGATACAAGATCTCTTAACAGCGGATACCGGAACACTCAAAGCGCTTCTGCGCGAGTGCGTGGATGCAGGGGCGAAAAGCGGCCGGTTTATCCTATGCCCGTCAGCCGGTTTTATGGAATATCCGCGGCCCGAGCCGCTTTATATCGATAATCTGATGACCTACCTCAATTACGGTTATGAATTGCTGGAAGCGCTGCGCTGACAGCAAGGCGTTTGACACCGGAAAGGACCCGGGCGCATGAAAAAGGAAGATACAAAAAATAGAACACAGTCAACCGGTGCGGAACAACCTTTATATATGCTCACCGACCGTGTGAAAAACCTTCGGGCGAATGCGCTGAACTGGCAGGAAACGCAGACCCCCTATATTGGCCAGCGGCTATACGGCGCGCTCAAAGGCCTTGCGTCAACAGGTTCCGATTCCCCCTGGATGCAACGGAAAAGCAGGATTCTCGCCGGCGTGATCGAACACTCCGCCGCGATTATTCAAGCAGATGAGCTGATAGCCGGCTACAACTATTACGGCAGCGATGACGGCATGTGGAACGAAGTGAACCTTTACCCAAGAATGGAAAAGGGCAGGGCAAAACTTGACGAGTATCTTTGCCGGGGAATATTAACGCCGGAACAGATTGATTTTATGCTGAACACACTTGACACAACCGGCAAACATACAACGCATATGCCGTATGTTGTTCCACCCGCGCAGGATTATGAGGACGCCTGTACGGAAGGCGCGGTATGGTCCCCCGGTGTTGCGGAAAATCACACCGTTCTCGGTTACGAGAAGGTACTGAAAATCGGTTTTTCCGGTATCCTGGCCGAAATAGAGGAGAGCCTTCGCCATCTCGATTTAGCGGACGGCGTTTCGGTAAAAAAGAAACTGCTTTTAACCTGCGCGCGGAAGGTTACAAAAAGCGCCTGCGGATTGGGTGAACGGTATCGGCGGCAAGCCGAAGATCAACTCAAAACCTGCATGGATTATGTGCGCGCGCAGGAACTGAAAAATTTGATTGAGGTATTGGGCAATGTGCCCAAGAACCCCGCCCGGAACTTTTATGAGGCGGTGCAAAGCCTCTGGTTCGCGCATATCATCAACACATGGGAAGACGGCATCAACGCCAATTCTATCGGCCGGATTGACCAAATCTTATACCCCTATTACAAAAAAGATATTGATGAAGGCAGGATAACCCGTAACGATGCCTTTGAGTTGCTGTGCTGCTTGTGGATTAAGCTGTACCGTGACTATGATGTGCAGCAGGCGATGATCGGCGGGGTTGACCGGGACAGCAATGACGCGGCCAATGAGCTGTCTTTCATGCTGCTCGATGTGACGGATGCGCTGGATTTTGTCCGCTGTCTATCGGTCAGGCTGCATAGCGGCAGCCCGCCCGCACTAATCAAGCGGGCGTTCGAAATTGTCGGCAAGGGCAACGGGATCCCTTTCTTTTTCAACGACGACATTTTGATCCCGGCGCTGGTAAGCAACGGTATCGCGCTCGAAGACGCGCGCGATTACGCGGCCATCGGCTGTGTGGAAATTACTATCCCCGGTAAAGCCAACCCGCACGCGGTGAGCAACCGGATTAACCTGCTCAAATGCCTGGAACTCGCGCTCAACGACGGCAGAAGCATCACCTGCGGTGACCAAGTCGGTGTGCATACGGGCGACCCCACAGGGATGAAGACTGTCCGGGATGTGATAGCAGCTTATGAAAAGCAAGTGGAATATTTTACAAAAATTGCTTGTTTTGAATCCAACCGGTTGGAAATGCAAAACAGCCTGACGCTGCCGCTGGTTTACAAATCAATCCTGACCGAAGGCTGCCTGGAGTCGGGCAGGGATTTCAGCGACGGCGGCGCGATGTATAATTACCATGAGAGCATGCCAATGGGCATCCCGAATGTAGCGGATTCTCTTGCGGCGCTGGACACACTGGTTTTCCGTGAAAAAAAGTTCACCCTGCCCCAAGTGGTTCAGATGATGAAGGATGATTTTCCGGATGAATATGTGCGGCAGGAGTTTTTAAACAGAGCGCCGAAGTTCGGCAATGACGATGACCTGGTTGACAGTTATGCAGCAAGGGTTATGGAGCATTTCTGCAAAACGCTTAAAAACATACAAGGTATCAGCGGGCTCGGTTTCTTCGCGCAGCCGTTCACCTTCCTTTGGCTGATAGAAGCAGGCCGGATGACCGCCGCGACCCCGGACGGACGCCGGCATGGCGAAAACATTGCGTACAGCATTTCCCCCATGCAGGGCAGGGACAGCAGCGGGCTGACGGCGGTGCTCAACTCCATCGCCAAACTGCCGGCGAACATGGCGGCGGGCAGCACCTCCGCGATTATCGAGGTGGACCCGGCGCTGTTTGCACCGGATAAAATCGCCCAAATGGTGGTTTTAATGCGCACGGCCATCCAGAAGGGTGTCGGGCAGCTACAGTTTAATGTCACCAATGCCGAAACGCTCAAAAAAGCACAAGTCGAGCCAGACAAATATCAAAACCTTGCGGTGCGCGTTTCCGGCTTCAGCCAAAAGTTTTGTCTGTTGGATAAAAGTCTGCAGGACCATATCATCGCGCGCACAAAACACAACGGGTTTTAGCATAACCTTCGGAGGGCTTGGATGAACGGGAACATATTTAATATACAGCGGTTTTCAATTGACGACGGACCCGGTATCCGCACAGTGGTATTTTTGAAAGGCTGCCCTTTGCGCTGCGCGTGGTGCCACAATCCGGAAGGGTTGCATACGGCACCTGAAATTATGTTCTTTCCGCAAAAATGCATCGGCTGCGGCAAGTGCTTTGAGGTTTGCCTGAATAACGGCCACATTATTGTTGGCGGAGAAAGACTGTTTGTCCGGGAAGCCTGCGAGCACTGCAGAAAATGCGCCGCCGTCTGTTATGCCCAGGCGCTTGAATTAACCGGGCGGCGTGTAACCCCCGGCGAAGTGGTTGACGAAATCAAAAAGGACGCTTTGTTTTATGAAAACTCCGGCGGCGGCGCGACCTTCTCCGGCGGGGAACCGCTTTTGCAGGCGGATTTTTTAAGGGAGATATTAATCGAATGCAAAACACTCGGTTATCACTGCGCGGTGGAAACAGCCGGACATGTGCCGTGGGGCGCGTTTGAAAAAATTCTGCCCTATACGGACCTGTTCTTGTATGACATCAAAATCATGGACGAGGCACTGCATAAACAATGCACCGGCTCCGGCAACAAGCGCATTATCGGCAATCTGAAAAAGCTGGTGAACGCCGGGGCGGAAGTGATCGTGAGAACGCCGGAGATTCCGGGCATCAACGACACACCGGAAGAAAAGCAGAAACTGGCCGCTCTGCTGGCAGAGCTCGGCGGGCTAAAGCATGAGGTGCTCCCGTACCACCGCCTGGGCGAAAATAAGTATGAAAGTTTAGGGTTGGCAAAGCCGCAAGACTTCACCCGCGATATCCTACAGTAGTCAGACAATTAGTACGCTATACAAAAAGCCCCGGCTGTCAGGCCGGGGCTTTTGCTGAAAGAGAGTTTAATCCACTATAATTTCGACCGATTCGATCGCGTCATACGCGCCGTAAGAGGCATCGCTTTTCACCAGAACCGATATGGTATAAACACCCGGTTTTCTCGGTGTCCAAATGCAATGCTGATTGACCGAGTAATTCTGAAGGGTGCCAGTACCCATATACACATCACTGACACGGAACTTATACAGGAGGTTCTCGGTGTTCGCGCTGGTAGCAGATGTTTTTATCGTTATCGGTGCCCTTGCATGTGCATTGGCATTGAGTTCAGATCCATTAATCGTGATGCTCACGCCGTCTGCGATTTCATCCAAAGGATCCGTTACGCTCGCGGCGACGCTCATTTTTTCCTCAAAGGAGCCGGCTTGCACGGTTTTCATCCGGACTTCAATGGAGTAGTTGCCTACGCGGGCGGGCTTCCAGTCAAGGGTGTTGTCGCTGCTCCAGTCCTTGACGAGCACAGTTCCCTTGGCATCATTGCGCCAGAAGGAGTAAAGCACCGGTCCGCTGAGTGTCGATGTTGCGGTAAAGAGCACCGGAGTGCCTTTTGGTATGTTGCTCAAACCAACATCCGCAGTAAGAGTCATTGCAGGTGGGTTCCCTGGATCTCCGGGGTCGCCCGGATCACCCGGATCACCTGGGTCGCCTGGGTCGCCTGGGTCACCTGGGTCTCCTGGGTCTCCGGGATCTCCTGCCTCCGCGGCGGCTTGCGGTATGACAATAGTTCTATAGATACCGTCGTCATAAAGTCCATCGGTCTGAGTGACAGACTCCCTGTTGACATAACCGCGGATCAGATACACGCCCGCCTGGGTAAAGGTGTAGGTGATGTTGTCTTCCGGGCCGAACAGTCCGGAGGTGTAAATCGGCACCCTGCCCGCCTCGCCCACTTTGAAGTAGAAAGATCCGTTTGTAAAATTCGGGTTGATGGTGACGGTCCTCGGCAGAACATTATTTGGTCCCGCGTCAAAGGTCATGTCGGTGATATTTGCATATACAATGCTTTCATCCAGCTCGTAAAGTTGGAATTGAATTGTTTGGCTGTCACTCGTTGTACCGTTCCCCGCCGTGAGCTCAATTGTATAGACGCCCGCCGTCAAAGCGGAGATGTCCCAAACAAATTCGTTGTAGTTGCTCACGGTCAGCATGTCTGCGGTTTCCGCAACGGTTGCCGTAAAGCCGGTGCCGGCCACATTGTTGGCGACGACTTTAAGCAGTACGGACGCGCCGGCTTTAATCTCCTTGACTTCGCTGCCGGTTGAATACTCGCCGTCAACGAGCACCTTTGTAATAACAACTTCCGAGACGCTTTCCGGTGTGTAGGAATCCCTGTATTCTTTAATGAAGTCGCCGTTTTCATCGGTAACCCGAACCGCTATGGTGTAGTTCGCGTCCGGCGATACAAACGCGGGAACGGTAAATTCAATATTACCGCCGACGGCCGGTGTACCCATGCTGCCCGGTGTGTACGGCTGCAGAAGTATCCATTGCTCGGACTGCGTTTCAAGGTTGCCGAGTATATCGTCCGTTACGATTTTTTGATAGCCCCAAATCTGATAGTTGTTGTCCGAAGCCCATCCCTCAATGTTTACAACCATAGTATCTTGTATTTTAGTAACGGTCACAGCCGGTTTGGCAGCAGCCCATTGCGCGGTATAAGTGGTGTTCTCAGCCGGAACTGTCGGCGGTACAGCCGGAGACCATCCGTCGAACACAAAGCCTTCTTTTAAGACAAGCGGTGCGTTCAGTTGGGCGCCGGGCTGCATGGTAACAGGTCCCCAGCCGCCGGTTCCGCCGGCCGCGTCAAAGGTGATGGAAACTTCCTGAACCGCTGTCCACTGTGCCACACATTGGGTATTGCCGGCCGGCATTAGAGCAGGTACGACCGGCAGCCAGCCGGCAAAGATAAATCCGGTTCTGGTCGGGTCTGCCGGTGCGGTTACTGCGGTGTTATAATCCTGTGTAATCGGAGATATCGCCGAGCCGCCGGCAGAATTAAAGGTTATTGTGTACTGATTAATTGTCCACTGTGCTGTATAGGTAGTGTCCATCGCCGGCATGGTGGCGGGCAGTACCGGAATCCAGCCTGCAAAGGTGTAGCCGGGCTTTGTGGGATTCGCCGGTGCGGTAACCGTGGTGTTGTAGTTCTGTGTGATTGCACTCACGGGCGAGCCGCCATCGGAATTAAAACTGATTGTGTAGGGGATGGCTGTCCACTGCGCCACACAGGTCGTATTGGAGCCTGGCATAGTGGAGGGGACAACCGGCAGCCAGCCGTTAAAGATATAACCGGTCTTGGTCGGATTGGCCGGTGTGGTGACTGCGGTGTTGTATTCCTGTGTGATAGCATTCACAGGCGTGCCGCCGTCAGTGTTGAATGTTATGGTGTATTGGTTAATTGTCCATTTTGCCACGCAGACGGTGTTGGATGCGGGCATAACGGTTGGTACGGCGGGCAGCCAGCCGGCGAAGGTATAACCCGCCTTGGTGGGATTCGCCGGCGCGGTTATCGCGGTGTTATAGTTCTGCGTGATCGTGCTGACAGGTGTGCCGCCATCGGTATTAAAAGTAACGGTATACTGATTGATAGTCCACTGCGCGACACACTGGACATTATACGCCGGCATTGTTGCCGGCACGGCGGGTATCCAGCCGTTAAAAGTGTAGCCCGTTCTTGTCGGGTTGGCGGGGGCTGCAACCGATGTGTCATATAATTGGCTGATGGTATTCACCGCCGAGCCGCCGGCCGAATCAAAGGTTATCGAGTATTGATTCAATGCCCAAACGGCGTAGAAGGTGATGATGTCGTTCGGGGCAGCCGTCAGGTTGAGCACGCTCTGCCCGTCTGTGTAGGAGGGGGATGACGCGCCGGCGTTTACAGACCAGCCCAGAAAACTGTAGCCGGCTCTTGAGTAACCTGAAGAGGTCAGGTTGGAGGCGGTATCGTAGGTGTGCAAAGAACTCGCGGTTGTGCCGGTGCCGCCGTTTGTTCCGTAATTAATGGTATAAGTGTTGGCCGTCCACTTCGCGTAGAAGGTCACATTCATCGCGCCGAGCGTATAAGGCCAACTAACGGCGTTTGTAAAGCCTGCCTCATAAAACCAGCCGGCGAAGGTGTAGCCCGTTTTTGTCGGATTGGCGGGCTGCGTGACCTGCGTGTTGGCTGCCTGCGTGACCGGTGAAACTGCCGTACCGCCGTTTGTGATAAAGTCAACGGTGTACTGCGGTACCGCGAGTGTCACACTGCCGTTGGTGGTAGCGGAGTTTAACAAATTGAAATCTTTGTCATACAGCTCCTCATGCGTCAAGGTCAGCGGTGTGGAACCTGTCCAGCCTTCTTTAATGGTGAAAGTAACATCCATGAGCGAGCCGCCCGCTGTGATGCCATACATCGCCATAAAAGAATCCTTGACCCTGGGGACAATCGCGCCGTTGAGGACAGAAGTAGCCCCCGTAGCCGCGCCGCCCACGGCAGCCGACTTGAAGGTCAGCTTTGTGCTGTCATAGGTCAGCACAAAATCTGCCGCGGCCAAACCGGAATTCGCGGTAATGTTCAGCGATACAACTACATCGGTACCTGCCGCACCGCTGGCATTGGTGACGGTGAACTGGATCGGGTCGTACGCGAAAGCGGTGATGGATGTTGACAGTGTCAGCACAAGGAGTACCGCCGCCAAAAAGTAACTTGCCGCTCTCATTAGCCTTTTCTGTGTTTTCATAAAGTATCCCCCTCGTTTTGTTGCCCCGCAGAAGCGTGGGTATATATCGGTTTTGCCTTGCCGTGGTGTTCCCGGTTGACCGCCCGGTTGTTCAGTTCCGGGCGGTATAAGCGTCCGGGTTAAAAGGAAGTGATCACGCCTGCGGAGTACTGCAGTATCTTAAGGGCATCAATCGATGTGACCGTGCCGGAATTGTTTACATCGCCGGCCAGTGCCTGGAAACCGTCCAGACCAATCACTTCAGCGGAGGATTGCAGCGCCATTAAGGCATCCACGGATCTTGTCAGCCCGTCACGGCTCAAATCGCCGTACACAACGATAGTGTAGGAAGCGATTACGGTCTCGCCATTCATCAGGTCAACGACCGTGCTGGTACCAGGACGGACAGGCGCACCGGTATACACCAGAGTGCCACCTTCGGAGGCTTGCAACAGGTTGGCAAGGCTTTCACCTAAATCAAGGCCGAAAATGAAGTTGTTGATTTCGTCAATGACCACATCTTCCTGCACCGACTCCACAATAATGGCTTCAAGCTGGGCAATGGCGTTTTGAATCGCGGCTGCCGCGGCATTGATAATAGCCTGGTTGGCGGCATTCATCGCTAAACCGGGTTGAACCGCAAGGGCGTCGGCAAGCGCCGCTGTCAATGCGGACAAACTCGTGGGCGTGTAAAGCGCCTGGTTGAGTGCTTGCGCCTGAGCCAGCGCGGCAAGGAGCGGCGCGTAATCGGCGGACCGGAGGAGTTCTTTCCAGGTTTCAATGAGATTTTCCCGCGCCGTATTGACCTTTGTCTGGCGGAGTGAGGGCCCGTTGTCCAAATTGACGGAGGTCGCAAAATTGTATGCGCGCTCAAAATCATTCCAGGATGCTGTTGTATAATCGGTTTCATTAAGCGCGCCGAAATTGACGAGTGTCAGCGCTTCACTCAGCCGGGTTTTAACCGTGGGAACGCGGACGAGCCGCGCGGCATAAAGGTTGAAACGGTTGAGCGCGTAAGCGACCGATACGGCCTGAACGGGTTTCATGTTTTCCTGTGCCTCAGCATAGTCGATCACCCATTGGTCGTGCGCCAAATTGAAGGCTGCCACCTGCTCGGGTGTCGGCGCCGGGGTGGTTTGAAGAATCGGTTCTTCGGGAAGCTGCTGAGAACCCCAGATACCGCTCGCGTTGCCTCTCTCATCGCTGTACCGGTTGTAGGTGTAGGCGACATAATCGTCCTTGCCGAAGTAGTTGTAGAGCGGATCATCGTAGTCGTATGTCAGTTTGATGCCCGGATTCAACGGATCCTCGTAAGTGTTAGGGGGAGATATGCCATCCAGCGCGGTTTTTAGCGGTTCGACGCCGCCGGTGGAAATCGCTGACAACTCCAGCGTTTCAATGGCGTCTTTCAGCGCTGTGGCGGCTGCCTGGAAGTTAGCAGCATGCGTGGTCATGAATGAAGCGGCTTGCCTTGGTCTGTAACAAATCGCGGCTGCGTTTTTGATTGCAGCAATATAGTTGTTGTATGCCGTTTGGTCGGAATAGCTGTTCGGGTCGCGGTTCGCCGATATGGCGCCGGCGAGAAGCCCGGGCAGGTCATAGTCCGTGTAAAGTACAACTTTGTAAGGTATTGTGAAAGTTTCCGACTTGCCGCCCAATATGAAAGATGCTTTTGTTCTTGTCGCGGTAAACACATAGTTGGAGGCGTACAGCCCGTCGGCCGGCCTTGTCGGTGAAGTGCTCACAGTAAAGTATTTGGGTGTCCAAGTGCCGCCGTCCCCGTTGTTGCTGATGTTGGTGAACGGTGCCGCTGATATGCCATTCGCGACAAATGTTGCATTAACCGTGGCCGCGTCGCGGGTCACAGTTGCACTCGTACTGTGAGAACCAAGAGTTCCATTTGGATCTCTTGTGATTTGAGCGACGGGGTTTTTCAGTTCCTGCATAGAGGCGTTCTTGTCAATCGGATATTGCGCCATATCCAGCAGCCATTGCGCGTAAGCGTCATCGTAAGCGTCAATTTCATCCTGCGTGGCGTCCGGCTCGGGGGCTTCGGGAGCCTCCGGAGCAGCGGGATAGTTGAGATAAGTGTTGAGGTATTTCATTTTATGGTAGTTGTTATCCCCGGCGTCCACCGTCGTCCAGACCGTTCCGTCGTCAACAACGGTTGAAACATAAGCATACGCGCGTTGAGATAGCGGAACGGGGGTGAGCACCGCGCCGTTTTCTGTGAGGACATTGTAAGTGACGGTGACCATCAGCTGGCCGCCTTCGGTAAAGGTGCCTCCAATCGCGCAGGAGACTTCGGCGCCGCCGTTGATGACGGTGCCCGCGAGGTTGGTCAGCGTAATCGCGGGTATGCTGGAGGCAATGGAAACAATACTTATTTTATAAAGGTTGTCCTGCACAAAATTGCCGTTTGCGTCCGTAGCACCGGTGTTGATACCGGTCGAGTCGTTGCGGATAAGGAAGGAGCCGGTCGTTGCGTTGACCACATTGGGCAGCTGAATGTCCGGATCCTGGTACGCCTGCGGGGTGCTCCGCTTCATAGCCGAGGCTATCAGCGGAATAATAGCAGGCATGATGGAAGTTTTGTAGGTGTTCAGCTGGGTGAGAATGTTTTTGATGATAACAGCGAGATTGGCATTTGTGATGATGGCATCAAAGGTGGTAAAGCTGCCAACCGCCGCCGGGAAGATGCTGTTGATGACACGCGTGACCGTGTCAATAAGAATTTGCTTAATGGTTTTCGTCGCGAGCTCGGAATCCCCGCGCCTGGCAAGCAGGGAAAGGAGGCCGTTGACATCAAGGTTCAACGCGCCGCCGATGAGTCTATTGATTAGCAGTTCATAGGAGCTGCCGTTGATGTCCGCCGGCAGCCAGTTGGCTTGCAGCAGGATGGTGAAGGCAAGCGTATTGACAGCCGCCCAGGGGTCGGTGGAGCTGAAGGTCGCCCTGAATAAACCGGCATAGTTTGTTCTGAGCCAGTTCGTCGCTGCGAGAAGGGTGGCGTCAAGCCCCTGGCCGTAAGCGAGCAACCCTGTTCCGGGGGTTGTGCCTGTTTCCGGATTCATATCCGCCGTTTCGTTGAGAGTAACCGCGATGAGGTCCGCAAGCATAGAAAGCACACCGGCCTGCGTTTTGGGCTGTGCGGAGTAGTCAATCGCCGGGAGTTTGTCGGCAAGTTCGTCCTTGACAGCAAACCAGACAACCTCGACTATCGTATCTGCGTCAGCCGGGATATAAAGGCTGTCTGTCCCGGTGTTGAGCAGCGATCTCAGAATGTAGGAGAACAGCTGTTGGTCGTTCATTGCGTCAACCTCGGCGGGCGTCGCGACTGCCATATAATCCGGGAACAGCGCCGCGCCGGTGTTATTCAGGATGTATTTCGCCGCGGCGGATAGGTTCGCGAGCAGGTTGGTATTGGCGCCGGCCGCCCAAGTGTAGCTCACCGTCAGTTCATTGATGACGCTGGCAAGAATGTTGTTGAGTTCGGCGATGAAAGTCGACCCGGTGGGAACGGTAAAGGCCGGAACAACATAATCGATGTTCAGAATTGCCGCGTATTCATTCAAATTGGACGCGTCACCCGTGTAGAGAGGATCCTCTTCAAGCAGGGGATCATAGACAACGCCGCAGGCCTCGCGCACCGTCTTCTTGAGGTCTGTGTTCAGCAAAGGCACAACGATAACATTCCATGCCTGCTGCAAGAGCGTGCCGACAAAGTCGTAAGAGGAAGAGGTGGTGCCGACAATGTCAATGTAGTTGACCGGCGTCACCAGTTCCGGCGCGAGTCCGTCATATTCGCCTGTTTCCGGGTCCAGTTCGCCCAGGAAGAGGTCTGTGATAATCTTTTGAACCATCGTATCCGCATTGGTGGTTACCGTTTCCGGCACGACCGCGTCCGGATAAGCCGCTTCATAAAGCATGCCTTTGACCATATTGTTGATGTTGAGGTCCGTGGGGTCAAAAGCGGAACTCGCGACGCCCAGGCTGATGCTGCCGTCGATTAGTTTGCCGATAAGGGTTTTGTTATCATTCGCAAATTGAAGCAGCGCGTAGAGGACGGTCGTGTCCGTTGCGTCCTGCGCCGTGGTTCTCCTGACCGAAGATGACTCGATCGCGTCGACATTCAAACTGTTCAAGTCGCCTACCAGCCATCCCAAAAGCGTGAAAGCCGCGCCGTTTACAAGACCGCTGATGTCGCTCAAAATGTTGTTCAGCGAATTCAACCGCAAAGAGCCGAGAATCGAAAGGTCAATGGCCTCCTGTCCCACGAGCATGGCATCAATGCTGTCAAGCACCATAGTACATGCCTGGTTGAAAGTAACCACCGGTCTGTCCAAGTCGTCGTAGTTTGTCAGATAACTGTCGACATAATTGGCCCGCCCCTGGGCGACAATGCTGAATGCCGATGTCATCATGACGATGGCCATCATGAAACTGAGAATCCTTTTCGCCTTTTTCATTTTGATTACCTCCGTTTTTTAGTGTCGATATTTTTGCCGCACATTATCAAAAAAACATGCCGGAAATAATGATTGGCTGGCTTTCCTAATCTACCATGATTATTATATTATAACCATATTAGGAATGCAACAAAAAAATCAATATTTGGTAAAAAAATTGTTAAAAAAACACACGGACGAAATTGTGCGTTTTCCCACAACATGTCCGCGTGTTTTTTGTGTACTATTTGTGATTAGAAGCCGTTAAATCAGGGACCCGGTATTTTTACCCGGTCAGGTGATTGCCATCCAGGTGGCAGTGTAAGTTTGATTACCTGCAACGACTCTGGTCGGCACCGCGGGGGACCATCCCGTAAAGATGTATCCTGATTTCGAAACAGCCGGAGGTGTTAACGGGTCGCCCCATGTCATCAAACTGCTTGTTCCGCCTGTTCCGCCGGCGGCATCAAAGGTGATTTCGACTTGATTCCTTGTCCACTGTGCGGTGTAAACGGTATTTGCACCCGGAACGGCAGCAGGCACTGCGGGTAACCATCCCGTAAAGGTGAATCCCGTTCTTGTTACGGCAGGCGCTGTCAGTTGTGCGCCGTATTGCATAATGCCGCTTGTGCCGCCTACACCATTGTTTGCGTCAAAGGTTATCAAAAAGCTGTTCACAACCCACTGTGCCTCGTATGTGTTAAAGCCGTCAACAACAGTTGCGGGCAGCGCGGGAAGCCAGCCGGTAAACAGGTAGCCGTCTCTTGAAACAATCGGCGGCGTAATAGGCGTACCGAAATTAAGCATAACGCTTGTTCCGCCAATGCCCCCGTTGGCCAGTAAAGTTAAGTTGTTGCTGCTGAGTGCCCATTGCGCAGTATAGATTGTGTTCGAGGACGGAACAGTAGCAGGAACTTCCGGTGACCAGCCCAAAAATGTATAACCGTCTTTTGTTACGGCCGGCGGGGTTAGCGCCGCGCCGTAGAGCATGGAGTTGTTTGTGGTGCCGTTGCCGCCGTTTGCGTCAAAAGTAATGTTATAGTGGGCAACAGACCACTGCGCGGTATAGGTTGTGTTGGCGGCGGGAACCGTAGCAGGAACGGTGGGCTGCCAACCGGTTAGTGTATAACCGGGTTTTGAGACTGCCGGCGCGTTCAGCGCGGAGCCGTAGGTCATGGAGCCGCCGCTGCCGCCGGCACCCCCGTTCGCGTCAAAGGTTATGGTGTAGCTCTTTTCATCCCATTGTGCGGTATAGGTGGTGTTGGCAGCCGGTACCGAAACCGGGACTTCCGGCGACCAGCCCATGAAACTATAACCGGTTCTTGAGACAGAAGGGGCGGATAGTGCGGAACCGTATTGCATAGAGACGGATGTTCCACCAACCCCACCGTTTGCATTGAAAGTGATTGTGTAGGAATTTGCAGACCAAACCGCAAAGAATGTGACGGTGCCGTTGGGTACCAGTGATATGTTTATCACATTTTGATTGTTGTAGTAGGAGGGGGAGGATGCCGAGCTTGATGTTGACCAGCCCGAAAAGGAATGCCCTAACTTTGTATAGCCGTTCGAGGAGAGGTTTTTCGCAACATCATACACATGGGATGAATTTGCTGTTGTGCCGGCGTTGCTGCCATTTCCGTTATATACGATTGTGTAATGGTTTGCCGTCCAAACAGCGTATAGAATTGTCATACCGCTTGCTTCCAGGTTAAGCACACTCTGCCCGTTTGTATATACAACACCTCCGGTAGGGCTGGTTGCCCATCCGGAAAAAGTATACCCTGTTTTTGTAAAAGCGTTTGCGGTAAGACTTTTAGCGACATCATAAGTGTGCGTGGATGCATCAGTCCATCCGCTGTCACTGCCGTTTCCGTTATACTCAACAACATAAGTGCTTGGCGCCCACTTCGCGTACAGGGTTATATTGGCGGTTCCCATGGTTAAGTTTGCTCCGTTAGCATACTGAACCGCTCCGCCGGAGGATGTTGACCAGCCTTGGAAGCTATAGCCGGTTTTCGTAAAAGTATTTGTCATGAGGCCTTTCGTCGTTCCCCAGACAAGACTTTGCGTGGGCATCGGACTGCCGGTTCCGCCGTTTGCGTTGAAAGATACGGTATGGTTATTTGTTTGAAACCATGAGGTGTCGAAATTGGTAAATTCGCCTTCGTCAAAGACCTTATACTCCGGGTTGTAATCCCAAATCAGCTGCTCACTGCCGCCGGCCGGCGTGTAATAGACACAGACCCGGTCGCATATCCAGTCATCGGTGCCCCAGGGCAAAATAATTTGCATGCTCCCTATTGCGCTCGTTGTCGGAACATTGGAGAGAAATAAATTGCCCGAATTGTTCCCGCTTTCCGTTCCATTCAAATCGGGCGATTGATAAAGCAAAGTACCCGTGCCGTTGCTACCGGAGTAAAGCCTGAAAAAAACATCATCGTTTGTACCGCAATTCCATTGGAGATCATATCCGTTTTCTAATGTTTCGGCATACACACGCCAGGTGCCCAATGGAGCAGACGGATCATAAACCGGAACCATCAGGTCGTTTTCATCTACATATTCGTTCGTGTAAGAACCGCCGATGTCAAGTTCGTATATGCTCACACCGGGATTGTTATCGTTATAATCATACACATAGGCTGTTTTGTAAAGATTTGTGCACTCGCCGTAACCGAGGTCAATGCCATCATCGGTCGTGCAGGTGAATTCATTGAGATGGTCATGACCAAAATAGGCGCCCTTCATGTTGCCGTATGCATTCCATGCTTCGTAGAGGGTCTTACTGCCATAGGTAGGTGAAGACCGGTGGGCAGCCGATTGATAGAGTGACCAGCTGGCGGATGCCGGCACTTCATTATAAACATCAGACATGATGTTGGAAGAGCTTCTTGCCCAGTTGATACGATCCGGCCTGATATACCAACCGTCATAGGAAGTGCCCGAGCCGGATGTTGACATACATTCCGAGAATATGTCCGGTACAATTACATGTTGGAACCATAATGAAGGAACCGTCGGGTACAACTGGCTTCTTTGCACATAGTAGTCTACTTGGCTCGTGTAAGGGCAGTCATAACTGCCGGTGGAGGGGTTGCTGCCGGAATCCATTAAATAAACCTGGTAGGCCGGCGTGCCGCTTGACTGCCCGTTCGGGTAAATTGGTATGACGCCGCTGCCGACGCCGTCCAAAATAGTTTGATCATGGTCAATGAAATTATTACCGCCGTAAGATTTGAAATAGTTATATTGGTCTTGCTTGCTTGGAGCTCCAGGCCCTTCATCATCATGGTTACCGAAGGTTACGGCGAATTTCGTACTTGTGTTAATTAAAGGGTTCATAATTTTATTAACGGCAGTTCTGAAATTGCTTTCTGTTGTAATGATTTCGATAACATTGTCTCCCGTGAAAACAACAAGGTCCGGTTGGTAGCGGGCGACCGCGTTTGTGATAACATTGATAATCCGCTGGTAAGTATTCTCGTTGTCCTGGGTATCCGCAATTTGCATAACGGTAAACTTTCCGTTGGCGTCAAACTGAAGAGCCCCTGTGTAGGAAGCTTCTGACATTAAAGATGCAACCGGCATCATAGATACTACCAAACTTAACGCGATGATAAAACCCAATATACGCTTTTTTCTGTTCATCAAGGTACCTCCACAAAATGATTTTAATCCCATTTTTTAGATTTAAAAACAAAACTGCAATTTAATTATACAATGCTGACAAAAGAGTGTATATTTTTTGAAGAAAATAAAAAAATATTTACTGCAAACATGGCGTAAACATACCCGGATTTTACTGCGGTTAAATCATTGTTTTATTCTTAGGTATCCCAAGCCAGCATCATACACCACCCCGGCAATGCCGGCAAAACAAAGACCTTATAAACGCCATCCGTCCCCGTGCAGGGTACAACCGTTTCGGTCATATTATTATCCAAAGTCCGCAGCGTGTTTTTTTTCGTCAGCACCTTCAATGTCAGCTTTTCGGCCGTATCCATGCTTTGGTTGAGCAGGGTTAGGATTTTCTGCCCGTTGTTGTTTGTCCTTGTCCAAAGGCCAACCTTGTGCAGCGAGGAAACATAGGCGGGGAGCGTGTCTTTGGTCAGCCAGCGGATAACCTGTTTGCATGGCTCCGATTTTGCGTGGCTGAGCACAAAACTCCACGGATAATACCCGGCGACGCACACACGCCCGCCGAGTTTATTTTCAAACACGCCCATGCTGCAGGCGGCTTTGATTTTACCGCTGTAGTCCACCGCTTTGACAAGGGACTGTGTCCCTGCGGCAGTTGGTTCCAGTATGGCGCAGGGGCATGGCCAAAAGGACTGCCGGCAGTCCCGCATACGGCCTTCCTGCCCCGCGTTGAGCGGATGATCACCCAGCACCTCAATACAGTCAATCTTATCATAACCGGTCACCTTGAAACCGGTCAGCTCGCCGTATCCCATTTCATTGAGCGTTTCCAGTGCCGGGCCGTCCAGGTAAACACCCCCGGCAAGCCAGCCGAGCAGCTCTTCTTCGGTGAATGAACGGGGCGAAAAGCTCCTGAACATCACCATCTGCGCTTGTTCGGGGCTGTACGCCATGGGGATGCCGAGTTCAAACCACTCGTCGGCAAAATGGGGATTTATGCCTTCCGGCGGGCCGAACCAATTGCCGCGCAGATTGCAGGCGGCTTCGCTATCCTTATTCCAGCCTGTGAAGACGCCCTGCGTCAGCAGCCTGCCCTGCGCCGCGGACAGCGCATCGTAAAACGGCCGCTGTCTTTTGATTTCTTTGAGAAGCGTGCCTTTTTCAAGCACGATATCCTCGTAAAGATTCATGATGTTAAGCGCGGCGCCCGTGCAGCCCGCCGCGATATAAGCGGAAATCTCAGCGGCGTTGATATGGACGCTCTTACCCAGCGCTTCGTAGTTGAAATTTTCTATTTCGGATTGGATATTTCGCACTTCCGGGGGCAGCAAGGCAATCTGCCGGCCGATGTCGTGCGCTTTGCCCGCCATGTCTTTTGGGCTGGTATCCCGGTAAAACCCGCCGCCCGGCCGCCACATCACTTCCTGTTTTTGGGGCCCGGCAAGGATGCCGGCCTGTGTATCAAAATCATAACCGTCGGCATATCGCTCGCCGGTCATAAAACCGAGCTTGACGGCGGGGTTGATGCCGTGAACGGTTTTTTCAATGGTCACAAACAGGCGGTTGATAGTGTCGCGCTTACCCTGCAGCCACAGCTTGCGAAAAGCCAGCTTTTTTTCAACTTCTCCGCAGTTGAGTTTGTCCGCGATGGTTTCCCGCGTATAAAGCACACCGGTGCGTTTGGCGAATTCCGCCAGGCAATGCGCGCAAAAACAATCGGGGCCTATTCCGCCGTGGCCGGAGCGCACATCGTCATCTATCCAGATGAAATCCGGCTGTGTATCGGTTACCGCCGTATAAAGCGGAACAACATACTCGCGCACAAAACTTTCGTCATTCGGGCAAAAGGAACCCGGGCAGGTGTTGCCGGCCAAATCTGTTCTGCGGGTGTAATCCCCTTTGAGCGAATTGTCAAGGTTTTCGCTGTGGTGCCCCATGGTGGCCAGAATATTAACCCCGCAGGCATATCCGCGCGCTTTCGCGGCAAGAATGGCTGCTTTCATCGCCGGCGCATAATGGTAAACGGTTTCCAGCGGCAAGGGCGGGTGCGTAAAACCGGAGAACAGCGCCAGCTCGTCCACAACACCCTTGTTGGCGTCCAGCAAATCCAACACTTCGGTGAACATCATGTCGTTTAGCCAACGCTGCGTCGGAATGCGGATGGACATAAAGGCTTTTGGAGATTGAATATTCATACATACCCTTTTCATTGTTCAAAAACAATCGAAATTATTATAATCGCCTACGAATTTAAGTCCGTAAAGACAAATATTATGGAGCGCTTTTGCACTCTATAATGTATATTTAATAATATTATTAACAAATATGGCCAAGTCATCTTGCTGCTATAATTTGTTATAAAAATATTTATTATAAAAATAATATTCAGATTATAACTTCTGTATTAATAGAAAATCTGCGCGACCATTTTGTAGTATTTACCTGTTTTTTCGTATTTATCTGTTAAACTTAAAACAACAGATAATTCATCTCGGTCAAAATATCTACCGTCGGGTTTATTTGCTAAGCAACTCAAAACAAATTTATCGCTTATAGTCAAATACTTATATCCAATACTTTTATATTCGAAATTCAATTGAAATTTCCGATTTCCATCCTCAAAAGTTTTGATTAATACATAGGAGTTCTTAACATTTAGGAGCAGTAATGAGGGTTGCCCACTCAACTCAATTTCGGTGACATCTCTATTATGGTTATAAAAGACTTTTTCAACTTCGTCATAGCCACGAAATAGTACAACATCTTTCAAAGAACTCGTTCCAGTTTTTATCCACTTTTCTTTAGAATCATAAACATAGTTTTCGGGCTGTGAAATTGTTGGTCTATGCAATGTGGTTTTTATCGTTACATTATCCAATATTTGCATTTCTTCTCCGTTGGGATAAATAATGTCAGCTATTGGAACTGCACCTTCGTTTGAAGCGTTTGATGAAACAGGTCTAACCCACTCACCTGTTGCCGTATCCACTCCAGCAATACAAAATTGACCATGTTTTGAGCTTTTTGCTAATACAATGATTTCTTTGTTCAAAAACAGCACTCCTATAAGTCAATAATTTTCAAGTCTTTGTTCATTGCCTTAAACTCATTTGCGACTAAACTTCTATGACATTGATTTGCATTTTCTTCAGTACAAAGCAAACAAATTTTTTTATCAATATTATAGTGTTTTTTAATGTAGTCTCGTATTTCCCTATCTGCCATTGTTTTTTTAAAGTCTTCAACATATTGTTTCCAGTCAATTTCTTTGCTTTTATAACTTTTTAATGTTTCATCTGTTGGCGAAAAATTTGTATCATGGATATAGAAAATATTGCACAACTCTCTCAGAAAATACTCAATGTCTTGACTTTTAGCAAATGCAGCTAATTGAGATGTATTGTTTAATCTGATATCTAACACAACATCTATTTCATTCTTTTTAAGTGATTCAAAAAATACCTGAGCAGATTTTTTAGTAAATCCAATTGTATATATTTCAGCAATCATGATATGTTCACCTTGAACTCATCTTCATCAATTCTGTATCCGATTTCACTGTTTCTATACTGATAACATAAATCAATCATTTCGTCTAAAGAGCGGTCATCCGAAAAGAAAGAAAGTTGATTTCTGTTTGGGAAATATTGCTTTATCATCCTTTGCTCTAAATCTTCCTGTGTTTCAAAAGAACCATCCGCAAGGATATTCTTTATATTGTACCCTAATTTGAAGAATTCTCTCGCCACCATAATGCTTCTATGACAAGTACTGGGATCTTTTTCAGCACACATAAAAACAAAAGTGAAATCTGAATGTATACCCGCCTCGATTTTGCTTATACCATCTAAAAAAGCATCTGATTTTGCGTATTCGGAAAAGTCTAAATAACCTTTTTTATAATACTTTCGGTTCTCTTGTCGCGCACCAAACTCCTTGTTATAATTTCGATATATGAAACCATTTTCTGCCAATATTTTTTCTAAATTCTTCTGATTATAATCTTCGTAAAATTTTGAATTTGGATTACTTCTTACATCAATTAAAGTTGATATTTTGTAACTTTTTAGTACGCTTACAAAGTCATCAATTTTGAAGCATGAATATCCAATCGTATAGATATCTTTCATTTTGTCACCACCAACTCAAAAATATCGTACTGTAAAGTTAAATGAAAGTTGAGAACCCGAACTCCTTAGTGGTACAAT
>CAZTCR010000030.1:0-11367 GCA_964612185.1 uncultured Eubacteriales bacterium
GGCGTCGGGGCGCTGCGCCAGGGCAGTACCCGGGCTTCTTTTTTGTACCACTGCATCAGCAGGTTCTGAATTTTTAACGCATTCGTCATGTCGTTTTTTCACTCAACAATGAAATCATATCGTCAATGAATGCCGCGGTTTTACACGCAATTCTTTTTATCAGTTCATCCGGTTTGTCAAAATCCGGCCGGTCAATCAAGATTGATTTAACGATGGAATCCACCCCGGGGCCGGCCTGTGACAGCCTGTATTTGCCCATATCCTTTTTAACCAGTTGTTCGATAATCTGTGCCTGAGTCTGCCGGTTGTTCCCCGCCAACCAAACCTCAAACCGGCTATGCTCATGCAGATATACGACAGCTATTTTCAACTTCTTATTTTTCAGCACCGGCGGGGTTATGGCAAAATAGGTCATATCCATATAACCGACATACAGCGCACCCGACGCATAGTCAGGATGTTTGAGTTCAAGGGCGGCTTTCATATCGGCCATAAAAGTCATGATGCCTTTATATGCCCGCTGAATCTGTCCCTTGCTTAGCTGTTCGGTATATTCCGCGACAACCTTGTTTAGCGAATCCATTTTTTCCTCCCGACATCGTTATCTGTAATACAATCCGGTCAGCTTCATCTGTTTGGTGAAACTGATGGTGAAGGTGAAAGTCTTAATCTCATATTTCGCCTTTACAACTGCAACAGCAAATTCCTCATCGCTTGCTTTGTCTGTTTTCCCGCCGATACTCACCGCTTCAATGCTTTTGAACTGCCCGCCTTCGCCGATTGCCTCATATATTTTATCCAGCACATCCCGCGGTATTCACCGTCTAAATTACAGATCAGGATACCGGGCATAGTGTTGATTCTCCTTTAATGTGAGTCTTATAATATAACAAAATCTGAACAAACCGGAGTCGGTGTTCAACATCACATAAGCGTATCGTCAATTTTTCAAGCAGCTAATCGGTACGCAAAGCACACCATCTTTGCGCTTCAAGGCGTATCCGTTTCCGGTTAGCACCATAAGAAAAGATGGCGGATTCATTTTATCTTCGTTAATGCGTTCTTTAAGTGTTAAAAGGTTTTCTGCGGCCTTATCAACCTCTTTTTGTCCCAATTTTATTTCCACAGCGCCCCATCTTCCATCGCGCAGGGAAATAATAGCATCAGCTTCTAAATCAGTATTATCTCTATAGTGAAATATATCGCCATTTAAAGATTGCGCATATATACGTAAATCTCTAATACACAATGATTCAAACAAATATCCAAAAGTATTAAAATCTTTCAACAGACCATCCGGATTTGTTTGAAGGGCCGCTACTGCAATTGACGGGTCTATAAAATGTCTTTTAGGCGCCGCCCTTAATCTGGATCTTGACCGCAGCGCCGGATTCCATGCGGGTTGATCTTCAATCACAAAAAGGCGTTCTAAGCCATTGAGATATGTGCGAACAGTGTTTGCTGCTAAATTATTGTTGCCTCCGGAAACATCATTTTGAATTGTTACCAATGATGCCGTTGTCCCTGTGTTTCTTGCGAGAGACTTCATTAAAGCCCTTACTCGAGCGGGGTCTTTTTCCACTCCATCTACCCTTGAAATATCAATTTCCACAATAGCATCAAGATACTGCTCCGCCTGTTGCAGGGAAGCGTTCATTCCCATACCAATCGATGCAGGCCAGCCGCCACGCGATATTGCAAATGCAATGTCACTGATATCCAAGGTTGCCAGACCCTGAGGTTCTTTACCATCAAATAACTCTCTTAGGGATACCTGACCGTTTGATTCACCGGATTCGAATAAACTCATCGTTCTCATCAGCATTCTGGTAATACGGCCTGTTCCGGAATGCATCACTTCATGGTCTAACGGTAAAGTTGATCCGGTTAGAATGAACTGCCCCAGTTCTCCCCGTTGATCAACAGCATATCGCACGGCATCCCAAAGAACCGGTGCCATCTGCCACTCATCTAATAGCCTTGGCGTTTCACCTTGCAGCAGAAGAGAAGGTTTAACTTCAGCGGTTCTTAAATAATTGATAGTTTCATCCGGATCCTGCATCATTAAAACGCTATTAGCCTTCCGTCTCGCTGTCCATGTTTTCCCGCACCATTTTGGGCCTTGAACATATACCGCTCCCGACGAATCAAGTGCTTTACTCAACAGTTCATCTGCAATTCGAGATAAATAGTTTTGTTTCATTTTAGCTTCCGCCTTTATATTTGTAATATGCTGTTACCGGAGGTCAATCTCAACCCAAATCATCGGATAGATTTAAACTCCTATATGCATAATACACCAGTGTTAATCAATTTGCAACAGTTTTATTGATTGATTTGCAACGATTTTGTTGCGCGAATTGCAACTGTTTTATTGATTGATTTGCAACGATTTTGATGCGTGCTTTGCATTTATTTGTTAATTGTAAACCTCATCCACCATATGCCGCATATCTTCCTGTATCTGCCTGTTGAATGGCATATATAAGTTGTTCTCATATTCGCAAAGAAAAATGCCGTCGAATCCTGCGTCATGCAGGGTTCCAACCACCCATTTCATGGGGATTTTCCCCCACAGCGGCGGCAAATGAATATCCCCCGAGCCGAAAGTGGTGCGCATGCCCATCGGCAGCGTTTTATAAAGCGCGAAATTTTCCAGCCGCATTTTTTCAAAACGGCCGGTGTTGTCGTTCATATGCACATGTTTAACATACGGTGCGCACGCCCGCACGGCGTCTCTAAAATCGCCGCCGAAATAGTTGACGGACAAATAGAGGTGCCCGATATCCAGCGTCATCTTGAAGTTTTCATGGTTGATGCTGCGGACCATGTTGATTACCTTACGGTAATCTTCCACTTCAATGTTTTCCATTAGGAGCAGCACACCTTTTGAAGCGGCAAAATCGATGGCTTCCAAATGGGCGTCAAAAAATGCCTGCTCTTCCTGCTGAATTGGGGATTCATTTTCAAAATGCAGGGTCAAGCGGTCCAAACCCAGCCTGGCACACAGTTCAATGGATGACATTAAAACCTTTTTGTGCAAACTGTATTCCGGTAAATTCCTTAAGTCCAGCCCGGCGCCGATATGCGCTGTATACTTAATCGGATAGCGTGAAAAAATATCCTTCACATAATCAACATATCTGTCCAGAATATCCCCCTCGGCCATCAAAGGCACGGATGAAAGGTTGAACTCCATGCAGTCGAAGCCGAATGCGATAATTTTCTTGATAGACTCCTCCAACTGATCCGGTTTTGTTCCGACCAGTCCGTTCATGCCAATCATTGGTTTATTCATATGTTTCCCCTTTCATTTTTCGGGAATTGCATGCCGTTTCACAAGGAATGGGTCTTCATCAAAATTGATTGAAGTATTTTGTTGAAATAAGGATTTCTCGGTGTTATAGTTATTATTATAATACAACAACGGGAGGAATGGCAATACAAATGAAGATAGGTGTTGCCCTATTGGGCGGTTCTTTTATGCCGGAATTCAAGGGCGGTTCCGCACCCGCGGCTGAAACCGCGTTTGACCGGCTCGTTAACGGCTACCATCTTGCGATGGAAATGGGTTATGATTATATTGAAGCCACAGCCGGGGAGATACTCGCGCTCACCGCAGAGGAATTGGAAGCGCTATCCTGCATGGTCAATAGCGGCGACTTTGCTCTCCGGTATGTCAACAGTTTTGTTCGCCCTGACCTGAAAATCTGTATGGGAAAACGGGAAGCTCTTGAAGACTACGCGCGTGAAGTAATACGACGCGTTGCGACGCTTGGCGCCGGCGTGCTTGTTTTCGGCAGCGGGGTTGCGAGAAAACACCCCGAATCCATGACACAAACCGAGGGTTTGCAGAAGTTAATCGATTTCTTAGGCATCTGCGCAAAAGCAGCGAAGGAACATGGCATTAAGATTGCGCTTGAACCGCTCAACCGCACCGAGACGAATATCCTCAATTCCGTTGCCGAAGGCGCGGCGTTGGTGCATTGGCTCGACAGCCCGGAAATCGTTTTGCTCGCTGACGCTTTTCACATGGCCATAGAAGGAGAAAGCGCCGAAGTGATTTTGGACAATGAAGATATCATCACCCACCTGCATATTTCCGAGGCACCCGGGCGGGTGTATCCCGGCAAATTCGGCGGCGCATATCTGATAAAACTCGGTAAAGATCTCCGGAATGCCGGCTTTTGTAAAAGCGCAACAGTGGAATGCTGTTTTGACAATTTTGAACAGGAAGGGCCGGAAGCACTCCGGTTCATGAAGGAGAAGATGTTATGAGCTTTGAACTGAAAAAAACGGGGAACGATGTCGATGTATTCCTGGACGGCAAACTTTTTACCACCTGCGTGAACAGTGCGGATTTTAAAGCGCCCTTCATGGCGCCTGTCCTCACGAAGGACGGGGTCAGCTTTACCCGCCCGGACCTGCATCACCGGGAACACCCGCACCAACGCTCTGTATTCATCGGCATCGGCGATGTCAATGGGTACGATTTTTGGAACGAACACGGCAAACCGCTTGGGTTGATTCGCGCCCATAGTGTAAGCACTTCAGGCAGTGGAAAGACAGCATCCGTTTCGGTATCATCTGTCTGGCAGGGTAAAAAAGGCAAACAGTTTCTTGATGAGGAGCGCGTTTACAGCTTTTCAAAAGTCAGCGGCACCTGCACAAGGGTGGACATCATGCTGAAACTCACAGCGAGTTACCGTGATATTAAGTTCGGCAAGACCAAGGAAGCCGGCCCGCTCGGCATCCGTGTTGCGGACGAAATGCGCGCAAAACAAGGCGGAAGCTTCGTAAACTCCGAAGGCGGGGTCAACGAGGAAGGCTGCTGGGGCAAATCCGCGCGCTGGTGCAATTACAGCGGTACAGTCGGCGGCCAGAAAATCGGCATTGCCGCTTATGACCACCCCGGTAATGAGCGTTATCCAACCGCCTGGCATATACGCGATTACGGTCTGATGGCACTCAATAATCTCTATTTCAAGGGCGGCTACAAGCTGAAAAAGGGCGAAAGCATCGATTATAACTTCACCATCTGTTTTTGGGAAGGCAGTTTTGAAGCGGAGGAATACGCATCGCAAATTTGACATAAAACGGGCCGGCAGCCACCGCTGACAGTTATCACAATGCGCTGATGTTGCGGTTTTAGAAGCGAATGCTTGAAGTTTTAGTATAATAACTGCTTTTAAACAATAGAAAATCCCGAAAAAACGAGGGATGGTACAAGAATATTTCGTAAATTCTCGTGCTATCCCTTTGTCTTTTTTGTGGTTGCAGAATGAGGCGATGGAAGTTTTTGGTTCTTCCGCCGCGATGCACAATCAATGCTTTCTCAACTCATCCATCAGCGCCAGTATGTTTTTAACCGGCACATCTTCCTGAATGGCCTGCGCGGGGGCGGCGATATAACCACCGCCTTTGCTCATCGCCGTGATGACTTCACGCGTTTCCCTTCTCACATCGGCCGGGCTACCCAGGGGCAGCGTTTGTTGCGTGCTGATACCGCCCCAAAAAGCGAGTTTATCCCCGTATTTCCGTTTAATCTCAAAAATATCCATGCACTCGGGCTGCAGCGGGTTCAGCACATTGACGCCCATTTCGATTAAATCGGGCAGTATCGCTTCGATGCACCCGCAGGAATGAACCCAGACATCTTTTCCGGCGGCGTGAATCAAGTCATATTCTTTTTTCTCACCGGGCGCCAGGAGTTCTCGCCAGCATGCCGGCGACATCAGCATCGATTTTTGCGAGCCCCAGTCGCTGCCGAGCAGCACGCCATCAATATCCTCACAGCACAGCATATTTTCCAGCATCACCAGATTTTTTCGGATAATCGTATCCAGCATCAGCTTCGCGTAATCGCGGTTGCCCGCCAAATCACACAAAAAGTTATCAATCCCGCGGGCGAACCAGGCCTTTTCAAAATGGCTGCCGTAAAACATGGCCAGAATATAACAGCCGGTGCTTTCCTTGATTTTGCGGCATTTTTCAAACAAACCCTTGTAGTCCCCTCTGCCGACGGTCTGCGGCAAAAAGCCGGGCTCTTCGAGAGCGCCGTAATTTTCGGGCACATTGTGCCAGGTCCACCAAGGAGGAGAGATTTGGTAAACATAATTCCCGATTGCCAGCTGAAATTCCCGACCGGGAAAACGCCACCTGACATGTTTGAGGGCTTCCCTCGTAAAATCCACGCAATAGGGAATCTGCTGTGTTTCCTGATGGTTAATCGCCATTTTAACAACACTGCATTTATCCATGATTAACCCTCCGAAATGCGATTTCATTGACTATTCTAACATAGATATTCGGATTTTGACAGAGCGCGGCAGCACATTGTTTGATTGAAAATACCTGAACGCCATGTTATACTTTTAACATTCATACAGTCTGGACTATTACAATCTAAGTTATCGAAAGAGCAGGTGTCTAATTTATGGATATAGCAAAGATACTCAAAAAGATCACCGCTGTTGTCCTCTCCATCACCTCATTTGTCACACTCATCGGGTTTTTGAACTCGGAAGATAGTTATGACCTCAGCGGCAACATCCTTTATGACGGCACCGACTATGACATCAATGCCATACCGTTAAAACAGACCTCGACTTCAACCGCGGCGGATTTTTATGTTTCTCCAACCGGTTCGGACACGAATGACGGCAAAACAGCCGCTACAGCTTTCGCGACTTTGGCAAAAGCACGCGATGCCGTGCGCCAATTCAAAGCGATTATTGACAGCCCTCCGCGGGACATCACTGTTCTCATCCGCGGCGGCACCTATCCTATCGCCGAGACTGTAACCTTTTCGTCTGCCGATTCCGGGTTTGACGGATACAATGTAATTTACCGAAACTATCCCGGCGAGACACCGGTTTTTGACGCCGGAACTGCGCTGACAGGCTGGGAAACCTATGGTAACGGTATATACCGAACATCCTACAGCGGCAACGGTTTCCGCGTTTTGAGTGAAAACGGCAAAGCCGGTACAATAGCCCGCACGCCGGACAAAGGAACCTATTTCAATGTGTCCGAAAATCAGATAAAATTCACCACTCATGCAGAGGAAAATTTCAGCTTTGTCTATGACGAAACAGCGCTTTTCGCTTCACTTGCAGACTCGAATACGCTCGAAGTTTTCGCCTTCCCGGGCGGCGTGGGCGGAGACTGGAACTGGTTTTCCGGTTACTATCCCATATCAAGCATTGATACGGCAACCTCAACGGCATATTTCACGCGCGAAGCCGGAACCTGCGGTTATGTGATGGGCGGAGGCTCGCGCTTTTATCTGCTAAACGACCTTTCCCTTCTTGATACAGAAGGTGAGTTCTTCTGCGATGCCGTAAACGGGTATGTTTATTACAAACCTTACGATACCGCAAATCTTGCCAACGGCACTATTTCGGCCGGTCTGCTGAAAAACGCGGTTCGCTTTGAGGGAACCTCAACCGGCAATCGGGTTGAGAATATCGTTTTGGATGGTCTTTCGCTGCGGAACACCGACACCATACGCAATGGCAACAGCGGCCTGATGGAGCTTACCAATTCCAGGAACATCACCGTGAGCAACTGCCGAATCTCGGGCGCCGGGTGCCACGGTATATTCGCTTCCGGATATAACGATGGTATCATTGTGCGCGGCTGTGTCATCGGCGAATGCGGCCACACCGGCGTGCAGATTGAAGGCGCCCCAACTTACCGGTCCAGTTATAACCAGTTGATTACAAACAACTTGATTTATGAAACCGGGCTTTCTGTTGGTCACGGGGCGGGTGTACAGATTATGGCAACGGATTCATCCGTGATATCCCACAACCGCATTGACGGCACACCGCGGTATGCCGTGAGCATCAAGGGGATGCGACCGACAGCAGACATGCAGGTATGGCCGGACGGTCCGGACACAGCGGGTGTGATTGTGCCTGCAGGTGCCGAAGATCAATACATGCAGTCCTACGATAATATGATTGAATATAACGACATCACCAACGCCATGCACGACACACAGGACGGCGGCACAATAGAAATGTGGTCTTCCGGACTCAACAATATTGTGCGTTACAATGTCATTCATGACTGTGTCGCGCGCCTGACATCCTACGGATTCGGCGTTTATATCGACGATTTTAACCCATCGACCGCCGTAACCGGGAACTTGATATACAACATGACACATTTGGTTAACACAGGCAAAACCCGGGAAGCGACGATTGAAGGCGTCATCTATATGAAGCATGTCGACGGTGTCTGTACCAACAACATCATCGCATTCTGCCAGGCAAAAAACGCCATCACCTTCGCGGATTACGGGGATGAAGAACCGGTTGAAAATTCGACCGCGCGGCATAATATCGTTTACGAGTGCAAGGATACCAACAGCGCGTGTGAATTGTTTGGCTTTTTGCCGCTGCCGGGTCTGCATTACCCGTCCTACGCCAAATACCTCAGCGTCACCACCAACGACGGCAAGTTCAAAGACGCCCTCGCTTTCAGTGATGACAATATCTACTTTAACACCAAAGCGGAAACGGAACATCTCACAGCACTGACCGATATTTCCGTCCGGCGCAACCTTTTCCGCCTTTCAAAAATTCATAACGCAGGCATTTGGCAGATGCGCCTCAACGGATATGAAAAGAATTCCAAAATTGCGGACCCGATGTTCACCGATGCCGCGAATTTTGATTTTTCCTTCGCACCCGGTTCGCCGGCGCCCGCCATGGGTATTCAAGCAGTCGATTACACCAAAGCCGGGTTGACAGATGATTTTTTGTATGCCGGAATTGGTTCCTGACAGTTAAAAAAAGTCAAAAAATCAAGGGCTGTATCAAAACGCTGAAAGTCCAGCGGAAAGATACAGCCCCATTATTTTACTGATTAAGTGACTTTATTGTAAAATACATCGAGTATCATTTCATAAAGCGCAATGTCATCCACGATGAACTCGGCGTATTTTGCACCCTGAACCACCTTGCCCTGCACCATGCGGAAATCAATTTCTCCGTTGTAGTTGTTTGTCAAAACACTGGTCGTCAAATATGTTATTTTTGATGTGTCGAGATTTGTTGTTAAATATTTTGATGTTTTGTTGAACAGCTTAACCGGCGTTGTGATATCTTTTTTTGTCATGTTGAGCGTTTTTTTTGCGAATGCCGTCAAATACTGCTGCTGACGCTTCATCCTGGGTATATTTGAATCCAGCAACTTCGTGTTGCGGGACTGCACATAGCGCCTGGCGTCTTCGCCTTTAAGGGTGATTGTTTCGCCCTTTTTAACCAACCCGACGGAAAGCTTCATATCCTCCAAGGCGGTCACCGTAACACCCCCGATGGCGTCATTTAAAATGCCGATGGGTTGAAGGTCCATTGAAAGATAATGCTCGATAGGCATACCGTAAAACAGCCTGGAAACAGACTTGACAACATTATCGCAACTTGTCTTTTTACCGTCGCCGTAAGCAAACGCAAGACAAATCTGCTTGTTGTCGGTTCTGACAAAGCTGCCGTTGAGTGAATAAACATCAACATCCGCCATCGAATCCCTGGAGATGCCTATCACAACGGCTTTCCCCGTTTTAACATCGATCGTTTGTAAAAATATGGCATCAGCCTGTCCATTTTTTCCAAAAGAATCCGGATCCTCAATCATCGTTTCATTATCGCTTCCGATGCAGAGAATCGTGACGATATTTTCATTCAACAGATAGGTTTCGCCTTTATACATTACTGTGCGCCCGTCATCTTCCTGAGCCGTTTCATCGGTATCATTGGCAAGGGTTGTAAGCATGCCGGTTTTGTTTTCCATTTTTCCTTTCCCGGTCTGATAAAGAACGAAATAAACGGCGCCCATAATAATCGCAACCCCGAGCATAACAAACAGCACGACACGCAGTACGCGCCATGCCTTTCTTTTCGACTTTTTTTGATGCGGTAATAAACCGTTTTTTTCAGCAGGGTCAGTCGTCTTGCCGTTATTTTGTTCGCTCATCGTTTCTCAAAACCCCCTGAACTAAATATCGTGTAGGCGCGAATTCTTCATAACAGGTTGAAAGGGTAACAATCCGGTCATCCGTGGTGAGCGTTATCCCTGCGCGAATATTTTTGATCATTGATTTGGGGTTCAGGCAGCTGTCAAGATAATTTTTGTAAACTTCCTTATCCGTGAAATCAAACGCATTCAGAATATGGCGGTCGTCATATAAATAGGCTGCGAATATTTCGTAGGTGAGTATGTGTCCGGGTGTATAAATGTATATATACTTGTTTTCAAGGAAAAACTCTTCTTTTCTAAATCTTTTGAGTGTACCGAACATCGTACCATTGAGCATACTATGACCGTATATCAGGGTGTTCGGATCGGAAAAGTCCGTTTTGTTTTTCTTTTGCGTGTAAATAGAACCGGCTCTTGCTTTGTTTTTATTCAGATCACGGTCTATATAATAATTATCATGTTCTAAATAGCTTTGCAGTATGGGATAATCAACATCTGTGTTTGGAATTTTAATCCATGCATAGATGTCCGTATTCGCCTCTTGGAGCTTGGCAAAATCAATCGGATTATCCGGCAGGTTATCCGCGGAGGTGCTCACCGAACCCGTCTCCGACAGATAGTATTGGTCGACAGGTTCTTTGCCCGCTATGAACTCCCGTACGATACAAGCAGCCGCGATAACAAACACCACTAATAATACGATTAAAACAACAAGCCGTATTCTTTTCTTTTTCATTGCGTTTTCCTGTTCGGTTATTAAATCATTTATCATGTTAATTATATATTTTATACAGTTTTGTGTCAACGCTTTAACCGTTACCGGTACGCTTTACGAATAAGTAACAAAGACTTGCGTTTGAAGGATGGATTTTCCATCCATTTTAACCCCTACGCCAACATGTTTGAAGTCCCCCAAAATATTGTCCCTGTGCCCCGGAGAGTTCAAGTAGTTTTCATGGGCGGACATCGCGCTCGGATGGTCTTTGGCAATATTTTCTCCGCAGCAGCGGTAGCTGTAGCCTGCCGCTTTAATTCTGCCGTCAACCTCAAGTCCTTCGCGGTTGAGGTGCGCGAAATAGTGACGGCTAATCATATCCTGCGAGTGAGCGGCAGCTATCTTGGCCATATTGGTGTCATATTGAAGCACTGGCAACCCAAACCTTACACGGATTGAATTAATCAGACAGAAGCTGATTTTTTCATAACTTTCGGCCAATTGAGTGTCGGGGGCGGAAAGATACCCAAACCCTTGTTCCGTGGCATAATCTATAATCTGCACGGCAGTAAGTATGCCGCCTTTGGTGTTATCATAAAATAGTGTTCCGCCTTTGGTGTTATCATAAAATACGGTCACATATTTTTGGCCGTCCGTAAAAG
>CAZTCR010000030.1:11467-35595 GCA_964612185.1 uncultured Eubacteriales bacterium
CCGCCTTTGGTGTTATCATAAAATACGGTCACATATTTTTGGCCGTCCGTAAAAGTATCCCGTTCGTCCCTTAACGGCAGCGTGTAGTTTGTGTTGCCTTTTAGAACGGATTCCATCGGACCGGTATACCCTTTCGTGCGTAATGCCTGTCTGACGAAATTTTTTGCCGCCCCTACCTTCAAATTTTCAAACAATAAATCCGCACTGTTTGAATACAGCCCGATCACTTTACTGTTTTGGATACCGATCATGACAAACCTTGAATAGTTATTATGATATACATACCAGTTGAAGCCATACTCGCTTTTTTCAATTGCATAGGGACTGCCAAACCGTTGTGTGATATGTGCTGCAGACTGCCCAAACAGGGAATCCAACATGATGACGGAAAGATTAGCCGCCGGGGTTGATGCGGCAGGGGCTGATGTTGTTGATGTTGTTGGCAGAATTTCCGTGGAACCCGTTGCTGCCAAAGGGTGTTCCGTTTTCATCGGCACGGTTGTATCCGCCGATGTCGCTTCGGTGCTGTCACTCGAACCCGTTGGGGCAAAATTATAAGCGGAACTGTCCGACGAATCAGCAATGATGGCTTGACCGCTTCCGGTTGGAAACGCACATCCTGCAGCCGCAATACAACATGCAAGTAAAGTTGTCAGTGAAATAATCGCTTTCTTTCGTATGCTCATTTGCGTGCCTCTTTTATGCAAAAAATACACCCATCGTCCCCGGAAATACCCGGGGCTTGATTCTCCATACCATATGAAAAGCGGCAGCCGGACGGCTGCCGCCTATATTAGTTACAGGGATCTTAATCGTGGCGTTTTTTAGCAACAACAGCTATTGCGGACAATGACAGCACCATAATCGCACCGAGTGCCAGGATATTGCTACCGGTCGGGGGAGAAACGGGGTCTTTATCATCCGGTCCGGGTGCGGGTTTTGTCGTCGTCTCGCCCGGAACGGTGGTTGTCGGGGTTATTATCTGTTTTAACAAGCCCATCAAATATTCATACAGTTGCTTTAAGTTTGACTCGGTAAACGGGGGTAAAGCATACATTTCATAAACTTTGATATCACCCTTCGGGCGTATCGTTAGTGTGTCGCTGAGCAGAGAACCCGACACAATATCGTAATCACCCAAAATTACCCAACCCAAGAATGTGTTATCGCTCGTCTTGGTTTTTGTAAGGGTAATTGTTCCGTCAGGATTTACCTTAAAATTCGGGGATGTGATAGTTGTTCCTTTCACTTGAACCGAACCATCATCGAAAACCTCAAAAGTGATAGTGCCGAGGACTTCAAGTTTGCCCGTTGCCCAAGAATAAATAGTAACCGTGCGTTCACCAACAGACACGGGACTTGGCGCCGCAAACGCAGTCACAGAAAACGCCGAAATAACAAGAAATGCCAGAACAACCGCTAAAATCCTTTTCATTGTTTCATCCTCCAATAGTGTTATATAGACAATTACCAATTCTATTCACTGACATTGTATCACAGGTTATGCAAGATGTAAATAGCAACTATCGAATTTATTTTATAAATTATTTAGACAAGTATACAAAAATGCCCCATTCTTTTTGTCACTATTGCTGCAATTACTGGCAATCGACATATATTTTTTCTTAATTAAAATTATAGCCTGTCACACCCTCAGTATTCCGCGAAACCCTCTGGCGCCGTAATAAGATTCCGCGCCGTTGTGATAAACGAAAACGCAGCCGTAACGGTAATCGGCAAAGAGCGCCCCGCCGAGCTTTCTGATATCTTCAGGTGTTCTAATCCAGCTTGATGTTTTTGCGTCAAATTGCCCGATTTTCTGCAAGCCTTTGTAATCCGCTTCTGTCAACAGCTCAATACCCATAGCAGCAGCCATACCCAAGGCACTGTCTGCCGGCTTGTTTTCTTTTCTTGCTTCAAGTGCCTCACGGTCATAGCAAAGACTTCTGCGGCCTGCCGGGCTTTCCGCCGAACAATCGATAAAAATATATTCGTTCGTTTCTTTATCAAAGCCCGCAACATCCGGCTCCCCGCCGGTTCTTTCCATTTCATTGAGTGACCATAATTTTGCCGGTTCGGCTTCCAGATTGGCTTGCACATCAGCCCATACAAGACCGTTATGGCGGCTCATGTTTTTTTCAAAACGGATTTTTAATGTTTTGAGCAGATCTTCACGCTCTTGCAGCAGCAGAACCTTTTTACTGCCGGCATCATTTGCCGTTGTCATTAATTTTCACCCCTTTGTTTATTTCAGCACTTCCAGTTGATCTGCGCCGGGTTCGGTTCGTTTTCCACAGCAACGGTCCGCAGCGCGTCCAGCATCCTGCCGCATTCTTTAGCGGCGTATCGCTCAAGCTGCTCCCACGGCGCATTCATGCCGAGTGTGTCATATGCCGCTGCCAACGCTCCGTAAAACGCAAGCCCGATACAGTGGCCTGCAGCGTGAACAGTTGATGCTGATTGGCCAATTGCCCGCGCAGCAGCCTGCGCGGCCGGATTCGTTTCAACTTCACGCGCGGCTGCATGACACGCCAGAATTGCCGCTTTTGCTTGCGGCAGCTTTATTGCGCCCGACAGCCATTCGCGGGCAGCACCCAGCGCCTGCTTTGGGCGCGAATCATCCGGATATTGTGCTTCAAATATCGGGAGCAGCCTCTGCCCGGCATAATCGACACACCAGTTTGCCAGTGTCGTTTTGCTCTGTGTTTCAATCAGCTTCGCAAGCGGATGTATATAAGGTGCGTCCCAATCGCTTAACATTTTTCTTGTTTTCGGCATAACCGTCCTCCGTCAATGATGATCTACCCGCTTCATAGCATCATATTGCGATGTCTGTTGCTAAATCAAACGGCAACGGTTAACCGGAAGGCGTCAAGGAGACGGGGGATTGTTGACACACTCAGTCGTAAGAAACTTTAATCTCTGTCCCTGTTAGGTTGTTTTTTACCCCTATCCAGGTAATGCCATCTGCTGTATAGTACCCCGAAGGCATGGATGTGAGCTGCTCCATTGACGCCGCCTTGGTTAACGCAACGCCGCCTGCCCAGATCGACACGGGCTCCGGTTCACCGTAAACACGGAAAAGCATCGCCCGCTCGCTTGGTGTGAATTGAACTTTTAGTGAGCTGCCTTCCCTCGTATAAGAAATCATAGAGCCGGTCTTGTTTTCCTCATATAATCCGAACCGGTTGCTCCCCTTGTCGGGATAAAGCAGGACAGTGGTATATCCGGCGGAAAGCGCGGAGCCGAACCCGGTGGTACCGCCTGTTACATCCATGGGGATAATCCCGCCCTTGCGTACAAATACGGGGTACTCGTCCAACGCAAAATCGATTTTCTGAATACCTCCGCTAAACTGCCGTGTTTCATCAAACAGATAAATCCATTCACCCTTTGGGAAGACCACGGTACGGGTATTCCCTTCCTCAAACATCGGCGCGACCAGCAATTCGTCGCCGAGCATATATTGGTAAGTACCCATCTGCGGACGCATGGTCGGTTTTACAAGTTCGTAGGAGTATGCCGCCTGGCTGTAAATATAAGGTAAGAGTTCCTCGTGCAGCACAGCAAACTTTCTATAAACCGCAAGCGTCTCCTCATCAAACATCCACGGGCGGTGTTCCCCGCCGCCACCGTTTTCCATCACGGGGCAAAACGCGCCGAGCTGCGCCCAGCGGATAAAGACATCTTTGTATTGGTTGCCGTCCGAACGAAAGCCGCCGATATCCGACCCATAACTGACATAATTATAGCGCGAAGAAGCAAGCATATTGTTGAGCGCATGCCGCAATCCGCCCCAGTCGTTGTCCTGGTCTCCTACCCACCCCGCAAAGTTATTGTCCCGGTCGGCAAAAATGAACGGCAGACCGATTCGCAGTGCCAGATCGTCAATCGGCCGCGCGGAGATGACCCTGTCTCTGCCCAATTTTTCACGGGTATAATAAAAGAAATCATCGTAAGACAACTCACGGTACTCTTTCCAGGAAACATGAAGATCAGTCTGCCCCGTGGATGGAAACAGCTTGAGTTTATGAACATCCGCCATATCCACCTTCCAACCGTCAATGCCCATGTCCAGCACCGTATCCAGCTGCGTATGCCACCAAGCAACCGCTTGCGGATTTGTATAATCGATAAAAGCGCCCTTCCCTGCCCACCATTTCACGGTTTTGCCGTTGCTGAGAAAATAGCCTTTATCTTTGCCTTCCTTATAATTAGGTGATGATTCGTTGACGACGGGAATTGTCCACATGATGACACGAATTCCTTTATCGTGGTACTGCTGGATCTCCTCCGCCAGGTCGGGGTATCGGACCGGATCCGGCGTGAAAACCCCCACATCCGCGGACCACGGCCGGTCGATAATAATCGCACCAACATGTATGCCGCGCTCGAGATAGTCGTCCGTCATTTCTTTAATGGTGTCCTGCGTGCCGTCATTCTCCCACACCCAATGCCGGTGAACCCAAGCCGGCCAAACCGGGGCCTCCAGTGTCGGGGCGGGTTGGTTCGGACGGTAAGAAAACCCGGAAAACGATGATAAAAAAAATAGCGCGGCAAGCAAAAGCGAGATGATGCGGGAAGAAATTCTGTCGTTCCAAACCATTGCGTAACCTCCGAATTATGTGTTCCTATGTGTTATGAGGACGGTAAAAACTGTAAGGGTACAAACTCAACAACTACCGGGACATTGACCTGCCCCTTTACCTTTGGAATCCAGTCTTTACCCAACTGAAGCTCACTTTCCGGGCTTAACACAACAATTTTTGCAATGCTGCTTGACAGCGAGAAAAAGGCATAATCCCCGACGGACTTGACATTTCCGGGGATGATTACCGCGGTCAACCTGTCACAGTAAGAAAACGCGTCGCTGCCGATTTCGGTCAAAGATTCCGGTAGTGTGAAATCAGCCAGATTCTCACACTTCATAAACGCGTAATTACCGATTTTTTGCAGCCCTTCCGGAAATGTTATTTTCGCGAGATTGCCGCAGAGGTAAAACGCCGCATCCCATATTTCCGTCACCGTTGCCGGCACTTCAAATTCCGCGCCCTTTATTATTTTTCCGCTGCTGTCTTTTTCCGGCTTTACTCTGGCAGCCGGATACGCGACCAACGCTTTTTTATCTTTCGTATACAATATACCTTTTTCGTCCGTTTCAAAATATGGGTTCCCGGTTTCGACAGCATATTGTTCCAAACTCGGGCAGTTTGTAAAAGCCCTTTTATCGATTATTTTAACATTTTTACCAATATTTATTGTCTTTAAATATTCAGCGCTCGCCACGGCGAATTCCATAATCTCAACGACCGGTTTCCCGTCTTTTTCAGCCGGTATGGCCAATTCGCTTACTGTGGGTACGCCGGAATAGCGGAACAAGGCCAAGCCGCCATCTACATTTTTGTATTTTACCCCTTCGCTTAATCCTGCACAGCCCGCGGAGGTAAGCAGCAATATGAATGATAAGAATATTGTTATCGTTTTTCGCGTTTGTTTCATATCGTCTCCACCTCTGCGGCACAGGAAATCTCGTCTTCCAGATTTCTTTTTCTTTCTTCCCGCTCCAAAATAATCTTGGCGTGCTTCTTTTCCGAAAGGTCATAGAAAAAGTAAGGGATTGTTCCGAGTGTATGAGAGCCCAAACATAACAGCAGAGTCACATTCAGTATCCTTGCCCTGATATCGGGCATATACAGAATATTCCAGTCGTTTGTAAAACCGATCAGCCCGTAAACAAGCGGAACCGTCATTGCCATAAGCGTTACAATCGGGCTGCCCAAGGTGTTGAGGATGCCCATGCTCGATTCCAGCCTTTTGCCGGAAATATACTGTTGATAATCCCACATATCCGAATTCATTGTGTCCCTGGCAATTGAGCCCGATGTGTTAAACAGGTTGCTGAGCACCAGGCCGATATAAAGCAGATAGGCGTTGCTGAATTTAATGGCCAAAAACGCGAAAATAAAGTAGGAATAGTAAAAGAATCTTGCCATCAGAACCATATTTCTTTTACCGATTCTTTTAGCAAAAAACGGAGCCAGGAACAACCCGGGGAACCCGAATATACCGGTGAGCAGGTTAACGATGCCCATCAGCCAATCCTGGCGGAGCATAAAGATAATAATGTTATTCACAATACTGACCGTGCCCGAAGTGAACGCGCCTATGTTGTCGGAGATATAGAAGATCCAAAGATATTTGTTTTTCAGGACCTGTTTTATCCCTTCAAACATATTGATATTTGTTTTATGTTTTTCTTCCAGAATAATGCGGTCCTTTACCTTGAAGCCCATGAGCAATGTCAGCGGAATCCCAATCAGAAAAAAAATCAATGTGTATACACGGTAGGTGTTGTAATTTGTCAAGCCGCCCGTAAAAGTAGCCAAAACCGGTACGATAATGTTCATGAGTCCGTAAACAGGTGCCATTAAGGTAGTCAGAACCGTATTAATTTTTACCCTTTCGTACGTATTAGGGGAGATAACATTCTGCAAGGCACCCCGTTGACCGGTAAAACTGTTTGTCATATTAAAAACTCCAAACAAACAATTAAGAATCCAAAGCCTGTTTGGGTAGTACATTTCTCTGAACGGCAGGTAAACAATCAGCGCTGCCGCCATCATGCAAGGCAGCCAGCCTGTCACAATCCAAGAGCGGAACTTACCGAATTTCGGCGAAAACTTTTTCAGTATAAATTTGTTGTAATAGGCGTTAATACCCCCGAATAAAAAGTTCCAACCGACAATTTTTGTAAATGACGGCAATATGCCTGCCGCAAAATGGTTGGGTATGAGCATAACAAGTCCGCCGATAATGGCGGAGGGTATTAAGTATTTATTCAGTTTTTTCATTGTGCTGTGTGGAACATCACCCAGATTGTCTGTAATTATCATGCCGATAGGCGCGTAAATAAAGGATGTCACCATATTTATAAAGCCGATAATGTATAAATCGCGGAAAGTGATTTTGTAAATCGCGCCTATCAGAAAACACCCGACACCCCAGCCGAGGCCGACAGCGCCGACAAAAATAGTACCCATAATGCCGGCGGCAAAATGGAATATCTCTTTATTGCTGACATATTCGCCGTCTTTGGGGTTTTTCCAATAGGCAAAAATATTTTGAAAAAAGCCGATTGCCTTATTCACAAAATTGCTCTTCCCCTTTGTGTGCAACTTGCATTAAATCTGACTAATAATCAGACAGCCTCCGTCAGTGTCGCCCAAAACGTCGGAACCCCGCGGTCACGCAAAAATCCGTTTGAGTTGGTATCTTCATAAATGTCCAGCAGCCGAAAACCGGCCTTCAGCTGGCCGCCGATTTGTTCCTCAATGCTGTGCGAAAACTGAACCCCGGAGTCATCTTTTTGCAGCACTTCCATTAAATCTTTGTTTTTGAGCGGATTAAACGGGAGTCGGTACTTGATTTCTTTTTCATTCTCTTCGTCAAAAAGGAAATTGATGCCGTTGTCAAGCCCCGCCATCAGCCTGCCGCCCTTTTTAATTATTCGGCGGCATTCCTGCCATACATGTGTCACATCTTCGATATAGCAGTTCGAAACGGGGTGAAATATCAAGTCGAACGAAGCGTCCTCAAAGGGCAACGGCTTGGTCATATCCGCGCGTATAGCGTTGACTGAATAACCTTCCCTGAGCGCGACAGCGCGCTCACTCTCAATCTGCTTTTTTGAGTAGTCAAGCACTGTGCATTCGGCGCCGAGCGCGGCAAAAACCGGCATTTGCTGCCCGCCGCCCGAAGCAAGGCCGAGCACCTTTTTACCCTTCAGGTCCGGATACCATTCTTTCGGAACCGTTTTATTGGGTGTCAGCACCATAGACCATTCACCCCTGAGCGCGGCGAGGTATTGTTCGTGGGTAATCGGCGTGCCCCATTCCCAGCCGGCCTCAACCCACCGGTCTATAGTTTCCGAGTTGATATCTGTATATTCCATTTTTAGCGAGTCTCCTTGTATTTTCGGCAGTACGCTATTCTTTAAATTTTCGCGTTCGCGACAATAATTTTCTCCGCCCAACGCGCCCACTTGGGGGCGACACCGATGTCGGAGTATGTCCCGTAGTCCTTTGCAATCCAGGACCCGCCGCGCTTTTTAAAAATGTCCAGCATTTCATAGGTGCGTTTCTCGATGAGTTCGCGGTTACCGGTCGGCAGCGCTTTTTGGATATCCATCGGGGAGTGAAAAACCACGCGACTGCCGAATTCTTCTGCCAGCACTTCCGACGGGTAGGCATCGGGCTGGTCGAACTGGAACGCATCGACCCCCGCATCGATGAGGTCGGGAATAAAATTGTAAATATAGCCGCAGGAGTGCATAAAGCATTTGATGCCGGCGTTGTGATAAGCATCGAAGACCTTTTTATACGCGGGTTTGAAAAGTTTCCGGAAGGAATCGGGTGAAATAAAGGTGGTGAACTGGGTGCTCCAGTCGTCACCGTGCATCACGCCGTCGATGCCGCAGCCCGCCATGATTTTGACAGCTTCCACCTCGTGCTCGGCAATCCGGTCACAAAAGGCTATGACCATTTCCGGCTCCAGCGCGGTGTCCGCCAACGCATTGGCCATGAGCCGCGCGTCGCGCAAGGTGGAGAAGATAGAGCAACCGTGCGCTAACACAAATTTTCGCTCTTTTTGCAGCGACATACCCTTCAGCTTTTCGGTATAGGCAGTGTCCAGCTTGGGCATGGTAAATTCTTCAAAATCGCGCCAGTCACTGATAGCGCCGCGAATACATTCGCCCTTGGTCTTTCCGTTAAACCGGCCGTAGATGTTGCCGAACCGGTCGGCACGCACCTCGCCGGAAAATCCGGTCAGCTTCAGCAGTTCCTCATGCGTACCCCAGCGGTCGTACGGATTGGGCTTTTCGTCTATATAGGCACGGCCCGAGACATAGCAAAAATCGGTATGCTGAAAATTGTTGAAGTTGAACCCGATTCGGGGAGGTTCATCATGATTGAGTATGCGTAAAATAATCTCCTTGGATTTCATCGGCGCCATGTGTGCGTCCTCTCCATTTCACTTTACCAGTATTTTGCCGCATGAGCCTTGGTGACTTCGGCCGCGGTGCGGACATTTTCCGCCTGGCTGAGCTGATAGTAGTCGGGCCGGAACACCTCGACGGTGCAGCAGTCACCCGCGAACCCAATCTTTTTAAGCGTGTCGGCAAAGCGCTTATGGTCAAGGCAGCCGCGGGCGTCACCGGGCCAAAGGCGCTTTTCATCGGTGTTGTAGACCGCGCCGCAGGGCACATCTTCCATGTCGTTAAGATGCCAGATAAAAATCTTGCTGCCATCGGCTTTTTCCAGCGCGTCCCAACCGGAGGCCATGGCATGGAAATGGTACTGGTCGAGTGTCACACCCACGAGAGGTGAATCAACAGCATGAACGATGGCATAAGCGTCTTCAAAGCGGTTGATTGTCATACCGGGCTTCGCGACAAATTCAATCGACAGTTTGATGCCGTAAGGCTCCGTCTTTTTTAGCATTTCTTTCAGCACGACTACCGCGTCATTACGGATTTCGCCGCGGGTCGCGTGGACTGTGATATCCTGCGACGGTACGACAACAATCATTTTGCAGCCGAGAATAAGACAGCGGCGGATGATTTCATCAAGCTCGGCCATCACGGCATCTTTCTCCGCCTGTGTCTGCTTCATGTTGAAAAAACACAGCGCGTTGTAGGACAGCATTTTAAGTTTATGGTTTTTGAACCGCTCACCGAGCTGTTCAAGAGTCACCTTCCCGGCGGCCAGGTCGCGGTCCAGGCACTCGGACTGGATGTCAATAAAATCAAACCCGTTTTGTTCGCAGAATTCGAGGTCATTCAGGACAGAATGGTCTTTACAGTACCGGTCGCAGCCTTCGTTAAATCCGATTTTCATTGTTATTCTCCTTTTCTATTTCTAAACTTTTTTATTTCTATACATTTTTTCTTATCATATCTTCACCACTTAAAGCAATTACACTGCTTTTACCGGAGAAAATCAAGTTATATTTTTATCATTAAATAGTTGTCAAGCGGATATGTTCCTGTCCTGTCAATTCTTGCCATATCTTATATGTCAGAGCCATTCTCATACTTCATGCCGCATTTGTTTTACAAATTGAATTGTGCTTTTATTTTTTGAGCAACAATTTCGGGCGGAACATCTGAATTATCAAACTTTATGTAATTGTCAAACGGTATTTCACCATCTTTGCTTTCCAATCGATATTTTTCATCATCATTAATCAGCCTTTGATTAGAAATCTCAATATCCCGTTTTGATGCTTTGTTTGTTAATCGATTTTCCGTTGCATTTCTTGCCAACCGTATTTCTTTTGATGCTACAAGTTCAACATAATAAAATTCAGTATTGTATGGTTTGAATATGTCTTTAACATGCTCGATATAGTCCCAATCCGGTTGATGGTCAAACGCCCACATATAAGTAAAAATTAGTCCGTAACATTCCGAAGAAGCGAATTCTTCAAAAATCACTTCTCTTAATCGAGAAACCGCATTTTTATTGAAGTAACCAAAGATTTCAATCACAGGTTCTATTGTCATATGATTATGAAACAGACGCAAACCGGTTATTTTCATCAGTTCCTGACCAACAGTCATTTTACCGACTGCTGTGTTCCCGATTATAAATACTGCTTTCATAAAATCCTTCACCTTCAGGTTTTATTCAATTTCACAACGCTTGTCCTGCTTGATCATTATGCTCATTCCAATCGCTTAAATATTTTCAAGCAAAGGTAGGTCAAATAAGCAGACGGCAACTTCTTTTGCCCAAAATCCCAATCTTTATATTTCTGATAGGCGGATTCCGGTGTGAAAAAGCCGTCCTTATCCTGCTTGTCTTTTATTAGGGCAATCATTTCTAAAAAGCGCGGGTCACGCCGCGCGAATTCGTATTTACTCAGAACGCCGGCCACGCTGACAATATCGTACCAACTCGACGGCGCCTTGAGTTTGCGGAAATCCGTCCCCATAAAAAACATATAGGGATGCTGTTCACGGCTGTTTTCCCAAAGATTCAGTAGTGCGTTCACAGCGGTAACCGCAGCGGGCGACCCCCGGTATTCCGGGATATAAGACAACAGGCCGGCCATGATAAGCGTCGCGTAAGGGCAGCAATCGTCTTTTTTCCCGGGGCCGCGGAATTTACCCAGCTCCGGGGATACGGCGCACGGGTATCCGTTATCGCGGCTCAAAAACAGCAGATAATCTACCCCCGGTTTAATATATTCATCATAATCCACACCCGCTTTTATAAGCGCAAGCAAAAGCAGCGGCGCGTCGCACAGGCACCAGCTGAACACATCCACGCCGGCACCGCCGAAATGTACCGGAACATTCGTCATGGATTGATAAACGCCGTTTTCATCCCCGTGCTTCAGAATTTCACCGACGGCCGCTTTGATTTCCGTAACATCCGTATCAAACCCGATGTCCAGCAGAAACAGCAACTTGTGGATCGGTAAATCGGGATTTCTGTGGCTTGTCACCAGTGTGCCGTGATAGTCCGCAACATCATGGAGGCAGGCTTGAATCCGGCTGTCTGCCAGCGCCGCGTTCCGGCGTTCGGCAAGCGACTCTTTCAGTTCGCCATTAAAGTGAAGACGAATCGCATATTTTAGCCAATCATCGCTGCGGTCCAGCAGCTTTTGATAATCCATTTAGCTCTTGTCCTCCTTTGACAAAATAAGATATTAGGTAAATCACCGCAGATTATGGTTATTCAAACTGCACCTTGTTATAATCGCAAACCGGCTTATATCCTATCTTTTGGTAAATGCTGTTTGAAACCGGGTTTGACAGGTCGGTAAAAAGTGAAACATACTGATAACCCATATCCAGCACTTTCTGACTGACCTGCGCGACACAGGATGTCGCATATCCGCTTTTTCTAAAATATGGGGGCGTGTACACCATCCCGACACAGCGCCCGTTAATAATCTCCCGCTGTGCTGCTGCCATTGTCACTGGCATATCATTATCTTCAAGCAAATAAAGCATTCCCTGTTCAATTACTCTTTCAATGTTGCTGACCGCTTTATTCAGATCCTGGCTGCCCAAATGGCAATCACTGTTAAACCCGTTATGCCAATAGGGCAGAAAGCACATGTCTCGCTTTTCAGCCTTGCGCAAATGGCCGATTAGCGGTATGTCCTTATTCACTTCGGTGAGTATGTAAATGCGCATGTTTTCATGCACTTTATATTTCATATTCATTTTATCTGTGTGGATTTTCGCAAAGCGTTCGGCTAATACATTCTCGGATGTTATCCCGGGAACAGCTATGTTCTCTGCAAAAATGTTGTCGCACAAACAATTCAACGCTTCATCATTCGGCAAATTATCTGTTTCATACATTGTTATGTTATATGGCGGTGTCATGATCGATACCAGCCGGATATTGCCTGCGTCATCGGATACGGTGGACATATACCAATTTTTTGTGTTTCTCCAGCCGTCGGGTTCACCCCCCTTATTGCCCAGCACAACATTGCCAAGCGGGAGTGAATTCTGCACCTCGTGTTTTAGCAGAATGGGGTATGTTGCATTATAGAATGCCTTGGCCTCATAAAACCGCCTATAAATCATGCCAGCACTCCTTTATTTTCATAGAACCGTCCCCTGCTGGTTGTCATTCACAGTACACATCAAAACCTTTTCCAGCATTTTGTTCTCATAAACTCTGCGGTGTTATCAGCATCTCTGCCTTCGTAATAAGCTATTAAAAGTTTTTTGAACTCTGGCACCTCTTTTTCAGGTATGACAACAAGCCCCTCACCTTTAGATATTAAATAATGATTTGCAAACAGGACCGCCGCTCTTTTATTGCCGTCATTAAAAATCTGTGTCTTCATACAATACAGGCAGAGTCTGATGGCAATATCGATACCCGCTTCGTTTGATATTACAATTTCCTGTAGGTTTTCCATAACGATTGTTTCTATCGGAAGCGGCGGAATATAGGATGTGCCGCCAATCGTAACCGGGACACCTCGGATTCTGCCGCCATCATTGTAAAAACCCTCATTTACAAGTTTGGCAATATGACAAAGGATGTGATAGTTGGAATCAATTTGAATCACATCTCTGTCCAGAATAAATTCCCAAGCATGCTTCAGGTTCAGTATCTTTTGAACATCGCTGGCGGTCATTCCGCTGACCTTGCCGTTCTCAATGATATCCTCCGTTTGAGGAAATGTTGTGGCGACCCCTTCCAAAACCGCTTGATCATAGATATTGGACTTCATATTTGCCCTGGCAAAGTCTAAATTTAAAACAACCTTCGGGTTCATTTCCTTTTCAGTATAGCCCAAGGTTGCCAACTCTTTTTCGACACGCCTTATATTTTTTCTCAGTTCGCGTGCCTCTCTTGCATTTCTCAAAAGCAATTGAAACAGCTCATCGGAATACAAGTCAACATATTTGGATGTCAGACGGTCTCCGACACGTTTTCTGATATAAATATACTTATTGCCGCTCTGCTCTTTTATTTCTGGCGAACCGTCATAAGGCAGCAGGTTCAGCCTCGCTTGATAATCCGCTCTTTTGCGGAGCAGTTCTTGTATGATTAGGTAGTTGTTTTCCATACGATTTCTCCTTTTTAGGGAACTTTTTCACTCATATTATAATGCCATGTTCCCTAATATGCAAGCAACAAATTAGGGAACATTTTTTATTTTAATTCACACGAAAGTTCCCTAATAATGAGTTTGCGGAAATCCGTCCCCATAAAAATATGTACAAATGCTTTTCACGGCTGTTTCCCAAAGGCTCAGCTATGTGTCCACATCGGTAACCGCAACCCCGGTTTTGGACACTTTTATCTGCCCAAATCAATAATATTCTGAATTAAGCCCTTGCACTTTCCGCATTCTTCGCCGGTCACTTCATCCACACCGGTGCCCGCACCTGTGATTTCGCCGACCTTTTCAACCGTATCGGCTCCGGCCTTAACAGCATTTATCACCATTTGTAAAGAAACTTTTTTACACCCGCAAACAGAAGTCAAAATGTTTTCCAACTCGGCTTTGCAGCCGTCACAAACCGTACAAACCCCTGTGGTTTCCACAATCTCCGCGGTTGTTCTTGCCCCGGCAATCATCGCCTTCCTAATCGTGATGTAGTCAACATCGTTTTTCGTGCAAATTATTCTGTTACCCGCCATTTTTATTTGCCTCCTCGTTTTTATGTTTTGAATATCAAGAGAATGGGGTTGTTAACAATTATCGCGAAGCACTATCCGCTTAACCGTTAACCTTGCGATTCAGTTAAAAAATCCCTGAAGGAAATCAGCCATCGGGCCGTCGTAAACCGCTTCGCACATGCAGTTGATGCCATGCTGGTCGCCGGTCAAATAATTGATATAAGTATATCCGCAGAACTCGCATAAGTCTATGTCACAATCGTTAATATTTAGATAACTGCGAATTTTATCGATAATCTCCGGCTCAAAATATGCCCCCGGCTTGGGCATACGGTCCTGAGGGCTGCAGACCATGACGGGATTGTGCAGCCCGATTTCCCAGTCGATAAAATCTTTTGTCCTGCATATATACGGCGCGTAACGAAGCAGCGGCAGTTCCTCCAGATAAATCATATAATAGAAGCCGTCGTCAAGCCACCGCAAAGCCGGGCAAGCCGAATAGCGATGTTTCGTGTAGCAGCATTCATCGGGCAGCATCCGCCATGTCATACAATCAGCGGATTCGGCGAAAAACATGGTGAAACGCACCCCGACCAGTTCGGGCGGCTCGCCCGTTTCAATAGCCATTTTATAGCCGTCCGGGCCTTTGCAGACGGAGGTGTTGAATAATGTTCGGCCCGGCAGGGTGATAACGGCTTTCTGCTGCCAATTCGCAAGGTCTTCCGACCAAAACATCATCACACTTTCGCCGCCCGCGTTGCCGTTGATAAAAGTCGTTCCAAATACATAAACAATATCGTTTTCGCAGTACGCGCTGGAAAAGCAGGTGTTGTGCGCGAAAGGCGCGCCGGCCTCGTTGCGTTCCACATCACGGATGATGAAATAAGCGCTGCCCGCCGGGAGCCATACGGTTTCCACCCGCATCAGGCGGTTTTTCCAAACAAATGGCGTCATTTCCGCGTATGTATTAATTTGAGGTTCATTGTAGTGAACCACGCCGAGTTTTCGTATTTTGGGCGCGTCGGTGACTTTGATACCGTAGGTATAGTTTTTTTCAGCCATGCGGGGGCATCCTTCCTTCCTTACATAAGAGCAAAGTCACCTGGAAAACCACACAGGGGGATGGCTCTGCTGTGTTTTATATCCGTGTTCCGTACCGTCCGCTTCTATCAACACCGACACCCGGGGAATTGTTGTTCCCCTATTGCTGATGAACATACATCCTCAACAGCCCGGGTTCTCCGTCTCCCTGAACCATGCATAGAAAATCCCAGTGATATCTTTCATAAAACGATGTGTGGTTCGTCATTAAATAAAGCGTGCCGATTCCTTTGGCCTTCATATCCGTGCAAACATAGCTTAGCATTTGCCCTGCAAAGCCCCGGCGCCGGTATGCCTCCTCGACATAAACCGCGCAGACATTCGGTGTCAGGTCTTTTCTGTTGTGAAAGTCATTTTCAATAACACCCAGCCCGGCAATGATGGTGTTGCAGTCCTTCACCATGTACCATTGCGGCACAGCGCTGCCGCGATTCAGGCACTCCTTCATGCTCTGAACATAGACCTCAAACGGAATGCCCCATTTCGAATGAAACCATTGGGCGGCTTCCTCTAATAATTCTGGATAATCCGCTATTTTGATGATTTGAAAATCAGGCATATCTTATCTTTCCTTTGTTGTCAAACCGGCCGCCGCTCAGGAGAACCGGCTCCCGGAGAGTGTTATACTAATCTCCATTTAACAGATAGACAAGTCTATCTGTTAAGCCGCTGTCCAAAGGACAGCGGGGGCAGCTTTTGCTGCCGGAAATACCGTTCAATGCTATCTGTCTGCGGCTTCAGCCGCAGCGGCAAGCTTTGCTTGCCGATTAAAATTGTGTCTACAATTTTAATGCAGAATAGTATTATTCACAAAAAAGCGTCCCTACCGTCCATGCTTCAAGAGGCGGTATTTTGATAAGGAAATCGTTCCCGTCTTTGCTGTAGGGCAGATGCCCGGAACTCACCGTAGCCGACATGAAAGAAAAGTTCAACCCCCGGGGATTCCGGACGCGAAGGGAGAGTTCTTCCGTCTTACCGATCGTGCAGTTCAAAACGGAAACGCTCGTCGTTTGATGCGCGCGGTTTTCACGCGGCAATAAAACAGCCTGCTGATACGACTCCAGTATAGCCGGGAGCCTATTTTTACCGGTGATATACTCCATTGACCGGATGAGTTGGCTGCGCTTGTCGTAGCTGATGACATCCACCCACGGGTTACAGCCGAACACCGCCCACTTCGTATTTAATTTCGTGCGCACAACAGCGTTTGCGACGCCGTATGGATATTCGGCATCTTGATCCAATACGGGCGTGTTTAAACTGTTGGTATAATAGATGCCGAAAGGTTCGCTTGTGCCGTCCAAATCATGGATGGCATAACCGCTTGTGAAATAGAAGCTCTGTGACCATGTTTTTGATTCCATGCCCGCATTGATCGGGTGCGCGATAAACCTTTCGCTCAACTGCGCTGTGCTCACGGGAACAGCGGCCGCGCCGAAGCTGTCTCCGTAACCCATTTGGATGATGGTATGCAGCGCGGCACCATCCGTAAATACCGGTCTGCTTAACAGATATTCAATATCCGCGGCGGTCAGCAGTTTTGCGACATCACCGTGGAGAATGTAAACCGGGTCGTCATCGCACGCGATACCATAAGCAAGAGGTATCGCGGTGAAGGCAAGTTCCGTCCCTCTCAAATACGGTTCATTGCTCCAGGAAAAAGGAGCGTCACCGGGTTTCAATGTTCGCTTCCACATCGTTTGGGGGAGATAGAGCCTCGCGCCCGCTTGAAAGGTGTTTTCGTTGGCATTAACCAACTGCTCCCAATACGGCCTGTGCTGTGCAAAATCCCGGAACATCTTCGCGTGGTACTCCATCGGGTCGAATAGGTTCATCACCATCGCATAACTCATGGCGTTGGCGCCCGAAGCGAGGTATAAGGATGTTTCATAGCAGGTTCCCGCGGAAGTCTTGCCGTAAACAACATCCGGGAGGTTCTCGATTTCGGGGCGTACCTCGGTCACATAGTGAGGCAGCATGTTGTTCTGCCAACTGATGAAAAACGATTTTTTCAACTGTTCATTGGGGTTATGGTCATTATAGGCTCCGCCGCCCGGCCTGCTTTTCGGATTTTTGCCGCTGCCTTTTCTCATGGCGTCAAAGATAAAGTCGTAGCTGTATCCGGTATAGCCGCCATGCGCGCAGTATTGGAAACCCATATAACTTTCGGGGGAAACATCGCAGATTGTTTTTGACATCAGATGTGTAAAATCACTCAGCCCGTCCCTGATAAACGCCACAAACTTTTCGCGCCACGAGACATCGCCGTAGTTGATTGCCCAAACCAGTTGTTCTCGTGTAAAAACGCAGCCATGCTTGTTGTTGAATTTTTCTATGCAGGCGTCGCAAAAGCAGCCTTGGTTGAGCGGGGCATGATTGGTCGCCCTCAAATCATCGTCAATCCAAACGCAGTAGGGGTTCATCTTCGCGTATTCTTTCAACCCGTCAACAATGTACCGGCGAAAGTTTTCTCCGTTCCAGCAAAAACAGTAATCAGCCCTTGCCCCGTCAGGTCCTACCATATGCTCAGCGGCAGACCCGTCGTAAACCAGCCCGCTGCAATCGCGCGCGGACATATATTGCCCGTGGCCGATGGTGTTGCTGATTTGAAGAGAAACGCGCAAGCCCGCCGCACGAAATTTTTCGGCGGCTTCACGGATTTTTCCCGCGCTTTCACGGTGCCGTTCTAGCGGAGGGAAGCCGTAATCGCTCGCAAACCAAACCTCATCACATGAACCGGGATGTTCCCTGACGGTTTTGAGAAACGCCTCAATAAACCGGTCATCCGTTTGCAAGCGATCACCCAAACGCTGTGTAAGCATTAGCATCCTCCTTGTCAATTGCCGGCAGGGCACAAGTGTTGTCCGGTCATCCGGGCATGCGTCCTTTGTTTTATTGGCAAATCTGAGCAGCCATCCTTATCTCCGGTTTCAAAGCGCTGTCGCGTTACACTCTTTAACCGTTTGCTCCTTCTCAATGAGTGCCAGCGCAACCTTCAGCGCGGCGATTCGCCGTTCAAGCAGTGTCTGCTGCGATTTGCCCAATTTTTCGACATCCATTTTTTCACACTTCCTCAGCGCGGACAGCAAGGCGCGGTGCGCTTCGCTCAGTTCTTCGGTCGTAAAGTCCTGCATATCTATGTCCATCCCTTAGTTTGAAAATTAATTTTCGAACTCATTCCTCCGCTTGGTTAAAATCCTGAATAACCGAATGGCTGTGGATATAAAATACTTCCTGGCTTGGCTGAACTTTTTTCTCCATTTTCTCCAAATCTTCATCAAAGCGCGCGGCGGCGGCTTCGTCAATATTCATTACCGGGCTTTCGTAGTAAACCCATTTTCTCCCGTCCAGGGCGTCGGGTTTGAGTTCCTTGACCATCATCGGCGACGGAAATGTCCCGTTTTCCATGCAGACATTATACTTTTTACAGCTCTTAAAGCCGCGGCTCACATAATTGTCCGGATTGCCGAATATGACAATCACATCATAGCCGAGCGCCGCCGCTTTTTCAAACGAATGCTCCATCATCATCTTCCCGTAGCCCTTTCTTTGGTATTCCGGTATAATGCAAACTGGGCCGAAGGTGAGAATTTCTTTTTCCGCCCCCGCCTCATCCACCAGTTTTGCTTTGGTGTACATGATATTCCCGATGATTTGATTGTCCAACTCAATCACCAGGTCCAGCTCCGGCACAAAGTCTTTGTGCGAGCGCATCACATGCGCCAGGTAGTGCTCGTTGCACCCCGGAACATATAGATTGTAGAAAGCTTTTCGTGTGATATCTTCTACTATTTGATAGTCTGCTTCTACTTCATTTCTGATTATGATGGTTTTGTTCATTCTAAATCCTCCGATATAAATTCCCTTGCTATTTTTTCCCCTTTAATTTAACTTTGTTGCCTTCTACAACTATTCCATCAATACTTCGTAAAAAACTTGAAATACTACTGAAACCATAATCCTTCAAATAGAAATGCTTGTGCCTTGTTTTCAAGTCTTCTAATATCGTGGAAAGATTTTCAACAACCCCACCGTGCTCTTTTATAAAGCCTATTATTTCATTACCAACCAATTTTTTATCAACTTCATTTTTTATTTTCACATAGACTGTGCCGTCTTTTTCATCAAGTTGAATTCTTGGGAATTCAGCGAGAATAAAGGTCTTGAATTTTGTGTATCCATAATTTCTCACATCAAAATCAGTAAATTGTTTGTTCAGCAAAGACCCCATACTTGCCAGTGCTACAATATCAGATTCGGCAATCATATTCATAACAGCTTCTTGAATCTGCTTAATTGAGGTAACATTTGATTCAACTATTTTTACTGATTTAGCTTTTTTGTCGTCCTGCCCATTTACCCCATTTTCTTCCGGTTTTGATTCGTCATCAGCAATCAAGTTAAGATGCACAAACTTATTGCAAGCTTTAGTTAAAGCAGCCGGCGTTTTTGATTCTCCCATACCAATCACAAATGCTTTTGATTCTCTTAATCGCATTGCAAGCTTGGTAAAATCACTGTCACTGGTTACGATACAAAAAATATCGACGCTATTTGAATACAAAATATCCATGGCATCAATCACCATTGCCATGTCTGTGGCATTTTTTCCTTTTGTATAATCAAATTGTTGTATTGGCTGTATTGAATACTCCAGCAATACATCCTCGTTCCAACCGTTCGGTTTTTTCCAGTTACCGTAAATTCTCCGGATTGACACGGTTCCGTAAGAATTAAGCTCATCAAACATGCTCTTTACATATTTGGCGCTGACATTATCCATGTCAATTAGTAATGCTATGTTTTTTTCATCCAAAATTAGCGCCCTCCAACCTTATTTTTGATTGTAGTGTTTATGATTAACTCACTCAATATTCCTGTACTTTACGAATTGATTGTCAGCAATTCAGTCTTCCTTGATGTTTTATCGCCTGTTCAAGCCCGGCGAAATCGCTTTTTACCGCACCAAGACTTATAACCCCGTTTAAAGTGATGGTTTTCTGATTGGTTGCTTTTTCATTTAGAACCTTGGTGGATAAGGTGTAAAAATCCCATTGGTTAATGTCCAACGGATTAAGCGTATCCTGTTCTGTATGTTTATGCACACAAAACACATATGCATCGGCTTGCCGTACAATCGAGTCGTCATATATGTTTTCTTTACTGTCCCAGGCATGCGTAGGCCGGATTCCGAAATTAATCTTTGAAAGAGACTTTTGCTCCCATGTCTGTAAATAACCGGAGGTTTTCACCTCAATACGGACGCCATCAGGGGTTGCCAGGTCGTAACTCTCCCAAGACGTGCTGATTTCATCTGCCGTACCGATAGCCATCGCAACGATATACTCTGCAAGCTTGCCCCGCTCCGTGTTGCCGATAATGTCGGAAAATGCCCAAGCCCAAAAGTCATATAGGGTTTTCTGCATACCGACACCACTGTTGAGAAATGGTTCCTTGCCGGTTTTCTTTTGTGTTGTAATGGCTGAATAAATTTTCTCGTTCATATGCAATACCTCATCCACACATTATTTATATTCCTATGCTTAAAAAATAAATATATTTCAATCCACGATATCAGAAAATGACTTCCAATCCCATATTTTGCAATTCAATAATTACTCTCTGATTATCCTCACAGAAAACTAATTGATCTGTATTGCATTCGAAAGTTTGACAAATTTTCTCAATATCCAGTGATATATCAAGCTTATTACTAAACAGTATCTTTCTAAATGCATTACTTATGTCATAGTATTCCAAAAGAGCATTTACTCGATTTTCATCTGCACATGTCCATAATACACACAATTCAACATCTATATCCTCCAACATTTTCAGTGTTGATTCATTTGGAGTGGTCGACTTTATGTTGTTAATAAAATATGTCTGTTTTAACTCTATGATTCTACTTTTCTGCACCTTGTTCAGATTTGGATATACCGTAAACACAATATCGCACGTTATCCTGTTGCAACAAATAATCGGCTCTAATCTCAGTAGATTTAACGCATAGTTATAGGTCTCATAATTAAGTGAGTTGGTATAAACAAGGGTATTGTCTAAATCAAAAACAAATCTCTTCATTGTTCTGATAAAAAGGTTAGCTGTTCGCATGTGTCCGAATCAGCGTTTGATGACAAATTCGGATTTTCAAGCGCCTTAAGATAATCAATTGTACTAGCTTGCAAAATCTTCACATTATCCAAACCTTTATTGTCAGCAAAGTCTTTATTTAGACCAAACTGTTTATTATTCTCATCAGTCTTGTTGTTATACATAATAAACCTTTCGATACCATATTTTCTAGCAGCATCCATTGCGTGTCGCGAACCGCTATCCCCTTCTCCTTGTCTATAACTGGCTACTAAAATGACTGCTTTAGAAAACATAGCTTGAAGTCTATCCCGTTCAACAAATCGACTAATTGCTTCATACTTCGATGTAGCCTCTTTGTAGTACTCAGAAATTAATAATCCACCTTTAAATAATATTTGATCTGCAAGATCATGATTTTCAGCTGGGTAGATTTTGTTTAATTGCGATGGTAAAACTGCTATTGTTTTACCATTTTCAGCTAAACAGATACTATGAGCGACAGTATCGCAGCCAATTGCCAATCCACTTAATACTACTAAATTATTTTTAACAAGGCTTATAACTACATCTGATTCTCTTTTAACAATGCTCTCGTCTGGGTCAATCAGACCAATTACTGCTATATTTTTATTCAAGTCACTCAGCAGTGATAAATCTCCGCGATAAAACAACAAATATGGTTTATCTCCATTGTTTTTAACTCTTTTATTGATTGTTGGGAAGTCATCATCATAAACACACACGATGCCTTCATCACTATCTGAAAAATCAAACTCACTGGCTATTCTTTCTGATGTTTCGATAATGCTATTGTTTTTCAATACTGTTTCTTCGAATTTCTTTTTATCTGCAAAATTCATCCAAAACTGTGCGTTTGTTTTTATGATACCACGCTCTTTTGCGGCGAGTATCGTTAACGCTATATTTGAATACTTCATTGTGCCCTCCTTGTATAACCAAGTGCATAAAATATTATTTTATGCGCTCCATTATCAATTAGTGCTTGTATACAGTCTTCATCGATGTTTACATTTTTTGTGTATATATCGTCGATGAGTATAATATTTCGACCCTCAATTCTATTACTGTCTATTCTACATGTGTTGACAGTAATCCCCGGATACGGTTCGTCGCCATCATTCGAAATTCTGCCTTCTTTAGCCGCTCTGATCAAATGTGTTGTCATCGTATTCTTATATCTTACTACACAATCGGTTCCATCAGTTGCCCCGTAAATACTATTGGATGCAATTCTAATTGCATCTCTTAACATCAGCTGATTAACAGAATAGGTTTCCAAAGCCTTTGCTCTTGGGATACAAACGCATAAGCAATTTGACATGTTTGTTTCTTTGATAATCTCCGGAATGTCATGAACTAAAATATCTGTGACCTTGTTTCTTGCACTAATCAAATTGAGATGTGTTTCCGAATTAAAAGTGTTTTTTAACACATTGATAAATTCGGGGTTATCCGGTTGCCCATATCCGGTATAGTACTGATGAAAATATCCAGTCGTTTCTTTCTTCAAAAAATTGTTTTTACTAATAACAAATCTATTAACCATAAGTCCTCCCATTATTGTTAAAATCAGTGAGAAATGCTTTTTCTTAAAGATTTAAATCCCCCGAGTATCAATGACCCAAATTTACTGAATATCTTCTCCAAATACTCACATTACCCCAACGCCACATCGAGCACCATCATCACCGCAAACCCCAGCATCGCCCCTATGGTGGCAATATCTGTTTTTGAACCGCCTTCTTCCCTTTGCGCTTCCGGAATCAACTCTTCAATCACCACATAAATCATGGCCCCTGCGGCAAATGCGAGTGTATAGGGGAGAATCGGCTGAATTTTAATGACCGCAAAAGCGCCCAGTACACCGGCAATCGGTTCAACCAGCCCCGATGCTTGCCCATATAAGAATGCTTTCTTCCTGCTGAAGCCTTCGCGCCTGAGCGGGATGGATACGGCTGCGCCTTCCGGGAAATTTTGCAGCCCGATACCGATAGCCAGAGCGATGGCACCTGCCAGCGTTGCGGATGTCCCAATGCCTGCGGCAACCGCGCTAAAAGCCACGCCGACCGCAAGCCCTTCCGGTATGTTATGGAGTGTGATGGCTAAAACCAGCAGGATACTTCGCTGCCAGGAGGTTTTAATGCCTTCCGCCTTGGATGTGTCAAGGCCCAAGTGCAGGTGCGGCAGTATTTTGTCAACCAAATAAAGGAATCCGCCGCCGGATAAAAACCCGATTGCCGCTGTCACATAGGCTAGCTGTCCCAAATCCTCCGCCAATGCGATACCGGGCGCAAGCAAAGACCAAAAACTTGCCGCGATCATCACACCGGCCGCAAAGCCCAGCATACCGTTCAGTACATTTTTATTGATGGTTTTGAAAAAAAACACAAGAGCCGCGCCTGAAGCGGTGACGCCCCAAGTGAAAAGCGTTGCCATGAATGCCTGTTGTACAGCGCTAAATTGACTCATCCATTGAATCATCATTAAACCTCCGTGCATAAACTTGCCGCCTATTTTATGCTTTTCCTGAAATCAGCAAGCGTAAAAACCGCCTCGAACATATCATCCGAATATAAGTCGAAAACAACAGGAAAGTATTTCAGTTTTCCCATTTGTTTTGAATCCACTATCATTCGCTTCACTTCAACATCAAGCGGAAGATTATAAACATCGGCGCGGGATTTTTCGGGAATATAGATGGTCACTTTGAAAAAACCGTCCCAAATCGATAGCCAAAAAACAGTT
>CAZTCR010000031.1:0-32223 GCA_964612185.1 uncultured Eubacteriales bacterium
GGATTCACAGGCGGAACGCACGCAATGCGTTCCCTACAACAGGCGCGGGTGTCCCTCCCACAATTATTCATTGGCTGTGCGGCAGCACATTCTTTCATCCATTCATTATTCATCGAAACGACATGGGTGTCGTTTCACATCAGTCTCTGTTGCTCTCAATTTTAACCGGAATGCCCATTTTGACAAAACGGGTGAAAAACTCGCGTTCCACATCACTTTCCCGATACAGATTCGCGAAGGTTAAAGCCATGGTGTTTTGATAACTCACCCCGCCGATGCGCGCACCGTTGAGTTTACCCGGACCGGTCATCAAGATGCAGCGTTCCACACAGCGCTCCATATCCGCCGGCAGCCGGACAACCCCGAGGTTGGAAAGCAAAAAACTCGTTCGCCGCTCCCCTGTGAGTAAAAAAGAGATGCCGATGCCGATTTTTTTCAAGAACAGAGGCATTGCGCGCATGAAAGGATTGGTTTCGAGCTTCAAGTTGGCGGTCATCATGGCGTTGAGTTCTTTGGGGTTGTTGATATACCGGAGATACAGGGATACCTGTTTGAGAATCTCCTCAAAGGTGTATTCACCCGCGTTCGGGTCAATGCGCACATCATAACACAGGGAAAAGTTGCGAAGAGTTTGTGAGGGGAAGAAGTTGCGGAGGTTAACGGGTATCTGGGCGCTGATTTCCTTTTGCCTGCGCTTTTCCGCAAGCTGTTTGCGGTACAGCACATCCAGCATGAGCGCGGCTAAAAATTCGGTGATGGTCGCGCCTTGCTTTTTCGCCTGGGCACTGAGTTTATCCACGGGCAGATAACCGGTGGTAATGTTGACGGTATGTGCGGGCATCTTTTTACCCCTTGCGTGGTAGACATACCCGCCGCGCTTTTTCGGTTTTGCTTTTGAAGAAGCAAACCGAGCGAAGGAATCCTCCAATTCGTCCGGGGTTGACGGTTCATCCAAAGCAAGGATGACATCGTTCGCCGGAATAACACAGCCCATGAGCCGCAAGTACTGAGCCGTAAGGGTTGTTATAAAGCGGGACGCGCCATACGCGTCGCAAAGAACATGGAAAAAATCGAGCGAAATCCTGTTCTCGTAATAATATACCCTGAAAAGAAAACGCCGGTTTTCATTCCATTTGATACGATGGCATGGATTTTGAATATCCGGCAATACCGGCGGCGCTGTGTGCTTGTTCTTTTCCAGATAATACCAAAAAAAGCCCCTGCGCATTCTTACATCAAAACACGGGAAACGGACAATCGTCTGCTCCAGCGCCTGTTCAAGAAGGCCGGGGTCTATTTTTTTATCAAGCGTTACCGACAGGCGGAAGATGTTGGACCACTTTGAGGAGTTTTGCCCGGGGAAAATCTTTGCCGCGTTGTCGAGCTTGAACCATGGCCGCTGCTTGCCGGCATGTTTACCCTTGTTTGACATAAGTGTTCCCTTTATGAGTTCGGGTCGGAGCTGTGTGTTTTTTTCAAGTTGCCGATTTTTTGGCTGCGTTTTGCAAGCTCCGCGTCAATATCATCGGGTGTAATCCCCTGCTGTGCCATGAGTACCACCAAGTGATATAGCAAATCGGTTATTTCCAGTACCGTTTCCGCTTTGTCGCCGTTTTTCGCGGCGATGATGGTCTCAGCGCATTCCTCGCCGCATTTTTTCAGGATTTTATCAAGCCCTTTTTCAAAAAGATAACAGGTATAGGAACCCTCGACAGGGCTTTCCTTTCGTTGTTTCACAGTATGATACAGTTCAGCCAGCGCGTCTTTCATCAGTCTGCCTCCGTTTCGGTAAAGAGCTGCGGTTCCCACAGTTTTGTATAAAAACAGGTCGGATTGCCGGTATGGCACGCAGGGCCTGTTTGTTTGACACGAACAAGCAGCGTGTCGGCATCACAATCGGTCGTTATGTTCATGACCTGCTGTGTGTGGCCGGAGGTTTCGCCCTTATTCCATAGTTTTTGCCTCGAACGGCTGAAAAACCAGGTAAAACCGGTTTCCATCGTCTTTTGCAGGGATTCTTTATTCATATAAGCGAGCATCAGCACGGCACCCGTTTCGAAATCAATGATAACGGCGGGTATCAGTTCGCTTTTTTGAAACAGGTGATCTATATCCGTCAAGAGAATCAAATCCTTTCGAGTGCGTACGCCTTTATTCTTTACTGAGTATGATTGCCTCACTCAGGTTCAGGGTTCCTTTATAAATTGAACGCCCGCAGATGGCGCCGTAAAAACCGTTTTGCTTGAGCAGTTCAATATCCCCGATGTTATGGATGCCGCCGCTGGCAATAATATCGCACTTCACGGCGGTGTTAATCGCGTTGAGCTGTTCCAAATTCGGACCGGAGAGCATGCCGTCCCTGCTGATGTCGGTATAGATGATGGTCTGAACACCAAGGGATTCCATGCTGCGGGCGAGCATAATGTAGTCAACCCCGCTGACTTCGGTCCATCCGCCGGTTGCAGCTTTTCCGTTTTTTGCGTCGATGCCCACGGCAATCTTTTCGCCGTATTTTTTAACCGCGTCCTTTACAAGCAATGGGTCGGCAATCGCCGCGGAGCCGAGCACCACGCGCGCAATACCGTTTTGCAGGTAAAAATCGATATCGTCCATTTTGCGTATTCCGCCGCCGAGTTCAACCTGTAATCCGCTGTTCTTTGCTGCGTCAATAAAGATTTTGCTATTTACCCTGACGCCTTGCACAGCGCCGTTCAAATCAACCATATGGAGCCATTCGGCACCGGCCGCTTTAAAAGCTTTTGCTGTTTCAAGCGGGTCAGCCGCTACTTTTTCAGCAGAGGAGAACACGCCTTGGAATAGACGGACACACTCGCCGTCCTTGATATCAATTGCGGGGAGAATGACCATTAATCGATGACTCCCTTCGTGGAAAGAGCGCCTTCGCCCTTGCGCTTGACGGCGTCGCCGATGGCGCGGGCGGCTGCTTTGAATAAGGCTTCTGTTTTATGGTGGGCGTTTTTACCCCCGAGTGTGCGCAGATGCAGGGTCAGCCCCGCGTTGAACGCGAGCGCGCGGAAGAATTCCTCTGTCAGGCAGGTGTCATATTCCCCCACCCGCTCCTCTTCAAACGCGACATCAAATACAATAAACGGCCTGCCGCTGACATCCACACTCGCGAACGCGAGCGCCTCATCCATCGGCACAAAGAAACTGCCGAAGCGGGCAATGCCGCCTTTGTCGCCAAGCGCCTGATTGAGCGCTTTACCCAGCACAATGCCGGTGTCCTCCACCGTATGGTGCGCGTCGACATTCAAATCCCCGGCTACGCTGACATCAAGCCCGAAGCCGCTGTGCACCCCGAAGGCCGTAAGCATGTGGTCGAAAAAGCCGATGCCTGTTTCAGCTTTGACTTCGCCGCCGTCCAGGTTTAGGCTGATTTTAATTTTTGTTTCTTTGGTTTCTCTTTTCACTTCGGCACTGCGCATAGTCCGCACTCCCTTACTTATTTTTTGCCGTAATATCTCTCTATTGCCGTTATCACTTCAATATTTTCCAGGTTTCTGCCGGCGGTTACCCGGATATAGTCGCTGAAACGGCGAATAATAATGCCGGATTTTTTAAGCGCATCAAAAAGTTCGCCCGCGTTATCGGCTTTGGCAAAAACAAAGTTCGCGTCCGCAGCAACGGGCGTGATTTTGCCGGCCAGATCTTTTTGCAGCCGTTTCAATTCAGCAAAGAGCATGTCCCGCGAAGCGTTTATCCGGGTGATCGCATGTTGGATATACTCGGTATGCGACAGAACGGCGTAGCCGATGGCCTGGCTGACGGCGTTGACATTGTAGGGCGATTTTGCCACGCGCACGGCGTTTGTCAGCACCGGGTTTGTTACCGCGAACCCCAGCCGGACAGCTGCCATGCCCATTGCCTTTGAAAGTGTTCTGAGCACAATCAGGTTGTCAAATTCTTCTGTTGCCGTCACAAGGGACTGCCCGAAAAAGTCCATATAAGCTTCATCCAAAACGACAAGTGCTGAAACATTCTGAATCAGTTTCATGACATCCGCCGCGCCCAGCCCGATGGATGTCGGGTTGCACGGGTTGGAAAAGATAATAAGCCTGACCTGTTCACTGTTGGCAAGAGCGATTGCCGCGTCAACATCGATGGTAAAATCGTCCCTTTTGGACATCGTAACGCAAGTGCATTCAATCAGGCCGCTGTAAAAGGAATACATAGAAAAATCCGGTGAAAAGGTCAGAATCTTATCGCCCTTTTGGGTAAAGGCGTTCATTATAACGGAAATCAGATCGTCTGAACCGTTGCCGGCGGTGAGGTTCTGCGGCTTGACCCCGTAATAAGCTGCCGCAAGGGAACATAACTCCACCGCCGCGGAATCCGGATAACGGTTGAAATGCATGGCATCAACCGCGGCTTTGATATCAGCCATTACCTCGTCCGCAGGCGGCACAAAGGATTCGTTGGCATCAAGCCTGATGCGGTAGTTCCCCGCCAACGGCTCATACGGTTCCATGGACTTAATTTTTTCGTTGAGTTCAAAAGGCATACTAGTTACAACCTCACCTTTACTGAATTGGCATGCGCGGTCAGTCCCTCGGCGTTGGCAAGTGTCATAATATCACCGGCGGCCGCGTTCAAGTCCTGGCGCGTGTAGTAAATAAAACTGGATTTTTTAACAAAGCTGTCCACAGACAGCGGAGAAAAAAAGCGTGCTGTGCCGCCGGTAGGCAAAACATGGTTGGGACCGGCAAAATAATCGCCGAGGCTTTCCGGCGCGTAATCACCGAGGAAAACAGAACCGGCGTTATCGATGGAAGCCAAATACTCCAGCGGATTTTTTACACAGAGTTCCAGATGTTCGGGCGCGAACTCGTTGCTTAAATCAATCGCCTGCGCGATTGTGCCGCAGAGAAGTATTGCGCCGTAATCGGCCAATGACTTTTTGATAATCTCTTTCCTGGAGAGCCGCTCAACCTGAAGCGATAGTTCCTGCCTTGTTTTTTCGGCAATTTCTTCGGATGTTGTGATTAATACAGCGCTTGCCAGGATATCGTGTTCCGCCTGGGACATTAAGTCCGCCGCGATAAACGACGGGTTCGCGGTTTCATCCGCGATAATCAGAATCTCACTCGGTCCGGCAATCATATCAATATCCACCGTGCCGAAAAGCAGTTTTTTTGCCGTGGCAACATAAATGTTGCCGGGACCCACGATTTTATCCACCGCGGGGACGGTTGCGGTGCCGTATGCCAGGGCAGCAACCGCCTGTGCCCCACCGACGAGGAAAACGCGGTCAACACCCGCTATCGCGGCGGCGGCAAGGATGTCCGGGTTGGCCTTGCCATCCTTGAAGGGCGGCGTGACCATGATAATTTCTTCCACTCCGGCGATTTTTGCCGGGATGGCGTTCATCAGCACAGACGATGGGTATGCTGCCGTGCCGCCGGGGACATAGATGCCGACTCTTTTTAACCCCCTGACACGCTGCCCCAACAGCGAACCGCTTTTTTGGGTGTTCAGCCAGCTCTGCTGCTTCTGACGTTCATGAAAATCGCGGATATTTTCTGCCGCCTTTTTTAAAGCGGTGACAAAGTCCGGGTTGCTGCTTTGAAGCGCATCCCGCATTTCGTCGGGGGTAATCTCAGTTTTTTCCGGCACCCTGCCGTCAAACTTCTTTGTATATTCCATGACAGCTGCGTCGCCGTTCAAGCGCACCGCTTGCATAATCTCAAGAACGGTGGCGGTGACCGTCCGGTCCACCTCCCCGCTACGTGCTTTGAACTGACTGAGCAGTTCCCGCTCGGAAATGCCGTCAACTGCGGTAACCGGTATCATTCAATAATCTCCTTCGCAACCTCAACATCTGTTAAAAAGCTTTCGATTTCATCCTTGCGCAGCTTCATGCTCGCGATGTTGACTATGACTCTTGCGGAAATCGGCATGATTTCCTCGATGACCTCAAGGCCGTTTTCCTTGATGGTATTGCCGGTTTCGACGATGTCCACAATAGCATCGGCCAGGTCTAACAGGGGCGCGAGTTCCACTGACCCCTCAATTTTAATGATGTTGACATCCATGCCCTTGGTTTCAAAGAACTTGCGGGCGACATTCGGGTATTTGGTGGCGACCACCTTTTCGGCATATCCGCCGTAAAAGTCGGTGCCTTTTTTAACAGCGAGTGCAAAAAAGCATTTGCCGAAGCCCAAATCCGTCATCTCGTAAATCTCGGCGCCGCATTCGACAATGGTATCCTTGCCGACGATGCCGATATCGCAGGCACCGTGTTCGACATAGGTGATCACATCGGCTGCTTTTGCCAGGACGACCTCATAATCCTCCACGGAGAGAATCAGCTTGCGTCCTTTTTTAAGGAGTGTTGTACAGTCGAGCCCCATGGTTTGGAACAGACTCGTCGCCCTGCTTTCGAGCCTTCCCTTGGTCAGCGCAATTCTGATCGGTCTCATTTTGCTTCCTCCTTGTCGATGACAAATTTCGGTTTTTGTTTGCAGTTCTAAATTTCAAAGGCAGTAATGCCTTGGGCACCAACACATTCCAGCCGTTTGATTTGCTTTTCAGCCGCGTATACTTTTGCCGCCTGTAATGTTTCCTCCGTGCAGTTTTCGCATACCAGGCTTTCGGAGTTCAGTTCCCGCACGCGCACGAGCGCCTGAACTTCATAGCCGTCTTCACCGAAAACCAATACATCAGCCGGTTTTTTGGGCGCGGCTTCGCCCCTGCTGAGCGCCGCGCCGGCAAGTGCGTCAATTTCCACACCGAAACCTGTTGCGGGCAGCTGCTTGCCGAATTCACCCGTAAGCATATCGTAGCGCCCGCCCGATAAGACTGTCAACCCGGAACCTTCAATGAAACCCCTGAAAACAACACCGGTGTAATAGTTGTTGCGGTGCACGAGACCGAGATCGATATTAATTTTATCCCCCAGACCAAGTTGTGATAATTTTTCATACAGTTTGGCGAGATATTTCAGCGGCGCCAGCTCATCTTTGCCCTTGCACATAGCTTCCGCCTTTTTGATTACTTCACTGTCCCCGAAAAGCCGCGGCAAACTGCGCAGCACTTTTGTGGGGTCACTATCCCCAAGTGTGTCAAGCAGGTCATTGAGCGCGGCGAAATTTTTCGCTTCAATTAAATCCGTAATTTGCGTGCGGATTTCATCCGTTGTCTTGAGTGCTTTTGACAAGGCTTTGAAAAAGCCCGCATGACCGATTTCGATACGGAAATCGGGCGCCCCGCAGCAATTGAGCGCATCGATGGCGGTTGTAATAATCTCCAGGTCCGCGCGGATGCCTGACGCGCCGATGAGTTCAATCCCCGATTGCGTGGTTTCATCACTGTGCCCGGAGAAACTGCGGAAACGGTGGAAAACCCGCTGGTTGTAATACAGCCGCAGCGGATAAGCGGCATCCTTGAGCCTGGTAGCCGCAATACGGGCAATGGGCAGGGTGCTGTCTGGCCGTAAGACCATCATTCGTCCGGCGTAATCGGTCAGCGTATAAACAGATTCCGGTTCAATACCGGACGACTCGCGGTTGAAGACATCAAAGAACTCAAGCGTGGGTGTGATGACCTTTTTGTAGTTCCTTGCTTTGAACATCGCGGAAAGCCGGCACTCCACATTCCTGCGGGCGTCACACTCTTCGAATAAAAGGTCTCTTGTGCCTTCCGGCGTAATTTTTGAATAGCTGTTCATTGGTATTGATCACCTTTTCGGTCGAAATACGCGGCACTACAGGTACGATTTGCCGCATTCGCTTTAGCGTGCTACTATAGTAGCATAGCAAAGTGTTGTTGTCAACCTTTTTTATAAATTATTCAAAAAAGGTAATCTGCGTGCTTTTCGGTAAGCCGGACAACGCGCCCGCTTCCTCCAGCGCGGTAATGACCGTAACAGAAACACCTGCCCTGCGCTGCAGGTCTTCAACGGAAATGAACTTGCCCGCGCCGTCATCCCGCGCGCGCCGGAGCGATGCCGCGGCATTCTTACCCGCGCCGCCGAGTGAGGAGAAGGGAAGGCGGATTTTGCCCTGTTCAATCACATATTTGTCCGCATCCGAAATGTAAATGTCCACCGGCAAAAACGCAATTCCACGCGCCATCATCTCGTTGACCACCTGCATGGAGGTATAGATGTCGTCCTCCTTTTGGGTGATGACCTTTTTGTCGATAGACCGGAGCCTGGCCAGGAGATCATGCACTTTTTTGCGACCCGCCATAATTGCGACAACATCCACACTTTCGCCCCGGATGGTCATATAGCACGCGTAATACTCCAGCGGTTTGTATATCTTGTACCACGCCAGACGCAGCGCCCCGATTACATACGCGGCGGCGTGCGCTTTGGGGAACATGTAGGAAATTTTGAGGCAGGAGTTGATATACCACTGCGGCACATTGTTTTTAGTCATTTCATCTTTATGTGCCTGGGTCAGCTGCTCTTTTGCTTTGCCTTTGCGCACGATTTCCATAATCTCGAACGCTGTTTCGGGCTTCACGCCTTTGCGGATAAGCGTGGTTAAAATGCTGTCCCTTGTGCCGATGACTTCGCCGATGGTGCAAACTTTTTTCAAAATCAATTCCTGCGCGTTGCCCAGCCACACATCGGTGCCGTGGGACAAACCGGAAATTTGAATCAGTTCGGAAAAACACTTTGGCTTGGAATCCAGCAGCATCTGCCGCACAAACGGCGTGCCCATTTCGGGGATGGACAGTGTCCCTGTTTCACAGTCAATATCCTTTGCGGTGACGCCAAGCGGCTCGGGGCTGAGCATGAGTTCAAATATTTTAGGGTCGCAGATGTCAATGTCCGTCACCTTTATACCGGTCAGATCCTCCAGCATTTTGTAAAAAGTCGGCACATCGTGCCCGAGGATGTCAAGCTTTAGGATGGTGTCATGCAGCGCATGAAAGTCAAAATGGGTGGTATGTTTGCCCTTGTCGGCATTGTCGGATGGATTCTGTATGGGGGTAAAATCCTCAGCTTCCATATAATCCGGGATAACAACCATCCCGCCCGGGTGCTGCCCGGTTGTGCGTTTGACGCCGACACAGCCTTTCACCAGCCGTTCTTCCTCGGCTTCTGTAGCGAAAATGCCTTTTTCTTCTAAATATTTTTTCACAAAACCATACGCTGTTTTTTCGGCAACGGTACTGATTGTTCCTGCCTTGATACAGTTGGATGAACCAAAGAGTTCCTCCGTATATTTATGTGCCTGTTCTTGGAATTCGCCGGAAAAATTAAGGTCGATATCCGGCTGTTTTTCGCCCTTGAACCCCAAAAATGTTTCAAACGGAATGTCGTGCCCTTCACGAATCATCGGAGACCCGCATACAGGACAGTTCATCGGGGGCAGGTCATAACCGGAGCCAACCTCACCGTCCCGGAAAAACTCGCTGTGCTTGCAGCTGCCGCACAGGTAATGGGGCACAAGCGGATTCACCTCCGAAATACCGGCGGCGTAAGCAACAAAAGAGGAGCCCACAGAACCGCGCGAACCGACATAATAACCGTTCTTTTCCGAATATTCAACCAGCTTTTGAGCAATGATGTAAAGCACCGCGAAATGATGCTCAATAATGGAGTCCAATTCCTTTTTCAAGCGTTCTTCCACATAAGCGGGCAGCGGGTCGCCGTAAAGCTGCTTTGTCTTTGACCAGCAGATTTCCTTGAGCTTTTCGTCAGAACCTTCGATTTTCGGGGGATAAGTCCCTTTCATAATCGGCTCTATGACTTCAATCATATCGGCAATTTTATTGGTATTTGTTACAACTACCTCATACGCTTTTTCTTCACCAAGGTAGCTGAATTCCTCCAGCATATCGTTCGTTGTTCTGAAATAAAGGGGTGGCTGATGAGCTGCGTCGTCATACCCTTGACCCTTCATGAGTATTTCCCTGAAAACACTGTCGTGCTCGTCCAGAAAATGAACATCGCCGGTTGCGACAACAGGCAGGCCAAGCTCATCCGCCAGAGAAATTATCTCAAGATTGATGCGTTCCAGCTCTTTTGAATCCTTGACAATCTCTTTACGCAGCATAAACTCGTTGTTGCCGTTGGGCATAATCTCCAAATAGTCGTAGAAACCTGCTATCTCAAGCAGCTCTGCCCGGCTCGCGCCGTTGAGTACCGCCTGATACAGTTCGCCTGCTTCGCAGGCGCTCCCGACAATCAAGCCCTCCCGATGTTGCAGTAACTCGCTTTTCGGCATGCGCGGGTTTTTGTGAAAATACTGCAGGTGCGCTTTGGTCACGAGCTTATAAAGATTTTTCAGCCCGACGGTGTTTTTTACCAGGATAATCATATGATTTGACGGCAGTTTTTGTGCATCCGCATCCGCCGGTATCTTGCCGGGCGTATCGTCCACATAATAGGCCTCGATGCCGTACAGCACCTTGATTTTGCTTATCGGCGAGGATTTGGCAAGGTCTTTGAGCGCTTTTGCCGCGTCCGGAAACGCCTGTAAAACACCGTGGTCGGTAATCGCAATTGCCTTGTGACCCCATGAAGCGGCTCTTTTAATCAGATCGCCCGCGCTCGCGATTGCATCCAAGCGGGACATGTTGGTGTGCAGATGCAGTTCCACCCGCTTTTCAGGCGCGTCGTCCGTTTCGCGGACGATTTCAACCAACATGATTGAGCTTGCCTTGATATGATAGCCTTTGATGTATTTATCACTGACAACATCGCCTTTGACCATAACGGTTGACCCGTTTTTCAGCTTTTTCAAAAGCGGCTGACACGCATCGCAGTAATCGAATACTTTGACCTTGTACGCGCCTGTATGGTCTGTGATGTTGAAGTTGATAATGCTCATCCTGTTGTCTCTGGTTTTTTGCTCAGTGAACTTGAACACTTCCCCCCAAACAACCACGCCGCCATCCATGTAGCTGACTTCCCCGATAGGAACGGGTTTGCGTTTAAACGCGCTGCCGTAAATCACTTTCGAGTTGCGGGCGCTGATGGGTAAATCCGGAAACATTGTGTCCACATTGTTTTGTTTCAAGCTTGACGGGGTGATGGTCACCTTTTCAAGTCCGGTTGACGCCTGAATGCACGCGCACGCGGCCGCAAGCGTTCCGCTATTCACCTCGCCGGCCAGTGTGACATGAATTTCCATGGTATATAATTCTTCAAATATTTTTATATCCGTAATCTTTCCGCCTGCAAAAGCTTCCAGAAGTTCTTCGTCTTTAATATATCCGCCCATTAATTCGGTAAAACTGTGTTCTTGCATAGCATCCTCTCACACGCCGATAACGCGTGTTCTATAACAATTCGATTTCTTTCATCAATTCGTTTACGATTTGATCTTCCGCGATTCGTCTTAATGTTTTTCCTTTTTTAAATAGAACGGCGCAACCGTCGCCGCCAGCAATACCGATATCGGCTTCCCCGGCTTCGCCCGGTCCGTTGACCACACAGCCCATCACCGCGACCTTCAGCGGCTTTCGGCAGCCGGCAAGCCTCTTTTCCACCTCCTTTGTCAACGATACAATGTCAATTTTAGTCCGCCCGCAGGTCGGGCAGGCAATCACGCTCGGCGCGTCTTGCCTGATACCGAGCTCCCGTAAAATCTCCAGCCCCGCCGCTGCTTCCCGGACAGGCTCATCCGTCATGGAAACCCGGATGGTGTCGCCGATACCCTTTAAAAGCAGCGCGCCGATGCCGGCGCTCGATTTAATCAAACTTGTATGGTAGGTACCGGCCTCGGTTACGCCCAGGTGAAGCGGGTAATCACATAGGTCTGCGATGATGTCGTAACTCTCAACCATGATGCCGACATCGGACGATTTTATGGAGATGACGATGTCTTCAAAGTCATATTTTTCTAATAAGCGCACATGAAGCATGGCGCTTTCCGCCATTGCAGCGGGCGTGGGTCCGCCGTGTTTGGCAAGCAGCTTTTTTTCAACCGAGCCGGAATTTACACCGATGCGGATGGGGATATTCCGGGCTTTGCAGGCATCAGCGACCGCTTTCACCCGGCTTTCATCGCCGATATTGCCGGGGTTTATGCGGATTTTATCGACACCGGCCGCTACGCTTTCAAGCGCGAGGCGATGGTCGAAATGAATATCCGCCACCACGGGCATCCTTACGGCTTGTTTGAGGGCGGGGATGAGTTTGACAGCGTTCATATCCGGTACAGCAACCCGTACGATCTCGCATCCTGCCGCTTCAAGCTCCTTTGCCTGATTAATATTCGCCTGCATATCCTCCGCCGGGCGGCTGAGCATGGATTGTACGGTGACGGGTGCGTCGCCGCCGATAAAAACGCCGCCCGCGCAGACCTTACGGCTTTTTCTTCTTTGAGTCACCTTTTCATCCCCTAAACATAAACAAGATGTCTTTCAGCGATATGGCGGCCATAAAACCCAGGAGCAAAATGAGCCCTGCCGCGTGAATCCAGCTTTCGTACTTTTTGGGTATCGGTTTACGGCGGACCATTTCGATGAGCATGAAGAACAGCCGGCCGCCGTCCAATGCGGGTATCGGCAGGAGATTGAAGATGCCGATGTTGATTGAAATCAGCGCCATCAAACTCAGGATGGGTGTTAAATCCGTTCGTTTTGTTTGTTCTGCAGCCTGAGCGATAAAGCCGACCACCCCGATAGGTCCGGAAATATCCGCAAAACCGAATTGACCGGTAACCAGATCAAACAGGCTGACCCAAACCATTCTGACCATTGAAACCGTCTGTAAAAAAGAATACTTGATCACCGGAAGGGGTGACGGCTTAACACCCTTGATGACGAAATCATAGATGATTCTCATTTTGCCGTTGTCTTCCACCGTTTGCAGCGCCGCGTTACTGATGGTTATTTTTTCGCCGTTGCGTTTGAGACCAAAATCCATTACGCCGTCTTTGTCGCGCATCATTAAAAAGCTGATATCAAAATCCGAGTAAACCCTTTTGCCGTTGATTGAAATGATTTTATCGCCTTCCATCAACCCTGCTTGCGCTGTAGCTGAATTTTCGGTAAAAGATTTGATGGTATTGGTACCGATGAGGCTTTCCTGCCCGAGCATAACGGCAATAATAATCATGCCAAGCAGCAGGTTAATAATAGCGCCGGCAGCGACAATGATGAAACGCTGCCAAACCGGTTTGCGCGAAAAGGAGCGGTCGTCATCGCTGTCTTCGTCCTCGCCTTCCATCGCGCAGTAGCCGCCTATGGGGAACAGACGCAGGGAATAAGTGGTTTCGCCCTTGGTTTTTTTCAGCAGCGCCGGCCCCATGCCAAGCGCGAATTTGTTGACACGGACTTTGAAAAGCTTGGCAAACGAAAAATGCCCCAATTCGTGTACCATGATAATGATGCCAAAAAAAACGATGGCAAACAAGATCGGCCACGCCTTGCCCCAAATGGCACCGGCTGTTGATAAAAATGACAGGTACATGCCGTAATTCTTCCTTTCTTGGACGGGCTGCCCCGCCGCAGGTCGTATCCGCTTGTCAACAATTTTGCATAACAAACGCTCTTGCGAAACGGTCGATTTCCAAAACATCCGCTAATGTATACACTTCTTTTGATACAGCCGCGTGCATTGCTTTTTCAACCAGTTCGGCGATTTGCAGAAACTTTATTTTTCCTTCGCGAAACAGCAGATTTGCTGCTTCATTGGCGGCGTTGGCTGCGGCGGGATAAAGCCCGCCCAGGGTGATGGCGGTGCGGCACAGGTTGATACAGCGGAAGGTTTCGTAATCGGGTTCCTCAAAAGTCAAGGTGCCGAATGCCTGTAAATCGAGTTGCCTGACCGGTGATTCAAAGCGCTGCGGATAAGTGAGCGCGTATTGAATGGGGATGCGCATATCCGGCACGCCAAGCTGCGCGACAACGGAATTGTCCAGGTATTCCACCAGGGAATGCACAACGCTTTGACGGTGCACAACAATATCAACCATCTCCGGCTTGACACCGAACAGCCAGACAGCTTCGATGAGCTCAAGCCCTTTATTCATCATCGTCGCGGAATCCACGGTTATTTTAGCGCCCATGCTCCAATTCGGATGATTGAGCGCCTGCTCCGCGGTGACACACTGAAGTTCATCTGCGCGTTTGCCAAAGAACGGACCGCCCGACGCGGTTAAAATCAGCCGCTTCACCATGCTTCTGTCGGGGCACCCCTGTAAAACCTGGAATATCGCGGAATGTTCGCTGTCCACCGGTAATATAGCCACCCCTTTATCGGAAGCGGTTTTCATCACCAGTGAGCCTGCGGCAACCAGTGTTTCTTTGTTCGCCAAGGCAATCGTATTGCCTGCTTCAATCGCGGCAAGGGTGGGTGTCAGCCCAGCGAGCCCGACAATACTGTTCAAGACCGTGTCGGCCTGCAACCCGGCGCACGCGCGTACGCCCTCGATACCGCCGAACACTTTGGTCGGCGTGTCCCCGACGCTGATTTTCAGCGCGGCCGCCGCGCGTTCATCGGTCATCGCGGCCATAAGGGGTTTGAACGCCCTGATTTGAGTTTCCAGCAAAGCAGTGTTCGTATGCGCTGTAAGCGCTATAACATCAAAGCCCCGAAGCTTTGCAACCTCGAGAGCCTGAACACCGATTGAGCCGGTTGACCCCAATATGGAGATTTTTTTAGCCATCAGCTGATTCACCCACAAATACTCAAAACGCTATATCGCCTGCATAACGACAACGAACCCGTAAAGCGCGGGGAAAACAAAAAGGCAGCTGTCAAAACGGTCCATGATACCGCCGTGCCCCTTCATCAGCGTTCCGAAGTCTTTCTGCCCGTAGTTTCTCTTGATAACCGAAGCGGACAAATCGCCCAGCATACCGATCACGGAAAGCGCGGCGGAAATAGGGACGACCATCCAATACGGCATAATCGGGCTTGCAAAGAAAAACCGGGTAAAGATGAAAAGGGCGGCCAAGTTAAACACTATCGTGACAATTATACCACCGACTGCGCCTTCAATGGACTTTTTCGGGCTGATTTTAGGCGACATTTTATGTTTGCCCAGCTTTCTGCCGACAAAATAGGCGAACATATCAGTTATCCACGCGCAGGCAAGTGCCAGAAAAAACAAATAGAAGGCCTGTGATTGTTCAAACTCTCCGGGGAATTTTTTGTAGACATCGCGCAGGAGCATAAAGGTTGAAAGCGCGTAGGGTACACAGATTGAAGAAAAAACAACAATGGCAATATGCTCAAATTTTGTTGTTTCATATTTTGCGAGCATCAGTGTAAGTAACAGCATCACATAAACCGCAATAACCGGCATAAGCGGTACACGAAAGCGTTCCAGCAATTTGTATTCAACAATAAGCGGCAAGGCACCGGCAAAAATAAGGCTGACAGCCATAACCGGCGTATTTTTGACCCCCGCGACCTTTTCGATTTCATGTACCGCGCCCATGGAAAACAGGGCGATGAGTATACCCATCAGCGGGGAGAATATGAATACCATCGTCAGGATGGCCAAGGATCCCCACAGCAATCCGGTTACCAGTCTTTGCTTCATAACGAACCTTCTCTTCACAAAATCTTGCTGCCATAAAACCGGAAGCGCCGCTCCGGTTATAAACCGCCGAAACGCCTGCTGCGCTTTGAAAAATCTTCAATCGCCTTGTCCAAATCATCTGTGGTAAAGTCCGGCCATAAGATATCGGAATACCAGAACTCCGCATAGGCCGCTTGCCATATCATGAAGTTGGACAGCCGGTATTCCCCGCTTGGCCGGATGATCAAATCCGGGTCGGGCTGGTCTGCCGTATAGAGACCGGCTTCAATATCCCGGAGCGTAAGCTCGTCCGGTGCTATTTCACCCGAAGCCGCTTTTCTCGCCAGCGCTTGTACGGCATGCAATATCTCCTGCCTGCCGCCGTAGTTGACCGCCAGGTTTACCGTGGTTTTGTCGGCCGCGACGGACTCGCTTTCAACGGTTTTTATCAGTTCGATGATATCAGGCGGTAACGCGGCAGTATCGCCAATGTAACGAATTTTGAACCCTTTTTTCTTGTTTTCTTCCCGCCTGTCCTCTGCTTCACGCAAATAATCCCGGAACAAATCCATCACCGCGGCGATTTCATCCGCGGGGCGCGTCCAGTTTTCGGTCGAGAAGGCGTAAAAGGTCAAATAGCGGATGCCGATATCGGCCGCATATTCGCAAATGGTCCTAAATGTTTTAGCACCCTGCTTGTGCCCTTCCGAACGGGGCAGTCCCTGCCGCTTTGCCCAGCGGCCGTTACCGTCCATAATAATGCCTATATGTGCGGGCATGTACGGAATATCCGGCATAGCATTGCGCCCCCCAAACTAAATTTCCATGACTTCCTTTTCCTTGGCGGCGGCGATGATGTCAGCCTCTTTGATAAAGCCGTCGGTGATGTCCTGCAGCTCCTTTTCGCCGTCTTTTAGATCGTCTTCCGTAATCTCCGATGCTTTTTCCATTTTCTTGAGTTTTTCTATACAATCCCGGCGGATTGAACGCACGGCGATCTTTGCATCCTCAGCAATGCGATGAATTTCTTTGACAATTTCTTTGCGTCTGTCTTCGGTTTGCTGGGGGAAAACAAGGCGGATGATACGGCCGTCATTTTGCGGGTTGATACCCAGGTCAGATGCCTGTATCGCCTTTTCAATGGGGTGAAGGGTTGAAATATCCCAAGGTTGAATATTCAATATCCTTGCTTCCGCAACAGAAATTGCCGCCATTTGATTGATCGGTGTGGGTACACCGTAATAATCCACGCGGATTCTGTCCAACACCGAAGCGTTTGCCCTGCCTGCCCGGATGGACGAATACTCATTTTTCAGCACACTGATTGTTTTGCCCATTTTTTCTCTCGCTGTTGCAAATACCGTTTCCATCAATTATTCCTCCCTTACTATCGTTCCGATTTTTTTGCCGCAGACGGCTGCTATAATATTATCCGGGTTTTCCAGATTAAACACCAGTATCGGAATTTTATTGTCCCTGCACATGGAAGCCGCGGTGCTGTCCATGACCTTCAAATTTTTGTTGAGCACCTCGCTGTATGTTAAGATATCATATTTGCGGGCATCCGGGAATTTATTCGGATCTTTGTCGAAAACGCCGTCAACATTTGTTGCTTTAAATATAATTTCCGCGCCGATTTCCGCTGCTCTGAGTGCCGCGGCTGTGTCGGTTGTGAAAAACGGGTTGCCTGTGCCGCAGCCGAAGATGACGACCCTGTCGTTTTTCAGGTGTGATGTTGCCTTGTTGCGGATATACGGCTCGGCGATTTGCTGCATGCTGATTGCCGTTTGCACCCTGACGGGCACATCAAGCTGTTCAAGGGCATCCGCAAGCGCAAGGGCGTTGATGACCGTCGCGAGCATACCCATATGATCCGCGCGGGTTCTGTCCATTTCCCCGCTGGAGCGACCGCGCCAAAAGTTACCGCCGCCGACAACCAGCCCTATTTCGACACCCATTTTTGTGCATTCTTTGACCGCCGCGCATATTTTAAGCACCGTTTCAAAATCAATGCCGTGCCCCTGCCCGCCGGAGAGCGCCTCGCCGCTCAATTTAAGGAGTATTCTTGAATAAACAGGCCGCATCCCATTAACCTCCTATCTTTTATCTAAACCATTTTACTTTATTTGCTATCCTGTGTAAAGGACTAAATCGCTTTTACAGGGAGAAAGTCAACTGCGGATTTTCGGCAAAAAGGTGCGAGGTGTCATTGGCATAGGATAGCCTCGCCTTGCCGTCAAGAAAATATTTTATTTTTGTCAGGCCCGTGTTTTCCTGACAAAAATTGAAATCATTTGCATTGGTCAGCTCAAGTGCCGCCCGTATCAGGTAGGTGTTGAAACTGCCGTGAGCTGCTACGAATATTCTTTCCCCGCGGTGAAAACGACTGCGAAAATATCGGATGCAATGCTCCGCTCTGGCCATGTGCGCTGCGCGTTCATCTTCCTCCTCGGCGTTTATCCACACGGTAATATCCTCATGAAGGCAGCGATGCGACGCCACTTCCGGGTAACGGTGCCGCAAGGTTTCAAGCGGATAGCCGCTGTAAGACCAGGGCGTTCCGGTTTCAGCGAGATCCCGCAGCACTTCAACAGGAACGGCGCCGCCCGGCTGGCGGATTGAAACCTCGTGGGCGGTCGACACCGCGCGGATGAGCGAACTCGAAAAGACGGCGTCAAACCGTTCGTGCGAAAGTCTTTCCCCAAGCAAAACGGCTTGCGCCCTCCCCCGCGGTGTCAGCTCTGGGTCGTGCTTTTCGGCTTGCGTGTTGTGCGTTTGCTCATCGCCCTGCGCAAACGCAAGGTTCCCCAGGGATTCCCCGTGGCGGGTTATATATATTTGCAGTTCAAATTCATCCGGCATTCGTCTGATTCTCCATTAACTCGTGTTACAGCAGATCCAAAATATCTTGTGTGGACTTTTTCGCATTGAAAAGCACTTTTTCAATATCCAGCGTCAAATACTCACCGTCGCGGTAGAGTACCTTGCCGTCTGCCATGGTCAGGCAAACATCACTGCCCTGCGCGGCAAAAACCAGGTTGTTGAGCATGTCATGAACAGGTGTCATTTGAGGAGTGTTTGTGTCAAGCACAATCAGGTCTGCTTTTGCGCCTGTTTTCAGCAGCCCGCTGTCCCCCCTGCCCTGCGCCTGCGCGCCGGCGAGTGTGGCTGCGGATATGGCCTGTTTGGGCGTGATGACCGCGGGGTTGCCGGATGTGCATTTGTACAATATCGAAAAAAGATGGATTTCTTTGAACAGGTTCAAATTATTATTGCTCGCCGCGCTGTCAGTCCCGATGGCTACCTTCATGCCGCTTCTGATCATCTTGTCAACACGGGTGAAACCGCTGGCAAGTTTGAGGTTGCTCACAGGGCAGGCGGCGGCGGTTACGCCGTTTTCACGCAGAATGTCAAAATCATCATCTGCCAGCCAGACACAGTGCGCCGCGGTTGTCGGCATAGCGAAAACACCCAGGTCATAAAAATACTGCGCCGGTGTTTTACCGTTGCGCGCCTTACAGCCTTCATGCTCCTCCTGCGTTTCCGACAGATGAATATGGATGTTGACGCCTTCCCGCGCTGCATGCTCCGCCAGCGCTGCCACCACCCGCGGGGTTGAGGTGTATTCCCCGTGTATGCTCAAATCCACCTTAAATCTTCCCTGTTCGGTATTGTGCAGCGTATCAATAAGTTCTTGCGATATTTTTGAAACCTTCAGGTCGTCATATCCGCTGTTATCAAAGCAGGTAACACCGTGACTGAAGTTGCACTTAATCCCCGTTTCTGCCACGGCGCGGTGAACCTGCTCGCCCATATAATACATGTCCGTAAAAGAAACTGTGCCAAAACGGATCATTTCCGCAATCGCAAGCATGGTGCCGTTATAAATATCTTTGCCCGATAATTTCGCCTCGAAGGGAAAAACCTTTTCATGCAGCCAGTCATGCAGCGTCAGGTTTTCCGCATACCCTCTTAACAGGTTCATCGGCGAGTGGGTATGCGCATTATACAACCCGACCATCAGCAGTTTACCGGTGCCGTTGTATTCCTCCCCGTACGATTTTTCCGGCGGTTCGGTGCCGATGTAATCGATACGGTCATCCAGAATGCCGACATAGCGGTTTTGCAGATAATCCAGGTTTTCGTCAAGTATTGCTATTTTGCTAAAAAGCATCTCATTCACCCCTGCTTTGATTTTAGAACAGCGCCGCGGAATCTTTGTCCAGCAGCAGTGTCCAGTCCCCATGGGTTTTAAGTATGGTTGCCGGTATCCGGTTGCTGACATCGCCGTTTAATGTGTCTGCCACAGCTTTTGCTTTTACGGCATAGGGCACACAGGAAATAATTTTTTTACACTGCATAATTTGATGAACCGACATGGAAACGGCTTGTTTGGGGACATCGTCAACCGTGGCAAACCACCCTTCACCCACCTGTTGTTTTTTACAAGTATCATTGAGATTGACGAGGATATAGGGGTCGGTTGTGTCAAAATCCGCCGGCGGGTCGTTGAAGGCAATGTGCGCGTTTTCGCCGATACCGATCAGCCCCAAATCAACCGGCCGTTCAAGCAGCTTCTTTGATATTTCCGTAATGTTCTGCGCGGTGCCTTCCACAAAGTTCGCCGCGAACAGGTTTACCTTTGACACGAAGCGTTCTTTGAGGTATTTACGGAAACTGGCCGGGTGGGTTTCGGGGAGATCGAAATATTCGTCAAGATGGAACATTTCCACTTTGCTCCAGTCTATGTCTGCGGCAATCAGCGCTTCGAAAGTGTCAAACTGTGATGCGCCGGTGGATACCGCTATACGCGCGTACCCCGTTTCCTTAATCAGCCCCGTCAGATACTCCGCAGCGGTTTCCGCTGCTTTTCTGCCGAGTTCCCTGGAATTTTCGCATACGATGATTTTCATATTAATCAGCCGCCTTTTTTAATTCAACATATTTTTTTGTGACCGGCCTAAGCCGTTTTGCCAGAACTGCTGTGCCGACGCAAAGAATGAGGTCGCCCGGCAAGGGTATGAGCAAGTAGTATTTCATCAGCGCCCACAGATCCGTTTGCACCTGCAGGGAAAAGCGCTGGATGAGCACCACATAAATCAACCCGGATAAATAAATAGCGGCAAGACCTGCCAGGGATGCTAAATAATAGGTTGTATTGGTGCCTTTGGTTGACCTTTCAACCACCAAGCCTACCAAGTACGCGCCAAACACAAAGCCGATAATATAACCGAAGGTTGGCTGAAACACATAGCCGAACCCGCCGCCCAGCGCAAAAACAGGTAAGCCCAACAACCCCAAAACCATATAAAGTCCGGCAGAAGCCGCCCCGCGCCTTCTGCCGAGCAGGAGCCCGGCCATAATGGCAAATTCCGATTGAAGGGTGAGCGGCGCGAACGGTGTGGGTATCCGGATAAAGGCGCCGGCTGCGAGCAACGCCGCGAACATGGTGCACAACACCATTGAGAATGTGTATGTCAGCGATTTGCTTGTTTGCAATCAATTCACCCGTTCGATAATTTTGATTATTATAACACAATCCCCACTTTATGAAAACAGAGATTTACTCATTTTTAACAATTTAACGGAATTTTTCCCGAACTTGTACCATCATGATTTTTTTGCTATACTGTGTTCAGCAACTTACCGCTCTGCAAGATTCGTTTTTCTAACCGCATGAAAGGAACCGCTCATCTATGAACGCTTTAATTAAACGCAATACGCCCGCCATCGCGCTGATGTTTCTCACAGAGCTGACCGAAAAACGGAATGGTAAAGGTTACTATGAAATCTCTGCGCACAACAAAAAAATCCTTTTGCGCGGCGACTGCACCATAAGCCTCGCCATGGCTTACTACCGTTACTTGAAGGAATACTGCGCGGTCAATTTAGCGTGGTGCGGCAATACACAGCTAAAAGTGGACGCCGCCCCCCTGCCGGAAGAAACAATTACGCATATCATTGAGCAGGAAAAGCGCGTATGTCTGAATCACCGGGCTTTTTCTTATTCGACCTGCTGGTGGGACTGGGAGCGTTGGGAGCGTGAAATTGACTTTATGGCAATGAACGGCATCAATATGCCGCTTTCCGTTGTCGGCAGCGAAGCGGTCTGGTACCATACGCTGCGGGATTTTAAGTACAGCGAGCAGGGCGCGATGCAGTTCCTGTCCGGCCCATGCTCCTGGAGCTGGCAGCTGACCAACAACCTGGACAGCAATTTGGCCCTGACAGATGCCGATTATATTGAAAGCCGCCTTGAATTGGGCAAAAAAATCATCAAACGCGAAACAGAGCTGGGTATGTCCCCGATTATGCAGGGTTATTCCGGCCATGTGCCGCGCACGATTATCAGAATCTTTAAAAAAGCAAGGTTGCGGCACAACCCCGCCTGGCGGAATTTTGCGACAACCTATCAGATTGACCCCGCTGACCCCTATTTTAAAAAATTCGGAAAAGCGCTGCTCGAAAAACAGCTCAGGCTGCTTGGCGCCAACCACTATTATGCCTGCGACCCGCTGCATGACAACGCCCCGTCCTCCCGCGGGGACGAATATCTGAAAAGCATCGGCAAGGCTGTTGTCAAGCTTTATGAATCTTTTGACAGCGAAGCGGTATGGGTGATGCGCGGCGACCATGTCCGCGAAAAACTGGTGAAAGCGGTACCGAAAGAGCGTTTACTGATACTGGACATAGACGGCAGCGGATATGAAACAACCGGCGGTTACTGGGGGTACGATTTTGTCCTTGGTGTCTGCAACAACATCGGCGGCAGGAACACCTTGCACGGCAACATTCAAGCACTGGCCGATAATCCGTATTTACGCGTGAAAGCACAGTATTCAAACCTTACAGGCACGGGCATGTTCCCGGAGAGCATCTTCCAAAATCCGCTGTATTTTGATTTAGCGCTTGAAATGATGACAGAGAGCCGGGCAAAGGATTTGGATGTTTGGCTCACGCAATATGCCCGGCGGCGCTACGGCAGCAGTGAGGCGTGTTTGACCGACGCAGTGATGGCACTCAAAGACAGCTGCTATTCGGAAAAGTGCGGGGGTGCCGAAACTGGTTCGGTTATTTGCGCGCGCCCGGCAACACAATTGACGCATACAGCACCCGGTGATACGATGGAACTCCGTTACGACAACAAGCTGCTGTTTGACGCGGCTGACTCGCTGCTGTGCGCGAAAAAGGCCGACAAAGACGGGTTTGCGTACGATGCCTGCGACCTGGTGCGGCAAACGCTCAGCAACCATGCCCGCGTATTATACAAGCAAGTCATCGACGGTTATATGGCAAAGGACCCCGGCCGGTTTGAAATGAGCTCAAACGCGTTTTTGAGGCTGATTGAGGATATGGACCGGCTGATGCAAACCAGAGAAGAACTCACACTTTTAAAATGGCTCAAAGACGCCCGTAACACAGCTGTTTCTGACAATGAAAAACAAAATTTTGAAATTAATGTGTTAACCCAGCTTTCGCTTTGGGGACCTTTGAACGAAACAGTCCTATTTGACACTGCCTGGCGGGAATGGGGCGGTATGTTGAAAACTTATTATGCTTACCGTTGGCGGGCGCTTTTTGAAATGCTCGCGCAGAATTTCAAGGGCATACGGCGGTTATCCACGACAACACGCAAACAGGTAGACGGCAGAAACGAGTTCAGGGGCAGCGGATTTTACCGCAATCTGGAGAGGTTTGAGCGCAACTGGATTGCCACTTGCCGGCCGGAAGAACCCTCAGGCGAAAACACAATAACAGTCGCCAAAGAACTGATGGAAAAATATCGTAAAGCCATATCGGAAGAGGAATGATCACCGTAAAAAATGCGGCACCGGCAAATTATTGCCGGTGCTGTTTTTTTGATTATAATCATCAATATAAAACCGTATGCGCCCTTCATGGCTGCCCCCGGCTAACGCTCCAAACGCATGGCAGGTCTGATACCGAAATTCGGGAGATTTACAAACAGCGTTTGATAAATAACGCCGTCGTTATTGACATAGCAGGCGTGGTTGGCTTTTAACCCCGGTGTGCGCAGCCACCAGACACTGTTGCCGGCATATAAGATGGATTCGTCGAGCTTTAAGCCGTTGTTTGAGGCAAACAGCGTACCTTTGGCCCTGCGAAGCTCGTTGGTTGTAAAATACTTTTCCGCTTCTTCAAGGCTAAGCAGGAAAATCTTGTCTTTTGTTTCGTTACCGCCGGGCGTGTTGTATTTGGGGTTGTCCGGGTTGACAATCGTGGATTGAACAATTTTTTTCTTTTCCTTTGATGTAAAAGCGGCATCCAAAAAGTCTTTGTTCAGCCAGGCGCGCATCGTGCTGTTCTCCCATGTGATGTCAGCCAGCTCGCTGTTGTAGGTTTTGGTTTCCAGCACTTTTTCCGCAACAAGCAGGAGCTCGTCCTTTTCCGCCGCGAGAACGACCCAGGTGATTGCTTCCTTCCCATTCTCCGCGTTATTATCTTGCTCGTAGCTGCCGAAATTGATTTTATCCCCTACGGACGCCTTGTCTGCCGGCGTGATGCCTTCCGGCATTTCTTCTTTACCGCAGGCGGTAAAGATAGTGCCCATGATAAGAACAGAAACCAGAATTGCAGTAATTCGTTTTAATTTTATCATTGCTATCTCCTCCAAAATATCTTGTGCCGGACTGGGAACCCCATGACAATCCGCAAAAACCAAACAATCTTTAAATCCTTATAAATAGAAGCATATACACCGGCGTCTGTCCCATACTTTAGGACAATTGTGTACGGTGTCCGGTTGCAGGTGTGGTTCTCTCAAAAAGGAACGATACAAACAAGTACCGTTCCTTTGCGGTTTTTCATGGGTTATGGGCTGCGCTTATAGGATGCTATCAGCTGTTTCAAGCAAACAAGAACAGCTTAATTTGGCGCGGTAATCGGAGGAATCAAGTTAGCCGCGCGCTGCAGAATCCTTAGAGCATCCACGGAATTGACCAAGCCGGCTCCCCCGATGGAAAAATTAACATCAGCATTCAATTTTTGCTTGTCCGTGAGCGTAATCATCGCGGAAGCTGCCTGCAATGCCATTAATGCGTCCTGTGATGTGACTGTACCGCTGAGATTTGTGTCGCCTAACAAAACATCCACAATTTCAACCGAAACGGAAGCGGCGGTTGTATTGATGGTTGCGCCGTAAGCGGACAAGGCGTCATACGGTACAAAGGCGTTTGCGTCTTTGCCTCTGCCAAAGTAGAGGGAATTCGCTTTATTGGCGGCATTTCTCGCAAAGTTTTGGTCAATAAAAACGACTGCATTACCCGCGGTTGCGCCTTCCTTGACTTTAAACTGTATGCTTAAGATGTTTTCCTGCCCGACAGGCGCAACACTGTAAGGCGCGCCGTTGTCAAAGTTTGTTGACATGGTAATGCTGATTCCGCCCCATTTTGCTTTGAAGGCAGCGTCAGCCTGATAGATTGCAGGCCAGAAACCAGCGCTGGTCGGATTGAGGATTGTCGTAAACTCAAATTCCTGAGAAATATTGGAACCGAGCAACACCGGTGTAACGGTGACATTACCGCCGGAATTGTTTACGCCGGCTACCTCAATTTTTGTTTTGTCAAAAAGAACCGGTATGCCCCCGGCGCATAGCAGCGCGTTGGAACCGACGCTCAGTGTAACAGTAAAGTTTTGATCACCTGCCGAACGGCTGACAAGCGGAACTGCCGTTTTGCTCGCATTGAGCGCAAGGGTATTGACCGCTTTCTCTTCCGCTCTGAAGGCATAGAAATCCAACCCATCCGCACCGTAGGGATAGGTGTAGGGGAAGGAATACCCGCCGCCGTAAGCAAAGACCAACGGTGACTGCGATGAATCGGTAACTTTTTGATTAATGAAGCTGCCGAGGTCATTAATCATTGTCACATAACCATCCACTGTCGCCTGATCGGTCTCGAAAAGGTTCCAGTCGATCAAGTCGTTCAGAACATCGTCAATCAGCGCAACCGCTTCATCGGTATAGAAATAACGGTTTGCGGCGCTTGGAAGCTGCGTTGCTATCGCGTTGTTCACTGCCGTATAATCGGCAGGCCCCGGCACCGCTGATGATGCGATTGAAACCACACCGAATGCCATGATCAGCGCAAGGACGATACTGAGGGTTCTTTTGGCCATTTTCATGTTGATATTGCCTCCTTAAATAAATAGGTTTGACTTTTATATACTCACTCCGTAAAATACGGGGTTTTCCAACAGGTTGAGGTTACACCAAAGTGCCCGGATTTGTCTGGTCTATCACACCGAGACCGGCAACGGCGGCTTTCAGGATATTCAAATCAAACGAATCCACTATGCCATCCCGGTTGAGGTCGGATGCGAGCGAGAAGGCTGACCCCGGGATGAATGCTGTTTGATAGGTGGATATCAGCTTGATCATGTCACGGTCCGCAGCGGTAACTAAGCCATCGCCGTTCACATCACCGAAAATAACTATTTCATAGGTTTTTAGCAAAGCGCCCGTTGCGGTGTCGATCAGTTCCACTTTTGAACCGGTACCGAAGTTGCCGATATGGTCAAATGGACGCCTTAGTAGTCCTTCGCCCGAAACCTGAACGAACATTGCGTTGAGGGTTTCTATTGTAATGCCTTCTTCAATTCCGAAAATTAAACCGTTCTCTTGATCCACGACGGCACCCGAGCCGGGGTTTGCAGTGAGAATCACGGGCACTCGCTGCCATACGGCATACAGTGTCACATCTACCCCGGGTATTTCAAAGTTTGCAAGCGGTTCAGTTGCGTCGGGCGCGGTTGCCCAACCGCGGAAGATATAGTATTGTCGGACGATGTCCCCCTGAGCCGGCAGACCGACAACGGTTCCTTCCGCGCCGGTTTGGTTCGCGGGAATTGTTCCGCTACCGCCGTTGAGGCTGAAGTTGACGGTTCTGATACCCGCATAAAACCACAGGGCATTAAAAACAAGATCCTGCGCAGGCATGCCGGATGGTACGCCCGGATCCCAGCCAAGGAAAATATAACCTTCTTTTACGGGCGGTGCGGGTTCATGAATCGGCGCGCCGATACCGGTCAGTACGGAGTAATACTCGACACCGTCGACCATAAATGTCGCGTAATATGCTTCGGAAGCCCAAACAGCGGTAAACTCCAACGCGGCTGCCGGCATCGTCTGCGGAATTTCGGGCGACCAGCCGATGAAGAAAAATCCGGGTTTTGTCGGCTGTGCAGGCAGTTGAATCGCGGTACCATAATCGGTCGGTATCATGGCATATAGCTGCGTGTCAACTATAAACACCGCGTCATATTTATTGACAGACCAAACGCCTGTAATGACCACATCATCATTGGGCATGGTATCCGGTAAATTGTTCCATGCAAGGAACGAGTGACCGGTTTTTGACGGTACGGGCGGCAATTCGATTGTTTCCCCATAGCCGGCTTCGACAACGGCATATTCCTCACCGTCCAGCATAAAAACAGCCCGATAAATATTTTTTGTAAAAATCGCGTTGATTTCAATGTTATAGTCCGGCATCGTCACGGGTAAATCATTCCAACCGGTGAATGTGTAACCTGTTTTGTATGGTTCAGCCGGGATTTCAATCACCGTTCCGTATGGGATTGTAACGGTTGTGTAAACCTCGCCGTCTGTCAGGAAGGTTGCCGTATAGGTGATAACGGTGAACAACGCCTCAATCTCAATATCGCCCGCAGGCATTGTAACCGGAACCGCCAGCCAACCCATGAAGATGTAACCGGGCTTGACAGGGTTCGCGGGCGAAATAATTTCAGCCCCGAAATAGGTCGGAACGGTTTGATACACTTCTCCGTCAACTTTAAATACCGCGTTGTAGAGGTTTACGGAGAACTGCGCGTTGATAGTGATATCTTCAGCCGGCATCGTCGCTGGCACAGTTGCCCAACCGGTAAAAGTAAACCCTTGTTTCTCGGGTTCGGCCGGCAGTTCAATTGACGCGCCAAAAACGGTTTGCACCGCCGTATAGACATCGCCGTCAACCATGAATGCCGCCGTATAGCTGTTAATCGACCAAGTGGCGTTAATGGTCACATCTTCTTGCGGCATCACAGCAGGGATAAAGTCCCAGCCGGTGAAGGTGTGCCCTTCTTTAACGGGCTGAGGCGGGATTTGAATTATTTCGCCGACAATGGTCGGGACTGCGGTATACAAAGTACTGTCCGCATAAAAGTTGGCGTTGTAATAGACAGCGTCCCAAACAGCGGTAAAAATTTCATCACCGGCACCCATTACGCCCACCGCGGGTGACCAGCCGGAAAAGACATGACCCGGTTTTTCCGGATTAGCCGGCGGAACAATCGGTGTGCCGAAAGATGTTAAAACCGATGCGACGGTTTGCCCGTCCACAACGAAATAGGCATAATAGCTGTTTACGGAAAACTCCGCGGTAAATGTCGTGTTGGCCGCCGGCATGACACCCGGTTCAGGGCTCCAGCCGGTAAAGGTGTAGCCCGTCTTATAAGGCTCGAACGGTATTAGAATTTGAGCGCCGAACTCCGTTACCGCCTGGTCGTAAACTTCACCGTCAACGACAAAGTACGCATTGTAAGAATTAATGGTGAATAACGCCGTATAGGTTGTATCCGAAGGACCCATGGTCCCCACAGCGGGTGACCAGCCGGTAAATGTGTAACCGGTTTTTAAAGGATTTGCAGGCGCGCTGATGAGCGAGCCGTATTGCGTCGGAACAGTCGCGTACGGGTTGCCGTCCACCACAAAATTCGCGTAAAAGGTGTTAATCTGCCAAAGAGCGGTTATGGTGATGTCGTTTTCCGGGAAGGTCGCGGGGAATGCCGGTGACCAGCCCAGGAAGGTGTAGCCCGCTTTCTCCGGAACCGGCGGCTGCTCGGTTGCTTTTCCCGCCTCACCGGTGACTGATGCTATAGGTGCTCCGCCGTCGGTATTGAAATTGATGGCGGTAATGTTTGGCACAGAGGTGTCAAGAACAATTGTTTTGTTGGCATTGTTGTAGTCTATGTCAAAATTAAGCACCGAATCGCCGTTTGAGGAAAGAGTTTCTCCATCCTGACAATAGTAGTAATACTGACCGCCGGCTGGATTGGATAGGGATCTATCCCATCTGTTGTCCATAAAGATATGCCCGGAACCCGATGCGTCGTTCCTGATTTGGAGCCTGATTCTGTACAGGAAAACATCGTCATTCATGATAACCGGATAACCGCCGTTGGCGGCCTGGCTGCTCGCGGTAAAGTTCGCGGCAACAAACTTGTAAGTTGAGCTCTCATTGTTCACAAAGGTAATCGGCCATTCTCCCGCAGGGCTGGTTGTTGCGCCGGCATAACTTGAAATCGCGTTGGCGTAATACGGGTTGCCGGTGTTGGGTAAAATAGCGTTTTTATTAACGCCGATGATCGTGTAAAAGGATGAGTCATACATGATGACAAAACGAGATGAACCGCTATAGAAGTTTGTTTTCGCAGCCAATGTAACCGTTATGGTTTCCCCTGCGCGGGCCGTTGTCGCCGGGACAAGTTCACCGTCAACGGATTTATAGGTGTCCAACTTGACTTGTGCGGCGCGGAGGGATTCAGTCCATACCGCTACCAGTAAAGTGTTTTGCGTGGGCATGATGTCAAATGTAAACGGCGCGCCGTCCAAAGTCCAACCCGCAAAAACATATCCGAATTTTCCGGGCGGCGGCGGGGCGGTGACAGCCGAAGCGGCGGGCGCAACCAAAGGTGCTACCGCGGAGCCGCCCTGCGAGTCAAAGGTGATGGTAATGCTGTCCGGCACCCATTTCGCGTAAACCGTATAGCCGGTGTTGAGAATAATGATCGGCCACTTGACAGCATTGGCAAAGGTGCCGTCGTCATAAAACCAGCCGATAAAAGTATAGCCCGTTTTAACCGGTACACCGGGCGCGTAAACAGCAACATTCGGGTCAACCGTTATCGGGTCGACAGATGTGCCGCCGTTTGATTCAAAGGCAACGGTGTATTGATTGACCGACCATTTCGCATAAAGCGTCAAATTACTAAAGGACAGTTCAACAGGCCAGGCAACCGGCTGTGTAAAGGCAATGTCATAAAACCAGCCTTCGAAGCTGTAAGTCTCCCTTGTCGGATCATCGGGTTTGGGAACAATTGTGCCCGGTGCTTCTGTTACGGATTCAACCGGAGAGCCGTTGTTTGAATCAAACGCAAGTGTTACCGGGATGAGAGACCAACCCGCGTAAAGGGTCAACCCGCCAATGGGCATTTGAAGCGGCCAACTTACGCTCTGCGTAAGTTCCGCGTCGCTGAACCAGCCGGTAAACATATAGTGGGTCTTTGACGGGTCACCCGGTTGCAGAACCGTTGTCGCATAACCCGCGGTGATCGGGCTGACCGGTGTGCCTCCGTTGGCGTCAAAGGTGATGGTGTAAGGGTTCGGGGTATAGTAGAAGTTGATGGTTCTGTTATTGAGTGAAAGGGAAACTTTTGCCGGGCTTGACGCCGGGTTGGTCAGCGTATAACCCGAAATGTTTTCTGCCACGGCATAAAGAACATAGCCGCTGTATTTACCGTTCGCGGAAACTGCGGGAATCAGCGGAGTTGTTGTGCCTTGGATATAAGAATTGACGGTATAGGTAAATACCCGTTCAAACAGCGAGTTGTAGGAATCCGTCAGGAAAAGGAGCGCGGAGTCAATGGCCGCTTGGTCGGTATTCGGTTTGTTTAAGACAAGGTTTGCGTTGTCCAGCGATGCCTTAAAATAATCCCAGCCCGATGAATAATACCAGGACTGCGGATTGATGCCCTTACCGCCGGCGCCGCTGATGACATCGGCAACCTTCGCGCGTAAAGCGCCTTTATTGTATGTGTAGGCGGTGAGGCAAACCGATGTATAACTATCCAATGAACGGTTCCCGTCCGGTCCTTCCGGCGCATGCATTTTCATTGTCACGGTATAAGAAGTTCCGGACACTGTCGGTCCCGGACCGTTTAAGGTTGCGGTTATTGTATCGCCCTGATTGACCAACAAACCGGATGTTCCTGTAATACCCAATTGTGCCGAAGCCGTTGCGTCAGTGGATGGCGCGGATGAGGAATCAGCGGCTGAAACGCTGTTCACATTCCCGGCCTGCACATAAGAGGCGGCAAGACGGTTATCGGTTGAGTGGTTTTGAAGCCCGGCATAAAGGAAAAAGTTCACCCGTAAATTCAGCTGCGCTAATGACGATGTCGTACTGGTGTCGATATAAACACTCGCCTGCGGCCGGTTATCATCAGCGACATACCCTGCATTAAAAACCGAACCGGTTCCGCCGTCTTTTTCGGCCCTCAGCTGAACATTGCTGGGTGAAGCCGGGTTGTCGACAAATGCACCGCCGGCAAAGTTATAATAACCATGGGTCGCGCTGCCGGCCACTTCATTGCCGTATACATTTATGCCCAGGAACCTGTAGTTAAATTGCAACCTACCTGCGGTTCCTGTTACACCATACTTATACGGTCTGAAGTAAATCTGATTGCCCGAGGGAACGATAATGCTTTCCACATAGGTATAGGCATATGTTGTATAATTTGCGCCTTCGTAATAATAAGAAACCGAATAGATAATGTTGTTGCCCGCAGTCGCTGTTCCGCCGGTAACGCTCGCCGAATAGGTTTGACCGCTTTTTGAAACAGAAGACATAGACACACTGCCGCCCGAAGTTTCCGCGGTAATGGTTAGCTGGGGTGACGCGTCAATCGTTATCCCTGCAGGCAATGTTATCGACACACTTGGCCATACAGGCGTTTCGCCGGCATACGCGGCATTTGCATAGGTGGCCGAGCCTAAATCCGGCACGCCGGAAGGTGTCGCCTTAACCAGGGTGTTCCCAGGAATCAAAGAGTTTGCGGACGCCGCGACTCTTGCCACCGGTGTGGCAGATACGCTCACTTGTGACGGAGGTGTTACAGTAACCCCGGCTTCAGGCAAGAGAGCGCTACCGGCAACCACTGTTGCCAATTCAAATGAGACGACCGAAAACACCATAACAGCCGCGAGCATCATGCTGATAAAACGCTTTGTTTTGCTCAAGTTATTGCCCCCCAAAACGAATTTTTACGAATACTTGAAAATCAAAAAGAAAAGTCTTTGTGTTAGAGCAATGCCCCGGGTTTGGTTTGGTCAATGGATGCGACACCGGCGACGACTGCTTTTAAAACATTCAGGTCAAAAGCATCCGTGATACCGTCCCCAGTCAGGTCTGCGGCAAGAGCAAATGCGGCACCTGCGGGCAGAGCGGTCTGATAAGATGTAACAAGTTTCAGCGTGTCGCGGTCTGCGGCATTAACAAGCCCGTCGCCGTTGACATCGCCAAAAATGACGATGGTGTAGGTTTTGAGGACGGTGCTTGTGATGGCATTGAGCAGTTCGACTTTGGTACCCGTACCGAACGAGTCGTTATAATAGGTGATACGCAGTTCCCCTGCGCCGGTAACAACAACATAGTTGTTCTCAAAGTCAGCGGCTGTAATCCCTACCGCAAGCCCATATATCAGCCCGCCGGTTTGATCAATGACGGTCGTGGAACCGTCTTTTGCAAGCAGCGCAATGTCCCCAAAAGAACTCCAAATCGCGTTGAACACAACATCCTGCCCGGGCATGGCCGCGGGCAGCGCGGGATCCCAGCCTTCAAAAACAAAGCCTTGCTTGGCGGGGGCCGCGGGCGGTTCTATCGGCGCGCCGACACCCGTGAGCACGCGCGCGTATTCATTGCCGTCCACCAGGAAGATGGCGTTAAAGGCTTCTGTCACCCAAAGG
>CAZTCR010000032.1:0-32121 GCA_964612185.1 uncultured Eubacteriales bacterium
ACGGCCGCCGCGGATCATCACAACGGAGTGCTCCTGCAGGTTGTGGCCGACGCCGGGGATGTAGGAAGTGACCTCGATACCGTTGGTCAAGCGCACCCTTGCGATTTTCCTGAGCGCCGAATTCGGCTTTTTGGGTGTCGCGGTTTTCACCGCAGTGCAAACGCCGCGTTTTTGGGGTGAATTCTTGTCAGTCATGACATTTTTCTTGGAATTCAAACCTTTTAACAGAGCGGGTGCCTTTGGCTTCTTTTCGATCGCTTCCCTGCCGTGCCGGACTAACTGGTTAAAGGTTGGCAAACAATACAACTCCTTTCTTTAATAGTATATTGTTAACGCGCGCGGTATCCTTCAAAAAAGAAACCGTTTTGCGCGAGAGCAACCGGGGCTGGCATTGCGGCAACTTTTGCGCCGCAAGCCGGTATTTTAACACGCGAAAAATAATTTGTCAAGGTTACATGAGCTCGTCATAAGAGATGACGGAGCTTGACGCGTCTTCATCTTCATCGGGCGCCGCCTTGTAAATAAGCACATCGCTGTAGCACTTCATACCGGTGCCGGAAGGCAGCAGTTTGCCGATGATGACATTTTCCTTCAGGCCGAGCAGCGGATCGCTTTTGCCCTTAATCGCGGCGTCGGTAAGCACGCGTGTCGTTTCCTGGAAAGACGCGGCGGACAGGAAGGAGTCTGTGGCGAGTGACGCCTTGGTGATGCCCATGAGCACCGGTTCGCTGGTTGCTTCCCTGAATTCGCGGCCTTCCGTCTTTGCGAACGCGCGGCCGGCTTTGTTTTCGGAAAGCAGTTCGCTCTTTTCAACCACCATGCCGGGCAAAAGCGATGTGTCCCCGGCTTCGACAATCTTGACCTTTTTCATCATCTGGCGGACGATAACCTCAATGTGTTTGTCATTGATATCAACGCCTTGCATGCGGTAGGTACGCTGCACTTCGCGGATGAGGTAATCGTGGACAGGGTCCACGCCCAAAATCGCAAGGATATCGTGCGGGTTGCGCGCGCCGTCGGTCAGGTTTTCGCCTTTTTCCACAACCTGTCCTTCTTCCACCCTGGTACGGAAACCGTAGGGAATCAGATAACTCTTCTCTTCGAGATTCTCGCGGTCTGTTACGATAACATGCTTGCCGTTCTTGATTGTCCGGAAAGTTATGTCGCCGGAGATTTCACTCATAATCGCAAGCGTCTTGGGTTTTCTCGCTTCAAAAAGTTCTTCGATTCTGGGCAGACCTTCCGTGATATCGGACTGGTCTTTTGTACCGCCGGTTTGGAAAGTTCTCATCGTGAGCTGCGTGCCGGGTTCACCGATGGACTGGGCAGCAATAATACCGACCGCTTCACCGACAGTGACGGGTTCACCCGTTGCGAGGTTGGAACCGTAGCACTTAATGCAAACGCCGTGTTTGGCAGCGCAGGTCAGCAGGGAGCGAATGGGTATTTTTGCAAGTTCATGTTTTTCAACTGTCCCTTGTTCAAGCTTCTTCTTGTGTTGTTCGATGACATAATCGGCCACCTTTTTTGCTTCCGCTTCGCGCATCATGGTATCTTTGCTCATCATCAGTTCGCCTGTCTCGGCATTGACAAGATCATGAAGCAAGTAACGGCCGGTGAGACGCTCGGTGATACCGACGATACGCCTGTTGCCGTCAAAGATGTCATACACATCCATCCCTTCCGTACAAGCACAGTCTTCCTGACGGATGATGACATCCTGCGATACATCGACAAGGCGCCGGGTGAGGTAACCGGAGTCCGCTGTACGCAGCGCCGTGTCGGCAAGGCCTTTGCGGGCGCCGCGGGACGAGATAAAGTATTCGAGCACATTGAGCCCTTCGCGGTAGTTTGCGCGGATGGGCACTTCGATGGTCCGGCCGGCTGTATTCGCGATGAGTCCGCGCATACCGGCAAGCTGCCTTAACTGGCTGTCATTGCCGCGCGCGCCGGAGTGAAGCATCATATTAATCGGATTGTACGGGTCATAGTCTGTTTTCAATTCCGCGGCAACCAGTTTTGTGCACTCGTCCCAGGTTTTGATAACACTTTCGCGGCGCTCTTCGTCGGTAATCAGACCGCGGTTGAAGTTGATGCCGATTCGATCGATTTTCTTTTCCGCCTCGGCGAGCAGCTCCGGCTTTCTCGCGGGGATGGTGGCATCGCTCACGGCGGCGGTAATACCGCTGCGGGTTGAATACTTAAAGCCTTGCGTCTTGATTTTGTCCAGCACATCGGCGGTGACGGCTGTGCCGTGCTTGCTGATGCATTTGGCGACGATATCGCCGAGCTTCTTTTTGTCGACAAGGAAATCAATTTCAAGCGCGAACAGATTGTCCGGATTCTTACGGTCGACAAAGCCCAAATTTTGGGGAATCGGCTCGTTGAATATAACCTTGCCGTAGGTGGTTTCAATGAGCTTGGAAATCTTTTTGCCGTTTACTTCTTTGCTCATACGGATTCTTATGGTTGCGTGCAACCCGATGACGCCTTCTTCATAAGCCATTGCCGCCTCATTGATGTCACGGAACACCTTGCCTTCGCCGGGTTCGCCGGGTTTAAGCAGTGTGAGGTAGTAAGAACCGAGCACCATGTCCTGCGTGGGCACGGTCACGGGGCGTCCGTCAGAGGGTTTGAGCAGATTGTTTGCCGCCAGCATTAAGAAGCGGGCTTCCGCCTGCGCTTCCGCGGAAAGGGGCACATGCACCGCCATCTGGTCACCGTCAAAGTCCGCATTAAACGCGGTGCAAACAAGGGGATGCAGTTTGATGGCGCGGCCTTCAATGAGTACAGGCTCAAACGCCTGGATACCGAGCCTGTGCAGTGTCGGCGCGCGGTTAAGCATAACCGGGTGATCCTTGATAACGATTTCAAGCGCGTCCCAAACCTGGGGCCGAGAACGCTCAACCATCTTGCGGGCGGACTTGACATTGCCTGCCGCTTCCGTTTCCACAAGGCGCTTCATCACAAAAGGTTTGAACAGTTCAAGCGCCATTTCTTTGGGCAGACCGCATTGATACAATTTGAGTTCCGGACCGACCACGATAACGGAACGGCCGGAATAGTCAACACGCTTGCCGAGCAGATTCTGCCTGAAGCGTCCCTGCTTGCCCTTGAGCATGTCGGAGAGGGACTTGAGCGCCCTGTTGCTCGGGCCTGTGACCGGGCGGCCTCTGCGGCCGTTGTCTATCAAAGCGTCTACCGCTTCCTGCAGCATCCGCTTTTCGTTCCTGACAATAATCTCGGGCGCGCCGAGTTCAAGGAGCTTTTTAAGCCGGTTATTCCGGTTGATCACGCGGCGGTATAAATCATTTAAATCCGAGGTTGCGAAACGGCCGCCGTCGAGCTGTACCATCGGGCGGATTTCGGGCGGGATAACCGGTACAACATCCAGCACCATCCACTCCGGCCGGTTGCCGGAAGTACGGAAGGCTTCCGCCACTTCAAGGCGTTTTAAGAGTTTAACTTTCTTTTGGCCGGACGCTTCCTGAAGTTCTTCGCGCAGTTTCGCGCAGAGGTCTTCCAAATCAATTTCCGCCAGCAAATCTTTGATTGCCTGCGCGCCCATACCCGCTTTAAAGGAATCTTCATAGTATTCACGGTACTGTTCGTAATCTTTCTCGTCCAGTGCCTGATATTTTTCCAGCGGGGTATCGCCGGGATCAATGACAATATGCATGGCAAAATAAAGCACTTTTTCAAGAACGCGCGGCGATACATCAAGAATCAGCCCCATGCGTGAGGGGATGCCCTTGAAATACCAGATATGCGACACCGGCGCGGCCAGTTCGATATGACCCATGCGCTCGCGGCGAACCTTCGCCCTGGTGATTTCAACGCCGCAGCGTTCGCATATTTTACCCTTATAGCGGATGCGCTTGTACTTGCCGCAGTGGCACTCCCAGTCCTTCGTCGGCCCGAAAATCTTTTCACAGAAAAGACCTTCTTTTTCGGGTTTGAGGGTGCGGTAATTGATGGTTTCAGGCTTTTTTACTTCGCCGCTGGACCAGCTTCTGATGGTATCCGGTGATGCGAGCCCTATCTTAATTGATTCAAAGATGTTATTTTCCATTAACATTTCTGCCCCTTTTCGAATATTTTGCCGTGTTTCAAAACGGTGCTTGCCGGGCTTCGCGGTCAGCTTTCATCTTCCGTTTGATCAATGACAGGCTCTTCTTCGTATGCCAATAAATCCGGGATATCCTCGTCCCCGTCGATGAGGTCATCGTCCTCAGCATCTTCCGGCTCTTCACCTTCAACAATAAAGTTGCCCGCGGTTTCGGCATCGTTAAACTCGGTAAAGGCGCGGTCGTCAACGGGGTTGTGCCCGAGGTCATCGCTTTCAAAACTTTGCTTCATGTCAATTTCGTCATCGTTTCTGTCGAGCACCTTGACATCAAGCCCGAGTGACTGGAGTTCCTTGATAAGCACCTTGAAGGATTCCGGTATGCCGGGCTTCGGCACATTTTTGCCCTTCACGATGGCTTCGTATGTTTTTACCCGTCCGATAACATCGTCCGATTTGACGGTGAGTATTTCCTGCAGTGTGTAAGCCGCGCCGTATGCTTCCAGCGCCCAGACTTCCATTTCCCCGAAACGCTGGCCGCCGAACTGCGCCTTGCCGCCAAGCGGCTGCTGGGTTACGAGTGAATACGGACCGGTGGAGCGCGCATGGATCTTATCGTCCACCAAATGCAACAGTTTTAAGAAATACATCACGCCCACCGTAATGGGGTTGTCAAACTTCTGGCCGGTCCGGCCGTCGGTCAGTTCAATTTTGCCGTCTTCACGCAAACCGGCCTCACGCAGCGCGTCCCGTATGTCAGACTCGTGCGCGCCGTCAAACACCGGGGTCATCACCTTGAACCCCAGATGCTTCGCGGCAAAACCGAGGTTAACTTCCAGCACCTGGCCGATGTTCATGCGCGAAGGCACGCCGAGCGGATTAAGCACGATATCAAGCGGAGTACCGTCCGGCAGGAAAGGCATATCCTCCTGCGGCAAAATTCTGGACACAACGCCCTTGTTACCGTGGCGGCCTGCCATTTTATCCCCAACAGATATTTTGCGCTTTTGGGCAACATAACAGCGCACCACTTTATTGACACCCGGTGATAATTCATCGGAATTGTCGCGCGTGAATACTTCCACATTAACCACGATACCGTACTCGCCGTGCGGTACACGCAGGGATGTGTCTCTGACTTCCTTTGCTTTTTCGCCGAATATCGCGCGCAGCAGGCGTTCCTCCGCGGTCAGCTCGGTTTCGCCTTTTGGCGTCACTTTACCAACGAGGATGTCGCCGGAATGAACTTCCGCGCCGATGCGCACGATGCCCCTGTCGTCCAGGTCTTTAAGCGCGTCGTCGCCGACATTGGGAATGTCCCTGGTGATTTCTTCCGGCCCGAGCTTGGTGTCACGCGCCTCCACTTCGTATTCCTCAATGTGTATAGAAGTATATACATCGTCCCGCACGATTTTTTCATTAATCAAAACGGCGTCTTCGTAGTTGTAGCCCTCCCAGGTCATGAAGCCGATCAGGGCGTTTTTACCCAAACTGATTTCCCCGTGGTCGGTTGCGGGGCCGTCCGCGATAACATCGTTTGCCTCCACCCGGTCGCCGATTTTGACAATCGGCGTCTGGTTGATACAGGTGCCCTGGTTAGAGCGCATGAATTTAATGATTTCATAACTTTCCGCCGAACCGGCATCCGTCATGATCTCGATTTTATCCGCCGCCACATGTGTGACCGTGCCGGAGTTTTTAGCGATAACCGCAACGCCTGAGTCAAACGCGGCTTTGTATTCCATGCCCGTGCCGACAATCGGTGCTTCTGTCTTTAACAGCGGTACTGCCTGGCGCTGCATGTTGGAACCCATCAGGGCTCTGTTGGCATCATCGTTTTCAAGGAAAGGAATCATCGCCGTCGCGACGGATACAACCATTTTAGGCGAAACATCCATGTAGTCCGTCTTGGACGCTTCCACTTCAAGGAATTCATCGCGGTAACGGGCATTGACCTTGGGGTTTTTGAAACGCCCTTTTTCGTCAAGCGGTTCATTGGCCTGCGCGACGATGTATTCGTCCTCAAAATCGGCGGTCATATACAGTACTTCGTCGAGCACCACGCCGGTTGCTTTGTCCACCTTGCGGAAGGGCGTCTCGATAAAGCCGTATTTGTTAATGCGCGCAAAAGTCGCAAGATACGATATCAGCCCGATGTTCGGGCCTTCCGGTGTTTCAATCGGGCACATGCGGCCGTAGTGGCTGTAGTGAACATCGCGGACTTCGAACCCTGCTCTGTCCCTGGAAAGACCGCCCGGCCCGAGCGCCGAAAGACGGCGTTTGTGCGTGAGTTCCGCAAGCGGATTGGTTTGGTCCATGAACTGCGACAGCGGCGAAGAACCAAAGAATTCTTTAAGTGCCATGAGCACAGGGCGGATATTGATAAGTGACTGCGGCGTGATTTTATCCTCGTCCTCCTGCGCCTGGATGGTCATGCGCTCGCGGACAACCCTCTCCATACGGTTCAGGCCGATTCTGAACTGATTTTGCAGCAGTTCGCCGACGGAACGGATGCGGCGGTTGCCGAGATGGTCGATATCGTCCGTGGTGCCGACATGGTGGGCGATGCAGTTGATATAGTTGATGGACGCCAGAATGTCGTCCGCAATGATATGCTTGGGTATCAGGTCGTCGCAGCGGGCAGCCATTTCGGCAAGGATATAGTCTTTATTATTAGTTGTCTGTGCCTTTTCAATCAAAACACCAAGTTCCTTTTTCAGGTCTCTAACATCTGATTCCAAGACTTCTTTACTAGTCATCAGTTTTTCAATATCCGTTTTTATATCTTTCTGACTTTGATCATATCCATGCTTTTCTAATTGCGGCTTGGGAGCTTGCTTCAAAGCCTCTAAGGCATCATCTCTTTTTTTCGCCGCATCACTGACTTGTGATACTAATACTTTATTAGTTTGTTCCAGTTTTTCAATTTCTTCTTCCAAAGATTTGATAATACTCACGAGTTCTTTCAATCTTGGTTGAGCAGCCTTTAAAGCTGAAGGGTCCTTGTAAGCATCAAGTTTAACTTTCTCTTGACTAAAACTTGAAAGCTGTTCCTTGGCATTATTCAGATTGTCTTTACACTCTTTTAATTCAGTTTCTAAATTTTTAAAACTAGTTTCAGATTCCGAATGTTTCCGTTTTAAATCTTTCACTAATTCTTCTTGACTGTTTGATTGTTTCCGAATATTATCTAACTTTCGCTGTACATCTTCTAATGCTTCAGAAGATTTTTGAATTTGTTTTTCAACTTTGTTAAGATCTTGCTTTTTTGATTCTATTTTTGACTCGAGTGTTCTTATCTTTTCATTATTCCCAAATAATATTTCGTAAAGAATTGAAAAACGGACTTTTTCGTTGATGCCGATATTTTCAAGTTCTTCCGCTGTGATTTCCGGTACGAACTCCGCGGCGTCCACCATTTGGCTGGATACGATGTTGATCAGGCGGCCGTTGACATTGACAATTGCTTTTTTAACGCCGGCTTGCTCGATTTCGTACGCCTTGGCTTTTGTAATCACTTCGCCCGCTTCCGCGAGCACTTCGCCGGTAAGTTGGCTCGCCACCGGCTCCGCAAGCGTGCAGCCCGCGAGGCGGGCGGAAATCGCCAGCTTTTTGTTGTATTTATAACGGCCGACTCTGGAAATATCGTACCGGTGCGGGTCGAAGAAAAGGTTGTCCAAATTGGTCTGCGCCGCTTCAAGTGTCACAGGTTCACCCTGACGCAGTTTTTTGAACACTTCCATAATCGCTTCTTCGGCGTTGCGTGTTTCGTCTTTTTCAAGCGTGGCATTGATTCTGTCATCATCGCCGAAAAGGTCGATGATCTCGTCGTTTGTGCCAACACCGAGTGCTCTGATGAATGTTGTAATGTATATTTTGCGGTTTTTGTCAATCCGGACATAATAAATCCCGTTGGGGTCCGTTTCATACTCCAGCCAAGCGCCCCGGTTGGGGTTGATGGTGCTGGAATACAGCTCGGTACCGGTTTTATCGTGCGTCATACCGAAGTAGACGCCCGGAGAACGCACCAGTTGAGATACGATGACGCGCTCCGCGCCGTTAATCACAAAAGTGCCGCTGTCGGTCATGATGGGGAAGTCGCCCATAAAAACTTCCGACTCTTTCAGGATGCCGGTTGCCTTGTTCATCAAACGCACTGTAACACGCATGGGCGCAGCGTAGGTCGCGTCGCGCTCTTTGCATTCGCGCACAGTGTACTTCGGCTTGTCTTCAATTCTGTGGTCCACAAAACTGAGCAGCCAATTTCCGGAATAATCGGTGATGTCCCCTATTTCCCTGAATACTTCCTTTAGCCCCACATCGCAAAACCATTTGTAGGAGTCTTTCTGGATTTCAATGAGGTTGGGCATTTCCATCACTTCATTGATTTTTCCGAAACTCATACGCTCGCGGTTGCCGCGTTTGACGGGTACAACATTCAGCATAGGCCTTTATCACTCCGTTTCATAATTTTGCGCTTTTCAGGGCCGGTGCCGCGCAATTAAAACACCGAAAAAGGTTGAGAAAGAACTGTAAAAAAACGCTTGATTTTTGTGCAACATATGCTATACTGTGTTTGTTGGAACATGTGTTGCGACAAACTGCTCCATCTTAACGTGCAGTGTAATAGTATATAGGACAACTCACTGGATGTCAATATATTTTTCAGATTTTTTTATTATTATAAGCCAAAGTTATGTAAGAATAAGCTAACAGGCGGTTTCCGATGCGAAAACCGCTCATTTTTTTGTTTAAACAGTTGATATTAAAATATGAATATGATATATTTGATTCGATTTTATTTTCTGCAGATAAGTAAATTGATTTCAAGCACAATAATTTCTTTTCACTCATTATTCGGGATAGGGAAATCTTGATTCCGGAGGGTTATTATGGATTCAAGTTTACACGCGGGTATATTGTTGATCTCAACACGAGGTCAGCAATATCAAGTCCTTGAAAAGCTTGGCGAAGGTGGACAAGGTGAAGTATATAAGGTCGTATCTAATGGTAATTCATTCGCGCTAAAGTGGTATTTTAAAAAATGTGCAACAAAAAAGCAACGCGATATTCTTGAGAATCTGATGTTGAAAGGCTCACCCGATGAATGCTTTCTCTGGCCGACAGATATTATTGATAAAGGTAATGTTTTCGGGTATGTCATGCCATTAAGAACATCGGAGTATAAGGGCATCGTCGACTTAATGAAACGGCGTATCGATCCGTCATTTAAGGCGCTTACCATAGCAGGTTTCAATATATCCCGTTCCTTTCAAAAATTACACAGCATGGGTTATTGTTACTGCGACATATCCTTTGGAAACACTTTTTTTGATCCTTTCACCGGAAATGTACTTATTTGTGATAATGACAATGTTATTGTCAACAAATCAAAGCCGCCGATAATAGGGACTCAACGTTTTATGGCACCCGAAGTTGTAAGAGGTGACGCAAATCCTTCAACAGACTCTGACCTGTTTTCAATGGCTGTGTTACTGTTTTATCTTTTCATGGTACATCACCCGCTTGAAGGCGCTAATGAGAGTAAAATTAAGGCCCTCGACATTCATGCTATGAATCAGTTATATGGAAAAACTCCCGTTTTCATTTGGGACCCCGAGGATAAAAGCAACAGACCTGTGAAGGGCCTCCATGATAACGCTATAATTTTTTGGGACATTTATCCAAAATTTTTTCGTGATCTCTTTATTACGTCTTTTACCGACGGATTGAGAAACCCACAGAAGAGAGTTTTTGAGAACAAATGGCAAAGTGCATTTATAAAACTTTCTGACAGCATTATGTTTTGTCCCCGCTGCGAATCAGAAGTCTTTTTTGATACATTTAAAAAAGAAAATGGTACAGGACATTTGTGCTGGAATTGTCAAACCTCTGTGAATCCTCCGCCAGTTTTGAAAGTAGGTAAAAATTTAATACTTATGACAAAACGCACAAAAATTTATGAACATCATCTTAAAGACAACAATTGCATTGACAAGATTATCGGTGAAATGGTTCAGAATCCCTCAGATCCTCAAAAATGGGGTATAAAAAATGTTAGTGGCGAGGAGTGGATATATCAAAGACCAGATGGTTCCCAAACACCGGTTGAAAAAGGTAAGGCAGCGGTCGTCGCAAAAGGCACAAAAATAGTGTTTGGCAGTGTAACTGGCGAATTTATTTAGAATTGAAGGAGTGTCGAAAATGACAGCAATCAAAAGACCAGGCGGAGAACTATCAAGCCGACCATTGCATTTTTTTTGGATTGTTGATTGTTCCGGATCAATGTATGGCGAAAAAATTGCTAAGGTCAATTACGCAATTAGACAAACTATTCAGCCTATGATTGAATCTGCAGAAAACAATCCAAATGCACAAGTACTTATCAGAACATTAAAATTCTCTTCTGGTGCGCAATGGGTTAACGCCACACCGATTAATGTGGCTGATTTTAGTTGGGACGATCTTGATGCCGGTGGTGTAACAGATTTAGGCAAAGCATTGGAAATGACTGCCGACCAGTTGAAGATGCCTCCAATGAGTGACAGAGCTTTACCCCCGATATTGGTGCTTCTTTCAGACGGTCAGCCTACAGACGATTACCGCAAAGGATTGGATGCTCTTAAAACCTTGCAGTGGGGCAAAAAAGCTGTAAAAATCGCAATATCAATTGGTGATGATGCTGACGATAACATACTTCTTGAGTTTACAGGCAACAAGGAACTTATCCTTAAAGCCAATAATTCTACTGATTTAGTTAAAATGATTAAGTGGGCTTCAACCGTTGTAAATCAAGTATCGTCTCCCGCAAGTAGTATTGAAGGTAAGGAATTGGCGCAAATAGATACATCAACAATCCCCCAACAAGAACCGGACACCGGAAATGATGCCGATGTTTGGTAACGAGGTTCTTTAAATGAAGTTTTTGACAATTGGCAAATCAGCAACGGGAACAAAACACAAACAGTCGAGTTCGCGTCGTCAAGATTCTTTTCGCTTACCAAAAACGAATGCAAAAGATAGAAGCCTTGTTATTACCGCCGTAGCCGACGGACACGGTAGCCAAAAATGCAAATACAGCAATGCCGGTTCGGAAAAAGCCGTCAATTCTTTTTTTGAACTATTTGAAAATCTTGTTTTACAGCTAGATAATGATTACGAAAATCTGTACAGATTCATAAGTGAAAATAAAGATGATTTCATTCCAAAGAAAATCTGTAGCTTGTGGAAAGAGAAGGTCGAAGCATATCATCGAAACAATCATTCGAACGAACCGTTCGAACAAATATATTATGGAACAACATTAATTGGTATAATTGTTTGCCCACTATTTTGCTTTTCTTTTCAAATTGGTGATGGTGATATTTTAATAGTCGACAGCACGGGTTTAACTGTACGAATGATGGACTCAGAAAAAATCCTTGGGAACGAAACATACTCCTTATCTTCGAAAGATGCATGGAAGTTTTCTAACACCATGATGAAGCATTTCCAATCAAATGATGATATTCCCGCTTTATTCTTGATATCTACAGATGGACTTTCAAATAGTTTTGTTTCAGAAACGGACTTTTTAAAATGTGGCAAGGATTATTTTTTGCTTTTAAAAGAACATGGCGTAGATGTTGTAGGAAAAAACTTGAAGACATGGTTGAATGAAACAACGGTAAACGGTTGCGGAGATGATATTACCTTAGTCTTAATTGTTAATGAAGATACTGTTTCAAACAGTATGCTTAATCTGAAGGATAATACTGATGAATGAACTGATTAAAAACTATCTTCGTAATAACCTATCAATTATTAAAGACCGCGGCAGACTGAAAGGGTTATTGAAAGATTTTTTTAATAATGATGAAGCACAAGTCAACGCAATACTAGCTGTTTATGACGAAAACATAATAACTACAATCGAAAATGGCGGCGTAACTAATTCGGATGATATACATAGACTGGTTATGCGTATTTCAAAGCATCATAGCATGGAATCTTCTAAGGCAAACCAAGCATTGCGTTTTTGGATTGAACTCTGTGATGCTGAGTTTTTTGAAATTTTACATAATTTCCCTTACGAGTTACTTGAACCACAGAAGGGCAATAGCAAGCCTTATGGCAGTGGCTCTGTCCCATACACTTCTCGCAATAAAGATAACATCTCACATCAAGAAATATGTATTCCCTGCGGTGTGGGTAATCAAGATTTCGGGTTTTATGTTCATGGACTAACTGATTGCACTCCTTGTCGTCACTCATTATCGAGAGTACTTGCAGTTTTGTTTTCAATGTTTCAAAAAACGACAAATGCAAAACCGCCAATTATCTTCGAGTCCATAAAAAGTGAATTTGGCATTAATCTGGATTACAGCAGAGTATTCCGGCTGTTAATGGTTATGCTTCTCCTTGTTAAGACCAACAATATCAAAGACAACACGTTCAATATCCAATACGATAACAAGTTTGAAATCGAAACTGCAATTCGTCTTCTCAATTATTTTACCAAAATTATATGTACATTAGCCAAACTTGAATATACTGGGTTTTCATTTAAAACCGATTCATATTCATTGAAGATTAGTTTAGATGAGAAGTCTGATATTTATACTGAAAGCTGTGAGAATAGAACCATACATGCGCGTTATATGTGGATCGCGCCGAATATAATTTACAAAATTGAAGAAGCCAACACATCACAGGTTCGATGCATGGAGATTCTATTAAAGGAATTCTTTAGCTTTGACAGCTTTCAAAATGGTCAACTTCAAACAATCATCAGTATTTTGGACAATAATGCACATAAGATTTGTGTTATGCCAACCGGCTCGGGGAAATCGCTGATTTTTTACTTTACGGCACTGTTAAGAAGCAGCCCGACCTTTGTTGTCGCGCCAACTCAAATTTTGATAAAAGACCAACTGAGAAATTTGAAAAACCATCACAATTGGGATGACGCATGTGAAATTGACAACTTTGAAGACTTCACGAAGTATTCACCGACAAATAAGTTGATGTATTTGACACCCGAAACGTTTTTAAACCGTGATTTAATAAATCGCTTGATTGGATTGAATTACAAACAAACTATAGGCAATGTCGTGCTTGACGAGGTGCACTGCATATCAAACTGGAGCCATGATTTTAGGCCGGAGTACCTGATGCTGTCATTCGTGCTCCGGGAATTTGTGGATAAAACAGGCTATCTTTGCTTTACGGCGACAGCAAACTATACCGTTATGAAAGACATTTTATATCAACTTGACATCGATCAAAGTCATATTATTTCACCGCTTTCATTGAGCAGTGAGAGATTGACTTACAGTTTTAATCCCTGCGATGAGACAGAAGTGCTGTATGAAAAAGCCGCTAAAAAAACTGCCGAGTTGATTACAAAGGGTAAACGGGCACTGGGATTTTCGAAATCGAGAACCGCATCCATGAAAACCAAGAACTACCTGCCCCCCGATTCGAACTGCGATATATATGATGGAGAGATAGGTAAGTATATCGAGTTTTCCGAAGAGAAAACTCAAGGTTTAATAACGGATAATGAACTTGGTATCGGCATAAATCTGCCGAATATCTCCGGTACAATTCACATTGGTATGCCCATATCTAAAAGTCAGTATGTCCAGGAAATAGGCCGTTCGGCAAGGGAGCCCGGAACTTCTGCCGACAGTTTTGTTTACTACCTGAACAAGAATTCAATTGCAACAAACCATCCGGATCTTATAAAGCACGGAATGACAATATCCGATATGATACACGAACTTAACCGTTCGCAGGAAAATGATGATTATCTCTCAACACTTAAAATGATTTTTAACGGGGCAATGCCGCCGGATTCCTTTTATGATGAAATAGTAAAAATATGGCATAAAGTACGCAGTCTGAACGAACCGGGCGTTATCGAATGCGGCGTCACAAAACCGGAGGATCGCCTTCTCCAGATGCGCTGCCTATATGTTCTGTTCAGGGTAAACGCCATGTTCGGCTGGTATATCGTCACATCGGATAATAACAATACTGCGCGGTTTCACATAACCCCGTTGAAAGAACCCTTCAGCGTTGCCAATGCTCAAGAAATAGCCGTTAAATACATTCGCGCAATGGGTAAATACAACCTGACAATACGCCAGATAAAAGATGCAACCGAATTCGAGCAGATTATCCGGATATATGTCGATTGGTATTATAATCAGTTTTTATACCACCACCGAGAACAGGTGCTTGAGATGCTTGAGTTTCTTGAACACTTCAACGGTAAAGATAACGAAGTCATTTCCGACACCTTGAAAAGCTATTTCTCACTTGGTCTTTTAACGGTTGACGAGTCAACTTCTCGAATAACAGGGATGACTCTTAAGGATATCACCCTGCTATCCTTGGAAAACGATCAAATGGAGTTGATTGAAAGTGTGCGCAGAGGCAGCGAAAATGAAAACTCTGCCAAAATTGATTATTTTTTATTTTGCTGCAACGCAATAATCTATAATGATATTGATATATCAAGGCTCGAGCGGGCTCTTTACGGATTAAACGAGGCAAATATAAATGATTTACTCGACAACATACACGCTATCTACGAGAAAATTGAACTAACAGACAAATTGAGAATAATCAATAAATTATGCACTTACTTTCCTTTTGACCGGGTGCTGGACGCTGTTTACAGCAAGATTGATGAGGACGATGCGTATGCCGTAATCACATTATTAATATTTAACAGAAAGTGGGGCAAAAAGTAATGTTTGATGATCTTGAACAACTTATGAAAGAGATTGACAAGTTCAAAGAGTCAGTTGCGAGTTCTGATGAGTTGATAGGAAAACTTGACGAGGTGATTTCGAATGCACAGGAAGGCCGTAAAAACGCCTTAAAATCCGAGCAAACGCTTGTTGCGCTATTTAAAGAATTTGATATAAAACTTATGCGAATAAACAATATTTGTATGTACGGCATCGGTTTGTCGGTATTACTTTCTTTCGCTGCACTAATCATAGCAATTGTTAAATAGGCAGAGTTTCACTCGTTTCGTTGACCTCATGACAGAGAATTCGACGGGCGGTTTTCATTATGAAAACCGCCTGTGTTTTTATGCAATCCTCTTGTCGGATCAATAGGCTGTCAGGTTTTATCATTTCCCCCGATCACCTGCTCAACAAACACCCGAACCACATCCGGGTCGAATTGGGAACCGGCGTTGCTTTCCAACTCGGCTATCGCGTCTTGCTTAAAAAGCCTTCTTTTATAAGGCCTTTCCGAAACCATATCATCGTATGTGTCGGCGACGGCAATAATTCTTGCCTGCAAGGATATTTCTTTCCCTCTGAGCCCGTTCGGATAACCCTGGCCGTCCCACCTTTCGTGATGTTCCAATACAGCATCGGCAACATCTGACAGCTCGTAGGCTGATTCAAGAATTTTGCAGCCAGTCTCCGGGTGTTTTCTTATGGCCTCCCAGTCTGACTCGGTTAGTCTGCCTTGTGAATCCAGAATAATTTCGTTGATACCGATTTTACCGATATCGTGCAGCAGGGCTGCCAGGTTTGTCTGCCCTATCTCCCGCTCGCCAAGACCCATTGCTTTCGCAATTGCGGTGCTCAAAGCGCTTACCGCCCTTGAATGGGTTTGTTCTGTTAAGTTGTTTGCAAAAAGCATGTTCATCACAACAAAAATGATTTTGCTTTTAACGCTCAAGCTATCCGCTTTAATCCGGGTGCAAAGGTCCTCTTGGGCTTTTTCCAGCAGCGGATCTATACGGCTGTATATGTCGTTATCAAGAGACAAATCAACCGAAAGGGTGAATACAACATTCCTGATACTTTGCTGCGCGACCGCTTTATTCAAACGGGCAATCATAATATCCGCGTATTTCGCATCGCAGCTCGGCATAAAAATAACGAATTTAGTCTCACCGATTCTTACAACAATATCATCGGGTCGGCATTCGGTTTTTAGAATATAGGTTAATTTTTTCAAAAGCAGTTCGCTGTATTTACCGCCGAAGACTTGGTTGGTCAACCCCACGCCGTTCACATCCGCGACAACAAAGGCAAAGGGCAGATACTTGTCTTCGCCGAGTCTTCTGCGCTCGTTGTCAGAATTTCTCCGGCTGTAGCGGCCGTTAATCTGGTCAAAATGGTTTAAGAACTCAATTTTTTTGAGTTTTTTTCGTTCCTTCGCGTAGTTTCTGAACACAAGGAGCGCACCGTCAATGATGCCGCTTTTCAGAAGCAACGGCGCGGCGGTAACCTCCGCGCGCATCTCATTGCCATCTTTTGAAACAACCACAACGCTGCCTGCGGCTTCATAAGTCTTGCCGGTTTCCAGTATGTTTTGCACAACATCATCATATTTCACCCTTGTTGCTTCATCGATGAGTTTAAACACTTTTTCAACCGGTTCGCCTGTCGCGTCTTCTAACAGCCAGCCGGTAAAACCCTTAGCCGCTTCATTCATCATTGTTATTTTGCCGGCGGCATCCGTACAAATAACGCCGTCCGCAATTGTCTGCAAAACGCCGTTGAGTATGCTTTGGATTCGCTCTTTTTCCGAGCGCAGCAGCAGTTCGGTTTGCTTTTGCCTGTTGATTTCATCCGACAGCTTTTCGTTTTGGTCTTTGAATTCCCCGTCGAGATTCGTCATCGCAGTCACCGCCCCTATTATTCTTCGTTTTTTCTGTTCTGCTGAGTGCCGGCTGTATGCCGGCGGCTTGTATTAAATCATGCACGCTTGCAGACCTGTTCGACAAAGACCTTTGCAAGTTCTGGATCAAACTGCGTGCCCGCGCATCGGATGATTTCCGCGGCCGCAGCTTCTTCCGAGCAGGCTTTCCTGTATGAACGATCGGAAGTCATCGCGTCAAAAGCATCTGCTACGGCAATGACCCGTGCTTGCAGGGATATCTCCTCGCCTTTGAGCCCGCGCGGGTAACCTTTACCGTCCCAGCGCTCATGGTGTTCAAGTATACAGTCCGCGATTTCCGAAAACTCGTTTACGGAGCTGAGAATCCGGTAACCGATTTCCGAGTGCCGCCGAACCTCGGCCCATTCGTCTTTTTTCAGTTTCGACCGGTTGTTCAGAATTTTTTCATCAATACCGATTTTACCGATGTCGTGCATCAGCCCGGCCAGCCGGAGTTGGTTAACCTCGTTTTCGTCAAGACCGATTTTTCGGGCAAGTGACTCGCACAACTCGCTCACACGCTTTGAGTGCAGCATTTCCCGGTCATTTTTTTCGTACAGCGTGTTCATGATGACGCTGATTGTTTTACTGCGCAGGCTTGAACTTTCCGCGAGCTTATGGCGGTACATATCGTCCTCGGCCTTTTTAAAAACTTCGTTGATTTCTTCGTTTGCTTTGCACTTGACCGCAAAGCCGATGGAAACGGACATCGTGAAGTTTTTGTCGCGCTCTGCGGCGATGGACTTATTAAGCCGCTGCAGGATGGCTTCCGCTGTGAGGGTGTCGGTTGCCGGCATCAACAGGACAAATTCATCCCCGCCGATACGCACGGCATGGTCACCGTCGCGGCAATGCTTTTTCAAGGTGTCCGCCACTTGCTTCAATATTAAATCCCCCGCCTTGTGGCCAAAGGCGTCATTGGTCAGCTTTAAGCCGTTGACATCTGCCATGATCAGCGTCAGCGGTACGCAATTTTCGTTTTCCAGGTCCTTGACAATCTCGTCATAATACCTGCGGTTTTTGAGCCCCGTGAGCTGATCATGGTAGCTCAGGTAGAGGATTTCGTCCTCTGTTTTTTTGCGGTCTTCAATATTCCGGGTTACACCCACAATTTCAATTTCGCCTTCAGCATTATAACGGAATTTGGTGGATTCTTCCACCCAAACCGTGCTGCCGTCCTTTCGGGTTTGCTGCAATTCGTTTATGTAATGATTATCGGCTTTCGGGTTCGCTTTAAAGTGCTCCAGATTTTTGATGACGGAATACTGCACCACCTGCATGGATTCGGGCGTAAAGGATTTGACAACACCAAGGGCTTTTGCCTCTGCCGGGGTATACCCGCGCAGGTTCATCACGGAGGGGCTGATGTAGGTGTATTCATTCCTCGTCAGGTTCAGTACCCAGATAACATCCGACGCAAATTCCGTTATCAGCCTGTATTTCGCTTCGCTTTCCATGAGGTCGCAAACGGCTTGTTTGCGCCCGGAAATGTCGGTCAAAAAATTGAGTGTGGCGGGTTTTTCGTCCCACTCGATTGTGATTGATTTGATCTCCACCCACTTCACGGTTTTATCCTTAGCCAAGACCCTAAAATCATAGCGGTTGACGGGGTTGGCCGCTTCGGAGCGGTCCGTGTGGCTTTTGACAACAAATTCTCTGTCGTCCGGATGCACAAGATCCAGTACCGGCATTTCCGCCAATTCTTCACGCGTATATCCGGTAAGCGATTCGGCGATCGGATTGCACAGTTTAATCAAGGCATTCTGCTCCACAAATACGGTTTCTACAGCGTTTTCAAATAGAAGATGATACCTTTCTTTCGCTTTTTTCAGGTTATCTTCGGCAAGTTTTCTCTCGCTGATGTCGCGGATAACGCAGGTGTCATGCGGAATGCCGTTGAATATATTCTTTTTTGACGAGATCAGAGCGGTAATGATACCGCCGTCTTTCTTTTTGATATTCGTTTCAAAGTTTTCGCATATTCCTTGCGCAACCAGCGCGTTGTAGATCAATTGGCGATCGGATATGTTTTGGTAAAGATTGAGTTCAAGGCTTGTTTTGCCGACTGCTTCTTCCGAAGCGTACCCGGTAAGCCGTGTGAAACCTTCGTTGATATTCCGAATGATTCCATCCGCAATACTCGTTATGAAAACGCCGTCCGGACTGGTGTTGAAAATCAACTCAAACCGTTCCTTCGCGGTTCGGTTCTCGTCTGTCAAACGCTTGTTGTTCAAACTCAAAAAGCCGAATGTCCAAACCGTACTGACAAAAAAAGTACCGACGAACATCGCCGTTTGCAGCAACTCGGCAGAGTCGGGTTCTTGGAGTTGTTTGAGCAAAATTGTACCAGTTAAGCCCGCCAACGAAAAGATACCGAAAGCGATGAATCCCGCGGTAACCGACTTTGTCCAACGCAATGAAGGGATATTTTTATGCTTTATGAGCGACCGTGCTGTCGCGAAGGACAGCACCATGATGGCGCCAAAAAGAATGATTCTGCGGGCGGGATAGCTTTGCGAGGCAGTCGCGGTGAAAATAATGTTCAAGAAAAAAACCGCGATTCCGAATACCGTAAGCGCCTTGCCGCCGCTTTGCAACCCCTGAAAATGCCTGACACCGATATAGATAAAAATCATGGCCGCCATCAGGAATGTATTGTTGAAAAGAATCGCGGCAGTACCGAACGGCGCCGCAGCATGACGGAAAGCATAAAAAGCGAACCCGAGCGCCGCGCAAGCCCCGCCAAGCGTCCACCAACCGGGGCCTTCGTTGGTCTTGTTCCTGCGGAACTGTGAGAGCATCAGGGATACTTGCATAATATTTGTTATGCTCAGCACAATTGCAAGCGTGTTGATGTTGAAGTCCATGTTTGCCCTCCCGGATTCAGGGTTGTTGATGATTGTTGATTAATTCAAACGCCGCCGCGGACTGTTCAATCCAAAAAGTCGCGCAGGCGCTTGCTTCTGCTGGGGTGGCGCAGCTTGCGCAGCGCCTTTGCTTCGATTTGCCGGATGCGCTCCCTGGTCACATTAAACTCCTTGCCCACTTCCTCAAGGGTGTGGGACTGCCCGTCCGCAAGGCCGAAACGCAGAGCAAGCACTTTTTCCTCCCGCGGGGTAAGTGTTTTAAGTACATCACTGATTTGCTCTTTCAAGAGCAGCATGGAGGCGGCGTCCGCAGGCGCCGGCGCGTCGTCGTCGGGAATGAAGTCGCCAAGGTGGCTGTCTTCCTCTTCACCGATAGGCGTTTCCAGCGATACGGGTTCCTGCGCGACCCGCAAAATTTCACGCACCTTTTCGGGTGTCATGTCAAGTTCTGCTGCGATTTCCTCCGCGGTCGGATCCCTGCCGTTGAGGTGGAGCAGCTGGCTGTTGGTCTTTTTTACTTTGTTGATGGTTTCCACCATGTGCACAGGGATACGGATGGTGCGCGCCTGGTCAGCGATAGCCCTTGTAATGGCCTGCCTGATCCACCAGGTGGCGTAAGTGGAAAATTTAAAGCCCTTTGTGTAGTCAAATTTATCAACCGCTTTTATCAGCCCGAGGTTGCCTTCCTGTATCAAATCCAAAAACTGCATACCGCGCCCGACATAGCGTTTGGCGATGCTCACCACGAGGCGCAGGTTGGCTTCCGCGAGGCGCTGTTTGGCTTTCGGATCATTGTCGGATATGCTTTGAGCGAGCGAGATTTCTTCCTCCGCGGAGAGCAGCTGAACATTTCCGATTTCTTTCAGATAAACCTTTACGGGGTCATCCATTGCCGCGTTTTTCTCCACACCGCCCATGTCGGCTGATTTTGGAATGTCCAAATCAAGCGACAGGCCGTCCAACAAATCATCACTTAAATCATCGACAACTTCAATGCTCTGGCTTTCGATGATGTCGTACAGTTTGTCGAGCTCCTCGATGTCGTAATCCATTTCCAAAATCACCGCGTCAATTTCCTGCGCGGTCAGTTTACCGGTTGCCCTTCCCTTGTCCAGCAGGATTTTTACCGCCGCTTTTTTATCCAGCATATCCATCTTTTTTCTCCTTCACAAATTCCATATTTTCAGTTTCCGCTCTATTGGTTCTTTTTTTGAAACAGATTTAAAAACTCCTCATCGCTTAATTCCGCCGGATTGACAACCGTTTGGCTTGAAAGTTCCCGCTCCAGGGTGCTGATGCAATCCACGCACTCCGCAAGGGTGTTGGCCAATTGCCTGCCTTTGACGAAAAGCGCGGTAATCCGGTTCATCTCCTCCTCCGAAAATTCATTGGATAGCAGCGTCAGTTCAATCCCTTTGCCCGCCCCCAGCCGCCGCAGCAGCAGGGTAAGAACCCGTTTGTTAAAATCGGTGACAAAGGTGTCCGGCGTCAGTTTGCTGAGTTTTTTATAATAATCAGGGTTGTTCAACAGCGCCGCGAGAATGATTTCCTCTGCCTTGACCGCCCTGGTGTTCTTGCTCCTTTGCGGATTGATTTTATCCCCCAACCCCTGCAGTTCACGCTGCGCCGCCTTGAAACGCTCTTTTTCTTTTACCTTGCCCTGCTTTTTGCCGTGTTCCCTCACCTGGGTCAAAATCGCGTCTTTGTTCACGCTGAGTTCCGCCGCCATGGCGGAGGCGTATATATCAAGTTCCACAGCGCTGTAAAGCCCGGAGAGCACCGGTATGGCTGCGTTGATATAATTCAATTTACCGTCCGGCGTAGTCAAATCGAACTTTTCGCGTTCACGCAGGAGTTTATATTCCGTATCGTTCGCCGCGCCGTCAACGAGCATTTGAAAGCGTTCACGGCCGTGCTTTTTGATGATTTCATCCGGGTCCTTACCGCCGGTCAGGCTGAGTACACGAATTTTGATGCCGGTATGGCCAAGGACATACATGGCCTTTTTGGTTGCTTCCTGCCCTGCCGCGTCGGAGTCATACGCCAAAATGACTTCTGTCGCATAACGGGTAATCAACTGTGCCTGCTCACGGGTGAGCGCTGTACCCAGACACGCGACGGCATTGGTGAACCCCGCCTGATGCAGGGCGATAACATCCAAATAACCCTCCGCCAGAATCAGTTTGCCGTTGTTTGCGTTCTTGGCAAAATTGAGCGCAAAGACGCCCTGGCTTTTTTTATACACCAGCGTGTCCGAGGTGTTGATATATTTCGGTTTTGAATCGTCCAGCACGCGCCCGCCGAAGGCGATCACATTGCCGCGCAAGTCAATGATCGGAATCATAATACGCTTGACGAAGTTGTCATAAAAATGCTCTTTGCCCTCTTTCACGCTTTTTCGCACAAGATTGGCTTCAAGCAGATCCGCAGCGTTAAATCCCGCGGCGCGCATATGCCCGAGCAGTCCGTCCCAGCCGTCCGGCGCAAAACCAAGCCCGAAATGTTTGATCATCTCCGGTGAAACCCCTCTGTTGAGCAGGTAGTCAAGCGCGCCCCTGCCCTTTGGGCTCATCAGTGTGGTATTAAAATATTTGGCAGCCTCACGGTTCGCGGCAAGAATATCCGCGCGGCGCTTGGAAACCGTGTCGTCAAAACCGTCATCCGGCATCTGCATCCCGGCTCTTTGCGCCAGGCTTTTAACGGCTTCAACAAAATCCAGGTTCTCCATACGGCGCACAAAGGTGATTATTTCTCCCCCCGCCCCGCAGCCGAAACAGTAGAAAGACTGACTGTCCGGATAGATGGTGAAGGAAGGTGTTTTTTCGTTATGAAACGGGCACAGCCCGGTGAGCAGCCGGCCGCGGCGGCGCAGGCTGACATAGGGGGAAACCACCGTTTCGATATCTATTTTGTCACGCAGTTCCTGCAAAAATTCGTCGCCGATAGCCAATTACTCACCGCCCCAAATTAGATGTTAGATGTTAGATTTTAGATATTAGAAGCCCCAAGATTTGGGGACATACAAATCCGTAAATGTTTTTACGGCGAAACGGTCTGTCATACCGGCAATATAATCGCATGCGGCACGGGGAATGCCTTCCGTAGAGGCGATTTTCGCGTAGTCGGGCGGCAGTTGGTCCGGATTTTCGACAAAGTTTTCATAAAGGCATTTGACCATGGCCTTTGCTTTGCCTTCCTCGCCTTTGCATTTCGGGTTTGTGTAAACGCGTTCAAACATAAAGTCATGCAGTTCGTCAAAAGCCGACTCTATGTCCCCGCCGAGGCGTATATCCTCACCGCTGTTTTTGATGGTTGACAACACAAGCGTGCTGATTCTTTGCGACTTGTACCACCCCAACCTTTCGCGGATACCGGCAGGGATCATCTCTTCCGTTAAAACATCCGCGCTGATGGCGTCGTCAATATCATGGTTGATGTAAGCGATTCTGTCCGACAGCCGCACAACCCTGCCTTCGAGCGTGTCTGCCTGCCCGTTGGTATGCGTTTCGATACCGTTCCTGACTTCATAAGAAAGATTCAGGCCTTTTCCGTCCTTCTCCAGCAGGTCAACAACCCGGAGGCTTTGTTCGTAATGCTTGAATCCGTCCGGGACAACCTCATTAAGCGCTTTTTCCCCCGCGTGACCGAAAGGGGTGTGCCCCAAATCGTGCCCGAGCGCGATGGCTTCCGTCAAATCCTCATTGAGGCGCAGCGCCTTGGCGATGGTACGGGCAATCTGCGAAACCTCCAGCGTATGGGTCAGGCGGGTACGGTAATGATCCCCTTCCGGCGACAGAAAAACCTGTGTCTTATGCTTGAGGCGCCTGAAGGAGTTGCAGTGTATGATACGGTCTCTGTCCCGCTGAAAAGCGGTACGGACCGGGCACTCCTCCTGCGGCATCTGCCTGCCCTTGCTGTTTTCGGAAAAAGCTGCGCGGGGTGATAATATTTGCCGCTCCAGCGCCCAGGTTTGTTCTCTGATTGTGCTGTCCATACAAATCGCCCCTAAAAGGCTGAATCAATTCAGCCAACGAATAATACCGGTAGTAACCGGTGAAACTGAAGATAGGTTGCCATATATTTTTTGCAGCGTGTCAGCATTAAAAATGCCTTCATCAGCTATATACGCATAACGAAAACAAATCCCTCTATTTTTATTGAATTTGTTTATAATTCTTTCATTTCCGCGAAGATTTCTCCTGTTTTTTCGCAAACGGCACGCCCGAAGCTTAAATCAGCCAGTTTCGCGCGAAAAACTTCAAGTTGATCGACAGGCAGCCGCAGGCTTACGCGTACATCCGCGGCAAAGACCGAATCATCAATAAAACCGCCCGATTCCGGTATGAGTGAAACAAGTCTGCCGTACAGATTATAGTCACATTCAACACACAAAACCGCGCAGAGCGACATGGTAATCATGCCGCCCGCGTCCACAGCAATTTTTGCCGCGTGCGAATACGCGCGCACCAGCCCGCCGGCGCCGAGCATCACGCCGCCGAAATAGCGTGTAACAACAACAGCACAGTCGGTCAGGTTTTCTTTTAACAGCACATCCAATGCCGGCACACCCGCGGTACCCTGCGGCTCGCCGTCGTCCGAATAGCGTTGAATACCGCCCGCACGCAGCACATAGGCAGACACATTGTGCGTGGCGTCCCAATGCTTTGATTTTACTCCCGCGATAAATTCGAGCGCCTGTCCCGGTGTGCTTACCGGTTTGATGTGCCCGATAAAGCGGGAGCGTTTTTCGGTAAATTCGGCCTGCGCCTCGCAGGCGATGGTTTTGTAATCCATGCGATTGCACCTCGATAAGACTACCTCTCAGTCACCTGCGGTGCCAGCTCTCCTACCATAGGAGAGCCAAGGTGGGATCATTTTTCTTGCCTCCCCTAATTTAGAGGAGGTGGCTGCGAAGCAGACGGAGAGGTTAACCTCAAGAAAAAATCAGACGGTGCTGTGTTGGCACCGTCCGTTTTTTTATTCCGTTTCGTCTGACTGGATATTGAAGCGTTTTTTGAACCGGTCAACCCGGCCGCCCGTATCCACAAGCTTTTGCTTGCCCGTAAAGAACGGATGGCATTTGGAGCAAATGTCAACACGCATATTCTGCCTGGTGGATGCGGTTTCAATCACCTCGCCGCACGCGCAGCGGATGCTTGTCTTTTCGTAATTGGGATGGATTCCTTCCTTCATTTCTGTCACCTCTTTTTGGTTCGCTGATTATAAGCAGATGAATTCTATCACAACAACGGAATGAATGCAAGCATTTTTTTAGCGGGATGATGTGCTTTACGGCGATTCGGCGATTGACTCCTTATACTGTTATGCTTGACCCCGCCTCAAACGAATACAGCAAGCTCTCTTTAACCTGCATCTGCAAGCACGCCGTGAGCGCCCTGCGGTAGACGGCAAGTTGACCGGCGTACCGCTCGGCAAGCTGTTCAAGGGTAACACCCCTGTCTGTTTTATAATCCAGTATCACCAGTTCGCCGTTTTCGATAAACGCGCAGTCGGCAATCCCCTGCACCACAACGGTTTCGTCCGCGGCGTTTTCCGGCAGCTCCGGGTACAACTCGCGCGCGGGGATTTGAATGGCAAACTTTTGCTCGCGCATCAGTTTTTCCGACGCGAAAATCCGCTCGGCTAAATCACTTTGGAAAAATGCGTTAATTTTATCCAGGTCAACAGCCGCGCCTTCAAGCCCGGTCAGGAATCCCCTGCCAATCAAGCGGTCACGCTCAGCGGCGGCATCGGCGCGGGCAGCGGCATAATCGGCATACTGCATATATTTATGGATAGCCGTACCGCGCTGGGCCGGTGTCAATTTGTCTTGACTCAAAAACGCGGGGCGCGACGCGGCGAAGAACGCCCGGTTGATGCCGGACTCTTCCAGTTCCGAAGCCGCGCGTTTGGCGACAACAGCTGACAGCGCGGCGTAGGGGTAACGATAGGAAAGCCGTTTTTCAATCACTGCAAGCAGCTCCGTATTCGGTTGTGCCGTCTCCCCGGCAGAATCATCCTGTTCTAAAATCATTTCTTCCTGCCGGCAGGCTGTTTTAAGCGCGAACCCGGCAGGTAAGGTTGTTAAATCTTCCGCGCCGGCAAGCCTGCGCAGCAGCCCGGCATCCGGGTGCCGCAGGGCAGCAGTTAAAATCCAGTCGGCAGGGCTGCCGGCTCCCCGCACGGCAAAGGGCGCGATTTGAGCGGTGTTGCCGGCGATGCCCGCGAGTGCCGCGAGCTTTTTTTCGGGATCTTTGATGCTCATGACAGTGATCAACCGTTCCTTCGCTCTGGTCAGTGCGACATATAATACCCGTAGTTCTTCGGAAAGTTCCGACTGTTCGGTTGCCAATATCGCTCCGCGGCGGCTGATGGTGTCAAACTCCCTGAATGTAGCAATATCCCTGCGGCAAAGGCCAACCCCCGCAAGCGGATTGATAACGATTTTTCCTTTCAGCGATTCCTTGTTGAAACCGGTGGAGCAACCGGCAAGAATGCACACGGGAAACTCCAGCCCCTTGCTTTTGTGGATGCTCATTACCCGCACCACATTTGCCGCTTCGGACAATTCCAGCGCAGGGCTCAGGTCACCGTCGCTGCCGGTAAGTTTGTCGATAAACCGGATAAAGCCGGAAAGGCCGATATGTCCCGCGGCTTCGTATTTATTGGCATAATCCAAAAGAAGATGCAGGTTCGCCCGGCGCTGTGCCCCGCCGTCCATCGCGCCCGCGATGGCCAGGTACCCTGTTTCTTCCAGCAGATGGCGCACAAGCGCCCCCGCCGCGAGTGTGGAAGCGAGCCGGCGCAGTTCTTCGGTTTGTTTAAGAAAATCCGCGCACTTGCTGTCCCCCATAGCCCGCGCGGCAAGCAGGCACCGGTACAGCGACGCCTTTCTGTCGTTGATGCGCAGACGCGCGAGATCATCCGGTGTAAAACCGAAAACCGGCGAAAGCATCACCGCAAGAAGCGGCACATCCTGCAGCGGATTGTCCAGTATCCGCAGCAGCGACAGCATAAACGCCACTTCCCGTGCCTGGAAAAAGCCGCCCGACAGTTCGGTATACGCCGGGATGTTTTGTTTGGACAGTTCTTCGATATATGCCGCCGCTTTATTTTTAACAGACCGCATCAGTACGCAAAAATCACGGTATTCCGCCGGGCGCTCCCCGTTTTTACCGTTTACGGTCAATCCGGAAGCGATCAAGTCATGGATCATCTGCCCGATATATCGTGCTTCGGTGCTTTCTTTGCTGTCTTCCACGCCATCGGAAATGTCGATGATGTGAATCTCCGCATCCGGCGTTCGGGCCGGCGGGTATTCGGCAGCGGGCACGAGCTCTTCATCCTTGTCATAATCCAGTTCGCCAACAGCCTTGCTCATGATTTGGCTGAACACAAAATTGACAAACCCCGTAATACCGGCGCGGGAACGGAAGTTTTTACCCAGCACAACGCGCGCGGGATAGTTTTCTTCTTCATAAAGTGGCAGCCTGCCGCGGCGGGATAAAAATATTTCCGGCATTGCCTGCCTGAAACGGTAGATGCTCTGTTTGACATCACCGACAAAAAACAGGTTGTTTTCCTCTTTGGACAGCGCGGTGAATATCATATCCTGCGCTTTGTTGATGTCCTGATATTCATCGACAAGGATTTCTGTATACCGGCCGGCAAGTTCGGCCGCCAGCGGTGTTTTTGACACGCTGCCGTCCGGTTTTTTTTGAACCAGCAGCCGCAGTGCCAAATGCAGGATATCTGCAAAATCCGCACTGTTTGCCGCGGTCTTGCGCTGCGCATATTCCTTGGTATACATCATCACTGCCTGAACAAGTTTACTGACGACGGGTTTCAGGTAAGCCATATCCTCCAGATGCTCCGCGGCGTTGGCGCACAGTACATCCGGCAGCTTTTTTTGCGCGATCGGTTTCAGATTGCCGCGCAGGGCTTGCGCGCTGTCTTTAACCGGGCTGGAAAAACCTCTGGGTAAAGTACCGATTCTGTCAAATTTAATCTCTCTGACAGCATCCAGCATCTCGTCCCACGAGCCGTTTTGTACCGTTGTAAGCGCTTTTTGATAAACAGCAATATCCCCCTCAAATGTCGGGGTATAGGCTTTCCATACGATTTCATCCTTCCGGATGGCCTCCAATGCATCTGTGCTCGCGGCGATGCAGTAGGTCAGCGCGTCCGCGGCATATTGCCGGATAAGGGTGCCCCACACGCTTTCTTCAACGGCGCGGGGATGCTCAAACGGTTCAAGCAGACCGTTGAGCCACTCTTCCGGAAAGGGGTACGCCTCCGCTTCGTTGTGCAGGCGGATAATCGATTCTGTGAGCACACTGTCGGTATTGTTTTTCATCAGCAGCTCGGCGAGTTCCCCGGTTTCCGGCGCGTTTTCCTCATATAAGGCTTCCACCACAGCACCGGCGGATTCGCGCCGCATGATGGCGGCCTCGCTTTCGTCAAGTATCTTGAAGTCCGGCCCGATGTCGAGCAAATGAAAGTTTTCCCGCACCAACTCGTTGCAAAAACTGTCAATGGTGCAGATACGGGCAAAAGGCAGCAGCATCTGCTGGCGAATCAACCTTGCGTCTTTCGGGTTTTCGGCGATGCGCTTCGCAAGCGCTTCGCCGATTCTCTCGCGCATCTGGGCTGCCGCCGCTTTGGTGAAGGTGACCATCAGCAAACTGTCCGCCCCGCAAGGATTGACTTGACTTGTCAGGCGGCGGATGACGCGTTCAACCAGCACGGCGGTTTTACCGGAACCCGCCGCGGCGGAAACGAGCAGCGTGCCGTTTACCGCCTTTATGGCGTTTAGTTGTTCATTCGTCCACTGCATCACTTTCACCTCCTTCGCCCTCAAGCAGCGCCAGCACTTCGTCGTGTCTAAGGTTTGTTGGCGGGCGCACCGGCATACTGTTTTCACGCCCGCAGGCAGCCGCGAAGTCGCAGTATTCGCACGCGAGCTTACTCCCGACAACAGCCGGATATGCCGGTATGCCGCCGTCCTGCAGCGCCGCCGCCATGCCGGTGAGGATTTCATCGGTTTTCGCCTTGAGTTTGCCCATCTGTTCGAGGGTGATCAGCGTGCCCTGCAGTCCTTTTTCATCCTGATAAGCGGGAATAAAAATGCCCTCGCCATCCCTTTCCATCCCGAGGACTACATCCGTATTTTTGAGCAAAACGCCGCTCATTCTTGATTTTTTGAGCTTTTCCTTTTCTATCTCTTGTGCTTGCGCATGCCGCTCGAGTTTTGCGGTCGGTGCGTTTGCCGCCATGTACAGCACGCCCGCGGGCACAATATGACCGTACAGCGGCGCGCCGTTCTGCCACAAGGTAAAGAGGTAGATGAGCATTTGCATATTGATACCGTCCAGCACGCGGGCGAGCGAAAACTCTTTGCCGCCGGATTTGTAGTCTACAATGCGGATATAACTCGCCCCGTCTTTTTCCATTTTATCCACCCGGTCAATCGAGCCGGTGATGGTGAGTGTACCGCCGTTTTCCAGTGCTAATTCGTAAGGCGCGACATCGCCGTCCTGTCCGATTTTAAGTTCAAAAGCCACCGGCTCAAAACGGCCGGTTTCAAATTCTTTAGCCAACCGCGCGGCAACTTCCTCCAGGGTATCCGCCAGACGAAGGTAAAGGTAGGTAAAGCGCTTGGGTTTTTCGCTCATGCCGCCCATTTTTTCATCCAGGTAATCGTCGAGGAGTGCACGGATTACCGCACGGATTTCGTCCCGGTTCACTGTTGCGAGCGATTTTGCCGGATACTTTTCCAACAGTTTTTGCAGCACATAGTGAAGCACCGTCCCCGTCTGCAAGGGGTCGAGTTCCGCAACTTTGCGCGGGCGTGCCCGCAAACCATATTGGCAGTAATAGGCGAACGGACATTTGGAGAAACTCTCCGCACGGGAAGCGGACATGAGCATTTTTTGACCGAACAGCGCTTTTGCTGTTTGGCCGTCTCTGATAGCAAACGGTTTGTTTTCCGCCGCTCGGCCAAGCGCTTCGAGCCTGTCCGCGTAGTCCTGTCTGCCGGCAAAAAAGGCACGCAGTGCCGTGTAAAGCTCATCGCCTTTACGCCATAATTTTGCCATCAATTCAAAGGCCGGTCTTGCGCCTTCCACATAATCAATATCGGGTATATCCGCGGTATCTTTCATCCGGCAGTTCAAGAACAGCCGTTGTATCTGGCTCACCAGCTCCGACGGGGAAAGCCCAGCGCCGGCGAGGTCTTTGCGTGCATAGGATACAAAAAGCTTATGCGTCGCGCTGCAAAGCGCGGAGTAGGCAATAAACCGTTCTTCCATTATCTTATACTCACCCGGTTCGGAAACCTTCAGCCCCAGATCAATGAGTTTTTGGCGTTCTGAATCGTTAAGGATACCGGTTGTTAAGGGGCTGCGTGGGAAAACGCCTTCATTCGCGCCGACAATGAAAACCGCTTTGGGTGACACGGTACGGATTCTGTCCGCGCTGCCGATGGTAATTTCATCGAGTCCCTGCGGAATACTGCCGAGTGAACGGGTGGAGATAATCAGATCAAAAAACTCCCGCATGCGCTTGGCAGGCAGCAGGCTCCCCTTAAGGGCAGTCGCCATACTGTCCAAAACCAGCATCAAATCGTCCCACAGCCGTTCCTGCTCAAGCGCCAAGACCGGCTCCCCGTTTTCCTCAAGCTCTACAGCAAGATTTTTCAGGTTTTCACCGGCGCGCACCGTTTGCAACAGATTATAGACGGCTTTTGCCGCCGCTTCTCCACGGGCATCTTCAAAATCCCCGCGTAGCGCAACTAAAGGTTCAACAGCGCGCGCTCGTATAGCGTTGATGTATGCCAGGGCATTACGGTCATCGCCGGTCGTCTCGTTGCCGTAACCGCCGGGGTGGTTTGTAAAATCCCGCTGCCAGCGGTTTCCGTTGATGTTCCAAAGCAGCGCGTAGTTTTCCAGGTTGGAAATCTCCTCCACCGTGAATCCCGCTAAGCCGGTTTTCAGGTACCGCATCACCGCGTCAATGGTGAATCCGCCGGCGGCAATCTCCAGTGCCGAGCGCACCAGTGTAATAAGCGGTTGGGTGATGACCGGTTGGCGTTTGTCAATAAACACGGGCACATCGCATTTTTTTAATGCGGATTTCAGCTGTGCCTCATAGGTTTCCGCCGTGCCGGCGATGACAGCGATTTCCCGGCAGCGCAGCCCCTCTTCCCGCAGCAGTTTTTTAATCGTGACGGCAACAAATTCGCACTCGCCTACAATGTCCGACGCCGCGATTAAAGTGACAGACTCCGCCGGCTGTTCATACACCGCGGCGCCCGGATTATAGAGCCCCGCTTCCAGCGCGCAAAGCGCCTCATCCCGACAGCGGCTGAACAGGGGCGGCGTATTGCCGGACTCGTCCCCGCCGGAAAGCACCAGCGGCTGAGCGATTGGCACGCTGAGTTTCTTGGCAATGTCGATGATACTGCCCGCCGTGCGTTTGGTATGACCAAAGACACCTGTATCCCCCTGCAAGGGGTACAGACCGTCGGCGCAAAGGGTGATATAGGTTGCTTGCGCCTGCGCCAGTATGCGCTCGAAAATCTTCAGTTCCTGCCCGGTAAAACCCCGGAAGGCATCGACAGCGACAATTTTACCGTGAAAGTATTCGTGCTCAAGCAGCGTATCATAGAGGTTGGTTAATTCGTCGTATTCATCAAAATAGCTTTGGGCAACCAACGCGTCGTAGGCGGAAAGTACCAGGGCAATCTCCCTTGTCTTTTTTTTAAGCAAGCTTTCCGCCAGGTGATCGGAAACGCTCATCATCTGAGCCGGAGCAACAGCCCCCTGCTTCAGCTCCGCTGCCAGGCCGAGCATCTCCGTTATCAGTGCCGGACTTTGCCGGTGGCGCCCGTACACTTCGAGTTGGTCCCCCGTGCTTTCGAGCGCGAGACTCATCAAAATCGCGCGCCCTGCGTCGTCAATCGGCCGGCCGTTTTTTCCGCCGTACAGCCGGAAAACGCTGTGTGCCAACCGTGAAAAGCTGAGCACTTCGATTTTACCCGCGTCCGCCGGCCCTAAGCGTTCGAGCATTGCCCGTTCGGAATGGAAGGAATACTGCTCCGGCACGAGCAGAATCATCTCCTGCCTGCCGGCGCGCGCAAAATCTTCCAGCAGCTGATGCACATGCGTGGTTTTGCCGCTGCCCGCTCTGCCGAGAATCAAATGAAGCATCTCTTTACCCCGTTTAACCCTGATTTTCTATCATGAATACGCTGATATGATTATAGCACACCGCAGAAGCGATCGTCATTATTTTTTGCTGATTTTGACACCATTCTGCTTTTATGTCCCAAAATAGTCTCGTCGGAACAGTGTCGTCCCGAATTTTTACTACCGCTCAGTCAGTCACTTCGTGCCAGCTCTTTTGGAAAAGGAGCCTTTCTTCTGTGACGGAGTAGAAATGACGCGTTTCCGGTAGCCAGCTATCAAGAGTCAATAGGTAAACCAAATAAAAAATGAGAGAAATCAA
>CAZTCR010000033.1:0-32075 GCA_964612185.1 uncultured Eubacteriales bacterium
AAAATTTGATTATCGGGTTTGTCAATTCCTACATCCTTTTCTTTTATACGGATGTTTTTCTCATTGGCGCCGCGCCGGCCGGCATCCTGATGATTGTCGCGCGGATTTGGGACGCGGCGAATGACCCGGTCATGGGGACGATAGTTGACAAAACACGCACAAAATGGGGCAAGATGCGCCCCTATATTATTTTTTCCGCCTTACCGCTGGCTTTAAGTACGGCATCTCTGTTTTTTATTCCCGCAGGCTTTGGCCAGACCGGAAAAATTGTTTACGCTTATATCACCTATATCCTTTGGGGGATGATTTACACCGTTTGCGATGTGCCGTTTTGGGGTTTGGCGTCTTCTATGACACCAAATCCGAAAGAACGCATTTCATTTATCTCCACCTCCCGCCTGGTGCACTCCATCGGCGGTGTGCTGCCCATGGTAATCGCTCCTGTACTTATCGGCGCGTTCGGCAGTAAGAACGGGTTTACCGCCGCCGGCATCGCCATCGGTCTGGTGGGCGGCGCGCTGTTTACGCTGGCTTTTTTCGGCACGGAGGAGCGCAGCCAAAGCAAAGACAAAGCGCCGACCTTGCGCGAATGCTTCGGCTTTTTAAGAATCAACAAACCGCTCCAATGCGTTGTCGGCGCCAATGTGCTGGGCTTTACCCGCGCGGTGCCGATTGTCGCGGGGATGTATATCGCCACTTATGTTTTGGGCGAGCAGACATTGTCGGTTCTTGGTAAAAGTTTTACGCTCAACGGCGCGGCGCTGAACACCGTGCTGATTGCCGGGTGGGGCGTCAGCGGGTATCTCGGGATGATTTTAACACCAAAAATCTGCACAAAACTCAATTTCCGTCAGATTTATTATGTGTCTGCCGCTGTCGGTATCGCCGCGTGTCTGATGTTGTTCTTTTTGGAGAAAAATCTTGTTTCAATTTTCATTTGTATGCTCATTATCGGGCTGCCTTACGGTGTTGTCGCCAATATTAACTACTCCATGATTGCGGACAGTGTGGATTTTGTGGAGTGGAAGACGGGCAAACGCAGCGAGGGCGTGACCGTATCCTTCCAGACACTCATGAATAAAACAATGACAGCTCTTCAATCCGGCGCCGTCTCGGTTGTTTTGATAGCCGTTAAGTTCATTCAGCCGCAGGAGATAGGCGGCGAACTCATTGCGCAGACGCAAACACCCTTTGCGATCAACGGGTTGGTTATGCTTATTACCTTGATTCCCGCACTCGGCTGGCTGGTCAGCGTGATTCCGATGAAGTATTATACCTTTATCGGGGAAGAGCGCGCGCGGGCGCACAGGGAGATTATGCAGCAGCGTGAAAAAACACAGTCAGCTCAACCTGAAAATAAAGTGAATGCAGAATCGCAATTGCCGTAAGATAATACAGAAGGGTGGAAACATGTCACAAATCACCAATATAAAATACATACTCAAAATGATAACAACCTATCTTGTTTTATTTGGCACGCTAATCTCTTCCCTGTTTACGGGCGGGGATGTAATTGATTTGTCCAAAGTCACAGCCGGGGATTATGCGCATATCAAAAGTACCTACAGGCAGATGATTTTAGGTCCGGAAACCATTGATATGAATGACGCGGATATAGCCTCCAAAGTGAACGGGCTGGTTGCGTGGGGGCTTTCCCGGCAGAGTGCCCTTGTTAAAGACGGAACAGTTCCGTGGATAGGCGTTGCAAAAATAACGAACTCCGCTGATATATCAACCGTGTACGCCAATATATTCGCGATGGCAAAAGCATACGCCTGCAAATCCGGCGCGAGCTATCAAAACGAAGAGCTGCTCGCCGATATTTTATACACGCTGGACTGGATGTATGATAATTGCTACGGGTCAAAGGTCAGCCAGCTGACAAAATTCGGCAACTGGTGGGACTGGGAAATCGGCGCGCCGACAAACCTGGTCGGCGCATTGGTGCTGCTTGAGCAATCAATCGGCAAAGAACTTGTCGTAAAATATCTTGAGCCGGTGAATTATTTTGTACCCTTGCCCAAACGCACCTCGGCCAACCTGGTGGATTCCGCCTATATATGCATCGGTGCGGCGGCGCTCGAAGCGGACGGACTGCGCATACACCGGTCAAGAAAAAAGCTGGACGATGTCTTTAAATATGTTAAAACCGGAGACGGATTCTACACCGACGGTTCCTATGTGATGCATGTCGATATCCCGTATCAGGGCGGATACGGCACCATCATGCTTGAGGCGCTCTCAAGAGTTATTCTCGCGTTGGACGGCACATTTTTTGCAATATCCGCGCAGAATATCGCTGTACAGACCGCCTGGGCATTGGACTCTTTCCTGCCGCTGATGTTCAAAGGCGGCTTGCCCGGCATGGTGCGCGGCAGAAATATTGTCCGCAATGTGGACGACATCGGCATCGGGTTTGCCGCTGTAACGGGCATGCTGCGCATGGCAAAGTATACGGATGCGGGGAACGCGCAAAAACTGTCCTCCGCCGTTAAGTATTTTTACAACATCAACAGCACACGGTATGTCGCGGCATCCGGTATTTTCGATTTGTGCCTCTTCAGGGAACTGACCGCGGACGATACGATCGTACCGGCTGATAACAGCGGCACCAAGGTGTTTCCGAAGATGGATAGGGTTGCAAAAGTAACGCAGGATTATTCGGTCGGCATTTCCATGGCATCAAAAAGGATTGCCAAATACGAAGCGCTCAACGGCGAAAACGGCAAGGGCTGGTACACCGGTGACGGTATGCTGTATATTGACAACACCGCTTATGATTTTGACGCGGCGTATTGGCGCGAGGTGAACTTTTACCGCCTGCCGGGCACCACGGTCACCACGCGTGAACGAAAAAATGAAGATTTAAACCTGATCAAATGCCTGCCGAACACCGCTTTTGCCGGGGGAGTGAGTCTTGACGGCTGTGCGGTTGCCGCCATGCAGCTGCTAGGTGTATCGACCGAGTTCAAAAGCACGCTCGAAGCGAAAAAAGCGTGGTTCATATTTGACGATGAAATTGTAGCGCTCGGCGCGGATATGAGTTGCTCTGACAATTTTTCCGCCGAAACGGTGATTGAAAACAGGCGTTTGAATGACGGTGCTGTTTTTGAGGCAGACGGTACCGCTGTCACGGGCGGCGATGGGGCACTGATCAATCCAAAGTCGGTTTTTGTCACCGGGCTCGGCGGCATTTATCTGCCGGACGACACAACTGTGCAGTACAGACGCGTGACAAACAATTCCGAATTCCTTGAGTTGTGGTTTGACCATGGGAAGGATTTCAGCGGCGCGGAGTATGCTTACACGATTTTGCCCGGCATAAGCGCTGTTCAAACTACTGCCTATACGGGCAACCCGGATGTTGAAATCCTTGCCAACACTGCTCGGGTACAGGCGGTCAGGGAAAAAAACCTGGGTATCTCCGGTTATGTGTTCCACCAAAAAGGCAGTTTTGACGGCATTACGGTTAACAAACCATGTATTGTGATGACCAGGCAAACCGGGGACACGCTGACGGTAACCGTCAGCGACCCGACGCAATCGCTCAACCGCCTCTGCGTGACTATCGGCGCTGCCGGATTGCAGGCGAAAACGGTACCCGGCAATGTTAAGTGCAAAACAACAGGCAGTTCTGCGCAGCTGAACATCTCAACCTGTGATAAGAGCGGGCTTGGCACCGTTGTTGTTTTTGAGCGCTAATTTTAGCTGGTGTGATTTATTTTTGATAGAGTAATTGATATTTATCTCTTTATCCTGTAGAATGTGAAAAGTTTGTTTTAAGAGGGGAGATGCGCGGATGCCACAGCAGGTTACCGGCGCAAAAGTAGATGACCGTCGTTATGTAGGCAGCTTGGAATCAGCCGCCTATGTTCTTTTTGATTCGTCAAAAAGTTTTAACATCGATGCCTATGCCGGGCGGTTTGTGCTCGATGTGGTTAAAATCGACTTGTTCAGATTAACGATTATCGGCATGATAAACGGCATCTGGGATGTTGTGAATGATACATTCATCGGTGTCATTGTGGATAAAACACGCACAAGATGGGGCAAGTTCAAACCTTATTTGATTGCGTTCGCGGTACCGGCGACAATACTAACCTGCGTTTTTTGGATGACGCCACTGTTCTTTGGATCAGATCCGAAGGACATGGGGAAAGCCGTTTTCTGGCTGGCGCTGGCGATGACAAGGGAAGGCGGGGGCACCTTCCGGGCAATTTCCGAACAGGGGCTGCTTTCCACCATTACGCCCAATACCCGTGAGCGAGTCGGGCTGATCACCAAAGCGGAAGTTGTTTCGCAAATTTGGGAATCAATTCCGGAAATATCGATGGGCATCCTCATCGACCTTGTCAATCATAAAGTCATCAGATTCGCGATGAAAAATGTCTATGTTGTGATGGGTGTGACAACAACAGTTGTGTGTGGTCTGATGGCCTTGTTTTTCTTCTTCCTTGCCAAAGAACGCGTTGTGCAGTCCGTGGAGCGGCCGGACATCAAATCCGGGCTGAAGTCGATTATCAACAACCGGCCGATGCTGCTGATTATGCTGTCGGAGCTTTTTGGCGCTTTTTCCATCAGCACGGGGATGGACAACTATTACATTGATGTGCTCGGCTCCGCTTCCATTAAAAATGTTGTCCGTATAATCGGCGCGCCGATGTCGTTTGTGAGCTTTTCCTATGTCACTTGGGCGCGCAAGCGGTTTTCGACTAAATCATTGTGGATCTTCGGCGCTCATTTCGGTGACCTGCTCGCGATAATTGTATTTTTTGTCGGCTCTATCGGCGGGCATGGTAAAAACGGACTGTTCCGTAAACCGGGCTTTATGATTCCGTTTTTGATGATAAAAGAAGGCATTTGGCTAACAACCTGGGGCGTTCGAAAAGTAGTCCCGAAGGAACTCTTCAATGAAGCGATGGACTATTGCGAATGGAAAAACGGGTACCGCACAGAAGGTATGACCATATCCGCAAAAAGCTTTATCGTTAAATTGGTCCGGAGCATAACCGGCAGCCTTCAGGCCGCGCTCCTTAAAAAAATCGGGTATAGCCTTTCCGCCGGTTTCGGGAACCAATCGGAGTCAACCAAATACGGGTTGTTTGCTATGAGCGTACTGCTGCCGGTTGCGACGGGTGTTTTGGGCATTGTACCCAAATTCTTTTACAATGTCGCCGGTGAAAAACGCACGCAGATGTACGCGGAACTGTACGAAAGGCGCAGAAAAACCAGGCGGGAAGTGTCGGGCGAAGATGCTGCGGCCAATCAAGAGAATTAAAAAAAGCGAGGCCGGAGCCTCGCTTTTTTGATGATGCACAACATTTTAAAGGACAACTTCCCGCTTCCTGTTTTTCAAATCAAGCAGCAGCTTTTCGCCTTCATACTCGATGACGATTTGCCCGGATTTTCTCTTCGTAAGCGAATAACGGCTGTCGAAGCGCTCGTACACCAGCGGCTGGGGTTGTCCGTTGATGAAAAAGGTTTTGTCATAGCCAACAGAATAAGTTTTGCCTTTTGAAGTGTATTCAACCTTGCCGTCCGCAGATTGGACGGCATTTTTTGTTATACGCTCCTTGAATTCCTCAAAGCTTTCCGTGTCCGTGTCCGAAAGCTCGGTGATGTAGGTGTGATAAACGCCGCCTTGACGGACCAAGTCAAACTCACAGCCTGTGCTGTCTTCCGGGCTGCCATCCGGCTTTTCATACCGCAGCGCCTCGGCGCCTTTTTGCTCATAAGGTCTGTATTCGAGCTTTCCGTTTGCAATCATAGCGACAAGCACTTTGCCCTTCTGCCCGAATAAGAGGTTGTTATTGATTTCCAACCGGTCATATCGCGTTTTGGGCACATAGGCATGGGAGATATCAGCAATTCGGAACTCTGCGGGCCGCTTCCTTTTCGGTATTTTGTACAGGGTGATGTTGATGCTTTCATCCTGCACACTCATCGGCTGCCGGCCGTTGCCCACCCAGTAACCGGGCGATTCCTTGTGCTTCGCTTCATTTTTGTCATCGCGCGCGGGCTGTGTGGTGTACAAGGTCAAATCCGGCGCGATATTCGCTGTCCAGATATGCCCCTGTGCGCCGCATGTATCAACATTTTGCGCAACCGCGGTGGAGAGCGAGTAATAGGGCGTTCTGTAAAAATATACATTGCCGCGGCTTAACGCGATTCCGTTGGTCATCAAGGGTAAATGTTTACTCAAAAATTCAGGTATTTTCATCATCCGTAAGAGTTTAATATCTAAATATTTGAAGGGGTTGACAAACATGTTGCGGTACATTTTTGTCCGCGAGATGTAATCCAGCGTATTGCCGATTACCTGATGATTGGTAAAAGTTTCCGCGCCGAGCTGCGCCATGATCTGGTTCACATTCTGTCCGATGAGCTTTTCGTTTTCCATATCTTCAACGGATAGTCCGGAGGAGGATTTGATGACGGCTCTCGCCTTATCCTCACCGATTTTTTTAATGATGTCCGGCACCTGATAAAAGCCTCTTTCAACCATTTTCGCAAAGTGGTTGGACATCTGTCCGCAGAGTTTCAGCTTGAATTCCACACCGTTGATGTTAAAGGCGGATTCCCCCGCGGCAGCAGCCAGCGTTTCGGTATTCGCGCCGCCCCAGATAACTTTCATTTCATCCTTGATGCTGTTGCCGTTTTTGTCGGAGGATTTATTGTTGGCGTACATCCGGCTGCTGGAAGCGACAAATGTGTTGTTGACGCTGTGCGTTGCGACATCGAACCAAAGCAGGTCGAATACGATTTTCATCCGTTCCGCTGTCTCTTTTTCATCGGCAAACTCAATGAAAGCGGACATGGGCGCGATGTCTTCGGGATAATAATTGTTGGAATACCACTCCGAAAAACCGTAATGAAAACGCTGTTCCAGCCAGATGTTAATGCGTTCGAGCGCCTTTTTGCGGTGCTCCTCACCGGTCATGCCGGCGTTCGGGAACACTTCTCCCGGCCATTCCATGCCGGCAAGGTATTCACATACCGCAAACATCACCTGGTGGTTTTCAGACCAGTAGCACATGCTGTCGCTGCCCGGTTCGTCCATCCAGTATTTAAAGCCGGTTACAGCGTCTTTGATGGTCTTTGCATTGCTTGCAGGCAACAGATGCTTGAACTCCAGGTAAAGACGCAGCAAAAACAACAGCCTGAAATCCGCGCAGTCATAGCGCGCGTTGATGTACTCGATGGATGGCTCAAGCGCCTCGTCAATAAACTTTTCGTCGATGACGGTGTTTTCGGGTACACTGCCGGGGTTGGAAAAAAGACGGTACAGCATCGTCAAACCGGAGGAGTCCCGGCATACTTTTGGTAAATCGGGTATCGGCTTTTTTGTCAAGGCAATGGCAATGTCTGCAAGCACCCATAAAAAGAGCGCTCCGGATATACCGAGCAGGGCGTATATGACTATCATTTTAGCAACCTCTTCCATCTATTGCATGGCCTGTGTTTCATAATTTAGAGACTAATATAACAGAGTTGTTTGTCCATTTCAATACTTAATTGCCGGCGATTGACAATCAGGCTTAAATTCAATACACTATTCATAATAAACTTTTTGAAAAATGGGCTGTTAATCCGAATAATCGGTTGAACATATGGCTCAAGCCGGTTGTGCAGAGGGGCGCGTATGAAGAAGAAAACGGTCAAGTCAATTGTAACCGCGGCGGTTGTTGTGCCGGCAGTCCTGATAGGTGTTGCGGGATTTTCCTGTAAACTGAATGTTGTCCATTATGAACTGCAATCGGACAAATTTTCGAAGTCTGTCCGCATTGTTTTAATCTCCGACTTACACGGCTCCATGTTCGGGGATGATCAGGCGGACTTAATAAAAGCGGTAAAAGAACAAACCCCCGATTTGATTATCTACAGCGGAGATATTATGGTGGACAACATGCCAAATATCAGCCCGGCCATGCTGCTCAGCGGCTTGAAGGGGCTCTGCCCGGCTTATAGTGTGGCGGGCAATCATGAGGTTCGAACCGGTAACAAAATATTGTGCAAAAACCTTTTTAATGATTATGGTGTGGTGATGCTTGAAGGCCTAAGCAAGACAATTACCATCAATGATCAAACCATTGAATTGTGCGGGTTGGAAGATCCGATGATCGGGGTTGAGGCGTTCGCCGGTCAACTCCGGTATTTGACCCGGTATAAACCGGAACACTTTTCCGTCTTGATTTCTCACCACGCGGAGCTTGTCGAGTCCTATAAAAAGATGAATTTTGACCTGGTTCTTTCCGGCCATGCCCACGGCGGTCAATGGCGCATACCCGGTCTGCTCAACGGTTTATACGCACCGGAACAAGGCTTTTTCCCAAAATATACGGGTGGGGTTTATACCTACAACAACACGACGCAAATTGTCAGCAGGGGGCTTGTCAAGTTTTACATGCTGCCAAGATTTTTTAACCCGCCGGAGTTGGTTGTGCTCGATATTGTGCCGAAATGATTTGACCGGAGAGATGCCATATGAATATACGCAGTGATTTTCATACCCTGCCCGATTGGGAAAACAGCGCGGTAACGGCCATCAACCGTTTGCCCGCGCACACCCGTTTGGGGGCTTATGATACGCTTGACGCCGCCATTGCCTGCGAGCCAAACACTTCACCTTTTATCTTTTGCCTCAACGGGGAATACAAGTTCAAACTTTTTGCCAACCCGAATGGGGTTGACAATTTTTATAAGCTCGGATACAGCGGTGCATTTTCGCCGATTCAGGTGCCCGGCAACTGGGAATTGCAAGGATTTTCAAGCCCGATATATACGAACTATCTCTATCCCTGGCCGGATGATAACGAGCATCGTTATACCATTACACCCAAGATTAACGAAAAGGATGTCCCGAATCCGCCATTTATCCCAAAGGACAACCCGACAGGTTGTTATGTGCGCAGCTTTTTATTTCCACCGCATTTCGAAGGCCGCAGGAGTATCCTGCGTTTCGAGGGCATTGAAGCCGCCTGTTATGTGTGGCTCAACGGTAAACCCGTCGGTTTTTCCAAAGACAGCAAGCTGCCGGCCGAATTCGATGTGACCGATTTAATCGAACCCGGCGATAACCTTTTGGCGCTGCAGGTAATGCGCTTTGCCGACAGCACCTATTTTGAAGATCAGGATTACTGGCATCTTTCCGGGATATACAGAAGCGTGTACTTAATATCAAAACCCGTTACCTCGATTGAGGATATCAAAGCTGATATCGATGTTGACCTTTGTGCCGGCAAGGGCCGCGCTGTTTGCGATGTGACCGTTACCCGCGCGCCGTTCTTTGCCGATTATTCAGTGAGCGCATCGATATACGACGGCAAGCAGAAAGTATGTGAGGGAATTGGCAAAGTTATGGCAGCCGCAAAATATCGAACAGATGCGGTGCCAACGGCAAACACCGCGCGGATAGAATTGACAGTTGATGATGTTGAAACATGGACGCCCGAAACCCCGAAACTGTACACGCTCGTTGCTGAACTCATAGCGCCGGGCGGGTTGGTTGCTGATATCGAATCGGTGAAAATCGGCTTTAAGAAAATTGAAATTAACAACGGAATCGCGTTGCTCAACGGCAAGCGGCTGATTATCCGGGGTGTTAACCGTCATGAACATACATTTCGCACAGGGAGAACTGTTTCGCTTGAGCATATGAAAGAAGAAATCCGGCAGATGAAGCGCATGAACATCAATTCCGTTCGTACCTGTCATTACCCCGACATGCCGGAATGGTTTGATTTGTGTGACCAATACGGTATCCTGCTTGTCTGTGAATGCAATGTTGAAACACACGGCGTATTTGGCGCGCTTACGCATAATCCGGCATATGCGACCAATTTTTTGGAGCGCGCGGTTCGCATGGTGCAAAACTACAAAAATCACGCCAGTATTTACTCCTGGTCTTTGGGTAATGAAAGCGGCACCGGTCCCAACCACGCGGCGATGTACGGTTTCGTCAAGGAGTACGACAAAACACGGCTCTGCCAGTACGAAGCCGGCAGCCCCGGCAGGAATATATCGGATATTCGCGGGAACATGTACGCACCCGTAGAAAAAATCATGGAACTGCTTTGTGACCCGGAAGACGACCGGCCGGTTATACTTGTCGAGTTTCTTTATCAGATATGCAACTCCGGCGGCGGGCTTGCTCATTTTATCCGGCTGACAAGGGACTATCCGCGTTTTCAGGGCGGCTATGTGTGGGATTGGCAGGATAAGTGCCTGCTCAATAAAACGGCGGACGGGCAAGCGTATTTCGCTTACGGCGGTGACTTTAATGAAAGCCATACCGACCCGGAAGTCCCGCTGTTTATGACCAACAACGGCGTGGTTTTACCGGATTTAACCTGGAAACCCGTAGCACAGGAACTGCGCATAGCCTACTCACCCGTGCAAATCGAGCGAGCTCAGGGCGGGAAGGCGTGGGAGCAGGGGAAAGACGCAAACCGGTACACCATCCGGAACCTCTGCCTGAACAATATGCGCGGCGAGATTAAGCTGGTTGCCAAACTCAAAGAAAACGGTCGGGAAGTGCTGGTGAAAGAGCTTGAATTGCCGGATATAAAGCCGCTTGAAAGCGCCGACATCGGGCTTGATTTTGATTGTGTGCCGAAACCGGGCTGCGAATATTCCACCGACCTGTGTCTGACCTATAAACAGGATTCCTTCTACGCGATAAAAGGCGAGCGCATGGTTGAGTTTTGGTTTATGCTGCCGCCGGGTAATGCCATTAAAACAGAAGAACCGGCGGTATTACCGGCGCCGGTTGTATCGGAAGACGAGTTTCATATTACTGTCTGCATACCCGGCTTCAAGGTTGTGTTCAGCCGGCAAACCGGTGAACTGACAACGCTTGAAAAAGAGGGGATTCAATACCTCTGCGGCGGCGCGTCGCCCTGCCTTGACCGCCCCTTGAGCGGCCTGGACGCCGCGGCCGGTTGGGGATGGTTCGATGAGTTTGCAAAAGTGCGCCGCCTGAAATATAAAACGGACAGACCGGAAGTATTCGGAAGCGACAGTTCCGTGCGCCTTGAGTTTCCGTTTGTTTATGACAGCGAGTATTCCATCAACGGCAAAATTACCTATGCAATCAACGGCAGCGGCAAGATGGATATCGGCTACGCAATCGATATTGATGCGGCGTATATCGCTCTGCCGAGAGTCGGGGTAGAGCTTATTGTTCCGCCGGGCTTTGAAAAACTGGCGTATTACGGCTGCGGCGGCAACGAAAGTTACCCGGACAGACTGCTCAGCGCACCGCTTGGCGTTTACGGTTCCACCGTGGAGCAGCAGCACTTCGCTTTTATACCGCCATCTGAAAACGGCGGACATGAGAAGACGCGTTACCTGATACTTGAAAATAAAGCGGGTAAGAAGCTCCGTGTTTTGTCCGCGGAACCGTTCCACTTTGATGTGCATCACAATACCATTGAGGACTATCAGAAAGCCCGACACGAGCATGAGTTGCTTCGCCGCGATGAATCTTATCTGCACATTGACGCCGCGCACAGCCCCGTCGGCGGCAATATGGCATGGAGTACGAACCTGAACCCGGATGAGCGGTTGAAGGGCGGGCGGTATGCGATTGATTTTACCTTGGAAATAATTTAGCCGGCTCAAACCGGACTTGCCTGTGTGTAAAAAAGTCAGCCCCCCGTTCAAAGGAGGCTGATTTTTTATGCCATCGGCGGTAAATCGTGGTTATTAGGCGGCGTCGTCCATAATCCAGTATATCGGCATCTTGTGCGGGAATTCATCCGCGGAGTAGCCCATGGAAAGGGCGATGTATCTGGACAAATCTTTGTTCCATATTTCCGCGCCGTTCTCAAACAAATCATCCGACCCGTATGCAAACAACGGCACATTAGCGGCGGAGTGGCTGCCGCTGGTAAAGTCATATTTGCCGTCTTTCAACTGAATAGCGCCCGTTTCGTGGTCTGCTGTGACGACAACAAGCGTGTTGCCGTCACGGTCAGCAAAATCCAACGCGGCCGCTACTGCCTTGTCAAATTCCGGCGCGAACTCAAGCAGGCCTTCCCTGTTGTTTCCGTGCGAGTGTTTGTCAAAATGCGCGCCCTCAATCATCAGGAAAAATCCTTCATCATTATCCAGCAAATTAATCGCCTTTTCTGTCATCTGCGACAGCGTCGGGGTGTTGCTTGTGTTCACCGGGCGCCAAAGGTCCCCGCCGTTGAACTGACCGAAACTTCTCGTACCGGCATTGATTGCGTTTAATTCGGTCAGTGTGGAAACATAGGTAAAACCGCCGGTCTCTACATTGGCTTTTAGGGTTTTGCTGTCCGCAGCGCCCCATATCAAATCAATATCGGAGCCGATTTGCTGATTGGCGATGTCGGCAGCGTTGCCGCGCGCGGAAGTATGGGCCGAAAAACCCGCAGGCGTCGCGCCCGTGGTTGAATCTGTTGTAACAATACCTGTTTTCATGCCTTTTTCGATGGCGAGTTCGGTCAGGTTAATTGGGTAACCCTCCCACGCGAACATGTCATACGGGTAAACACCGACGGCACCGTTGGTTGTTCGGACGCCGCAGGCGAGCGCCGTGGCAGCCGCTGCGCTGTCCGTGACAACCATGCCGATGGAGCGGGTTTTCGCCTGACCCCTTAACGGCATCGTCTCCATCGCAAGTTTAATGCCGAGTTCCTGTTTTACCATTTTAAGATGATTTTCCCCCATCCCGTCACCGATGATGAATATGACATTTTTTACATCACCGCGGTCATAAGGTTCCGGGATAAATCCTGCCGCCAGCGAAAACACAAGGGCAATCGCCGTAATGATGGGGATAACCCGCTGAATTAAGCCTAACCTTCGTACTACCTGAATAATCGCATCCATTTTGAACGCCTCCTTTTTCTAAATTATACCGTTGCGTCTCAAAAAAGTCAACGCCGCGGAACTTTCAAGCTATCGGAATTTATGCAATTTTCTGCAAGAAATCTTGCAAGAACGCGGAAATGCTCTTGATTTTCTGCCGGCTTCAGTATAAAATGAATTGTAAACATCGCTTGTCGTGAATGAGAAAGGAAGATATCCGGATGCCAAAAATGCTTATTACAAAGATAGAAAAAGCGTACCCGTCTCTTTCAAAAGGTCACAAACTGATTGCGGATTTTATTCTTGAACACTATGATAAAGCAGCCTTTATGACAGCCGCAAAACTTGGCGAAAAGGTAGGCATCAGCGAATCAACGGTCGTTCGCTTCGCGGTTGAAATCGGTTATGATGGGTATCCCGAACTGCAAAAGAACCTGCAGGAACTTATCAAAAGCCGCCTTACCAGCGTCCAGCGCATGGAAGTTGCCAACATCAATATCAGCGAAGGCAACTTGCTGGACAAAGCGCTCACAGCGGATATTGAGATGATCAGGGCAACCCTCGAACAGACATCCAGGGAAGCCTTCGCCGCAAGTGTTAAAGCGATTAATCAAGCCAGGCGCATCTATATTCTCGGTGTAAGAAGCTCCGCTTCGCTCGCAAGCTTTACCGCTTTTTACTTTAATCTGTTTTGTGACAATGTCGTTCTGGTCGATTCCGCGAGTGCGAGCGAGATGTTCGAACAGATGTATAGGATTTCTAAAGAAGATGTATGCATCGCCATCAGCTTCCCACGGTATTCCAAACAAACCATCAACGCGCTTCGTTTCGTCAGAGACAGGGGCGCGACGATCGTTTCCGTTACGGACAGCAACTCTTCACCGATTGCCCACCTCGCGAACCATTTGCTCATTGCGCGCAGCAACATGGTTTCCTTTGTGGATTCGCTCGTCGCTCCTTTGAGTTTAATTAACGCCTTGATAGCCGCCGCCGCCCGCAGCAGGAGTGAGGAGGTTTTCAATAATCTCCACGCGCTTGAAAGCATCTGGGGCGAATATCAAGTATACGAAACGCAGCAGGAAGATGACGAGGACGAAGAGGGAATACCCAAATGAGCAGAGTTATCGTCATCGGCGCGGGTCCTGCCGGACTCATGGCGGCGGGGGTAGCCGCCGGCCGGGGCTTTGAAGTCATTTTGCTTGAACGCAACGAACGCCCGGCGCGCAAGTTGATGATCACCGGCAAGGGGCGCTGCAATATAACGAACAATTGCGGCAGTATGGAAGAACTCATCGCCGCGGTGCCGGTGAACGGCAGGTTCTTATACAGCGCATTTTCATCCTTCATGCCAAGTGACACTATCGCGTTTTTTGAATCCCGCGGTGTTCCTTTAAAGACGGAGCGCGGCAACCGGGTTTTTCCCGTGTCGGACAAAGCGGTGGATGTGGTAGACGCCCTGCATGGGTTCACGGTAAAAAGCGGCGCGGTTATCATTCATGGCAGAGCAAAAGAACTGATGATTCAAAACGGCGCGGTACATGGGGTTTTGACAGAATCCGACGAAACAATAGATGCCGACTCTGTTTTGATAGCCACGGGCGGTGTTTCTTATCCGTCAACGGGCTCGACCGGGGATGGCTACGAATTAGCCCGGCAAGCGGGGCATACGATTATCGAGCCAATCCCGTCTTTGGTGCCACTTAACGCGCACGAAGGTTTCTGTTCAGCCTTGCAAGGGCTTTCTTTGCGGAATGTCGCGGTAAAAGTGACAGATACCGAGGATAATAAAATTATTTTCAGCGATTTCGGCGAAATGCTCTTTACCCACTACGGCGTTTCCGGCCCCTTGATTTTAAGCGCGAGTTCTCATATGCGGGGGATGAAGTCCGGCAAATATGTGATTGCCATCGATCTCAAACCCGCGCTTGGCACGGAACAACTCGACGCGCGCGTGCTTCGGGATTTTTCGGAAAACGCCAACAGGAATTTTATTAACGCGCTCAACCTGCTTTTGCCCAAAAAGCTGGTGCCGGTCATTGTGAAACTTACCGGTATCGAACCGGGGTTAAAAACCAATCAGATAACCAAAGAACAGCGCCAGCGGCTTGTCTGTTTACTCAAAGAACTGAAAGTGACGATAACCGGTTTTCGCCCGATAGATGAAGCCATCATCACATCCGGCGGCGTAAAAACGGGTGAAATTAACCCGAAAACGATGGAATCAAAGCTTATCCGCGGTCTTTATTTTGCGGGCGAAGTGATCGATATCGACGCTTATACAGGTGGCTTTAATTTGCAGATAGCCTTTGCAACGGGCAATTTGGCAGGAAACATGATAGGGTGAGCAATAGGTGAGCAATGGGTGAACAATGGGTGAACGATAGGTTAGCAATCGTTCTACCATCGCTCAACAACTGCTCAGCAACCGCTTAGCAAATACAAACGGCCAATTAGAAAGGATGTTTACCTATGCCAATTAATATCGCTGTTGACGGACCCGCCGGCGCGGGCAAAAGTACAATATCACGCGGAGCGGCGAAAGAACTGGGCTTCATTTATGTCGACACGGGCGCGCTTTATCGCGCGATTGGGCTTCATGCGTTAAGGCTTTGCATCGACTCAAAAGACGCAGACAAAGTCAGTGCTTCTCTCGCAAAGGTCAAGGTTGAACTGAAATTTGCTGATGGTGAGCAAAGGGTTTACCTCAACGGCGAGGATGTTTCCGACGCCATCAGAGCACCGGAAGCATCTATGGCCGCATCCAATGTTTCGGCGATTCCGGCTGTGCGGGGTTTCTTGTTCGATCTGCAGCGGGACATCGCCGCCAAGAATGATTGCATCATGGATGGGCGGGATATCGGAACGGTTGTGCTGCCCTGGGCGCAAATCAAAATATTCCTGACAGCCACGCCGGAGGAAAGGGCAATGCGCCGCTATAAAGAACTCACCGCGAAAGGCGTCGCGGCACAGTACGAGCAAGTGCTTGAAGAAATGAAACAACGGGATTTTAACGATTCAAACCGCGCTATCGCCCCGCTGAAACCGGCCGAGGATTCGCTAACGGTTGACACCACCGGCTTGGACTTGAAAGAATCCATTGATCTTGTCATCACTTTGATAAAGGAGCGCCTTTCATGAAGGAATTTGATTTTACAACAGTGAGGGAATATAAATTCTTTGATTTCATTATCAGGGTTTTGTTGGTTGTGTCAAAAATGTTATTCAGAATTAAGTTTGTCGGTAAAGAAAATGTGCCGAAAACAGGCGGCATTATCGTTGCCTCCAACCATTACAATACCTTTGACCCCGGCTTTATCAGCGTCAGTTTGGTCAGGAAAATTCATTTTATGACCAAGGAAGAAAAGTTTGCGAAACCTTACCAAAACTGGCTGTATACGCACGCCAACGCCTTCCCGATTAAAAGAGGGGAGTCGGATAAAAGGGCGGTGGAGTATTCCATCAAAGTGGTTCGGGAAGGTTATGCGCTGGGCATATTCCCCGAAGGCACCCGTTCGGAAGACTGCACACCCAAAGCGCCCAAAGCCGGTATCGCGCTCATCGCCCGGGAAGCAAAAGCGGATGTGATTCCGGTTTCCATATACTCCGACGGCAAAGCGAAACTTTTTTCAAAAGTCACCGTGCGCTTCGGCAAGCCAATCCCGTACGAGTCGCTTGGTTTTACGGGCAGCGGCAGTTCAAGTGAACTCAAAGCCGCGTCCAGGCTTATCATGGGCGAAATTGTCAAGCTCTGGGAGGAAAAGCATTGCAAATAAAGGTGGCAAAGACCGCGGGCTTCTGTTTCGGCGTTGACCGTGCTGTTAATATGATTTATTCCCTGCTCGAACAGGGCAAGCGTGTATGCACCCTGGGCCCCATCATTCACAATCCCCAGGTGATTGAGGATTTGCGGAAAAGGGGCGTCGTCGAAGTTGAAAAACCGGAGGATGTACCGACCGGCGTGACGGTTGCGGTAAGAACCCATGGGGTTGCCAAAGCGGTGATAGATGGCTTCTCCGCCGCCGGATGTGATATTTGCGACGCCACCTGCCCTTTTGTAAAAAAAATTCACCGTATCGTATCCGAAAAATCATCCGGCGATATTCCGGTGCTGATTGCCGGGGATGCGGAGCACCCGGAAGTGCGGGGCATCAGGGGCTACTGCCACGGAGATGTTCACATTTTTAAAGATTCCACTGAACTCAGGGAAATATTTTATACCCACCCGGAATACCTGTCGAACGAAATTTTAATAGCCGCGCAAACCACTTTCAGCATCAAAGAATGGAACGATTGCACAAAACTGATAAATTTGCTATGTACAAATGCAATTCTATTTGATACAATATGTAATGCGACTCAAGACAGGCAAAAGGAAGCCCTTGAACTTTCAATGGTTTCCGACGCGATGATCATCATCGGCGGCCGTCAAAGCTCCAACACCGCAAAGCTCAAGTCGGTTTGCGAGGTTAACTGCAAAACTTTCCATATTGAAAGGGCAGCCGAGCTTTACGGCATTGACTTTTCGGGTTGCGATTCCATCGGTGTTACCGCGGGGGCTTCCACCCCCGCCGGCATAATAAAGGAGGTACTTGAAACCATGTCCGAAATTCTCAAAGACGATCTGATTGAAAAAGAGGAGACTGCAGGGCAGCCCGACGCTGATGAAGTTGTCGAAACCGCTGCCGAAGAAACTGTTACAAGCGAAGTTCAGGCGGAGGAAACCGCGGCTGCGGAAGCAAAGGAAGAAACAGCTCCCGCGCAAGAAGTAACGGTTGAGGAAGCTGCGCCGTCCGGGGAGGTGTCAGCACAAGCAGAATCCGAGTCAATCGAAGATCAGACTTTTTCCGAAGCTCTTGAGGAAAACCTCAAAAATATGAGCACGGATCAAAAAGTTGTCGGCGTGGTTATGGGTATCTCACCGACCGAAATCCAGGTTGACATCGGCAGAAAGCATGCCGGATATGTCCCCCTGGACGAATACAGCGCGGACCCCGCCTGCGACCCCAAAAAGGAACTCAAGGTCGGGGACAAACTGGACCTTATCATCATGAAAACCAACGATATGGAAGGCACAGTCATGCTTTCCAAAATTAAATGCGATGCCATGCGTTCGTGGTTTGATGTTGTCGACGCCGAGAATACCGATAAGGTTTTTGAAGGTATTGTCACGGATATCATCAAGGGCGGCATACTGGTTTCCACCAGCGGCGTTCGGGTGTTTATCCCCGCGTCCCTTGCCACCGCTTCCCGTAATGACCCTATCGAAGATTTACTGCATAAAATGGTTAAATTCCGCATCATCGAAGTGAATAAAGAGCGTAAACGCGCGGTCGGTTCGGTGCGCGCCGTTTTAAAAGACGGTTTCTCCGAAGCGTCGGATACTTTCTGGGCGCAGGCGGTTGTCGGGCAGGTCTACCAAGGCAAGGTTAAATCCATGACTACATACGGTGCTTTTGTTGACCTTGGCGGTATTGACGGGATGGTTCATATTTCCGAGCTGTCCTGGAAGCGCATCAAGCATCCATCCGATGTGCTGACGCTGGGCGACACCATTGAAGTTTATATCAAAGCGCTTGAGCCGGAAAAAAGAAAGATTTCCCTTGGCTACAAAAAAGCCGACGAGAATCCGTGGGAAGTGCTCCGCCGCGATTATCCGGTTGACACGGTTATCGAGTCCGAAATCGTCGGCATGACGGCCTTCGGCGCTTTTGCAAGCGTTATTCCCGGTGTTGACGGCCTCATCCATATCTCACAAATCGCCAACCGGCATATTGATAAACCGCAGGACGAACTCAAAATCGGCCAAACGGTTCAAGTGAAGATTACCGGTATCGACTTTGACAAGCACAGGGTCAGCCTGTCCATCCGCGCGCTGCTTGACCCGCTCGAAGGCGAAGAAGAAGCGGCTGCACCGGCTGAAGAAACAGCACCGGCTGAAGAAACAGCACCGGCTGAAGAAACAGCACCGGCTGAAGAAACAGCACTCGCTGAAGAAGTAGCACCGGCTGAAGAAGCAGCACCTGCTGAAGAAGCAGTACCGGCTGAAGAAGCAGTACCGGCTGAAAAAGCAGAACCTGTTGAAGAAACAGCACCCGCTGAAGAAACCGCCGTTGCCCAGGAAGTTCAGGATGTTGAAGAAGCAGCACCGGTTGCCGAAGAAGCTCCGGAAGACGAATAAGAACCAATATCACATAGAAAAGCAGGCCGTGCGCCTGCTTTTCTTTTTACAACAGTCACATCAAATAAGAACTGTTTTCGCATTAAAAATTTTTGGTTGCATGTGATAATGTGCTGTGATAAAATTATAAAGGATCACAGACTGGCTTGCGGAATGAAAAATTGAACAGGCATTGTATAGGGTTAAAAGGAGGAAATACGGATGAAAAAGTTGTTATCTGTCCTCGTGGTCTTGGCAATGGTCCTGGCGTTGTTCCCTGTGGGGTTAATCTCTGTCTCGGCAGAGCAAAGCGGTGATTATACCTATACTGTTATCGATTCCAAAGCGCGCATTACGGACTACACCGGCAGCGGAACAACAATTACCGTACCGGATACCTTGGGTGGTTATCCTGTCACATCTATCGGCATATACGCGTTTTCCTATTGCAACACCCTGACCGCCGTCACCCTTCCTGACAGCGTGGAGGACATTAAAAACTATGCATTCTATCAGAGCACTAAGATAACCACCGTAAATTTGGGCGCGGGGGTAAACATGCTGGGTATCTCCGTGTTCGCGCGCTGTACCAAACTCACGCAAATCAACGCGGCGGCGGGCAATTCGTCTTTTTCAAGTTCGGCCGGTGTGCTCTTCAACAAAACCGGGAATACGCTTGTCCAATATCCGCCCGGAAAAACCGGTGCGTATACCGTACCTGCGGGTGTAACCGCCATCGCGGCAAATGCTTTTTATGATTGCGATTACCTGACTTCCGTCTCTGTCGGCGCTGCCGTCGGTTCTATCGGCAGCAACTCCTTCAGCTTATGCTCCGTCCTCACGCAAATTAATGTCGACCCGGCCAACACCGTCTATTCAAGTTCGAACGGGGTACTGTTCGATTTCGCTAAGACTTACCTGATCCAATACCCAACCGGTAAAAGCGGAGCATATAATATTCCTGCAGGGGTTTTGACGATCGCGAACGAAGCGTTTTCGACCTGTTCGGGCTTGACGGCGGTCAACCTGCCGGCAGGATTGACCGCAATCGGCTTATCCGCTTTTTATTACTGCAGCGGTTTGACCTCCCTGACTATACCGGACAGCGTCACGCAAATCGGCGCGTCTACATTCTCAGTCTGTACGAACCTCGAGATTTTAAATCTTGGAACAGGTGTTCAGTCAATCGGCGCGAATGCTTTTAATTCGTGCAGAAAGATCGCATCTCTTGCGATGCCGGACAGTGTCATATCAATCGGCGACAATGCGTTCTCCTCATGTGATTTATTGGCGAGTGTTTCTATCGGTTCCGGGCTGGCATCCTTGGGGGAGAGCGTTTTTGCTTACTGCATAAACATTGCCCAATTTTCAATCAGCTCATCCAATGCCGCGTACTCCTGCCCGGGCGGCGTATTATATGACATAGAGCAAAAAAATCTCATTCAATATCCTGCTGCCAAAACGGGTGCGTATATTATACCTGCCGGTGTGGAAACGCTGGCAAAACTCGCCTTTTGTAATGCCGACGACCTTCCCTACATCGATATTCCGGCGAGTTTGACTCAAATCGGCGATTATGCTTTCAGATACTGTCAAAACCTCAGCCTCGCAGTCATCAGAAACACCTCGGCAGTGTTTGGGGATGATGTTTTCGAAGGTTGTGATGCTTTGAATATCGTCGGTTTTGACCCGTCATCCGCTAAAACCTACGCAGACGGCATCGGAATTCCTTTTATTCCCCTGGTTACCGGCGTTTTTATATCACGCCTGCCGGACAAAACGATGTATCAAAAAGGCGAAGCATTTATTGCTGATGGTATGCAGGTGATGTTTGTCGACAATGACCTGAATATCAACGCGGTAACCTCGTTTATAGTTGATGGATTTGACCCGGATTCTTACGGACAGCAGACCCTTACGGTTTCCTATAACGGTTATGAGGGCTTCTTTGATGTTACAGTCACCTATATTTCATCAGCCCACCCTTACCAGGACAACACGGATCAATCCTGGACATATACGCACCCGGAGCCCGCTGATTTCCTCGCGATTACCTTTTCCGCGCAAACGATAACGGAAGACGGCAGCGACTTCATCTACATGTATGACGCTGCAGAAAACTTAACGGGTACATACACCGGCACTCAGCTTCAAGGCAAAAAAATATTGGTGCCGGGCAATTCTTTTCGAATCCGATTGACTTCGGATTATTCCCAAGCAGCGTATGGTTTTGACATTGTATCGATTGCCAAGGTTTCCATTGTACTTTCCTCAAGCCACCCCTATGATAACGATATGGATGAATCATGGTCTTATACGCATCCCGATCCGGCCAACAAACTAAAGATAACCTTTTCCGACCAGACGAGTGTGGAAGAGGATTATGATTTTATCTATGTGTATGACAGCAATGATGATTTGGTCGGTACCTATACCGGCGATATGCTCGCCGGGCGGTCTGTTATTGTGGACGGAAATTCTTTCCGGATTCGTTTGACAACGGACAGTTCTCAAACAGCGTACGGGTTCGATATTATCTCGGTCGAAAGCTTTAACAGCGTTATTTCGTCCGACCATCCGTATAACAATGATATGGATTTTTACTGGGATTATGTACATCCGACTGCCGTTGCCTATCTTGAGTTAACTTTTTCGCCAGAAACAAGTTTGGAAGACGGTTATGATTTCGTCTATCTTTTTGATGAAAACGATGAGTTGGTCGGTGCTTTCACCGGTCTTGAACTTGCCGGCACCACAAAAACAGTAATGGGTAGCTCGTTTACCATTCAGCTGACATCGGACGGCTCGCAAAACGATTACGGCTTCGATATTCTTACAGTAACCGGTTTCGGTACCGGCGGGGCTCTTTTAACCCCTGTTGAAGAATCGGGGTGTATAGTAAATGCTGATTTCGGCTGCATTTACGGTTTGCCGCCGGGACTAACTTCGCTCGCTGCCTTTTTACAGGTTCCTGCCGGTTACAGTATCCTATATGTTCCCACTCCGCTTGGGTTCGGCACCGGCACATTCGTGAATGTTGTCGATGATATATCGGGCGACATTGTCGAAAGCTACAGCGTCATCATTTTCGGTGATATCAACGGCGATGCCAGCGTGGACAGCATGGATGCCGGTACCGTTGTGGATTATGAAAATTATCTGATTGATCTTAACCCTGATGAAGATATGGTGTATTTGGCAGCAAACGATATCAACCAGGATGGTGAAGTGGACAGTCTGGACGCAGGGCTGATGGTGGACTATGAAAACTATGCCATCGGCATAGACCAAAGTACAGGGCTTTATTTTACGCTGTAAGCGATAACAGACCGGTGAAGTGAGACCTCGGCTGCCTTTTCCAATTTAGAGGAGAAGGCAGTCTTTTTTCACGCCGTTTCAACGGAAAAACGGTTTGAGTCAAACCCGGTCAACACTTTGCACAAAAATGCTTTGTCAGATTGTTTATATTTCTAACCGCGGCAGCCGATTTCAATTGAACTGCCCCACGCATTATGTTATAATTTCAGTAATATGAATAAGCAGGCGGACTATGTTAAAGCGGTTCAATATCATATGCGGCCACTACGGCAGCGGCAAAACAAACCTCGCTCTGAACCTTGCGCTCGACTGGCAAAGCAGGGGGGAGCGGGTTACTGTTGTGGACCTGGATATTGTTAACCCCTATTTCCGCACAGCCGACTATACGCAGCTGCTGCAGAACAAAGGCATCAAGGTTATCAGCCCCGCTACCGCCGGCACCACCGTGGACGCGCCGGCTTTGACAGCGGAGATTTTAACGGTGTTTGACAAAACCGATGAACAGATTATTATTGATGTCGGGGGGGACGACGCAGGCGCTTTCGCGCTCGGCCGGTATGCGAAAAGGATTTATGCACAAAGCGATTATGAGATGCTTTTTGTTATCAACCGTTTCCGCAAGCTGATTGCCACACCGGAGGAAGCTGTTGAGCTTCTGCGGGAGGTGGAAGGCGCAAGCGGTATCCGCGCGACGGGGATCGTCAACAACTCCCATCTTGCCGGGCTGACAACCGCGGAGGATATTTTATCTTCTATTCCCTATGCGCAGCAAACCGCCCGGCTTTCGGGGCTGCCGCTGGCAATGACCACCGCGCCAAGGCACCTGGAACCCACATTGACCGGTAAGGTGGATAATCTATATCCCGTTGATATTATTGTAAAACTGCCCTGGAACTAAGCGTTAACTGATTAGGAGGAACATAAATGCCAAAGGTAACTATCGACCAAAATGTCTGCAAGGGCTGCGAGCTGTGCGCCGCGGTATGCCCCAAGCAAATCCTCGCGCTGTCCAAAGAAAAACTTAATGCCAAGGGTTACCACCCGATGGAAGTTGTCGAGCCGGAAAAGTGCACCGGCTGCGCATCCTGCGCGGTGATGTGCCCGGACTGCGCGATTGAAGTGGAAAGGTAAGGAGTTAATAATGGCTGAAAGAGTTTTAATGAAGGGGAACGAAGCGTTGGCGGAGGCGGCTATTCAAGCCGGCTGCCGCAATTTCTTCGGTTACCCCATAACCCCGCAGACGGAACTAGCCGCTTACATGGCAAAGCGTCTGCCCAAAATCGGCGGCACATTTCTACAGGCGGAAAGTGAAATAGCGGCCATCAACATGGTCCAGGGCGCAGCAGCCGCCGGTGTGCGCGCGATGACATCCTCTTCCTCACCCGGCATCAGTCTAAAGACCGAAGGCATCTCCTACATGTGCGGGTCCGACCTGCCGGCGCTTATCATCAATGTGCAGCGCGGCGGTCCTGGCCTCGGCGGTATTCAGCCGTCCCAGGCGGATTACTGGCAGGCAACCAGAGCACCCGGACACGGGGATTTACATATTCTTGTTTTCGCGCCGTCCTCCGTGCAAGAAATGGTGGATCTCGTCGGTAAGGCATTTGATTTGGCGGATGAATACCGCATGCCCGCGATGATTTTAGCGGATGGGCTGTTGGGGCAGATGATGGAGCCTGTCGTCATCGGCGGCAATGCCGTCACTGACCTCCCCAAAAAAGAATGGGCAGTCTGCGGACACAGCAATGAGCGCAAGCATAACATCGTCAACTCCCTGTACCTTCAAGCCGCCGATCTGGAGCAGCTCATCAAACAGCGCTTCGAACGCTACAAGATTATTCAGGCAAAAGAAACGCTTTGCGAAAACTATATGACCGACGGCGCCGAGTATTTTGTTGTTGCCTACGGCGCCACCGCCAGAATTGCCAAAGCCGCTGTGAAAGAGGCGAGGGCGCAGGGGATTAAAGTCGGGCTAATCCGGCCGATCACGCTTTGGCCGTTCCCGCAAAAAGATATGCTTGCCGCGGCAGAAAACGCGAAAGCCTTCCTCTGTGTGGAAATGAGTATGGGGCAGATGATTGACGATGTAAAGCTCGCGATTGACTGCAAACGACCGGTTCACTTTTTCGGGCATACGGGCGGCATCATTCCCACACCGGCAGAGGTTCTTGCCGAAATCTCAAAGATGACAGGAGGTATTCAATAATGGCTGTTGTTTTTCAAAAACCGAAGGCATTAACGGATGCCCCTTTGCATTACTGCCCCGGCTGTACGCACGGCATTATCCACCGGCTCATAGCCCAGTGTATGGATGAACTGGCCATTGAAGGCAGAACAATCGGTGTTGCTCCGGTTGGCTGTGCGGTAATGGCTTACAATTATTTTGCCTGCGATATGATACAGGCCCCGCACGGCCGTGCGCCCGCGATCGCCACCGGTATCAAACGCGCCTTGCCGGACAGCATCGTTTTCACCTACCAGGGGGACGGCGATCTTGCCGCCATAGGAACCGCGGAAACCGTACATGCCGCCACCAGGGGTGAAAACATTACGATTGTGTTTGTCAACAACGCGATTTACGGCATGACCGGCGGGCAAATGGCGCCCACTTCGCTGCCCAATCAAATCACGCAAACTTCCCCCTATGGCCGGGATGTAAAATCGGCCGGCTACCCGATTCGTGTGTGCGAAATGCTGTCCACCCTGGACGGGACAGCGTACGCGGAGCGCGTCGCGGTGGACAGCGTAAAGAATGTCAACCGCGCGAAAAAAGCGCTCAAAAAGGCCTTTCAAACGCAAATAGACGGTGCCGGTTTCTCTATTGTTGAAATTGTATCCTCCTGCCCGACCAATTGGGGGCTTGCCCCGAACGAAGCGCTCGGCTGGCTGCGCGACAACATGCTGCCGTATTACCCGTTGGGCGTTTATAAAGACAAGACTTCGCCCGCGATGGTTGCAACCTCGGCAAAGGAGGCCTCTGAGTAATGAAAGATATGAACTCGATTTTAGCTGGCTTCGGCGGGCAGGGAATCCTTTTCATGGGTAAAGTCATCGCATACGCCGGGCTCATTGACGGCAAAGAGGTATCCTGGCTCCCGTCCTACGGGCCTGAAATGCGCGGCGGCACAGCGAACTGCAGCGTGTGTATATCGGACGAGCCGGTATGTTCGCCGCTTGTCAACAATCCGAATGTCCTGATTGTGATGAACCTGCCGTCCTATGAAAAATTTATCAACTCCGTTGTTCCGGGCGGTATTGTTATTATCGACAGTGCTCTGGTCGCCAAAAAAGTAGAGCGGGATGACATATCCGCTTATTATGTACCGGCAACCAAACTGGCGGAAGAAAAGGGGCTCAAGGGGCTTGCCAACATCATCCTCATGGGTAAGATGCTGGGGTTGACGCAGTTTTGCTCCATGGAAACGATGCAAAAAACAATCGAAAAGGTTGTCCCGCCGCGTAAGCAGCACCTGATTCCCAAAAACATGGAAGCCATTGAACTCGGCATGAACAGTTAATAAAACAGCCCCGCGGTCTTTGCAGGCCGCGGGGTTGACCAATCAATCTGTATGAATGGAGTTTTTTATGAAAAAGTATCTGTTGCCGGTAAACGGGCAATTTTACAAAGCAAACATGCACTGCCATACGGTGCTGTCCGACGGAGCCCTGCAACCCGCGGAAATAAAAAAAGAATACCTGGCCAGGGGTTACTCGATTGTCGCTTTTACCGACCACGAAAATTTTTATACCCATAACGATTTAACGGACGAACACTTTCTCGCGATTAACGGCTATGAGATTGATATCAGCCAAAAAAACATCGCCAACAATTATTTTACGAAATGCTATCACTTCAACGCCTTTGCGTTGGATCAATCCGATAAAAAATCGGTTCTCCCGAAACCCGACTACGAGGACATGGCAGGCATCAACGACTTTATCGCCAAACTAAACAGCAACGGGTTTATCGTTTGCTATAATCATCCCTACTGGTCGTTGCAAACGCTGGATGATTACAGGGAACTCAAAGGCATCTTTGCATCGGAAATTTTCAATTACGGCGCGTATAATCTCGACGGCATCGACGGCAACCAAACCCAGGTGTACGACACCCTGCTGCGTCTTGGCAATCGCTTGGGCTGTATCGCCGCGGACGACAACCACAACCGGGAACCTTTTGACCACCCACTCAATAGTTCCTTCGGCGGGTTTATTATGGTGAAAGCCGAAAAACTGGATTACGCAACCATCATGGCGGCCATTCAAAACGGCAATTATTATGCTTCCGCCGGGCCGGAAATTCATGAACTGTATGTGGCAGACAATACGGTGAACCTGTCGTGTTCGCCCGCAGCCCGAATAACCTGCACAACCGCCGGCCGGCGCGGCGATGTCGCGAATGCCGTTGGCGATGAGCTGCTCACACAGGCGCGGTTTGACCTGGACCCCTCGGATATTTATTTCCGCCTGGAAGTAACGGACGAGCGGGGCAGACGGGCAAATACAAGAGCATATTTTTTGGATGAAATCGTTTGAGCAGGTTCAAAATTTAAAGCCAAACTTAAGTTATTTTAGCATAAAAAACTACCGCACGCTTGCTTTCGGCAGGCGTGTTTTTTTCTCTTGTATTAAAATGATTTGTGTGTTAATATGAAGCAGAAATATTCTAATCAAAGCGAAAATAAGGGAGCAATAATACATGCGAAAACCCCTGTCTGTTCTTATCGCTGGCTTGCTCTGTCTAATATTTTTGTGTGCTTGCTCACAAAAAATCGATGAGACGCAGACCACCGGTATTTCCGAACCGATCTCATCCGTAAGCAGCCAAACAACCCTTGCAGACCGGACACAAACAACCGGGGATGGCCTGTCTTCCGAAACGGTAAGCGCGCCGGCAACATCAGACGCCGGCACTGCAGCGCAAACCAATAGCGGTACATTGCCGTCCACACCGGCTGAAATTGTGCGTTTTTTCAATGCCGCAGCCAACCGGGTCAAGCAAACAAAACCCGGCTACACCTTTTCGTCCCGGGCCGGTACGGATAAAAAGAATGTCGCGGTTTCGGACAATGTGCCGTTTCATTCCTTTATCGCGTCCTTTGCCGCAACTGCAATCAATTCCGAGAAGAAAGACAATATAATGGTCGCCAAAGGCGCAAGCCATGACGATTTCCCGGTCAAAGGCCAACCTTGGGCAAGTAAAATTGACGAAACTGCGCTCATAAGCGCAACGCTGAATCAAGCCGGCGATTATTATGAGATTGAACTGAAATTCAAGGATGAAAAACTCGCTTCCTTACCGACAAAGAACAACTCAACCAACCATGGCAAAGCTTTTTCTCTGCTGCTTGATGAAGACTTCCGCAAAGAATTCGGCGGGTTCAATACGAAGTTTATGGGGATTGACATCAGGGTGGACAATCAAAAATTTGAGCCGACCTACAGCGGCAGCACAATCAAGTGCAAAACCGACAAGGCCGGCAATATGGTCAGTGCTGTTTATTACCTGAACACATCGTCGGATGTGGAGATGCTCGTCACCGTGAACAGCAAAGAGACCTTAATCAAAATCAAACTGGCATATTCCATGACGGAAACTTATACCATCGGATAGAAAACCAAACCAATAACAACAAGGAGCCTGTCGGTTGACAAGCTCCTTTTTCTTGTGCCTATTAACATTATTCAGATTCGCTTTCGGCTGCCAGTTCTTTGCACAACACCAACAAGTCACTCAAACTCCGTAAAGCATAGTCTTTCGTATGGACAAATCCGTTGCGTACAATATAATCCTGACAATTGCGGAAGTCTGCCGCAATGCTTTTATCCTCCAGTTTTACCACACATTGTCCGACAAAGGCATCGTCATCAATTATTGCTTTTGATAAAATCATCACACCGCCCTCGCAAAAAGTAACGGCAAGGCTATCCGGGCAGGTGATTTTGCTTTCATCCAGCAAAAAGAAATAGTCGCGAGGTTCTTTCAGGTATTTTATCATTTTTTCCAGCACATAAACACGAAGAGCGGGGGAGAATGGCGGCACTAAAAGTTCGGGCGCGTCATAAAACCGTCCGTTATGGATGAAGTCTATAATGCCGCTCAAGGTGAAAAAGTGAAGCGGGTTGCCGCGCATAATATCCGCGTAATATCGATCCGCAATTTGAATGATACTTTCTCTTAAAGGAAATGTTGGGTGGATCGCCTTGTCCAGCAATTCATTGTCCGCGAATTGTGTCCAGCAGGGGGCATGCACCAGGTAACTGGTCACTGCGGTGGCGACCATCGGTTCATTAATTGCTTTCGCTTCCAGAAGATTCGCCGGAAAGGCAGCCAACGGTGCGCATTTCATAATCAGCCCGTTGGCTTGGTCACACAGGTGCGCCAACACGGCCGGTTCGCTATGAATCAGCAAGCCCCGCGTGCCGACGGCATTAAACATCAGCGCGCCGGTTGCTGTGATAACAAAGTAGGGGTACAAAGTGCCGGTGAACGCGGCGGAAACACTGTCGGCATAAATATAGTGTACATTTTGCCGGAGCTGAATATAGCGCAGGCTTTGAAGGATGTTGCGCAAGTTGTTTTTGGAATGGCTTTTTCTCTCAAAATAAACCAGGTGATGAAGTACAACCGGCTTGCCGCAGGCGCGCAGCGCATTATAAATTCTATTGTCAACATGCTTGAGGCTGTAAGGAAAGTTTGTATAAATGACCGGCGCTTCACCGGATTTAATTTCTTCATAGATTATGCTGTGCAAAGCGTTTTTAAAGCTTTTCGGTTCAACAGGTAACACATGAGCGGCAGGACGGCTGTATAGGTCTGCTTTTTCCGGTTTTTGCGCACAGCTTTCAACAAAGGTTTTATTAAAAAAATCCGCAATATAGATGATATTTTCATATTTGTCATCGCCAAACGCTTCCCGGTAGAATGCCTCCCGCAGCAAATCCTCATTGGCGGATGCAAAACTAATGTCCCGCAGGAGTGCCTGGAACTTATCCTCCGGCAGCTTTTTTACACCGGTAAAAATATTGTACAGCCATCCGCGGTTTATACCGGTGTCCCGGGCAAAACCGTTTACGCTGATGCCTTGGTCTTCAATACATTGTTTTAGAACCTCGCCAAAGGAACTCATTATTCTGCCTCCGATTTTAATCTGAATAAATTATACTCTTCGGAGAATATGTTGTCAACATATTATACTGCTAACCATTTTCGGCATCAATTATTTTTATAGTTATCAACTTGCGCGGCAGCGGGCAGCAACATATAATCGAATAGAATCAAGGCGTTGTATGGGATTCGCCAATAAAACAGGAGGTACTCGGGATGACGCGCAGCCAAAATTGCGGAAACTGCCATTATGCTGGTAAAAAAAACAAAGCAGATAGTACGAAATACTGCGCCGTAAAACGCGAGGATGTCCAATGCACCGGAGTCTGCGGATATTATATGCAGCAGCGTAAAAATATAAACGGCGGAGTCGAGTGCTTGAATAACGCAGTGTGATAATTAGAAAATGAAAATGAATGGAGCGTGCCAAACGGCACGCTCCAATGTTATACCTTAAAACAGGGGGATTAATACATTCCGCCGCCGCCCTGGCCTGCCATGGCCGCCGCTGCCGCAGCATCGGCTGCCGGGTCGGGTTTTTCCGCAACAAGGCTTTCGGTGGTGAGCACCATGCCCGCGACAGATGCCGCGTTTTGCAGTGCCGAGCGGACAACCTTAGTCGGGTCGAGGATGCCGGCCTTCGCCATATCGGTGAACTTGTCTTTCGCAAAGTCGTAGCCGTAACCGGGTTTGCCGGCGGCGAGGATGCTGTTGACAATAACGGAACCTTCGAGCCCAGCATTTTCCGCTATCTGGCGAACCGGGGCTTCGAGCGCTTTGAGTACCAGCTTGATGCCGGTTTTTTCGTCCGCGTCGTCAGTGTCAAGCAGTTTTTCAACTGCGGACATCACATTCAGCAGGGCTACTCCGCCGCCGGGGAGACTGCCTTCTTCAACAGCTGCTTTGGTTGCCGCAAGCGCGTCTTCAATGCGGAGCTTCTTTTCTTTCATTTCGGTCTCGGTGGCAGCGCCCACCCGGATAACCGCTACACCGCCGGAGAGCTTCGCAAGTCTTTCCTGGAGTTTTTCACGGTCAAAGTCAGAAGTCGTGTTTTCAATCTGAACCTTGATTTGACCGATGCGGCCTTTGATGGCGTCTTTGTCGCCGGCGCCGTCAACGATAATCGTATTTTCTTTGGACACTTTTACCTGGCGTGCTTTGCCGAGCTGGGTGATTTCGGTTTCTTTCAGTTCAAGGCCGAGGTCAGCCGTGATCACTTCGCCGCCGGTGAGAATAGCGATATCCTGCAGCATTTCTTTGCGTCTGTCGCCAAAACCGGGGGCTTTGACCGCGACGCAGGTGAAGGTGCCGCGCAGCTTGTTGACGAGGATGGTGGAAAGGGCTTCGCCTTCAACATCTTCTGCGACGATGACAAGCTTTTTGCCGGACTGAAGGATTTTTTCAAGCAGGGGAAGCACTTCCTGGATGTTGGAAATCTTTTTGTCGGTGATTAAAATGTACGCGTCGTCAATGACAGCTTCCATTTTTTCCGTATCCGTTACCATGTAGGGGGAGATATAGCCGCGGTCAAATTGCATGCCTTCCACCACATCGGAATCGGTGAGGGCAATCTTGCTTTCTTCAACCGTGATAACGCCGTCGGAGGTCACTTTGGCCATCGCGTCCGCGATGATGTTGCCAAGCTCTTCGTCGCTTGACGAGATGGTGGCGATGCGGGCGATGTCTTTGCTGCTGCTCACCGGTTTGGAATGTTCCTTGAGCGCCGCGACAGCCGCGTCAACAGCTTTCTGCACGCCTTTTTTAACGACCATCGGGTTTGCGCCGGCGGTTACATTCTTCATGCCTTCGCGCACAAGGGTCTGCGCAAGCAGGGTGGCGGTGGTGGTGCCGTCTCCGGCAACATCATTGGTTTTGGTGGCAACTTCTTTGATGAGTTGCGCGCCCATGTTTTCAAAAACATCTTCGAGCTCGATTTCTTTCGCGATGGTGACGCCGTCGTTTGTAATCAGGGGCGAGCCGTACTTTTTGTCCAGTACAACATTCCTGCCTTTGGGGCCGAGCGTGATTTTAACCGTGTTCGCGAGCTTGTCAATACCTGACAGCAATGCCTTGCGGGCATCCTCGCCGTAAATAATTTGTTTAGCCATTTCTTTTTTCCTCCTATAATATGTTATTCAACGATTGCGAGAATATCGCTTTGGCGAACGATGGTGTACTCTTCCTTGTTGAGTTTCACCTCTGTGCCCGAATATTTGCTGGTGATAACCCTGTCGCCTTCTTTGACATACATGGTCACTTCTTTGCCGTCAACGAGTCCGCCCGGACCAACCGCGAGCACTTCCGCGATTTGTGGTTTTTCCTGTGCCGAGGCCGCGAGGATGATGCCGCTGCTTGTTGTTTCTTCAACATCAATCAGTTTGACGACAACGCGGTCCGCAAGTGGTTTGATAGTCATTTGAATTCCTCCTAAATAATTTTTATTGGCTGAGCAGTTTGCTCTTGCCTTTACGGATAATTTTAGCACTCAACAACCTCGAGTGCTAATGCACATTGTAATGGCTTAGGGATAAAAAATCAAGCCCTTTTTCAAATGTTCACAATTATGTCATAAATTCTTAAATTCGTTTTAAAATTTTAACCGGCACCCGTCCTATAAATCTCCGTCGGCGCGGAGAATGACCCCGTTCGGTATCG
>CAZTCR010000034.1:0-31842 GCA_964612185.1 uncultured Eubacteriales bacterium
TTTTACTTTGCGAGGTCGCCGACCATCAGCATAAACTCGCCGATTTGCGCGCCGAATTCCGGTGCGCCGTCCATAATCAGCCGCCCGGCTTTGGTTGCCTCCAGCATATCGTCGATAGACATGAGAATCCCCAGCGCGCTGTCCAGGTTGTTAAAGCGCAGGGTGAAAAAGGGCAGCGCTCTTTTATATTCGCCCCTGCCGGCTCTGGACTTGCCCGCCTTGACGCGAATATAGGCGGAAAGTTCGGGATAGCCGTTCACTGCCCAGGCATACACCCTGTCCGGGCTCTTGAGTGCCCAATTGTGCACGCCCTCATGCCCCTGTTTGTTCATGGTGCTGATACCGCTTGAGAGCAGATAGAAAAAGCATTTAACCAGCAGTCTCTTGGTTTCCTCGTCCTCGGGCGGCGTTTTCGCGCCGAGCAGGGCGGACATCTTGAGCAGCACCTGCATAAAGGCCACAAATGTGCCCGTGTTTTTCAGCCCGCGCATTTTCGGCAGTGTGGCAGGACCGATTTTCCCCTTGAAAAAGCCGTTCATTGCCTCAATGCTTTTAAACTGAAGTTCGATGTGCGGTTTTCTGTCCACTTTGTCGTTATGTACCAGCCATTCGCCGGCGTTGACGACAAAGTGCGTGGCGACCTTGCCTTCCGGACTCTCCGGGTCCAGCGCGCTGATTTGGATTACCGCATGGGTATGCTCAAACTTCTTTGCAAGTTTTGGGATATCCGTGGCGATGACCTTGACCAGCGGCAATGCGGCATTCAGGAAAATTTTATTTGTTAAAACATCTTCTTTTGAAGCCAATACCATCATTCCTTTCTGAATTTCGAAAGAATCGAAGCCTTTCGAAATTACACCTCATCGGTCCAGTCATCGTCCAGCTCAAAGTCTTTGCCCATCACCTCGCGGATGGCTTCAATGATTCCGTTGGAATCAATGCCCAGAATGGACATGATGTCCTCATGTAAACCGATGGGCGCGAATTTATCGGGAATGCCAAGTGACTTGAACGCGCAGCCCTTGCCGGATTCGACAATAACCTCCGCAACCGCGCTGCCGAGGCCCCCGATGACGGTATGATCCTCCACCGTAATGATACGGCGGGTGTCCATGAGTGCCTTCGTGATGGCTTCACGGTCAATCGGTTTGATGGTATGCATATTCAGCACGCGGATTTTAAGCCCGTCCGCGTCATCCAGGAAATTCGCCGCCTGAAGCGCCTGAAAAGCGCAGGATCCGCAGGCAATGACCGTCAGGTCGGTGCCTTCATGCAGGGTGACAGCTTTGCCGACTTGATAGCCGTACTCCGTGTCGGGGTACAGAACTCTGTCAAAGCCTCTGTTAATCCGGATATAAAACGGGCCGGGGGTCTCATAAGCCGCGCGCACGGCATTGACGGTTTCCATGCCGTCCGCCGGGCAGATAACAGTCAGGTTGGGGAAGGAACGGGCAACGGCCATGTCGCAAATCGCGTGGTGTGTCGAACCCGCCTGCCCGAAGGATGTGCCGGAATGCGTCGCGATCACTTTGGCGTTGACATTCTGATAGCAGATGTCCGAATGCAGCTGGTCGGCGCTTCGCAGCGAGGCGAAGGTTGAAAAGGTTGATAGGAAGGGCACCAGCCCCGCCTTTGCCATGCCCGCGGCTACGCCGAACATGTTTTGCTCCGCGATGCCCACATTGAAAAATCTGTCCGGAAATTCATCGCCGAACATGCCGATTTTTGTGGATTTGCCAAGGTCGGCGGTCAGCGCGACCACCTCCGGGTGCTCTCTGCCGAGTTCGCAAAGCGCTTTGCCGTATATTTCCGCTGTTGATAGGGCTGTTGACTCAACAGCCGTGTAGGTTAATCCGCCTGCCATTTTAGCCACCTTTTCTCCGCGCAAAGTTTATTTTAACGCCCGTTTTCCGCGCGGTAAAAACCGGGCTGTGTGACGGTAGTTAAAAAACTAAGCGCCTTCTTTTTCCGCCCTTGCCTTGCGTGTTTCGTAGTATTTATCGAGGCTCGCTTTTGCGCTGTTGTACTTATCCTCATCAATCGCGCCATAGTGCCATTTATAGTCGTTCTCCATAAAGTCAATGCCGGCGCCTTTGCTGGTGTTGGCAATAATCATCACCGGCGCTTCCTTGTTTTCAAGTGCAAAATCAATGGCTTGGGCAAGCTCATTAAAGTTATGCCCGTCAATATCCTTGACGATGAAGCCGAAAGCTTTCCATTTGTCCGCAAAAGGTTCAAGCCCCATAACATCCTCGGTGCATCCGTCAATCATGCAGCGGTTGCGGTCAACAAACGAGATGAGGTTGGTCGCCTTAAACTGCGAGGCAGCCATCGCCGCTTCCCAGTTAGAGCCTTCGTCACATTCGCCGTCGCCCAGAATACAGTAGGTGATGTAGCTTTTGCCAAGGACCCTCGCCGCAAGCGCGGTGCCCAGTGCCATGGGAAGCCCGTGCCCGAGGGAACCCGTCGACGCGTCCACGCCGACCACTTTGTTGGAGTCCAGATGCATGCCCATTTTTGAATTGGTGTGGTTAAAGGTTTTGAGTTGTTCCGGATCGTTGAACCCTTTGTCCACAAGCACGGGCGCAAGGGCGATACCCGCATGGCCTTTGCTCATGATAAAACGGTCACGGTCTTCCCAGAGCGGTTCTTCCACACGGATATTCAGGTACTTGTGGTACAGGATGGTGAGCATATCCATGATGCTCATACCGCCCCCGATATGACCGCTGCCCGCCCAATAGGTGGTGTCCAGGCAAAGGTGCCTGAGTTCATTGGCCTTTTTCTCAAGGGCTAACCATTCTTTTTTTGATAATGGCATGTTGGTTATTCCTCCTTTATTTGGTATGGGTAAACCGGCTGCGTTAAAGCTCCGGATGGTTCTTGCGTATTATTTTGAACGCTTCTTCCGCAACATCGATGGTTTGCTTAAAATCGTCCGGTGTCATGGCCGCGTTCATAAAGTGGTTGTGGTGGTTGGTGATAAAGATGCCGCGCTTGACGCATTCCGCAACCCATTCCTGGTGGAGCATCAGGTTGTTGTCCGCATCCGCGATACGCAAATAAAACAGCGCCGGTTCACCGGAAACAACCAGGTTGAAGCCGTTGTTCGCGGCCGCTGCGCGCAGGCCGTCGGTGAGCATTAGGGCGTTTTTGCGGAACATGGCGGGCACATTGAGTTTTTTCATCTTATTGATACAGGCAATCGCCGCGGCGAAAGGCACCGCACTCATCCAGTAGCTGCCCGTATAAGTCACACCGCTGACTGCGCTTTTCAGCCAGTCCTTGCCGCACAGGGCGGATACATTCCAACCGTTCGCGAGCGCTTTGCAAAAGCAGATAAGGTCTGCTTCAAAGCCGTAAAAATGGTCTGACCCTGCTATGTCCAGGCGCCAGCCGCAGCGCACATCGTCAACGATAAGTACAATCCCTTTTTCCGTGCACAGTTTGCGGACCTTTTGCCAGTATCCGTCCGCGGGCAGCTCGTTGTCTTTAAAGTTTCCGTGCATATAAGGTGTCGCGATATAGGCGGCAATTTCGCCCTCGTTTTCCGCCACTACCTTTTCAAACGCGGCAAAATCATTCCAGTTGATGTAGAGGTTGTTTGCGACATCCTCCTCCAACACGCCCGGATAACCGAGCTTTTGTGTCCAGGGCGCGACGCCGTGGTAGAAGCCGTTGATAAATACGATTTTTTTACGGTGCGTCGCCGCTCTGGCGGTCATAATCGCGAGGGTTGTCGTATCGCCGCCGTTCTTGGCGAAAAATGCCCAGTCGGCGGATTTAACCGTGTCCACCAAAAGCTCGGCAAGCTCGACCATTTTGACGGATGGGGATGTTGTGCAGTCGCCTGTTTTTGACTGCTCAAACGCAGCCGCGTTGACATCTTCATCGCAGTACCCTAAGACATTGGGTCCGTACGCGCACATGTAATCGATAAACTTGTTGCCGTCCACATCCCAAAAATAGGTGCCCTGCGCTTTTTCGCCGAACAGCGGGAAAGAAGTTACCGGAATAAAGCAGCCCTCCGCCGGACCGAGATGACCGTAAACGCCGGATGGAATCACTTTTTCCGCCCGGTCAAACATGGCTCTGCTTTTGTCATACTTGTTAATTTTGAAACTCATTGTACACCCCTCCTAAGCCAGATACAGGGCAACTCTGTCAAGCAGCCTGTTCAAGTTGTCAAGCATGGAAATCATGCCTTTCATGGATATTTTCCCGGCGCCGATGCTGGCAACGGCATTCACTTTGCCGTCGAACAAATCACGGGCCAGCTTCATCGAGCTGAACCGCATCACAGCGCGGGGATTTTCGGGCGCACACTTAATGGTGACCATTCTTCCGTTTTTGGCGCGCAGGGTTGCCGCGGGTCCGCCGGCTATGGACATTTCAATATCGCCGTCCGCAATCAGCTTCGCGGTAAAAATACCGACATCGTCGTTATTGGCAATCTGGGCGATGGCAACGGTAATCGTATAGAACATGAGCGAGGTGCTGATGATGAAAAAGTCCTCATCTTCTAAATCCGCCGGGTCGGGACGCATGTATTTTGTCAGCAAATCCGTCAACGCCTGGAAATCCTTTAAAAGGAACCCGATGTGCGTGAATCCCTTTGTGGGTATCGGGGTAACCGTTCCGTCAAGAAGTCCGTTAAATTTTTCGCAGGAACCGAACGGGAGCTTGATGTCGCAGTCCCCGACGCCCTGCTCCATCCTGCATTTCCCGTTTTTAAAAGTCAGTGTTGCGCTCGGACCGCCCTTGACCTCAAAACCGATGGAAATCGGTTTTTTATTTTTCAGCAGCGCACCTGCCGCAGGGTCCAGCGCACAAAGATTTTCCAGCGTGCCCAGCACAGCGTACATGTTGATATACGCCAGGGTTTTTTGATCAACCAAAACACATTCCTCCTTCAATTTTTTAGGCTATAAAAAATAAAAAAACAAAATCGGCGGCACAAATCCTGCCGCCTTCATATTTTATCAAAGAAGTATCATTATGTCAAATAAAAAAGACGCTTTTTTAATGTTAAATTAGCACTTTTTGTTGGTTTTTTGTTATTATTGTTGACAAAGAAAGTAAACTGTGTAATATTATTAATATAAATATTTATTGTATAAAGCGACCATCGGACAGGAACACAGATCTATGACAGCCTACAGCATTACCAGGTCAAAAAGAAAAACGGCAGCCATCTATGTGCATGACGACGGCAGCATCGAGGTTCGGTGCCCCAAAAACTTTCCGGCGGGCGAGATTGAAAAGTTTGTCGCTCAAAACATGGGCAGTTTGGAAAAAAAAGCGGCACAAAAAAAGGATGCCGCGCGCAGGAAAGAAAGCTTTTGCGTAAAACCGGGTGACAAGCTGCTGTTTTTGGGTAGCGAATATCCGTTGGAAGCAGTTGCGCAGCGCAAAGCAGGATTCGACGGCGAGCGTTTTTTTGTGCCAACGGAAATACCGGCAGGCGACATCAAAGGGCTGATTGTCAAAATCTATAAAAACCTTGCTGAAAAAACGCTGGCCGAAAAATCAGCGGTATACGCTCAAAAGATGCAGCTCGCACCGCTGAAAGTCAGAATCAATGCGGCAAAAACCCGCTGGGGCTCGTGCAGCGGTAAAAACAGCATCAATTTTTCCTGGCGGCTCATCCTGGCCAACGATCGATGTGTGGATTATGTGGTGGTGCACGAACTCGCCCATATTGCCGAGCACAATCATTCCGACCGTTTTTGGGCGCTTGTAGGCAAACATATTCCGGATTATAAAGAACAGCACAAAAGTCTCCGGGCGCTGCAAACAAAACTTTCGAGTGAAAATTGGGACTAATAGGATTGACATAAATTTGAGGAGGGATAACACATGGCAGACTTTAAGTGGGAAATTACGGAAAGCATCGGTGTTCTGTCCGAAAACCCGAAGGGTTGGACGAAGGAACTCACCCGCGTTAGTTGGAACGGGCGGGAAGCGAAGTACGACATCCGCGAATGGTCGCCGGACCACAAGACCATGAGCAAAGGCGTCACTTTAACGGACGAAGAGGTTGATGCACTCAAGGATCTGTTAAACCAAATTAAAAAAGACGACTGACCCGGTAAAAGGTCAGCCGCGGCGTTTGATGGTTTTCGAGGCAGAGGACGCACCTTTGGCTCTTGTTAAATCATTTTTTCAAGGCCGGTTGTGTCGTATTCTTCCCCGCGGTTTTTCTTTGCCAGCACCTCCTGGAGCAGGTGGAAACGCTTCTTGGTAACCGGGAACATTACAACACCGAAAATGGATATTGCCAGAAACACGGCGGGTATAATTGTGGACGAGTTCTCAATTATGCCCGCTGTTGCGTTGCCGCTGTCATACCCTGAAAATTTGAGCACAAAACCGACCAGCCACATCCCGACCGCCGAACCGAATTTTTGAAAGAATTGCGGGAGCGCGGTAATCACGCCTTCGCGCCGCTCACCGCTGACAAATTCGTCCACCTCGACGAGGTCATACGCCATGGAGTAGAAAACCGTCCAGAAGCAGGCGGCACCGACTGCCATGAAAAAAGCCACATAAATCAACATGGGGAGAGTTGTGATGCCGATCATCTTACCGGCTATCAATCCGCACAGGGAAATACTGAAGAATATAATCGTCGCGAACCGCCGGTCTTTGATTTCTGCCACCTTTGTGACAACCGGCGTTAACAGCGCGATGGTACCAACCAAAACAACGATCACAATCACCATTTTATCCTCGGCATTCATCCCGAGGCATTCTTTGATTAGATACATAAAGTTTGCTTGAATCATGGAGGAAGCTATCAAAAAAGCGAACACAAAAAGAACAAACCATTTAAAGGGCTTGATTTTAAGCACCTGCAAAAAGGTCAAAAAGATATCCTTCGGCGTTTTTCTTTTGCCTTGGGACGCCTCCGCTTTGTTGAGTGTGACATGCCGTAAGGAAAGTACGGCGATAACTGCGAACACAATCGAAATAAGGCTTAAAACACCCGCAGTTGCGAACCAGCCCATTCGCGCGGAAACACCCAGGCCAATAAGCGCGGCGGGGAGAATGGCGGGCAGCGCGTTGCCGGTGAAGATACCGGCGGCGTTGATGAGCGCGCTTGTTCCGCGGATGTCCGTGCGCTCGTCATAATCCGGGGTAATTTCGGCTACAACGGCATAATAGGGGATGGTGTAAACGGTGTAGCAAAGCCAAAAAAGCATGGTAACGGCCAGGTAAAAAACGAACTTTCCCATTTCACCGAACACACCGATATCGGTAAAAGCGGTAACAAACAAAATCCCCATCGGGAAAGCCGCGCGCATCATGAACTTGCGTTTATCCGAACCGTCCTTGTCAGACAACGCGCCGATAATCGGGTCCGCCACCGCGTCCCACACAATCGCCACAAAGCCGATTGTGCCCGCAAGGATGCTGTTAAGCTTCACCACATCGGTTAAAAAAATCAAGTAATAGGTAAAAAACATGTTGTACATCAACGATTCCGCGATGATGCCGCTGCAATAACCGATTTTGCTTTTTGTGGAAAGACTTTTTACTTTTGCCATTGCACTGCCCCCTTTTCGTCATAATCGTCTCCGCGATAATCAATTGTTGAATACCCCCAATATTATATGTTTTATTTTTGATCTTTGCAAATTATTCTTCAAGTTTCTCTCCCGGTTTTTCGCTTTAATTTTTATATCCTTTATGGTATACTTGCCGGTAATAAGGCAAATAACAGATGAATTTTGAGGTGCGTCATGAAAACCGTCAGCAACCTGCGAACTTACACCGGTACCGAAAAATCCATGTACCTCGTCGGTATGGCGGGGCAGAATGTTATCTACAGTATCATCGGCGCGGCGCTTGCCTATTACCTGCAGTTCACGCTTTTAATCCCCGCATTTGTGGTGAGCACCATTATGGCGATCGCGCGGGTTTGGGACGCCTTTAATGACCCGATGATGGGCACGATTGTAGATAAAACGCGGTCGAAATGGGGCAAATGCCGCCCGTATCTGCTGTTTATTCCGGTACCCATTTTTTTCATCACTGTTTCGTGTTTTACCAATTTCGGTTTTTATGACCCGGCGATGAGTGTGTTCCAGGGCAGAAACGGCTTGATTGTTATCTGCGCAGCAGTCACCTATATTATGTGGGGGATGGCCTATACCGTGGGGGATATTCCGCTGTGGGGCATCACCGCGCTGATGACGGAAGACCAGCGGGACAGGGGAAAGCTGCTGTCCTATGCCCGCATCGCCGGCGGTGTCGGCGCAGGGATTACCATTGTGGCTATTCAACCGGTGGCCCTTGGGCTGGGCGAGAAGTTTGCGCCTTTTTTTGAGGCAACGGATAAAGTATCCGGCGCGGCAGCGGGCGAACGCATGGGCTTTATCGCGGCAGCGGTAATTTTCGGTATTTTGGGCACCGTCACCTTCCAAATGGCGGGCTTGTTTGCCAGGGAACGGATTCCCGCTTCCAAAGAAAAGCACACGCTCAAAGAAAACTTTGCGTTGATGTGGACCAACAAACCGTTCCGGCAGATACTGCTGTCCGGCATCTTCGGCAGCCCAAAACAACTGCTCTCCCTTGCGGCAATGCCACTGGTCACCTACTATTACGCGAGCAAGGACCCGAAACAGGCAATTATCTATATGGCTTCCATGGCGGGCGGGCTTTTTCTCGGGCAGTTCATCGCCATGGGTTTGGTCCCGAAACTCTTGAAAAAAGTGTCGAAAAAGAACGCCTATAATTATGCCAACCTTTTTGCTACTATACCCTATTTTGCCATTTTTATCCTATACCTGATTGGCCGGAACAACCTGATTCAGCCCGGCTACCTTATTATCAGCTGGTTCCTGTTCGCCTTCGGCGGGGCGACAAACGGCATTACCATTGTCTTACAGTCCCTGATGATCGCGGACGCAGTCGACTATGAGGAATACCACAACGGCATCCGGCCGGACGGCGTGTTTTTTTCCGGCCAAACCTTCATCGCAAAAATGACAACCGGCATCGCGACAATTCTCAGCGGTATCGCCTACACCATTGTCGGTTTTTCTGACGCGAAGGTGGGGGAGCTCAACGACTTTATCGCGGCGGGCGGTATCCCGCGGGACAACCCGAAATATGAGCCCTATATCATGCTTCTCTTTTTCCTTGTTTCCATCCCGCCGGCCATCGGCAGCCTGCTGTCTGTCATCCCCACCTGGCACTACTGCCTGGATGATGACGAGCACACCCGGATTTTAGGGGAACTCAATCAACGGCGTCACGCGATAGAAAAACAAACGGCGGCGGATACGGGTGTTGATGCGGCGGAATAACAGGAACGAAGCGGGTGACAGTATGGTTAAAATAGCAGTAATCGGCGTGGGCGCGCGCGGGCTTGAATACATGAGTTTTGTCAAATACTTCCATAAAAAGGAAGCGGAAATCACCGGCGTCTGCGATTATAATCCCACAAGGCTTGCGGAAGCCGCGAAACGGTTCAAGCTGCCGGCGGACAAATGCTTTGCGAACGAAAATGACTTTTTCGGCGCGGGCAAACAAGCGGACGCCATCTTCATCTGCACGCAGGATAAATCACACTATAACCATGCGCTCAAAGCGATTGACGCGGGTTATCAAAACATCTTGCTCGAAAAGCCGGTGTCCAACCAACTTGCGGAATGCGAAGACCTGGCGGCAAAAGCAAAAGCCAATGGTGTCAATTTAGTGGTCTGCCATGTGCTGCGCTACTCCAACTACTATAAAAAAATCAAAGAGATTTTACGAAGCGGGGAGCTCGGCGAAATTGTAACCATCAACCACAGCGAAAGCATCGCCTATTTTCACTTTGCCCACAGCTTTGTGCGGGGCAACTGGCACAACGAGGCGGCGTCCAACCCGTCGCTGCTGGCAAAGTGCTGCCACGATATTGACCTGCTGCAGTGGTTTATGGACGCCGAATGCAAAAGCGTTTCATCCCTGGGCTCTTTGACTTACTTTAAAAAAGAAAACGCGCCCGAAGGCGCGGCAAAAAGATGTTTGGACGGCTGCAAAGCGAAAGCCGCCTGCCCGTATGACGCCGAAAGCTTGTATATCAAAGACCCGTTTTACAAAGCCACCTTTATAAAGTATATGGGCAGGGAACTGACGGATAAACTTAAAAGCGCCAAGGCGGAAAAATATGAGGCGCTCAAAACCGGGGACTACGGCAAATGCGTTTATTTCTGTGATAACGATGTGGCGGACCATCAAACCGTCACCATGGACTTTGGCGGCGGCAAAATCGCCGTACACACCATGAGCGCCTTTACCGACAAAATGTTCCGCAAAACGCACATCACCTGCACCAAGGGCGAAATCATCGGGCAGGATAATGAATCCAAAATTACCGTCAACATTTTCGGCCGGGGCGGCAAAAAAGTCCGCACCAAAATTATCCGCTTTTCCGGCCATGTGGAAGGGGACTTCCGGCTGATTACAAGTTTTATCAAGCTGATAAACGGGGCGCTTAAAAACAAAGAGGATGTCACCTTTATTGACGCCACCATCCCGAGCCATCGGATTATTATGGCAGCGGAGGAGTCGCGGCATCATGGCGGGGTGCCGGTGGATGCGGGTAGTTTTGCGCAGTTGGGTTGAAAAAGGGGTAAATAATTGTGAAAAACAAAGAGCGCAGAAGCGCGAACATTAGTTTATTCATCATGTTTATCGGCATATTTGCCGCAGTGTTCCCCTTTGCATTAAATGTCGGTTTAGATGATGGCTGGGGGATTTTTGTTGCTTTTGCCGGCGCATTCATTGCCGTTACCGGCTTTTTCATTTTTCTGATGTACAACGGCAGAGCTAAAGTCAGAGCCAAAATGTTTAACAATGAAAACATTCTGGCCCATTGGCAGTATTCAAAAGAGTTTTGGGATCAGGTAACCAAAGAGGATATAAAGGATTCCGGCTTAGGCAAGGTTTTCGGCTTTTTCTTTGGCGGGTTGTTTGCCGTAATCGGCATCATCGTGTTTTTCTTCAATACGGATGACAACGGCGTTTTCTTGTTCATCATGCTGGGTGCCGCGGTTTTCTTTGTTATCATCGGTTTTCTTGCGGCAAGCGTTGAAAAAAAGAGGGCAGCGAACTCTTTGCCGGAAGTTATTATCGCGCAGGATGGCCTTTTCTATAAAAATATCCTTCACACCTGGAACGCGAAAGCTATCTCACGCCTTGAAAGCGTTTCGATGCACCCTGCCGAACCAAACACCTTGCTATTTGTTACCAGGCAGCTGAAAGGCGGCGGATTAAACCGGGTCCATTATCCGCCGGTGCCGCTTTCGATACCCATCCCGCCCGGGCAGGAGCAATCGGCTCTGAGCGTGATAAACTATTTCAATATGCCCCTTGCCTCCGTGCCTTGGGAAGAAATACAAAAAGACGATTAGTCATTTTTAATGTTGATATTCGATTCAATTTTAGGGACGGAGTTTTTCAAACCCGTCCCGTTGTCATTTTGTGTTTCTGACGATCCATATTCCCTGACAATGTATAGGGGAACGGTTCAGTCGTAAAACTCTTGTCAAAATCTTATCCCGTATAATACTTTTGATTCTTGCTTTTTGGCGTCTTAGGCTTCGTCATTTTAATTTGCCCGCTATTTATAAACGGAGTGACATTGCGCATTGCATATGACATGCTGCCCAACCCTAAATATTCTGCTATTTCTTCCCTGCTTCTCGGCGTCTTGCAAAACCCCAGTATATTCTCCGTTGTCATGGATTCTTCTTCATCCGGGTAGTATGCCGACTCACTGTTGAAAAGAGTAACCTTAAAAACACCTCTGTTGTTTTCAAACAGCGGGGGCGGCAATTCTGCTTTTTTCATTTCGTTTCTTATGGTCGGAATGCCGGAAAAACGATTCTCCGTATTGATCAGGATTTCAAGGTTTGATGCAATAAAGGGGTTCCTTGTATCTGCGCCGACCTTGCCGAGGTTGTCAATGGTGATTCTTCCGTATAACCCGCCCGGGTTTTCAACCTCGAGCCTGTCGCTGAACAGCATAATCCTGACCGGTGAATTCTCCGTGTTAATACTGTAATCTCTGTGGACAACAGCGTTGATAATGATTTCTCTGACCGCTTTTAACGGGTATTCCGGCTTGTCCGCTCGCTTCCCTTCGTCATCTATGATTGTTTTGCTTTTCATATTTCTTTTCACAAAATTTATGGCGCCGTCAATCATTTGGGGGATTGTGCCTTCAATTTTTTTGTTGTCAAGGAACCGGTCGTTTTCCTCCCCGATATCGCCGATTTCTTTGCCCGGTACCACAACCGCGGTAATACAAAGCTGGGGAAAAAGACCTTGCGGATAAAGCCCGAAAAGCATCAGCCCTGCAATCGTTAACTCATTATCAACAAATATTCCGCTTAACGCCAGGTTTTCTTCGTCCGAAAGGTTTTCAAGGTTTGGCTTTTCGTTTTTCAGCTTTGCTAAAAACACGGTGAGTTCATTCTTGTTTATCGCCGCAATAGAACTGTTTGGAACAGTCCTGGTTTCATCGTGGATTTTTCTTTTATATGCTTCAAAACTGTATATCTCGTATTCCGTCATTGGCAAATCGGCTTCGCCGACACGGACAAATGAACCTCTCAGTTTTCCGGTGCCCTTGTAATAACAAGGCTTGTCAATGAGATCGCATTCCGAAATTTCCGCGCTGACCACAACAGCCTCTCCCACTTTGCCAACCGTAAATAACGGCCTGACAACCGGCATCATTTGCAGTGCTTGCTCGGTTACTTTTTTTTGCAGATCCTGCGGGTCATATACGCCGCAGACTTTGTATCCGTCATCCTCATCAATACCAAACACAATGATGCCGCCGCCATTTTGGTTTGAAAAAGATGACAGGGTATTGTAAAGCCGTTCCGGTGTGCCGCCGGCAGCTTTCTTCAGTTCGATGTTTTGCCTTTCGCATTTGAGGTTTCTTATATCTGTAACAAGATTAACAAGTTCTTCCGCTAACATTTATATCCCACCCTTCATCGGAGCCATGTTATCACAATTTACGCAAATTTTCAAGTATTTCTCTTAAATTATTTCACTAATTTTTAATTTTACTGAAATTTATGGCAATTTTAGTGAAAATACTTGTATTTTTCACACAAGGGGACGGTTCTTGCGTGTTGTTCAACACGACAGAACCGTCCCCTTGTGTGCATATCGATGTAAAAAAGTTGAAACTGTTAATTTTCTGTGATAAAATATATTTGATACAAAATTATTCATTTCATTAATTATTGAAAAATCGGAGGGTAGAAATGTCAAAAAACAAATGGGTATCATTTTTCTTATGTTTATTTCTTGGTGTTTTCGGCGCGCATAAGTTTTATGAAGGCAGGATACTGTTAGGGGTCGTATATCTTTTTACGGCAGGTTTGTTTGGAATAGGTATGCTGTTTGATTTAATAATCCTGCTGTTTAAGCCGAACCCGTACTATCCGTAATTCTAATTGAACGCTGTTTTCCAAATTAAGCGGGGCGGTGGATTGACTATGGTCGTTCCCGCCCCGTTTTTGATATTTTACTGTCGGCTTTTTCCTACTTCCCGAACCACACGGAAAAGCTCGCTTCCCCGCCGTTGATGAAGCCCTCAATGGTTTTGGTGTCCCGCAAAAACTTGATGTCTTTTATTTCATCGACCTGTTCCTCAAACAGCGTTTCACCGTCACAAATGACGGTGATTTTATTTTTATCAACCGTTACAAACGGGTCGCTGCTTGCTAACAACGACTGTGCTTCCTCCACCGGAAAAACGGTCAGTTTGCCATCCGTCATTTTAACCTCCCTGGGTATCGTTAAAGCCCCGGCGTAATCCGCGCCGGCATCCAGTTTTTTGCCCCAATGATACAGCCACCCGATCATAACGCGGCGGCCCTTGCCGTCCAAAAAAGTCTGCGGCGCGTAAAACTCCGGCCCTGCCTCCGGCCTGTGGACGGACAAAGGTATAAACTTGCTGCCGTCAAAGTCGCCAATCAGCATCACCGTCGAATGGGTCTTCAGCCCCATCTGCGAAAACATCAGGATGTATTTGCCGCCCAGTTGGAAGAAATCCGGGCATTCAAATACCGCCCCGTATTCCGCGCTTTCAAACAGCACACCCGCGTATGCCCAGTCAAACAGGTTCTTGGATTTATAGAGCAAAATCTTGCCCACCTTGTCTTTGCCGGAGCCGACCACCATCAAGTATTCGTCGCCGAATTTAGACACCTTCGGGTCCCGAAAATCCCGGCTGCCGTCTTCGGGGTAATGCGGGATAACCGGATTGTTTTCGTATTTAACGAAGTGGATGCCATCCTCGCTCACCGCTACAGACTGCGTCTGCCCCAGGTCTTCACAGACGGAGGTGTAAAACAAATACAGCTTGTCGTCCTTCACCACCGCGCTGCCGGACCAACAGCCCATGTCCTCGTCATACGGTTGGTCGGGGAAGAGGGCAATCAGCAGTTCTTCCCAGTGAATTAAATCCTCACTGACAGCATGTCCCCAATGCATCGGCCCCCACATCGGCGCGTGCGGGAAGTGCTGAAAAAACGCGTGGTATTTGCCCCTGAAAAAGCACAGGCCGTTCGGATCATTCATCCAACCTGTTTTGGGTTCAAAGTGGTATTTGAGTCTTTCGGGCATAACAAGATTCCTTTCCATCTCTGATTTACATGTTAAAATAAAATGAAAAAACTCGGTTCCGCATTAGCGGATAGCCTCTGCTCAGCAGAGGTTGGTCATACCAGCTGATTCGCAAGAGCTTTTTCCAATGAATAAAGGCTTCGCTTTTATTCTATTTATTTCTGTTTTTCCAGCAACAGAACCCAGTCGTTGGTGTCCGGTTTGCCGCCGATGCGGTAATTGCCGAACAGGTTCGGCTTCATCACTTTTTCACCCTCATATTCGCCGGTGCGCGGGTTGAACCATTGGGCGGTGTAAATGGACGCCTTGTCCATGTTTTTTATAACGCCGGTATCGGTTGATTGGTTATAGAAATAAGCCACATACCGATAATCGCCGTCGGTCGCCAACGAATAATACGGCTTTCCGTTGCCGATTTTTATCAGGTTCATCAGTTTTACAAACAAGGACTCGTCGCTGTTCCATACACAACGGATTTTAGTTATTAGGTTCCTGAAAATATCAGGCGAAGACCAGCTGCGGTCGTCAAAGCGCGGGGTCAAGTTCCACCAGGAAACGCTGTCTAAAAATTCGCGCATGTAGCCCAGCTGATGCGCCGTTTTAAATTCCACACTTTGGGACCACCAAACGGCTTTATCCGCCGGGGTGATGGTGTCTATTCCGTCGTTGGATGTTGTATCCGTATCGTAGGTGCTGTTGTAAAGCCAAATGTCAACGCAGCCGTACCCGTAGCCGTACATGCCGTTGAGGTAGGCCGTCCACCCCTGCACCCGCGCGCCGAAGTTTTTCGTCCAAAGGTTTTCATACCGGCCTTCATAATTAACAGTCACTTTGCCGTCCCCGTTCGCCCAGTAATCCTTCGGCGCGGCGAAATCAAGCTGCCCGTTTAATTTTGGCGACCACTGCGCGGCAAACCAGTTGTGCCCCGGGACATCTCTAAACGCGGAGTTGGATGCCGTCGTTGCGCCGGTATTCTCCTGATGCGCGGAAATCGGATGCCGGTAAGCATCGTATTGATTGATGTATTCACAAACCGATTTATACGGGTTGGTTTCGGTATTGAACACTTCGTAAAAATCGTTGTCCGTTTCCTGCCCCAGCGTCCATAAAACAGGATAAGCGGAATAGCGCGCCACCCAGAAACGGGTGATTTTCGCCAGATACGATTTGTCCGCAAAGGCCGCACCGGTCATTTCGTGCGGGTAGAAAAAGCAGGCGTTCGCGTGGACTAACCCGGCTTCGGCGATAATCGCAAACTGTCTGTCCAAATTATCGAACCCGGGGATGTCCGCTTCACTCAACCCGTTGCTTAAATTATAGGTAGCGCCGATGGGTTCGGACTGGTAGACGGTGAAGTCCTGATTGGCGCGCTTATCCACGATGTATTTGAAATGGGAATTTGTATTGATGTCCCCCGCATGAGGACCGGCGCTGTCCAGTTCCTCGCTCGCCATGCCCCAGTGCGTGTCGCCCAGGTAGAAAAACGGCGTTTTGTCGTTATAGGTAAAATAGCGTGTGCCGGCTGTTGCGGTAACAAATCCGTGCTTGTAGACATCCAAATCCCCGGTGTACGGCACCGCGAGGATTGCGCCGGTTTGATTATTAAGCCCCGTGTCCGCAGCATTGGAGCAGACGGTTTGCCAGGTCCAAAGCCCTTCGCCTGTCAGCGCGAAACGCACACGCCAGGTGTCGCCGCCGTCCCAAAAGCCGGGGACAGTCAACACGGTGCCGTCGTCGGAGTTGGTCAAGATGATATCCAGCGCTGTATCATTGAACGGGTCGGCGTATTGTACAGCGGCGGTAAAGGTGCGCTCGTTTGCAACCCACAGCTCGCTTTGGTCAATGATGTCCTTTGCGGCGGCAACTACCGGTACAGACAGACAAAAAGTGAACGCTAAAATTAAAGAAATAATCCTCAACAAGTTTTTCATCGTAATTTACCTTTCCAATCAACTGATCATCTTTTGATACGCCACCACATCCAGCCATTGCCCGAACTTTTTACCGACTTCTTTATAGTGCGCGCATTTTTCATAGCCGTTTTTTTCGAAAACCTTCACGCTTTCTGTGTTCTCCCCGCATATCAGCGCGATTAAAGCATGAAAGCCCTGCGTCAGTGCATATTCTTCAATAAATTGTACTGACCGGCTGCCGATGCCTTTGCCGGTATATTCGGGTTTCAGGTAAACCGTAACCTCCGCCGTCGAATCATAGGCCTCTCTTTTTTTGAACTGCGCCGCAATGGCGTACCCGCAGACGGCACCGTCGCAGAGGATGGCAAAAGATTTGAACCGCGGGTTATCGAAAAAGAGAATTTCGCTCATTTGAGCCAAGGTCAGCGGCTGTGTGTGAAAAGTCGCGGTGGTGTTGAGCACATAATAATTGTAGATGTCCAGCGCCGCCGGCAGAACACCTGGGGTCATCGCCTCAAACTCAATTTTGTTTATCATCCGGGCCACATCCTCTGCCGTAAAATTTCCGTTCATTTATTATGCTGTTCATTTTACCACCCGGCCTTGTTCATGGCAATAGAAAGTAGCAAAGAACTGCAGCTGTAACAAATTAAGAATCAGAATATTTTACTGTGATTTTTTGTCCGGAGGTGGTATAATATAAAGAACTCCAATTCAAAATGTATGGTGGTGTTTTTGTGAATAATCGGGTAGCGCATTCGCTGAACGGTGAATGGAATCTGTCGTGGATTGAAAACAGCGTGTTCAACGCCACGGCTCAGCCATACTGCACCATATCCGCTTTAAAAAGTTCCGGCATGAACACAACCGGCGCTGTTGTGCCGGGCAATTTTGAGCTGGACTTACAAAGAGCCGGGCTCATCGGCGACCCGTATTACAGCACAAACATCCTGGAGTTGCAAAAGTTTGAATGCATGCACCTGTTTTATTACCGCAATTTTACCTATGAACCGGCCGGTAAGGGGCAGCTTTATCTGCATTTTGAAGGTGTTGACACCTTGGCGGATGTGTATCTGGACGGCGAACTTGTTTTGAGCTGTGACAATATGTTTATCGCCCATGAGACACTGATTCAAGAAATGACGGCCGGCCGCCACGAACTGGTCGTGCACATCAAACCCGTGACGATTGAAGCAAGAAAATATGAAATCACAGCCGGCAGCGGCGCGCTTAAATATAACTATGATTCCCTGCATATCCGCAAAGCGGCTTCCATGTACGGCTGGGACATCCTGCCGCGGCTTGTCTCCGGCGGGATATGGCGGGATGTGTATCTGCTTGAAAAACCGGATGAGCGCATTGAGGATGTGTTCGCTTATACACGGCATATCGATAAAGCCGCCGGCACGGCAAGCCTCCTTTTCCACTATAACTTAAAAATCAGCCGCGACCTGCTGAAAGACTACACCATCAAAGTCAAAGGTGTCTGCGGCGGCAGTGAATTCAGCGCGGAGAGCGGTTTGTGGTTTACCGCGGGCAAACTCCATGCATCTGTTAAAAACTGCAAATTCTGGCATCCCCGCAACTACGGCGAGGCGAACCTTTATGACACGGTTTTCGAATTGTATGACGGCAACGAGCTCCTTGACGCCCGCAGCCTGAAAATCGGTATCCGCACCGTAACACTCGAGCGCACCAGCACCACGGATGAAGCCGGCAGCGGGGCGTTCTGCATCCGGGTTAATAATGAAAAGATTTTTGCCATGGGCACCAACTGGGTACCGCTCGACGCGCTGCATGGCAACGACATCAAGCGCCTGCCAAAGGTGCTGCCGATGCTCACGGATTTGGGCTGCAACATGGTGCGCTGCTGGGGCGGCAATGTGTATGAGCATGAAGATTTTTATGATTTCTGCGATGAAAACGGCATCATGGTCTGGCAGGATTTTGCCATGGGCTGCGGCCGGTATCCGCAGGATAAAGCGTTCTGTGATGCGCTTGAAAAAGAAGCGGTCAGCGTCGTTAAAAAATACCGCAACCATGCTTCTCTTGTTATCTGGGCGGGCGACAACGAGTGTGACCAGGGCTACAGTAAGCATGACCCGCTCTCCGGTAATCCCAACGACAATATTCTCACCCGCCGCATCTTGCCGGAAGTTCTGCGTGCCCACGATTTTACCCGGGGGTATCTGCCGTCCTCCCCGTATATGGACGAAAAAGCCTTTGAGTCGGGCGAACCGCTTTCGGAGGAGCATTTGTGGGGACCGCGCGATTATTTCAAAGGCGATTATTACAGCCGCTCGGTCTGCCACTTTGCGAGCGAAACCGGCTACCACGGCTGCCCTTCACCGGAATCCCTGAAAAAGTTCATTTCGCCCGCCTGCCTTTGGCCGTGGTTTGATAAGGAGAAAGGCCGGGCAAATGACGACTGGCTCGTCCATGCCGCATCCCCCGAACTAAGCGCGGACGGCCCCTATGCTTACCGCATTAAACTGATGAGCGGCCAGGTCAAAACCCTGTTCGGTGAAGAGCCGGACAATCTTGCCGACTTTGCGCTGGCCAGCCAAATCTCCCAGGCGGAGGCAAAAAAGTATTTTATTGAACGGTTCCGGCTTTCCAAGTGGCGGCGCACCGGTATCCTCTGGTGGAACCTGATAGACGGCTGGCCGCAGATTTCGGACGCTGTTGTCGATTACTACTATGATAAAAAGTTGGCTTATTATTATATCAAGCGTTCCCAGCAGCCGCTGTGCCTGATGTTTGACGAACCGGATAACGGCTTTTTACCGCTTTACGCAGTGAATGATACACAAGAGGATATCCGGGTTTCTTACCGCGTTACCGATAGTACAACCGGCGAGTTCATTGTCCGCGCGGAATGCGTTGCAAAAGCGAATGCAAGCAACCCGATTTGGCGCATGCCAATCACCCCCGGCGAACAGCATTTTTACCTGATTGAATGGGACGGCGACGCAAAGGGCAAAAACCATTATATGACGGGACTGCTGAACATTGATTTGGATGAATATGCCCGGGCGGCAAACGCGTGCGGCTTTGAGGGGTTCTTGTAAACCCCGCAACTTTCTGCGGCAGCATCCCGGTTCCGGAAGGCGGTGGAGGTTTTGGTCGATATACAAAAGCTGATAGAAAAAATATTGTCTGATTCAAAGCTTGCCGGGAACAAAAATTTCACCGCCGGCGTGTATCGGGATGAGCCGATCTTGCGCACCGCGGCGCAAATCACCCGCAATGAACCGCCGGAATACCGGGAAATGAGAAGGCTTGCGAAAGGTTACGATGTTTACGGTCAGACCGGCGCGAAGGTTTTTTATCAACAGGCTAAGTTTATGGAAAATTTTGAGGATGATTACAGTTATCCGGGTGAGTTCTTCACCTATTTCCCGACTTATCAAACAATGAACGATATGCAGCTGCGCGGCTATTTTTCCTGGCGGACAAAAGTCCGGCGGGGGAACATTGAAAAGACATCGCTGTCTTTCGTATTTGTTTACATCTACGAATTGCTTCATCAAATCGGAGTCGGCTCGCCGGAAGAAGGGTTTGAAAGGCTCAAGCGTTTTTGGACGATATACAAAGACTATGACAATCAAATAACCCATTATGTAACACTGTGGCTGAAAGATTATGTTGTCTATTATAACCTCGACAAATCGCTGCTGCAGGATACGGCCGATGCCGGATTTGACACTTCGATTGATACCTTGCTGCACCATCAAACCCACAGCGCAGACGAAATTTTTTCCGCGCTCAACACCCTGTCCTCTTACCGGTTGGAAAATTCCAAGTTTTACAAAGAGTTTCCGGATGATGTAAAACAAATTGTGTGCCGTGTTTATGCAACCCTGGCCGATTATTACAACAAGAACCGCAAAAACGGCATTTGCGAAAAGTTTTTCGGCAGAGTCTATACGGACACTTATGTGATGTTCCGCTCCGCGGTGTTTTATGACCGGGTGAAACATGATAATTATCTGTATGAAATCAGCAGCATCCATCGTTACCGGTGCAAATACGGCAGCTGGTACAGCGAACGGTTTTATCGTTACAGCGGAAAAAATCAGCAAATCGGGTCTTTGCTCAAAACAATTGACTTTGTGATGCGGCAAAAATACAATTTCAAATCCACCATAAAGCCAGGCAAAGCAACCAAGCTATCGCTGGAAATCATCAGCAAAGAAGTTGAACAATACCGGGAAGCCAAAAGAAAAGAAGCCATACCGGTCATTGAAATCGATGTTGCCAAACTTCACCATATCCGAAAATCGGCACTTGAAACACAGAACAGACTGATCACCGAGGAAGACACGAGGGAAGCTGCATTGCCTGCGCAGAAAACGCAAACCGAACCGGCGGAACAAACCAACCTGACCGGGGCTGAAAGCCGCTTTTTGGGCTGCCTGCTGTACACAAAAGCATATGACGATTTCATCCGGGCTAACGGGCTGCTGCTTTCCGTGCTGGTGGATTCGGTCAACGAGAAACTCTTTGACCGATTTGGCGACACGATTATTATTTTTAACGGCGATAAACCGGAAATCGTTGAGGATTATTTAACCGAACTGAAAGGAATCGTGCGGGAATGAAAGTGCCGAAAAGAATCGCAACGGTCATTATCAACTCCTTAAAAGGCGGCGTCGTGCCAAGAATCGGGCTGCCCTATATCACCGTGGGCAGGGAGACGGAAATCAACGCCTTTTTGCACGATGTGGACATCATCGCGGACGGCGGCGCCTCTTTTCGCTTCATCGTGGGCAAATACGGCAGCGGCAAAAGTTTTTTGCTGCAGACCATACGAAATTATGTGATGGACAAAAACTTCGTGGTGGTGGATGCCGACCTGTCACCCGAAAGGCGCCTGCAGGGCACAAAAGGACAGGGGCTCGCCACCTACAAAGAGCTGGTTCAGAACATGTCCACCAAAACCCGGCCGGAAGGCGGCGCGCTGACCTTGATACTGGACAGATGGATTAGCACCGTACAAAGCGAAACAGCGGCAGAAAGCGGGTTGGACTGGAAGGACAGCCGTTTCGTCAAGCTGGTGGAAAAGAAAATTTACGAGGTCATCAATTCATTAAATGAAATGGTGCACGGCTTTGATTTTGCCAAACTGCTCACCATCTATTATCAGTCATACACGCAGGGTGATGACGAAAAAAAGGCAAAAGTGGTCAAGTGGTTCCGGGGTGAGTACGCCACGAAAACAGAAGCCAAGGGGGAGCTGGGGGTCAATATTATCATAACGGATGATGACTGGTACGAATACATCAAGCTGTTTGCCATGTTCCTGAAAAAAGCGGGGTACAACGGTTTGTTGATTTTGATTGACGAGCTGGTCAACATTTATAAAATACCCAACAGCATCACCAGGCAATACAACTATGAAAAAATTCTAACCATGTACAACGATACCCTGCAGGGTAAGGCGCGGTATCTGGGCATTATTATGGGCGGAACCCCGCAAAGCATGGAGGATACGAGGCGCGGCATTTTCAGTTATGAAGCATTGAAATCCCGCCTGGAAGACGGACGCTTTAACCGCGAAGAGGTAAAAGATGTATTGGCGCCCGTCATCAAACTCTCCCCCCTGACATACGAGGAAATGCTCGTGCTGGTTGAAAAATTGGCCGGTATCCACGCCGATCTTTTTGAATACAAGCAAACACTCACGCAGGAAGACCTTATCAGTTTTATTAAAATCGAATTCAGCCGTATCGGGGCGGACAAAAATATCACCCCGCGCGAGGTAATCCGTGATTTTATCGAGCTGCTGAATATCGTGTATCAAAACCCCGCCCTGCGCGTGGCGGACCTGCTCGGGAGTGAAAAATTTGAGTTCGCAAAAACGCAGCTCAATGATCAGGTGATTGAAAAAGAGTTTGAGGAATTTGAAGTGTGAAAGGTTAAGGTCCGGGATGAGTATTTATGACCGTTACGCGCCGTTTATTCAGGATTTTATTTACCGGAACAACTGGGAATCCCTGCGCGCGATTCAGGTCGCGGCCGGGGACGCGGTGTTTCACACGGATGACAATATCCTGCTTTCCGCTTCCACCGCTTCGGGTAAAACAGAGGCGGCGTTCTTCCCGGTATTAACCTTATTCACCGAAGATATGCCGAAATCGATCGGCGCTGTCTACATTGGCCCCCTCAAGGCGCTCATTAACGACCAGTTTATGCGGCTCAACGATTTGTGCCGTGAAGCGGATATTCCGGTTTGGCACTGGCACGGCGATGTTTCGCAGTCGCACAAAAATAAACTGCTGAAAAACCCTTCCGGCATCCTGCAGATTACACCGGAATCGCTGGAAGCGCTGCTGCTGCACAAGCACGCGTACATTTCGCGCCTGTTCTGTGATTTGCGGTTTATTGTGATTGACGAAGTTCATTCCCTCATGCGAGGAGACCGCGGCGGCCAGACACTATGCCTGATTGAGCGGCTGTCTAAACTGGCTGGCGTCAACCCGCGGCGAATCGGCCTTTCCGCCACCATCGGGGACTTGGAAAGCACAGGCAAATTTTTGTCGTCCGGTACCGGCCGCAGCACATTTATCCCGAAAATTGAGGCAAAGGGTATCAAATGGCGGCTGTCCATGGAACATTTTTTTGTGCAGGGGGAGCAGTCAGCCAACGATATAAACACGCCGAAAGCTTTGCCGGTATTGGATGCCCCAACCGACACCGCACCCAAGTTCGCCGACCCGGGTATCGGGTATATTTTTGAACACACCCGGGGCAAAAAATGTCTGGTCTTTGTCAATTCGCGGGAGGAATGCGAGGCAGTCACCACCACCCTGCGCCAATACTGCGAGGCGAACCGTGAACCGGACCGCTTTTTAATCCACCACGGCAACCTTTCTACCTCTTTCAGGGAAACCGCCGAAGCAGTGATGAAGGACGATGAACAATACCAGACAACGGTCACAACAGCAACCCTGGAACTGGGCATTGATATAGGCCGGCTGGAGCGCGCTTTTCAGATAGACGCCCCGTTTACCGTGTCCTCCTTTCTGCAGCGAATGGGCCGCACGGGCAGAAGGGATCAGCCGCCCGAAATGTGGTTTGTCATGCGGGAGGAGCAGCCGGAGGCAAGGGCGATGCTGCCGGTCACCATCCCGTGGGAACTGCTGCAGGGGGTTGCGCTTATTCAGCTTTATACGCAGGAACGCTGGGTTGAGCCGCCAAAGCTGGACCGGTTGCCGTTCAGCCTTTTATACCACCAAACCATGTGCACCCTGGCCTCCGGCGGTGAAACTACCCCTGCCGCGCTTGCCGCGCGTGTACTGTCGCTGAGTTATTTCCACCGTATCACGCAGGAGGACTATAAGCTGCTGCTCCGGCATCTGATCAAATCAGAACACATTCAGCAAACCGAAGAGGGCGGGTTGATTATCGGCTTAGCCGGCGAACGCCAAACCAACTCCTACAAGTTTTATGCCGTTTTCAAAGAGAACGAGGAATACACCGTCCGCAGCGAATCCAGGGAACTCGGTACGATTGTTATGCCGCCGCCTGTGGGCGAAAAAATAGCGCTGGCCGGCCATGTGTGGATTGTGGAGGAGGTAGACCACAAACGCCATCTGGTATACTGCGAACTGGTGAAGGGCAAGGTCCCGGCGTACTTTGGGCAGTGCCCGGGGGATATCAACACCAAAATACTGGAGCGCATGAAAGAAGTCCTGCGCGAAGACACTGTTTATCCGTATCTGATGAAAAATGCCGCCGCACGGCTGGCGGAGGCCAGACAAACAGCGTATCATTCCGGTATGACAAAAGAACCGCTCATCTGCCTGGGCGGCGATATGTGGTGCCTGTTCCCGTGGCTGGGCACCTACGCGTTCCTCGCTTTGGAGCGGTTCATAAAAATCAAATGCGCGCCGCTGCTGGGTTTGTCCGCCATGGACTCGTCAAGGCCGTATTTTATTCAGTTTAAAATGAAAGCCGGCAGAGATGATTTTTTCAGGATACTTGCCGATATGGAACGCCAACCGCTCGACCCGATGGAGCTGATTTATAAAAACGAAGTCCCGCTGTTCGATAAATACGATGAGTTCCTGCCCGAAGAATTGGTAAAAAAGGGTTTTGCCTACGGCATTCTCGGCATTGATGAAATGAAAGCGCGCATTCGAAGCTGGGCTTTATAACCTTGTGCCGCTCACGGCAGGCTGCCGCAGCGGCAGTTGAATTTTTAATATTTTTGGAGGCTACCCATTGAACACAGAGTTTGTCAAAATTTTTTCGCTGATCCTTTCGATTGTTGCCGCTTTGCCGCAGCTGCCCGGCGCGCTTAAAGACTATGTCCGCAGCGTATCGTCACAAACCGTCGTTCAAGCCGAACGGTTGGAGGCAATGCGAAACGGGGAGATCACCCTTGTTGACGAGCAGCGTTTCGCAAGCTTTAATCTCAGCGACACCTCGGTCAAATTGAATGAAATCCGCACCTTGCACACACACAACAGTTATAAACGGGCTTTGCCCGAAAGCCTCTACGAGTTGTCCGCAAAGGTTTTCGGCCCCGACAAGTTTAAAAGCGCTATGTATGAGCATGACACGCCCGTCAAGCAGCTTGAAAACGGCGTGCGCGGGCTGGAACTGGACATCCGTTGGCAGCTGAACGGTTTCAAGATTTTTCATCAGCCGGTTCCCGACAATTTGAGCACTTCACCGGACTGGGAAATGACGCTGGAGGAGCTTCGTCTTTGGTCAGATGCCAATCCGAATCATGTACCCGTCACCGTTTTGGTTGAAATCAAAAAAGACAACCCCTATTGGAACCCGCTGTATCGGGAAATGGACGCAAACAAATTCCGGCAGTTGGACGAAACGGTTAAAATCGTTATGGGCAGCAAAGCGATAACCGCGGCGGAATTAATGGGAAGTTATCCAACGCTTGGCGCTATGGTGGCAAACAATGCTTGGCCGGCTTTGGACACTTTAAAGGGACGGTTTATCTTTTTGCTCCACCCGGATTCGGTGTATACGGAACTTTACATCAACAGGGATAAAACCCTGAAAACGCAAATGTTTGTACCGATGATTGCCAACGGAGATGTTGCGCGTTACTATGATTACGCTGCTTTTGTTCTAAGCAATGAGCCTTACGACGCGCGCATCAAAGCCCTGGTTAACAACAACTATATTGTGCGCACCATGATGGACTCCGGGCAGTGGTATAATCCCGCCCGCAAAGCGGCAGCCCTGGAGAGCGGCGCGCAAATGCTGACCACCGATTTGGAGCAAGGGGTCGTTCTGCCAAAGACAGATTATATTGCAACGCTTGAGAATGAATATACCATTATCCTGCGCAACAACTGATTTTTATGCTCATCAAAAGGGCGGTCTCACCGTTTCGTTGAGACCGCCCGTATTGATTCGTTTTTTACCCGTTAACGGAAGAGTTTTAGCAGCATCGCCGCTATGGTTTGTAAGACAGCAATCATTTTTGCCAACATATAATCGCCCGTTACCTGTCTGATAACCTCAGCCGGTGCATTGTCCATCACAGTGCTTGTATCGGCATTGCTCTTTAACACCGCTTGGAACAAACCTTCCCCCGCAACAAAACGGTGTGTCAGCACGCGCGTTTCCAGCAGCGGGGCTTTGGCGGCGTACCGCAGATACGCTATCTGAATTTCGCAAACAGTGTCCGCCGCAGGCGGTGTGCCGTGAACGGCGAAGGAAACGCTTTGCCCCGGCCGCAGCTTGACGGTATTATTCGTATCCATTCGGATATCGGCACCCTTGCAGGCAATGCTTTGAATGGTCAAGTCGTAGATGCGGGAAAGGTTGGTTACCGTAAACGCGGTGTCGTATTTTGTGATGTACCCGCTTTTGGACGCGTTGAACGCGCCTTTGACCATATTGCCCGGATTCTGCGTGAACATGAACTGGGGATAGTTGTCGTCGGTATGTACATCGTCGATTTCGTCTCCCAACAGCAGCGTCATAATAAGCCATGTCGAAGCGATATCCCAGTAACTTTGGCCGTGCATCAAACCATCCACAAACCATGTCCGCTCCGGCAGAAATCCGGTTGCTGCGTCTATTGTCCCGTCCGGGGAGATATGGTAATGCGATTCATTGGCGCAATGCGCCGTTCCCGTGCCCGGCGCGCCGGCACCCGTTGAGCACAGACGGTCGATAACGCCGTCTGAATCCGTTGTGCCGTCGGTTAACAGCGATATCCCGTACCCGGCGACAATAAAGACATCAATTCCCCGGGCTTTCAGCCGCGTAAAAGTATCCGCGAATTTGCCCTGCACCCGATAATGGTAGATATCGCTTTTTTCAACGAGCGCGGCGTATTTCGCGTCACCCAGGAATTTTACTTTGTACGCTTCGTATTTATCCGCCGTGACAAAGTCCCATACGCTACCGAAATTAACAAAGATATCAAACAGATAGGTCTTGACGATTTCCCGCAGGGTGCTGTCAAGCATATTCAGGGGAACCGTATCCGCCAGAAACAGCAAATCTTTCATGCTTTCGTCGCGGTCAAGCTCCATCATAAAGCTCAGCAGCTCGTCATATTGTATGGCCAGTTTATCGCCGGCCAGCAGCTGCGTGGCAATCGAGGTGCCGTCAAGCATCGGTACATTGAGCACAACATCCTCAATACCCGTATCCTCATATAGCGTCAAGTAGGTGCCGATGACCCCCGCGCCGAAACTGATGCCCATTAAATCGACCTTGGTGCTGCCGGTTGCCGCGCGCACATCCGCCAGGTATTTTGCCAGCACGCCTGCGCAGTCCACCTGCCCCTGTCGCCAGTCCAGCGTGCAAAGGTACAAGTTTTTATCGCCGACTCTTTCGCTGATGGCCTGCATGCAGTGGTATTCGGGTATAAATTCGCCGCCGAGCTGTTTGAGTTTGTCATATCTGGTATCTGCCACACTGGTGGGATAAGGCGACACATTGTACAGCGAGTTGCCCTGTGCATCCAGCGCGAGAGGCTCAAAAACCGCCGCCGCGAACGGACCGGCCAACCCCGCGAGCGGGTTGAGGCTGAACTGATTCGCTTTGAGCGACCCGGCGATGATGCTTAAACTGTTGTTGAGCAGTTCCGGCAGCAGCGCTTCGGTTTCCGGCTTCCATACCAGTTGGCGGTTATCGCTGTCTGCATCCATAAACAGGTTGGTGGAACTGTAGCCGGCCACCATCACAACCGGCGTAACCGGAACGGCGCCGGCCGCTATCCCCAACAGGTTGACAACAATCGCGGCAGACAGTATAACCCTCAGCATCTTTTTCATCTTACCAAATCCCCTTTTCGCTGAAATTATAGTATGTTCCGGCCGGCAATTCAATATTCATCGGAAACATTGAAAAACTTTCCTCTCTATAGTAAAATCAGCTTGTAAATAAACATGAAAGAGGTTTACCGGCATGTTCACCTTCGGCATAATTAAAAAAATCATTTGTCTGATCGTTTCCACCTACACACTTTTTGTACCTTTTGAGCGCCAGACGCTGGGGACGGCTACGCAGTTTTATCCGCCCGCCAGCGTCTTTATGGCACAAAGCGAGGGTACGCCGCTCGTCGCCGCGCACCGCTCCGGTAAAGGCAGCGCGCCCGAGAACACGCTGAAAGCGGTGAAGGAGTGTGTGGAAAACAGCGAAGCCCCCATCGATATGTTTGAGATTGATATACAGATAACACTCGACGGGGAGCTGGTTTTGTACCACAGCCTTTTCCTGGATGAAAACAGCAATGCCGCGGAACACTTTGGCGCAAGCAACATCCCTGTTTTTTCAAAAACCTATGCGGAGCTTCAGCGGCTGAACATGGGTGAATTCTTCCGCAGCGGCAATGCTTATCCCTATCAAGGCCTTCTCGGGGAAGATATTCCCGATGATTTGCGGCTATTGAAGCTGTCCGATTTTTTTGATTATCTGATTGCTCAGGGTGTTGCGGAAGATTATCTGTACTCCATCGAAATCAAATACCCGTTTCCGTGGGGACCGTCCATGGTCAATAATCTCTATACCATTCTTAATGACCGCGGCCTGACCGGCAGGGCTGTTATCGGCAGTTACTGGGCGGATGTGACCAACTATATCGACAAGTATTACGCCGGCAAACTCCACCGCTTCGCGAGCATTATGGAATGCCTTGAACTGTACCGCTCTTATTATTGCAACGAAGACCTGACCGGTAAAGACATCCCCTATACAGCGCTTTCGCTGCCGTATTATGAGGATGACGGCTATTTTCTCGCGGCGAAGAGCGGGGAAGCCGGCTTTATCAACTATATGCACCAATATGGCCTTTCGGCTTGCTATTGGACTGTAAACAGCAGCGGGGATATTGCCGCCCTTACCGCGGCGGGGGCGGATGTCCTCATGACGGATTACCCGGCGAATGTTTTCAGTGTCATAGGCGGCTGAGTGTTTTCGTCCTCGCAAAACGCTGTTTTGGTAAAACCGCCGGGTTCACTCTTCGCAAACCCAGTTTAAAAAACCGGGTTTGCGATTTTTTTATTGACAAACGCGAAACGGTGATGTATCATTAATTCACATTATTCCAGTAGGATTAGTGGTGAATACAAAAGAGGAGACAGAATCATTTGAGGCTGACACGAATATTAAGAAATAATTGGCGAAACGGGCGAATGTGAGCAAGGGTTTACCCTGCAGCCATTGTGCCCGCAATACCGGTTGTTCATTAATATTATGGAAAGAAGGCTTTTAAAATGAGTAATGATAACAGAAAACTGAAATTTGAAACCCTGCAGCTCCATGTCGGGCAGGAGACCCCCGACCCCGCAACACAGGCGAGAGCCGTGCCGATTTACGCGACAACTTCCTATGTTTTCGCAAATTCCGCGCAGGCAGCCGGCAGATTCAATCTGTCCGAAGGCGGCAACATTTACACCAGGCTGATGAATCCAACCTCGGATGTGTTTGAGCAAAGAATCGCGGCGCTCGAAGGCGGCGTTGCAGCCCTTGCGACTTCCTCCGGCGCCGCGGCGGTAACCTATGCCATTCAAAACATCGCGCATGCCGGTGACCACATTGTGTCGGACAAACGGATTTACGGCGGTTCTTATAATCTTTTTGCCCACACCTTCCCGGACTTCGGCATCGAAACATCTTTTGTTGACGGCGGCGACATCCGGAATTTTGAAAATGCCATACAGCCGAACACAAAAGCACTTTTCGTTGAGACTTTGGGCAACCCGAATTCAACCGTTGTGGATGTGGACGCATTAGCGGCGCTTGCCCATCAAAACGGGATTCCGTTGATTGTGGACAACACCTTTGCCACCCCGTATTTATTCCGGCCGATTGAACACGGCGCTGATGTTGTTGTTCACTCCGCAACCAAATTTATCGGCGGCCACGGCACGGTTATTGGCGGGGTGATTGTGGATTCAGGCAAGTTTGATTGGGCTGCCAACGACAAATTTCCGGGGCTTTCCCGGCCAAACCCGAGTTACCACGGGGTTGTGTTTACCGAAGCGGCCGGCAGCCTCGCTTACATCATCAAGCTTAGAGTTACGCTGCTGCGGGACACGGGCGCGACGGTCAGCCCCTTCCACTCCTTCCTGTTTTTACAGGGGCTTGAAACACTTTCCCTGCGGGTGGAACGCCATGTTGCCAATGCGCTGAAAGTGGTGGCATTTCTGTCGAACCACCCGGAGGTGGAAAAGGTCAACCACCCTGCACTGCCAAGTCATTCGGACCATGAACTGTATCAAAAATACTTTCCAAACGGCGCGGGGTCGATATTTACTTTTGAAATCAAGGGCGGTGCCGAAAGAGCGAAGGCTTTTATCGACAGCCTCGAAATCTTCTCGCTGCTGGCTAATGTGGCGGATGTCAAATCGCTTGTCATTCATCCCGCCAGCACAACGCATGCCCAACTGAGCGGTGACGAACTGATTAACCAGGGGATATACCCCAACACCGTCCGGCTATCTATCGGCACGGAACATATCGATGACCTTCTCTTCGATTTAGAGCAGGCATTGCGTAAAAGTAAACAGGTCGGCAATTGATAAAAGGAGATGCAGATATGTCAAAAATCTACAAGAATCTGACGCAGCTCATCGGAAAAACCCCGTTGTTGGAGCTGACAAATTATGAAAAGAATAACAAGCTGCCGGCAACCATACTGGCAAAACTTGAATCGTTCAATCCGGCCGGCAGTGTAAAAGACCGCATTGCGAAAGCCATGCTTGACGATGCCGAGGCCAAAGGGTTGCTGAACGCCGATTCCGTCATCATCGAGCCGACAAGCGGCAACACCGGAATCGGGCTGGCGTCCGTTGCGGCGGCAAGAGGGTACCGGCTAATTCTCACCATGCCCGAAACAATGAGCATTGAACGCAGGAACCTTGTTAAGGCATACGGCGCAGAACTGGTGCTGACCGAAGGCGCGAAGGGGATGAAGGGCGCCATCGCCAAGGCGGAAGAACTCGCGGCGCAAACGCCGAACAGTTATATGCCGAGCCAATTCACAAACCCCGCGAATCCTGCGGTTCACAAGGCGACAACCGGTGTCGAGATTTGGGAAGACACAGACGGCAAAGTGGATATTTTCGTTGCCGGTGTCGGTACCGGCGGCACCATCAGCGGCGTCGGTGAATATCTGAAATCACAAAACCCCGGCATCCATATCATAGCTGTTGAACCAATGGATTCCCCCATGCTGAGCAAGGGCATCGCAGGGCCTCATAAAATCCAGGGTATTGGGGCCGGGTTTGTGCCGCAGACACTCAACGCGGACATCTATGACGAAATCATTACGGTGGAAAATGAAGATGCTTTCGCCATGGGCAGAACATTGGCACGGGATGAAGGGCTGTTGGTCGGCATTTCATCGGGCGCGGCGGTCTGGGCGGCAACACAGCTGGCACAAAGGCCGGAGAACGCGGGCAAAACCATCGTCGTGCTGCTGCCGGACACCGGGGAACGGTATCTTTCAACCCCGATGTTCGCCGAATAGCTTTCAGGAAACACAGCAAAAGAAAAGACCGCATAAAATGCTGAAATGTTCAACATTTATGCGGTTTCTTTCGTGGTCGAGGCGACTGGACTCGAACCAGCGGCATCTTGGTCCCAAACCAAGCACTCTACCAAACTGAGCTACGCCTCGCTGTGTTTGACAGCGGCACTTATTGTAACGCAGGCCGGCTTGCCTTGTCAAGCCGAATTCTTGCATTTTCAAGGATATGTAAATCATTGTTTCTTTGAATTCATCTGCAGCACTAGTCAAGACCACCAGCTCAGCTGGTGGCTTGCACCGCCCCTATAAGGGGCTCAT
>CAZTCR010000035.1:0-30886 GCA_964612185.1 uncultured Eubacteriales bacterium
GCCCCCGACGCGCCGACGACAAACACGAACTCCCCGGGATCTATGTGAATGTTCAGGTCTTTTAACGCGGCATAGCCATTCCCGTAAATCTTGGTAACACTATTAAAATCAATCATGACAAAAAATTCCTTAATATCTAACCGGTTTTGCATCCAAGTACTTTTTAACCATCAGCGCGACTTTAAAAACGATAGCGTCGTCAAATTCGCGCAAATCAAGTCCGGTGAGTTTTTTGATTTTTTCCAGCCTGTAAACGAGTGTGTTGCGGTGAACAAAAAGTTTGCGGGATGTTTCGGAAACATTCAGGTTGTTTTCAAAAAAGCGCTGAATGGTGAACAGCGTTTCCTGGTCTAAACTTTCGATGGAACCCCTTTTGAACACTTCCTTTAAGAACATGCCGCACAGTGTGGTGGGCAGCTGATAAATCAGGCGGGCGATGCCCAAATTGTCGTAACTGATAATGGTTTTTTCCGTGTCAAAGAACTTGCCAACCTCCAGGGCCACTTGCGCTTCTTTGAAGGAATGCGCGAGGTCTTTAATCCCCGTGACAATGGTGCCGATACCCACAAGCGCGTGGAGGTAAAGCTCGTTGCTCAGTGAATCGGATATGGAGCGCGCAAGCTTTTCAAGGTCCTTGGTTTCAATATTCGCGCGGACTTCTTTGACAAGCGCGATGTCGGACTCATTGATATTGATGACGAAATCCTTTGTTTTGTCCGGAAAGAGGTTCTGGATAACATCGAAAACAGAAACATCGTTGTGGTCCGGGATTCTGATTAACAGAATAACGCGAGAAACCTCGTTGTTAAAACGCAGTTCCCGCGCTTTGATGTAAATGTCCCCGGGCAGGATGTTGTCCATGATCACATTTTTAATAAAATTGCCCCTGTCAAACTTTTCATCATACAGTTGTTTGATGTTGCTCAGCGCGACGCAGGCGAAGTCGATGAACCTTTTGGTATCTTCATCCGTACCCTCAATGAACACCGCGTATTCCGAGTGAACCTGCGAACCGAAAGTGCGGAAAGTATACCCTTCGGCAAAGGTGTAGTCATTCCCCGCGAAAATATCCGCCGCGGCGGACACAAGGTCGCCGATTTTGCCGAGCTCGCTGCAGGATATGATGGTGCCCGCTTCATCGATAATGCCGATATGCTTGCCGATTGCGTCCCTCAGCTGATGAATGACTCCCTGAAAAAGTCTGTTTGACATATTATATCCCCCAACAATCGTTATTCGCCCATGCATTTTATACAAATTGACTGCTTAAACATATACATATTACACAATTTTATCCGTTATTGCAAGCAATTCATCAAGAAAAAGTAAAAACTACCGAAATTATTTTTAAAAAGCGACAAAAAATAAAGCTGTTTTTGGAGATAATCCCTAAAAACAGCACCGATTAGAATAGAAACGGGTGTTGTGAAATGTCACAAACGACTGTTTGAAATTCCGCGCAAACCGCCAAAATCAGGCGAAAAAAGCACGGATGCGACGAAAATCACGGTTTGCGAGATTTTTTTGCACATAAGCGGGGATAGCCGCACAAAGAAAGTGAGTCAAGGATGCCGAACCCTACAAATTCCGCGTCACCACATTCATAATATAATAAACCCTCTCCGCCACCGGTTCATCCACATCCGGTAAATCCGGTGTTTCGGGGTAAATCTCATAATTCGGCAGATATCTTCTGGGCTTTGTGCGCAGAATCAGCCGTTCCACATCGTTCGCTTTGTTAACGAGCCGCCCGAAACCGTATTGTTTGGATTTTACGCCGTCCCACAGCACAGTGTACACATTGTTCGCGCAGTCCGCCTGAATGTCCAGCGTATGCCGGGCATTATCTGTTACCTTAAAGCAATTCTCCGTATTTGAACCGTACCGCACCCGCAGCCAACCGTTGCCGAGCGTTACCCTGCATACGGGGATGCCGGTGCTGTTCGCCAGCTCAATCTCCAGGTCTTTTTCATAGTTGTCAGATTGAATTTCCAACGAAACGCTCACCGCTTTGCTCCGGGGGAAAATCCGCATTGCCCTGGCGTAATCGCAGGGGTCTTTGTCAGCCAGCTTCAGGCAACTTTCGCCGTTTACCCGCTCAAGCGTTACGGGTGACCATTTGGTGGAATAGATGTTCCAATCTTTTATATATCCGCCCTCGCAGTCCTCAAAGGTGTCGTGAATATGCTCCGTCACACTGCGCCGCACCGGCACGGGGATACGCGAAACGCCGATATCCTCTTTGTTGATGCTGTGGCAAAGCCAAACTGCGCCCGCCGGATATTCCCGGTGCCCTTCGCAGATGCCGCGGATGTATTGCGGGCCGAAATCTTTGTAAATGCCCTCATGCCGCCTGGGCGGCAGCTCGCCGAATACGCAGGCCATGCCATTGTATTCAATGCCGTCGTCGGAGGTCACCACCACCAGCGGATAGCGGTGTTCGCTCGAAAGGCTGTTGTCATAACAAATGGCAAACTTGCCGTCTTCGGTCTTCTGCCCCCAGGACTTTGCGCCGGAGGTCGCAAAGGTCGGCTCATACTTGATGTTCCAGTTCAGTCCGCCGTCGCGGCTGATGCCAACCTTGCCCTGCTTCCACAGGGCGACAACGGTGTTTTCATCTATATGGTACCAGCAAAAGCTGCTGGCGGATTCAAACGGCGTGTTTGGCGCCGTCCCGCCGTCCTGGTCATCCTTTTTAATTTTAAGCCCTATAGTCGTATCCGTCGGTCCGTGTTCCTCCGTCCATTGCTCCGTTACAAAGCGGTCTGCCAGCAGTTCCTCGCAAGCGGCGATGAAGCTTTTATCCGCGGCGCGTTTGTAATACGGGTAGGGGAGCTTGTCCTCCGTCCACCCGGAATAATCAAGAAAACAGATGAAATACACCGGCCCCATCGTACCGTCTTCAAACACCTCTCGCACCACACGACCGATGCCGTAGTTGCGCCAGGGGCAGATGTCGTGGTGCGGTGCGTGGCCGTAAAAACCGCTGACAATCAGGCGGTCGTCTTTGGTGTGGTAAAAACCCATCCGCTGGTGCATAAAGCCGAAGGTGTCCTGCGCCACTTCCACCACAGTGCCGTCCGCGCATTCGTATTCGCCTGCCGGCACAACAATCACGGGGAAAGAGGTCTGCGGTTTCTCCCAATTCATGCCGTCTTTGGATTTAACAATAAAAGACTGCCCCGCACCCGTGTGCTCGCTCACGGGGTTGGACAGGTATTCCAAATAAAAGTTGCCCCGCCAAAAGGTGAGCATCGGCGCGTGATTGTAGGTGTTGCCCACATCCTCCGCGTATTCCGGGTGACTGCGGTTTGCGCGCAGCACCTGGTAGTTGGAGGCACCGACGGCATGGAGCAGGCCGCCGTCGTGCTTGGTAAGGTCGGCGAATTCGAAGCCGGCGTAGTAGGGGGTGGTTGACATAAAATGTACTCCTTTTAATCCTCAGTCATCTGCGGATGCCAGCTCCTTTGGAAAAGGAGCCTTTTTAGGTGATAAGATGCTTGCGTTAACCTCGGTAGCAATCATTTGACAGACACTGTCAAAATTTTCATCAACTTCACGGTTGGTAAATCTTATAACATGCAGCCCCAATGCTTCTAAAAATGCCGTTCGGAGTTTGTCATACTCGAGTGCATCGGGTTCGAAATGCTGTGAACCGTCAATCTCTATGACCAGGTTTGCTTTTGGGCAATAGAAATCAACGATATAGTCACCAACAATCCTTTGTCTGTAAAAGTGCACATGATATGTCCTTAAAAATTCAAACCATAAACGCTTTTCCTGTTTTGTTGCATTTAGTCGAAGTTCGGTTGAACGAGGTCTTAAGATTTTATCACGAGGTAATAAGATGTCTGACATATAGAACTCCTTAAAAAGCCCTCTTTTTCAAAGAGGGTGGCAGGCATTGCCTGACGGGTGATTAAATCCTCAGTCGCCAGCGGGCGACAGCTCCTTTGAAAAAGGAGCCTCTTAAAGCCCTCCTTTCCAAGGAGGGTGGCGGACCCGTGGTCCGACGGGTGATTACCGGTCCTTTATCAGCGCCTCAAAGCTCCTATCATACAAGCGCTCGCCCTCTGTTGTGAAGAAACACGCCGGAAACTGCTCGGGCGCGTGGTTGGCGATGCATTCACAGCATTTGCCGTGGCGGGAGCAGGATGCGGTGCAGGGGCAGGTGGTTTTGTTAACACTATCGCAGGTCATATGAGTAGCCTCCAAATTATTACTTGTTACCAATAGGATATATTCTTGCGATTGCATTGTCAAATCCATTTTAAATGGAAGAACCCAATACAACACTATTATGGTACTGATTTATTTTTGTGGCAGCGGAACTAGGCTGTTGAACAGGTTCAAATCCTCATATCACAAAAAAAACAATGAACACCCCTAAAAGGGATGTCCATTGTTTTGGCTGCGGAACTAGGATTTGAACCCAGACAAACAGAGTCAGAGTCTGTCGTGCTACCATTACACAATTCCGCAATATTACCTTCACGAAGCGCCGCCCCGCAAGATATAATTATACACACGGACGGGTAAATGTCAACAAAAATTTGCCCCCCTGTGAAACGGATTGACCCGGCTGCACGCCTTGAAATTCGCCCAAATTCCGCCCTGTCTATTTACTTCACCCGGCTATTGTGGTACTATAGTGCTACAATAAAATTTGGAGGTTAGGTATGAAAAAACTAATCGCAGCGCTCCTCGCAATCACAATCCTCGCATCAGTCGGCTTTGTCGGCTGTTCCAAGACAGACGATAAAAAGGATGGGGACAAGCCTACAACCGAATCCGCGGCCTATGTTGTGCTGGACGAAGCCCTCGCGGCGGAAGAGTACGCCATCGGGTTCCGCAAAGCGGACCTCGCACTATGCCAGGAAGTGGAGCGTATCCTCGGCGAGATGAAGGCTGACGGTGCCCTGATGATTCTGGATGAAATTTGGTTCGGCGAAGAAGTCAATATTTTTGATACGACCAAAGCCGGAACCGGCGCGACGGATGACTCGCTCAAAAAGGTCAAGGCTGCCGGCAAACTGGTGATGGGTCTTGACGATTCCTTCCCACCCATGGGCTACCGTGATGAAAATAATAAAATCGTCGGTTATGATGTTGATGTTGCCACAGAAGTATGCGTGCGTATGGGTGTTGAACTTGTGCTTCAGCCAATCGCCTGGGCGGCAAAAGAGCAGGAGATTAACTCCGGCAACATTGACTGCATCTGGAACGGCTTTACAACAACACCCGAACGCAGGGAAGCGCTTTGCATGAGCACCCCGTATCTCACCAACAGCCAGGTCGTTGTGACCCTTTCCACATCCGGTATTAAAACCCCGGCAGACCTTGCGGGCAAAACTCTTGCGGTGCAGGGCGGTTCTTCCGCGATGGACGCGCTCGAGAGTAAACCGGAGATTAAAGCGAGCCTTAAAGGCGGCGCGGCGGTTGAAGTGGACAACAATGTTATCGCGATGTTTGACCTCAAGAGCGGCGGTTCGGATGCCGTTTTGATGGACAAGGTCGTTGCCGATTATTATGTGACGCATCCCGAAGCAAAGAAATAATTCAAGCAATAGTTGCGGCTGCGGCTGAATTGCATGGCTCGCAGCCGCTTTATTAACGGGGAGGTGCCCGATGTCATCCGAAGCGATTTACAAGCTGGTTATGAATATGTTGGACGCCTCCGTGGTAACGCTTGAGGTGTTTTTTCTGACCTTGATTTTCGCGTTGCCGCTCGGTCTGCTGGTTTCCGCGGGCAGAATGTCAAAAATCAAAATAGTTCAGTGGCCGATTCGTTTTTATTTGCTCATCATGCGGGGCACACCGCTTATCTTGCAGCTGATTTTCTTTTACTTTGTGCCGGCGCAAATATTCGGCTACGGCCGCGGGCTGCCGCGCTTTTGGGCGGCTATCCTCGCGTTTTCGCTTAACTATGCCGCCTATTTTGCGGAGATTTACCGCGGCGGTATCCAGGCGATACCCGTTGGGCAGCACGAGGCTTCGGCGGTACTCGGTTTTTCAAAAGCACAGACATTCTTCAGGATTGTTTTACCTCAGGTAATAAAAAACATACTGCCGCCAATGGGCAATGAGTTCATGACACTCGTGAAGGATACGGCGCTCGCGCAGACCATCGGTGTGATGGAAATCTTCCGCCTTGCAAACTCTTCCGCTTCAACCAATTTTTCCACAATGCCTATCTTTGTGGCGGGGCTTTTCTACCTGGTGATGAACGCGGTGGTGTCAAACGCTTTTTCTTATGCAGGCAAACGGCTCGATTATTATCACTGACGCATGCAAGACAATCACTGTTTCCGGCAAGCGTAACTACGAAAGGACACACGGGAATTGGAGAACAACAACGAGAAGCTGCTTGTGATGCAGCATATTTATAAAGCGTTTGACGGTACGGCGGTTCTCAAGGGCATATCGCTGGAAGTCAGCCGGGGTGAGGTAGTTGCCGTTATCGGGCCGTCCGGTTCGGGCAAGTCGACGCTGCTGCGCTGTGCGACCATGCTCGAAACGGTCGATGCGGGTGAGATTGCTTATCTGGATAAGGTCATGGTTACCACAACGGAACATGGCAAGGCAAAGTATTCCGACAAAAAACGCCTGAAAGAAATCCGACTGTGCTTTGGCCTTGTGTTTCAAAACTTTAATTTATTCCCCCATTTGTCGGTGATGCAAAACATCACGGAAGCACCTGTGAGGGTGTTGGGTCAGAGCAGGGAGCAAGCGAGGGAAAACGCGCGTGTTTTGCTCAATAAAATGGGTTTGAGCGAAAAAGAAAAAGCCTACCCCTGCCAGCTTTCCGGTGGGCAGCAGCAGCGGGTTTCCATCGCGCGCGCGCTCGCGCTGAACCCCAAAATACTTTTCTTTGACGAACCCACCTCCGCGTTGGATCCGGAGCTGACGGGCGAAATTTTGAAGGTAATCCGGGCACTTGCAAATGAAAAAATGACCATGGTGATTGTCACGCACGAGATGCTTTTCGCGCGTGATGTGGCGGACCGTGTTATTTTTATGGATGAGGGTGTCATTGTAGAACAGGGGTTGGCGGCAGAAGTGATCAACAACCCTCAGTCGGACAGAACACAAGCGTTTTTAAGCAGGGTCGAATAACAGCGAAGGGCTAAAGCCTTTACAACCGAATAACACAGCCCGTTTGAAACGCCTGTACAGCGTTTCTTTTTTTTAACAAAAAACAGGGCGGACTTTCATCCGCCCCGCGATCAATATAAACCCTGTTACAGCAGCCCAACCAGTTTTACCAAAACCTTCATGAGTTGATCAACCTTTATCATGGCAATTTCGCTGTACCCGGTCGGTCCGTATTCATCCCATAGTCTGTCGCTGACAAATTTGAGTGTCCGTTCAAGCAGAACATCGGAAGTTTTGGGTGGCACAGGGGCTGAAAAAACGCCGATTTTAATCAGAATGTTCTTCAGCCTTGCTTCAATAACGTCACACTGCGCGTCGTCGGCTACGGTGCTTGCGAGCATGGCGTTGGCTTCCCCAATCGCTGCATTGAGCTCCGCAATATCCGCCGCGGAAAGGTCCGTTCTGTTGAGCGCGTCAACACATTTGGGCAGGTAGTCCTTAATAATCCGTTTGGTGTAGCGGGAACCGTTGAACTGCGGGAAGTCCGGGTTGGCGTATACACTGGTAATGCTGTTGTTGGCCATAAGGGTGCAAGCAAGGCGCACAATCACATCGTTGTTGGCGGATTCGTGGTGCTGTTCGGTAAAGTACCAGGTTTGGTCGGGCAGGTATGATGTGGATGCGTCAACCGCGCGGTCGGGGGAGATGTGGTTGTGAGCGGGATTTTGACAGTTGGTGTTCTGCTGTACATAGTCCGCCGGAAAGGTGGTACCCGGCGCGGCGCTGGTTGTGCCCATACCGGTGGAGGCGAGCTGAATAACACCATCCGAGTTAATATCATCGGCGCATTTGAAAAACTGGAAGTACTGGTAATCACCCCAGCCGTGACCGATGTTGAATCCATAGCCGCAGATGTTATAAATCTGAACTCCGTCTGCTATGAGCGCGTTCACATTTTCCTGCAAATGGCTCTGGTAGGCATAATATTTATCCGTTTGTGCCTTGATTGCCGCATGTTCCGCGTCACCCAGGTAAGTGTCCGCCAATGCCTCGTAACGGTCTGCCGGCACGATGGACCACATGGACGGGGTGTTGACGAAGAAGTCCGAACGCACCACCTCAAAGGCCGCATCCAGTACATTGTTCATGACCTTTTTGGGTAGAATACGGATGGCGATATTAAGCAAATAGCCCTGATAGCCGTTCATGAGCTGCGGCCCGATATCTCTGTAAAACAGCCGTGCCGAATTGACGGAATAGTTTTGGCTGACCAAATCCGCGAACACATAGCTTCCGTCAGACGCGCCGACAATTCGGACAACTTTCGCGACATCATGCTGGTCCGCATAATCGTCAAAATAGGCGTTGGTAACAGTCGCGCCAAGGCTCAACGGAACCAGGTTCACTTTTTGGGCGCCGGTTTGCTGTTTGACCATTTTAATAAAGGTGTTGAGCCGCGCGGCCTGGTCGTAGGTGTTGCAAAACGGCGGGAAGTTGAAGCAGTAAATTCTGTCTTCTCCGATCTGGCCGACATAATCCTCCATGGGCATCATGTTGAAGAAGTCGCCGCGGGCGTCCGCGTCGTATTGGGAGAGGGGATAGTTGCGCTCAATTGCCCGGACATTCTCAATCGATTTACCGTTGAGGTCATGCTTGGTGTATTTGAACATCTCCGGCATGTAGTCGCGCACAACATTGCTCAAGCCCATATCCCTTTGCAGGATGATGGAAAGCAGTGCCTTTGGTACCAATTTCCATATATCAGCCAGAATCTCTTCGGTGCTCAGGTTGAGTACACGCCAGCGGTTCTTGAAGGTGCCGCTGTTTGAAATCTCGTTTCCCTGGTCGTCAAAAAGCGACACATCGGACATACCGATACCCGGGACCACTACGACGGGATTCGGCGAGTCGGCAAGTGCCGCTTTGATTTGCGCGGTTTCAGCAGCCGCGCCGGTCTGCGCAGGCGCTGCGTAGCCCGTTACCGAGCCGGCGGCTATTGTGCCGAATAGTACGGCAAGAACCAAAAGCAGGGACAAACTCTTTTTTAGGGAAATTTTCATTATCATGACCATTCCTTTCGAAAATGTACTAACTAATCTTATCATATTTACGGAAGGTTTTCAAACCTTTGTTGCGCACAACACCGGTAAGTTGAATTTTTTTCCGTTTACTTCACCTTTATCAAAAAGCACAGGATATTGTTAGCCGAACAAGACAAGGATACGAAAAGCGGCTTGTTTGCTGCGCCGGTTATTTTGCGGTAATCCTGCATATTTCTGTTTCTGAGAAAAGACATATCGGAACTTGCGTGTCAAAACACCGGGAAACGCGAAGGGTAAATATCCGGAACAACAAAAAAGCGGGTGGTTTCTATACCGCCCGCGGAAAAGATAATTAAAACTTGTCCGAATATCCCTGCGGGCCTACCATTTGATAAACGAGTTCGTTCGCGGCTTTGAGCACTTTTTCCAGCAGCGCGGTAAAAAACACCTTGACGGGATCCGGTTCAACGGCGGGAGGCGGAGCATCACGGTACCCGATTTTAATCAGGATGTTCTTGAGCCGCTGCGTCGCGGCGGTGGCCTCGGCCTGGTCGCCGATAGTGGCTTTCAGAGCGTCCTCGGCCTGAACGATCGCGGCGTTGAGTTCTGTCAGGTCCGCGGTACTGATGTCAAATTCACCGGCTGCATACAACGCCAGCACCTTTTGGGAATCGGGCAGCAGAGAACGGCGAATTTCCTTGCTGTCAGACCCGGTGTTGAATTGCGGGAAGCGAGCGGGGTCTGAATGGATGTCTGTAAAATCAGGGTTGGTGAACAATTCGCCAACCAGGTTCATGCACGCGGCGTTTTTGCCGGCCTGCTCATGGTCCTGATTGTAGAAGAACCAGGTGTTGTCGGGCAGAACGCAAGTGGAGGCGTCAAGACCTTTATCCGGTGAAATATACGGGCTGTTATGCGCGGCAAGATAGTCCGCAGGCAGCTTTTGTCCGGCAGGCGCGGCCGTTACACCCAAACCGGTGGATTGGACATTGATGACGCCGTCGGAATTGGAGTTTTTATTCGAGTTGACGATGCTCAGCACACCGGACATGCTGCTGAACGGCAGGTTGTAGCCGCAGACATTGTTGATGACAGCGCCTTTTTCATGGATCATATACAGCATATTGTCTTTAAGGTTCAACTGCGCTTGGTAAAAGGCGTCGGTTTTGGCGCGCATCACGGCATATTCCGGGTCGGAAAGCCACTTGTCGGCTATAGCGGGGTAATCCTCTTTTGGTATCATCGCCCAGAAGTTCGGCGCGCATCGCAGCATTGAATCCATCGCGCCGTTGAGCACAGCCTCCAAGGTGTCCAGCAGAACCTGCTTTGGCAGCAGCCGAATGAGCAGGTTGGCGAGGTAACCCATGGTTTTCGAATCACCGTCGGCGAGCGCTTCCGGCAAATAGTCGCGGTACAGCGCCTCGCCGGAAAGGTTGAAATCGGCGGCGTACAGGTCGCCGAAAGCATCGGAACCGTTGAGCAGCGCAACGACATTGACGATTTTTTCCACATCGCCCTTTTCCTTGAACTGTTCGGCATAAGCAGTAAAGATGGAAGCACCCAGGCTTGCGTTGAGAATGTTGACTTTGTCGTGCCCTGTCTGTGCCTTCACCATTTGTATAAATTCATCGAGTTCTGCGGCGGTAGCCATCGGATCACCGATGATATTGAACGCGAAATAGTACACATGGTCGTAGCCGACGATATCGCAGATACCGCGCAAGGGTATGTTGATAAACAAGTGATTAATCTGCTCATCCGTCAACTCGGCAAAAGACTTTTCATAACGGACAACCTGCAGGTTCTCCACAGGGGTGCCGTCTTTGTTGGTAGCCTGGCGCCAAAAGGCGGACTTTGCCGTTTCATAAGCGGCGGCGGTAAAACCCTGGTCTTTCTGCGTAACAAGAGTTTTTGCCAGCGGCCATGCGAGGTTTTTGAGTGCGGCGTCAATAATCGCGTCTTCATCAACCATAAACCCGCCTTTGACATACGGCTTGCCGTCGGAACCGATAACGGGGTTCCCTTCTTGATCAAGCAGTGCGACATCGGAGTCTGTAATACCGGGGACCACAATGAACGGATTGTGTTCGCAGGGGCAGCCTTCGCCTTCGGGTTCCGGTTGGCTTAAGCTTGCCGGCACCGGGGCCAAGGCATCCGTATTGGTCTGAACCGCGCTGCCTGTGAGTTCGATACGATGCGAGGCAGTATTTGTCAGGGTATCCGCAGAAATGCCGGGGCTGCCGATCGCGGCAACGGAAAAAAACAAGGTGAACGAGATCAGGAGGGATAGCGCGCGGTTCACATTTTTGCTCATCGTCAACTCTCCTTTGTATTCAATACAGCCAAAATTATACCATAACCAAGCAAACATTCAACAACAATTTTGGCAAAATCAGGCAGGCGGGTTAATCTTGACTGTCTCTTAAATACTCTGCCATGTACGCGTCATCTTCATCATCCAAATCATCCTCACCGGCCAGCGACTCGATGTGATGTGTCAGCTCGTGTTTCAGTGTTATTTCAAGTTCTGCTTTGAATTCATCTTTGTCCAGGTCACTGAAAACAGCTGCGAACGACCCATAGTAAATCGAGATATATCTGCCCAGACTGCCGCCGGAGAAATATTCGCCCAGAATATAGAGGTCATCGCCGGCTTCGTCCAGCATTGTATCGGGCAGCAGAATAATACCGCCATTGAGCTCCGTGAAAATTTCCGGCGGGAGTCCGGATGCGATTTCATCCAGCATTTTTTCCGTTTCTTCTATGGATACCATTTAACCGTCATCCTCCATCACCGCGAACGCGCAGCGGATGCCATCCACCGCGGCCGAAACAATACCGCCCGCGTAACCCGCGCCTTCACCACACGGAAACAGTCCGCGCACCTCTTCCGTTTGGTAAAACTCATCGCGCAGTATGCGGACAGGGGAGGAACTGCGCGTTTCCGGCGCGGTTAAGACTGCTTCCGGCATCGCGAAACCGTTGAGCTGCCTGTTCATTTTCCCCAGTGCGTCCGCCATGATATCTGTCACATTATTTGGCAGAACATCGCGAATGCTGCCCATTTTAACCCCTGTCGGACAGCTGGGTTTGACCCCGCCGAGTTTTGACGAGGGGATTGATTTAATAAAATCGCCCACAAGCTGCGCGGGTGCGGTATAGTCGCCGCCGCCGAATGCAAAAGCTTTTTGCTCTAACTCCCGTTGCAGCCGGATGCCGGCAAGCGGGTGTTTATCGGGGAAGTTTTGTGTATCAATCCCGACGAGCAGGGCGGAATTTGAGTTTTCGCGGCTGCGCGCATATTCGCTCATGCCGTTGACAACCAGCCCGCCTTTTTCAGACGAGGCGGTTACCACTGTGCCGCCCGGGCACATGCAAAAGGTATACGCGCCGCGGCCGTGCGGCGGGTGGCATGCGAGTTTGTATTCCGCCGCGCCCAGTGCGGCGTGGCCGGCAAAGCTTCCGTATTGTGCCTTGTCAATCATTTCCCGCGGATGTTCGATACGCGCGCCGACCGAGAACGGTTTTTGGATCATTTTAATCCCTTGCGCGTAAAGCGTTTCGACCGTATCACGCGCTGAATGGCCGATGGCCAGAATCAGCGCGTCCGTTTCAAAGTCGATTTCGCGCCCATGTCTGTCCGCATAGGTGATGCCGTGTATGGCACCATTGGCGATGATCAGCTTTACAAGCCGGCTTTCAAACCGAACCTCGCCGCCGAGTGAAATAATCTTTTTCCGGATGGATTTCACCGTATTGCCAAGCTTGTCCGTACCGATATGCGGTTTGGCGGAATACAGGATTTCCTCTGGCGCGCCGTTTGTGGCAAGGTCCAAAAAAACCTTGCGGCAAAGCTTATCCTTGATACCTGTTGTAAGTTTTCCGTCGGAAAAAGTACCGGCACCGCCTTCGCCGAACTGCATGTTGGAGTTCTCGTCGAGTTCTCTTTTCTGCCAAAAGCGGCCGATGTCCGCGGCACGCGCGTCCACATCGCGCCCTCTTTCAAGCACAACCGGGCGCAACCCCGCCTGCGCGAGCGTAAGCGCGGCAAAAATACCGGCCGGCCCGAAACCGGCAATCACAGGCCGGAAAGGGCTGTCGCGCCTGACCGGCGGCGGGGTATAAGCAAATGGTTCTGCTATGCTGACGCGGGTGGGGCTGCATTTTGCCAGAATTTCGTTCTCGTCTCCATCCACTTGTACTTCTGCGTTGCAAACAAAAAAAATATCTCCCTTGTCACGGGAATCGACGGATTTCCTTGTTATGGTGATTGACTTAATTCGCCCCTCGTGGCATTTGAGTGCCCGCGCGGCAGCGGAAACAAGTTCTGTATGACCGCCGTTAAGCGGTATTTTCAATTCCGTTACTTTTAACATGTTAAATCCTTTTTAATGAATCAACTCGCCCGCAAGCAGCCCGGACGACCATGCCCACTGCAGGTTGAATCCGCCGCACCCGCCGTCAACATCTAAAATTTCTCCGCAAGCGTAAAGGTTGTTCTCCTTGCGAGATTGCATACTGTCAGCGCTAAACTCGCTGACATCCGCCCCGCCGGCGGTCACCTGGGCCTGGTCAAAGCCGCGGGTTCCTTTCACTTCAAGGCGCAGCGCTTTAACGGTGTTGACAACAGCCGTCAGTTGCTGTCCGGTCAGCGTGCCGGCCTTTTCCGTAAAATCATGCAGCCCTGCCATTTTACAAACAATTTGACCGACTCTGCCGGGCAGCACACCGGCAAGGAGTTTTTCTATGGGAAGAGCCGGATTATTCAAGGCAATATTATTAATAAAAGCATATAGTTCATCTTTGGCTAAAGCCGGCGCGAGGTCTAGCACCGCACAACAACCGCCGGTGCCGCCTGATGCAAAATGAGCCGACACAACGCGGCTGACTTCCATCGCCGCGATGCCTGAAAGACCGTATTCTGTGAACAAAATTTCTCCTTTGGCCGCGGCAGCTGCAACGCCGTCTGTTTCGACCGATATTGCCGCGCTGACCCGGATGCCTTTCATTTGTTTCGGGGCAGTACTGTCGGTAACGAGCTGAACGAGCGCGGGGAACAGGGGCGTAATATGGTGCCCTAACTGCCGGAGCAACTCATGCCCGCTCCCGTCAGAACCGTGAGCGGGTGATGCCCGGCCGCCGGCCGCGACAATAAGCTTGTCGGCAAAAAACACCGTGCGGATAATCCCGTTGCTTTTCGCACTCTCCGGCACAGGCATCGTTTGTATGCAGCTGAGGGAAAAACGCCCGTCCGGCAATTTTGCAACGCTTTGAACGGCAGTATTGCAGAGCGTTTTGATATGCAGCCTATCGGCCTCAAAACGCAGGGCGTCCAGCAGAGAAGCGGCGGTGTTGCTCATCGGATAAATCCTGCCTTCACTATCCGAAACACTCAGCAAACCAAGGGATTTGAAGAACGCCAAAGTCTTTGCAACATCATATTTTGCCAGCGCTGGCTTGGCGAAATCGGCGTTGTGATAAGGGTGCGTGACGGCATCAATATTCGAAAGATTGCAGCGGCCGTTGCCGGTTGCCAGAATCTTTTTACCGGCTCTGGGCATCCGTTCGAGCACCGCGACAGACAACATGCTGTTCGTTAGGGCGGCTTGTATCGCGGCGCAAAGCCCGGATGCCGAACCGCCGACAATAATCAGATCAAATTCGGTCATAATGATACCTCAACCCTTTTTTATGCTTCCCGGATTATTTTCAATATAACGGAACAGCTTTTCAATTGTCTGCCGGCTCATGACATGCTCCATGCGGCAGGCGTCTATTTCTGCATTCTTCTCGTCCACACCGAGTGTGTCGGTCAAAAAGAGTTTGATGAGTTTATGGCGGCGCAGCACCTTTGATGCTTGCACTTTGCCCTTGGGTGTCAGCGATATTTGACCGTAAGCTTCGTGCTCAACCAAGCCGGCGTCTTTCAGGTTGCCCACAGCGCGGTTCGCACTCGGTCTCGAAACACCCAAAAAATCGGCAACCTCAGTAAGTCTTACCTCACCGCCATGCTCAAAGAGAATAAAAATCGCTTCCAGATAATCTTCAAGCGAAGATGAAATTTTAACCATCATGATTGCTCCATTTCCAAAGCAAGTTAGAGGAGGCTGCCGGTTCGATATTTTTTGTCCGGGCTATAACTGCACCCCTGGCAGCTTTTCGTTTTGTCGCATTGATTACAGCCGCTGCAGCCTTTGCCTCGTATTTCCTTTACTTTACTATAAATCAACAGCGCAATGCAAGCGATTGCGAAAATCAAAATGACTGTTGTAACAAATTCTCCCATTTTTATTCCTTTCCTTCCGTATGCTTGCAACAGAAAAGCTGCGTTTTGGCCGGCTTCTTACATTGGCATAAAAAGTTTGCCCGCCTGATAAACCAAAAATGTTAATACCCAGGCAACCAGACCCTGGAAACCGATGGCGAACAGTGTCCATTTTACCGATTGCATTTCCCGGCGGATAGCGGCGATCGTTGCGACGCAGGGGATAAAGAGCAGCGCGAACACCATCATCGCATATGCGGAGGCGGGGGTATAAATACTTTTGAGTAACACAAAAAGCCCTTCTCTGCCGGTGTTGTAGAGGATTGCCATGGTGCTCACGATGGACTCCCGCGCGATCAAACCGCTAATCATGGCGACGGCGCTTTTCCAGTCTCCAAAACCAAGCGGAGTGAAAACGGGCGCGATTGCCGAGCCGACAATGCCAAGGATGCTGTCTTTGCTGTCCGCGACATGTTCGAGCGAAAAACTGAAATACTGCATAAACCAAATCAAAATGCTCGCGCCCAGCAGAACCGTGCCGGCCTTGGTTAAAAAGTCCTTCACCTTTTCCCACAAATGAAGCCCAAGCGTTTTTGCAGTCGGCAATCTGTAGGGCGGCAGTTCCATCACAAAAGGGGCATGTGCTCCGCGCAGAACGGTCTTTTGCAAAAACAGCGCGTAAACAACACCTGTCAGAATACCCAAAAAGTAGATGGAACTCACCGCAAGCCAAGCCTGCCGGGCAAAGAAGATGCTGATAAAAAGCATATAAACAGGCATTTTCGCGCTACAAGACATGAAGGGGACGAGCATCACCGTTAAACGCCGGTCCCTTTCGTTGGGCAAGGAGCGGGCTGCCATGATGGCCGGCACCGAACATCCGAAGCCCATAAGCATCGGCACAAAGGACCTGCCGGACAGGCCGATGCTGTGCATTGCCCTGTCCATGATAAAGGCGGCTCTTGCCATATAACCGCTGTCTTCCAGCAGCGAAAGGAAAAAGAAAAGCAGCGCAATCTGCGGGAAAAAGGCGATTACCGCGCCGATGCCGGCAATAGCACCGTCACAAATCAACCCCACTGCCCACGGCGCGGCACCGAGCCCCTCGAGCCCTGACCGGGCAAATTCAAGGAAACGCACATTGATGAGCAAATCAACAACTTCAACCAGTTTTGCCCCAAGCGCGCCGAAGGTCAGGAAAAAAACAAGCGCCATTACGCCCCCGAAAAGCGGCAAAGCAAGATATCTGTTGGTTACAATGCTGTCGATTTTATCCGATATGCTCAGCGTACCGTCAGGTTGCGCTCTTTTAAGCACTTTGTTTCTGATTCTGCAAATATATTTATATTTTTGGTCAGCTACAATCATCTCCCGGTCCATGCTGTCCGACTCAAGCGCCTTCACAAGGGTTTCGATACTTTGAATCCGGTTGTCGCTTAAATGAAGCCGGTCTCGTGTGATGGGATCACCTTCAATAAGCTTCACTGCTGACCAGCGTACCGGCAAGCCGGCATCCCGGCAAGCGCCTGTGATGATTTCTTCAATCAACTCGACGGCATTTTTAAGGCTGCCTGTATAGATGGCCTCTTGCTTGACAAGACCGGTATGACGGTCCAAATGGGTCGAGTTGCCGAGATGTTCAAGCTCATGTTCCGCGGTGTGAATGAGTTTGTGAATGCCGGTGCCTTTCGCGGCGCTTATGGACACGACTTTGATGCCTAAAAGTGAACCAAGCAGCGCGGCATCAAGCTTGTCTCCCTGTTTTTCAACAACATCCATCATGTTGAGCGCAATAACCATAGGCATACCCAGTTCGGCAAGCTGAAGCGTCAAGTAAAGGTTGCGCTCAAGGTTGGTTGCGTCAACAATATTGATTACCAAATCGGGTTTTTCTTCAATGATATAATTGCGGGTGACAATCTCTTCCAACGAGTATGGGGACAGTGAATAAATGCCCGGCAAATCAATAATGGCAATTTCTTTTTCGCCGTGCGTTATTTTACCTTCCTTTTTTTCAACCGTGACGCCCGGCCAATTGCCGACATACTGGTTGGAACCGGTCAGTTCATTAAAAAGCGTTGTTTTCCCGCTGTTCGGGTTGCCCGCCAGCGCGTACCGGATGGCCATGCCGTCTTCCTCTCCTCTCCCTTGCTCGGCTGCCGGGAACCTGGCCCCCGGCACCGACATCAACCGTTATATGTTGCGCCTCGCTTTTGCGAAGGCTCAGTTCGTAACCCCTGACATTGATTTCCAAAGGATCCCCGAGCGGCGCGGCCTTGCGCATAATCACAACCGCTCCCGGTGTAATCCCCATATCAATAATATGACGGCGCAGTGCGCCCTCTCCGCCCAAATGAGCAACAATTCCTTGCTCGTTCGGCCTTAACCTGTTTACAGTCTTATGCAAAAATACACCCTCCGTTGACGAATCGTTTAGTTAGCCTGAGCTAACTTAGCTTCAGCTAAATCATACAACGGACGGGTGTGTGTTGTCAAGTCTAAAAATGCAAAAAGACCTGAAAAAAGCCGCTCCCTGTATCGCGGGGAGCGGCTTTGAACAAAGAGGCGGTTCGATTATGAAATATCCTCAACCGGTTTAATTTCAAAAAAAACAACGGCATTCGGCGCGGCTGTTGCACGCAGGAAGATACGACCGTCCGTCACAGGAAGTGTCTCGGATACGGGGACGAGCATGGAAGCGGTTTCGTATTTCGGGCGCAGCTCGTTAAAATAAATATCTCTTGCCCATTGCGCGGTGAGCGTGGTCGATGTGTCAACCGCCGGGTCGTCGGGGGACCAGGTAAAACAGTCGTCGGTAATATTATAGAGTTTTCTGTCAAGCTGCCAATCATCAAAAAAGTTGGCATGGTCATCTACTGTATATTTTGTAACCAATACACTACTTCCGTCAAACTGCGGCGCGTTGATGTTGAATGACATATCGGCCGAATACGGATAATCAAGTTTATTCTTGAAATTATAGGCCATGATATGCAGGGTGCCTGTTTCGCTGTTCCAACCGGCCACCGCGTCCACCTCGGCTTGCGGCAGATTCAGAAAGCATTTTTTAATCGCCGCCCTTTCTGCGCCGGCTATTGCGTGGAACCTGTCCGCAACATGGAAGCTGACAGTCGGCAGGCCGCCCCAGTGACCGTTGGTGGTAGTGCCCCAGGATGAAAAATAGTCAATATCATAATCAATCATTTGCTTGATCAAGCGTGCGTCATAGCCCGCCTGGTAAGTAAAACCGCTGATTCGGAGGTTCAAGTCGCCGGCAACAGCACCCCGTGTGCCCGAAAGGATTCTGCCCTCGTCCACACCGTAAATCAAATGGTTCAGACCGGCGCTTTCAGCCTTTTCACGCAGGAGACCAATTGTCTCCGGCAAGGTCAAATCGCCGAATTCGCCGGGTTTGCTGTCATAAAACGAGGTGTTGAGAAAGCAGATGCGCGTGCCTGTCTGACCTGTTTTGTAGTTTGTCCCTATAGCGCAGTGCTCAATAAAATCCCGCTCATCCCACAGTCCTTCGGCAACGCTCATGCTGTGCGCGCCCACAAAAACATTCTCTCCGATAATATCCATTAAAGCGGCGATGGTGTAATCGTACAGTTTGCAAAAGGCAGTTTTTGAATCAGCCGGTGTGCCGCTTTTTGCCATAAACCAGTCTTTATTCTCGTATTCCGTCAGCACACCGAAGCGCCAAGTAAGCACTTCATCCCTGCCGAATTCATCAACAAGCGCTTGTGCGATTGTGCTGATATAGGTGTAATATTGCTCGTAATCATCCGGCGGATATACATTAACACCGAAAACGCCAAGGACGGGGTCCGTTGTGAATTTGAGCGGGACTGCGCCGGTTTTAATATGCGGCTTTGCGCCCAACGCAAGGATTTTTCCGCAGGCGGCGATCAAGGGCGAAAAATTATAATCATCCAATACCGTGCGGTCTAACGGGTTCTTGAACAAATCTCTGTCCGCGTTGCCGCCGGTGGCGGTCATCAGCTGAATGTATTCGGTAAATGTTGTCGCGTCTGCGGTATCGTCGATAGAAATCTCACCGAGCAGACCGTTAAGCGACCATAAATTGCTGTTGCTGACCTTGTTGCCGATGATGGTGCCCCGCTCGCGCGTGTCAACTGTGAACTCGACATCAATCGTTTTGTTGACAGCCATCCCCAACACCCCCATCACAAAAGAAACAATCAGTGCCATTATTGATGCCGGCTTGAATAAACGGAAGATTCTAAAAAACATCGATTTTCTCTCCTCTACGTAAAAATAGAAATTGAAAACCTCCCCGTCGGATAACCCTTGGGGAGGTGATGGTTACTAAAATCAACCAATATAATTCATCGGGTTGACCTTGCTCCCGTTGAGCATAGCCGTGAAATGCAAATGCGGGCCGGTTGAATTCCCGGTTGAACCGACTCGGGCGATTGCCTGCCCGGCGGATACGCGCTGGCCGGGGCTGACTGAAACCGAACCGGCAAGGCAATGGGCATATCCGGTTTTTAGTCCGTTACCATGGCTGATCTCAATATAATTGCCCAGACTGTTTCCGCTGGTGACGCTTGTAACAACGCCATCCTTGGCAGCTACAATAATCATGCCCCGCGTATTGGAACCGGCAATATCGACACCGCTGTGAAAACCTCCGCTGCGATATCCATAGGGTGAACTGACGCTGCGGCAAGCCGGCACAGGCCATACGAAACCGCTATTGGAAACAGACACATTATAGTAACCGCCGGCGCCGTAAACGGTGGTTGACTTTATACCCACATCCACTTTTTGCGCGACAGGTTCCGCCAGCACAGTTTTTTCGATGATTTCCGAATCAACCCGTTCACCGTCAATGTAAGTAACCAGTTCCTTGATTGCTACCTGCCCCAAAACACCTTTGCGTATGATGCGGGTATCACCTCTGAAAAGATTCGGGTTGTCGGTTCTAATAATCTCAAAGTCAACATCCGCAACACGCGTTTCGGTTTTGATCAGCTTAACCCTTACAAAATTGACATCGTTCGAAATCTTTAATTCGTCACCGGCTTTTATCAATTGATCCTCGCCGCCCGGGTTCAAGGCAAGCAATTCGTCCACCGACTTACCGTTGGCTACAGCGATGTCCCATAATGTCTCGCCGTCGAGTACTTTGTGGAAAGACGCCTCCTGCTTTTTGCCGGTAAGCATACTTTTAAGGTCGTCCGCATTCATCATTTTAGTTTTTTCAGAATACAGCCCCTGGGTAAAACTGACATCCTCGACAAACGCGGCGATCGTACCGGCATCGTTTGTTTTGTAGGGTTCAAGAATACTGTCAAAAACGCCGGTGGCATCTGTTTCGTTTTTCACCGCGCCAATAAATTTACCGTCCACAAAAATTCCACAGGCATTGGTCAGCTTTTGTTCCGATTCTTCGATCAGGTTATCGAAAAGCGCCGACTCATCACTGAGCTCATTGAGTTTGACCAGCGCAAGCTGGTATTGGGGGATGTCAAGCTCTGCCTTAACCAGCGCGGAATCTTCCGTTGCGGTTATGACTGCGGTCTCGGGCTCTTGGCTATTTTCAATAACCGCAATGTCTCCGAGCTGCACATTTGCCAGTGTGCGTGCCTTCACATAGACGGCCTCGTCCTGAACATAACCGATACCGGTGTTTTTATTTGCCACCGCCAAAGAAAAAGTCATGCCGTTCCAATAGGTCACCGTCAGCCAAAGAACAACCAGCGCCGCCGCGGGCATGGCCAAATTTGCGGTTGTCCTGAACATCTCTTTATGCTTATTAAAAGCCTTTTTTATATAATGCCATAAGATTGAAAAGACAGATAATGGACTCTCTTTTAGAGCCTGATGAAGATATATTTTTGAAGAACGGATCTCCTTGCGGAAAAAACGAGCTTCCTCATGAATGGCGTGCAGAGAGCGAAAGAAAAGCCGGTCGACAGCCAGAACAAAAAACCGGCCAAGCGAATTCGCATATTGTACCGGTTTCATCATCCGGCGAACGAGCCGGACAAAAATACGCTTGCCGTAGCGGTAACTTTGGATGCCGAGCCTGTAGCATGAATCATAGATAAAACCGGCAGTATTGCCGATAGCTGTATTTGCCCCGGATTCCACCGGTTTGTTTTCTTGCGCAACAATGGCAACCGCGCCAATAATATCCGGCTCCGGCTCGTGTTCGCATAAAGGTTCCGACACATCGGTATCCGGTTCTTGCGGTTCTTCGGGCTCGAAAACGACGGCCGCCTCAGCGGTTTTTTGGTCGAGGTTTTCTTCGTTGGGTTTATCGTAATCAGCAACATCGGGCTGCAAACCACTATCCTGGTTGTATTGGCTGGCGGATGTGTCGATTCCGATAATTTCCTGATTTTCAAACGCTTGATTCTTCAAGAAACCGTCATCACTCGCCTTGTTCTTTTTGCTTTTTCGCACCGGGCTGCCTCCTTCCGAAAAGGTTACAAAAGGGTTACAATTTCCTTTCATTATATCGGATTAGAGCCGATTTTCAAGTTTTATTAAGAAAATTGGATAAAGTTCACAATTCGTTAAAACCATTTGATGCGTTGATTAGTTCAGCCCTGCCTGCGCGACGGTGCTAAAAAGAGCGGCAACCGCGGTGCGCAAAGCGCTGTTTTCAGGCAGGGTCAATTCTCTGTCACGCGCGGCGATTTCCCTTGCGGCACTCTGCGTTTCATGCAGTAGAGCGCTGTCCGTCATCATGTCCGCAATTCTTAACTCGGGCAGACCGTGCTGGCGCGCGCCAAAGAAGTCGCCAGGACCGCGCAGTTTCAAATCCTCATCCGCAATCTTGAAACCGTCTGTTGTTTGTGTCATCACTTTCAGGCGCTGCTTTGCCTCATCGTTTTGCGCGTCGGATATCAAGACACAAGTAGACTTAAATCCGCTTCTGCCGATTCTGCCTCTGAGTTGGTGCAGTTGGGAAAGACCGAACCGTTCGGCATTTTCGATTAACATAATCGCGGCATTCGGCACATCCACCCCGACTTCAATCACTGTTGTGGACACGAGCAATTGAATGGAGCCGGCCGCAAAGGATGCCATTGCCAGCTCTTTTTCTTTTGCCTTCAAACGGCCATGCATCAGCCCAACGCTGTAGCCGCGGAAAAAGCCTTGCGATAGCCTGTCGGCGTACTCCTGCGCCGCGGCGAGTTCGGTTTCGCCTTCTTCAACAAGCGGACACACAATATATCCCTGCCTGCCTTCATCCAAGTGTTTTTTTACATAACGGTAAGCGCGTTCGCGTTTATCGCCGCCCACGGCGTAGGTTTCGATTTTTTGTCTGCCCGGCGGCAGTTCGTCGAGTATGGAAATATCCAAATCCCCGTAGATGATGAGCGCGAGCGTACGGGGGATCGGTGTCGCGGACATGACGAGGGTATGCGGGTTAGCGCCTTTTTGCCCCAAGGCCGAACGCTGCATAACGCCGAACCGGTGCTGTTCGTCGGTTACAACCAGCCCCAGGTTCTGAAAAACAACATCCTTTTCAATCAGGGCGTGTGTACCGATGATCAGCTGCAATTCGCCCGAAGCAAGCTTCTCCTTGGTAACCTTCTTCATTTTTGCCGGCGTGGAACCCGTAAGCAGGGCAACGGGTATGCCTGTGCTTTCAAAAAGCTTTACCAGCGTCCGGTAGTGCTGCTGCGCGAGGATTTCTGTCGGCGCCATCAAAGCGCTTTGGAGCCCGTTCTTTGCCGAGTTGTAAATCAAGGCTGCCGCGACAGCCGTCTTGCCGGACCCCACATCACCCTGGAGCAACCTGTTCATGGGGCATGGCTGTGCCATGTCTGCTACCGCTTCGCCAACCGACCTCAGCTGTGCAGTTGTCGGCTTAAAAGGGAGCAAATCAAAAAATTCCCGGCTACGGTCTTGTTTAACAATGGCGCCGGTCGAAGCTTTACCGCGGCCTTTGAGCCGGATTAAACCCAGCTGCAGCAGCAGCAACTCCTCAAAAATCAGTCTCCGGCGCGCTTGCGCAAGCAATGAGGAACTTTCGGGGAAATGAATGTTTTTTAACGCTTGAACCGCGGAGATAAGCTGATATTCGTCAATCAAACGGGCGGGCAAAACTTCCGGGATGATATTTCCAATCTGCTCAAAGGCGGTTTCAACGAGTTTTTCAATGGCTTTTGAGTTGATACCGGCAGTTTGCGGATAAATCGGGCGGATTCGCTCTTTGCCCTCGGGTTTCTCGATATCAGGTGACAGCATTTCCCTGGCATACAAGTTGCCGGTGATTTTACCGAAAAAGAGGTATTCCTCGCCGGCTTTCAGTTTTTCCGCGGCATATTTGTTATTAAAAATGGTGATTTGTAGGATGCTTTCTCCGTCGGTCGCCTCTGTTTTAAACAGGGTCAGCCCTTTGCGAACCAGATGTGCCTGCGGCTTGCGGTTGACAATGGCCTTAATGCAGCAGGGCGTGTCAAACGGCGCTTGCGCGATAGCGGATATGCTGCCCCAGTCTTCATAGGCGCGGGGATACAAACGCAAAAGAGCGTTGACATCGAGAACGCCGAGCTTTGCTAAAAGCCGGGCTCTCGTTTCGCCAACGCCCTTGAGGTATTTAATTTCTGTATGAAGCTCCATAACATATATCCGCCTTCGGTCATGAATGCCTTACAAGCCCGGTTATTCTACGGAAATGATAAAATAGTAAACAGGCTGACCGCCGTTGACAACCGAGATTTCAGCCTCTGCGCCGAACTTTTCTGTCAACATATTCATTAGCTCGTTCGCCTGGTGCTCATTCGACTCCGCACCGTAAAGGATGGTAATCAGGGAACTGGTTCCTTTTTTAAAAAGGTGCTTGGTTACTCTGAATGCGGCTTGAACAGGGGAGGACTCCACGACGGTGATTTTTCCGTTTTCCATGCCGAGTATCTGCCCTTTGGTTACCTTTTGGCCCTCCAGCAAGCTGTCCCGTGCGGCATAGGTTATAAGCCCCGTTGAAACCTTTTCGGCCGCTTTCATCATCGCCAGGTGATTTTCATCACCCGAAAGGTCCGGGTCAAGGGTCAGCGCCGCCGCAACGCCCTGCGGGATGGATTTGGTGTGCAAAACACTCACTTTGCGCTCCGTGAGCGGGATAACGAGCTCGGCGGCCATGATGATGTTTTTATTGTTGGGCAACACAAAAACATGCTCGGCAGGGGTGGCCAGCACCGCTTTAAGGATATCTTCCGTGCTCGGATTCATCGTCTGCCCGCCGCTGACAATTTTGTCAACACCCAAGTCAAGAAACAACGCCTCAACCCCGGTTCCCGCGGCAACAGCGACAAGCCCGAAAGGTTTTTCGGGGGCTGCCGGTTCAACAGCCGGCATTTCGCTTGCGGGCGCTTTATCCGCAACGCCCCATGCAACATTCCTATGTTGCTGGCGCATATTGTCAACTTTCGTACCGGTGAGCGCCCCGTATGCAATCGCCGCCTGCATGGCATTGCCGGGTTCGTCCGTGTGCAGGTGTACTTTTATAATATCATCATCCTCAACAACCACAACGGAATCCCCGATGGATTCAAGATACGCACGGAGTTTCAACACATCGTGGGCATTGGCGCGGTTGACCATGAACTCGGTGCAGTAGGTAAAGGTAATATTTTCACTGCCCGCGTGAGCCGCGGCGGAGTACCCTTCATCCGTGCCGGACAGCGGTTTCTCCTCTCCGGATAGGATTAAGTTCTGTTCAAAAACGCTGGTCAGACCGTCAAATATGTAAACAAGCCCCTGACCGCCGGCATCCACAACACCCGCTTTTTTGAGTACCGGCAGCAGTTCCGGCGTTTGAGCGAGCGCGTCGGCTGCTCCCTCACAAGCGGTTCGCCAAACGGCAAGCGCGTCCCCGCCGTTCTTCGCTGTTTCAAGTGCGTTTTCCGCCGCGCGGCGGACGACTGTTAATATGGTACCCTCGGTCGGTTTCATTACTGCTTTGTAAGCGGACTCCGCTCCGGCGTGCAGCGCTGCAGCCAGCATCAAGCCGTCTGCTTGCTTGGTGCCTTTGAGCGCCTTGGCAAAACCCCTGAAAATCAGGGAGAGGATAACGCCGGAATTGCCGCGGGCACCCCTGAGCAAAGCGGACGCGACAACATCCGCGACAGCGGAGACATCCGCGTCAGGGGGTAAGAGCCCGGCTTCACGGGCCGCCGCGCTGATGGTCATGGACATGTTCGTGCCCGTGTCCCCGTCCGGGACGGGGAAAACATTCATCGCATCGACCTCTTTGCGCAAACCTGTTATGTTATTTGCTGCGGAAATAATGCCGTCACGCAGCATATTGCCTGTAATCAAAGCGTTCACCTCACAACGGGTTAATCGTTTTTCATCGCGTCAACAAACACATTGACCTTGCGCACCTTCAGCCCGGTTGCTTCTTCAACGGTATAGCGCACCTTATTGACTATGCTCTTGACAATAACGGAAATATTCAGGCCATAGGTGACAATGATGTGCAGGTCAACATTCAACCCTTCACCATCTTTGCGGACGGCGACACCCTGGTCGGGAAAACTTTGCTGTTTTTTTACCAGCGAACGGAGGCCTTGGCGCGCGTTGCTGTTTGCCATACCCGCGACGCCGAAGCAGGACGAAACGGCGTTGCCGATGAGCTTTGAAAAATACCCCTGCGAAATTTCGATGATGCCGAGATGGTTTTCCATTCTGATCAATCAAAAGACCTCCTTATACTGATTTCCATTTAAAAGATAGACAAGTCTATCTTTTAATCTGCTGTCCAAAGACAGCGGGGGCAGCATTTGCTGCCGGAAGGGCTATTACAGATATCTGTCTGCGGTTTCAGCCGCAGCGGCAAGCTTTGCTTGCCGATTAAAATGGTGTCTACAATTTTAATGCAGAATAGTGCTATAAAGATTAATTATCATTATACAATAATACAATTTGATGGGCAAGCAAAATTTGATCGCCGTCAAATTGCGGGCTGATTATGCTAAAATGACCAAGCTTGAATATCACAAAAAACATCGCCCGCTTTGCATGCTGTGGGCACCTTCAGCTCACGCGCATACATAGCAATGCCGTTGCGGTAACAAAGCGGCACAAACGGCATGTCCGCGGTGAAAACATCGACGAAACCTTTGATATCGGTCGACCCGTTAACAAAAAGACTGTAGGCCACACTTGCTGCCCCTGCGGAAGTGTTAACGCCGTAAGCGGCGCTGCCGCCCGGTGCCAGCAACGGGTTCAGGTTCATGTCCGGCGTCAGCAGAACTTCACCAATGTACAGGTCAAATGTTCCCGCTTGTATGGCGGACATATAGGCATCAAAGGCCAGTGACGATATATTGATTTTTATTCCTGCATCCGATAGCTGCTGCGCGATAAGCTCAGCTGCGGCAGTTTTGTACGGATTGTCGGCATTGACCAGCAAGCTGAAGGTCAGTGTACTGTTTGACGAATTATACCGGATTCCGGTGTTGTTGAATTTGTTGAATCCTGCCAGATTGAGCAGCTCGGATGCCCCGTTCAAGTTACGCTCGAACGCATAATCGGCACTGCCTGTAAAGTCCGGGTTAAAGGGCGTGAATGCCGCTCTCGCGTGGCCTTGAAACGCTGTGCCGGCAATACCGTTTTTATCGATAAGCAAAGATATCGCCTTGCGCACAGCGGCGTCCTGCAGATTTGAGGCATTGCTGTTTAAGCCCATAAAGACAAGGTTGTTCAGCCCCACATCAACAGTGGTCGCGTTGATGCGCCGGTAACTGCCGCCGCTCAAATCGGAAAAAGTGAAATCAATATTGCCGATTTGGAGGCTGTAGTTGAGTGTCTGGGAATCCGCGGTTTCTGTCAGCGATATTTTTTGGATGTTCGGTAAAAATCCGCCGAGCCTTGACGGGTTCGCAGTCAGTATTGGCTTGACTTCGCTTTCATCAACCGTATAACGGCCGCTGCCAATGGGTGTGTCGGTTGTGTCATTATTTTTAATGACCGGGTAAGTCAGGCAGTTAACCGCGTACGGGCTTGGCGTTTTCAAGTTAAAAACGACGCCGGAGCTTCCGGTCTTTTTTGCGGAGGCAAAGTTCGCAAGCCGCGCGGCATATGCGGGGGATGACTGGGCTTGATTAAACGAATAAACCACATCCTCCGCTGTCAGCGGTGTCCCGTCGGAAAATGACAATCCGTTTTTGATAGCGACTGTTACACTCAAAGTGTCCTTGACATAACCGGATGCAATAACGGGTTCGGGGTTACAGCTTGCGTCCAGCGTGAAAAGACCGTCATACAGCAGGGATGCCAGCTGTATATTGACCAGGCTTGCCGCCTTAAACGGATGGAGCGGGTCCGATTTAAAATAGGGGAGCCTGAGATTGCGAACGGTTTGTTCGCCGGCGGCGGTTGTCTCTGCCACAGTAGTTTCGGCTGTTGAGCCGCCGCCGCAGCCGCCGAGTGAGCCGGCAATCAGCAAGAATAATAACATAAATGGCAGCAAACGGCTAACGCCTTTCATCAATTACAGTCTCCTTTTATCATGCAAGCATATGGGTTTCGTTTATTTTACACCAAACACCTCACTTTTGCAATTCGCAAATCGGTTCACATCCCGCGGCACTTGATTTTCATCTCTCAAAGCCATATAATTTAGTACAATAAATATGCAAAGGATGTTTCATCATGAAATTGGGGATAGTAGGCTTGCCGAATGTCGGCAAAAGTACGCTTTTTAACGCGATAACAAACGCGGGGGCTCAGTCCGCCAACTACGCGTTTTGCACCATTGAACCGAATATCGGCGTGGTTGCCGTGCCGGACACCCGCCTGGATGTTTTATCCGGCATGTACAAACCGCACAAAACAACTCATGCCATGATTGAGTTCGTGGATATCGCCGGGCTTGTCAGAGGCGCTTCCCGCGGGGAAGGTCTCGGCAACAAATTCCTTTCCCATATCCGCGAGGTGGACGCGATTATCCATGTAGTGCGCTGCTTTGAAAATGACGATATTATCCATGTGGAAGGGGATATCAACCCCAAACGGGACATTGAAACCATTAATTTGGAACTGATTTTCGCAGACCTTGAAATGATCGACCGGCGTATTGAGCGCGGCTCAAAAGCCATGAAAGGTGACAAAACCGTAGCGAGGGAAATCGAGTTTCTGAAAAGACTGAAAACGGAGCTTGAAAAGGAAATCCCGGCGCGCAATGTGGATTGCGACGAGGAGGAAAAGGCGATACTCGACTCTGTCGCGTTCCTTACCTCAAAACCGGTTATTTATGCGTGCAACCTCAGCGAAGAGGATTTTGTCAATAAAATTGAAACGAACGAACGCTATAACACCGTGTGTGAAATAGCAAAGGCGGAAGGCGCGGAGGTTCTGCCGATTTGCGCGGAGCTGGAAGCGCAGATAGCCTCGCTGGAAAAAGAGGAAAAGGAAATGTTCCTCTCCGAACTCGGCGTCGAGCAGGGCGGGCTGGATATTTTGATTCAGGAAAGCTATCGCTTGTTGGGGTTAATCTCGTTTTTAACCGTCGGGCCGGATGAGGTGCGGGCGTGGACCATCAAAAAAGGCACAAAAGCACCGCAGGCGGCGGGCAAAATCCACACCGATTTTGAAAAGGGCTTTATCCGCGCGGAAGTTATCAGCTACGATGAGCATGTAGCCCTTGGGACAATGGCTGCAGCTAAAGAAAAAGGGCTTGTCCGCAGTGAAGGCAAGGAGTATGTTATGCGGGACGGGGATATTGTGCTGTTCAGGTTTAATGTGTAGTCGGGGGGATTTAAAACTATTCTTAAAAGCACAAATGATTCGAAAGATGTGTGACACATGTTAAAAAGAATATTTTTACTACTAATTGTTTCAGTTATCGCCTTCACTTCTTTATCTGGATGTATCAAAGCTGAGAAAAAAGGGTTAGCGGGAAATGAACCGGTTTTTGAATATGGTAACACATCAGGTAATAACTCGAACAATGGCAGAGCTGCAGTAAATGGCAACTGGATATATTACATCACAGAAAGCGATGGTATGCAATTTTGTAAAATACATACCGATGGCACTGAAAAAACTCTGTTAAATGTTGGTTGGTGCCGCTCAATTAATGCGGTTGGTGATTGTATTTATTATATTAACGGAACCGATAAAATAAATAAAATTCGAGTAGACGATGATTTTCAAACGGAAATATTAAGCGGTATATCTTTTAGCAGTATTCATATTGTTAACGACTGGGTATTTTATACTGAATCTGATACAAATACCGGACTTCACAGAATACGACTCGATGGCAAGGGAAAGAAAAGATTGTTAAAGACCGAACCTTGGGATTATTTCGTATTAGGCAATACGGTTTATTACTGTAATCTCGATTCACAGACAGGGCTTTTTTCTATGAGTACTGACGGCAAGGAAAAAAAGAAATTGTCAGATGATGAAATTGCAGCAATTTGCGCAGAAGGGGACTTTATATATTATATTAACTCAAGTAATGGGAACACAATATGGAAAATTCGCACAGACGGCACAGAAAAGAACCAAATTATCGTGGATCGGGTAAGTTCAATAAATGTATCTGATGGATGGATATACTATTCAAACGACAGCGACAACAGTTATCTTTACAAAATTCGCACCGATGGAACTGAAAAAACATTGTTGAATAATGAGGATTCGTCAAACATTAATATTGCGGGTGAATGGATTTTCTATAATGCTATTAACGAAAGAATGCAAACATGCAAAATTCACAAAGACGGAACGGGTAGACAGTTGGTTTGACATATCTGTCAAACAACATTTACACGGTCGGTTTGTCTAAAAATAGTCCTTCGTGTTGTTGCTTTGAAAAAGCCTCGTCCGCAGTGAAGGCAAAGAGTATGTTATGCGGGACGGGGATATTGTGCTGTTCCGGTTAATGTGTAGGAAAAGCAATCGGTTAAGAGTTCCATCCCATATATTTATGATAATAATGAGGTGAACCGCATGGGATTTCTGAAAGTAAAAGAATCGCTCAATTATGTCGTTGCAGTCATTGTGTTTATCGTTTATCATGCCTTGTGGGTTGCTATCTATCAATCCAAAGGTTTTCAGGATGAACTCTTTAACGAAAAATATTTTCTGCTAATTTACTTGTTATACCCGCTTTTGATGTATGGGGTGCAGGGTTTGTTTGCGGGGTTGTTTTTGCACCTGATTCCCGAAAGGAACCGGGTTGGAGTTTGGGGATTTAACTTGTCCCGATTCATATTCTTAACAGGCAGTATTCTTTTAATTACGGTTTGGGATCAGCTCTACCATTATCTAAATTTCCCCTTTCCTTTTCATCATCTGCTATTTGACCGCTCATCAATCAAAGGCTTGTTATTCTTTCTATTAGGTTTCAGTTTGTTAACCTGTTTTCAAAAGAAAGTGATTCCAATAACAGAAAAAACACCGGAAGCTCAATGAATCAAGGCGACACAGGGGACGTCAGACTGTTACAAAACGACAATCAAAACCGTGTAACTGTGGAAAACTT
>CAZTCR010000036.1:0-30559 GCA_964612185.1 uncultured Eubacteriales bacterium
AGCCTGCAAATACGGCGTTTTCGGGCATAAAAATGTCGCAGAGAACGAATACAAGTATTGTATCAATTCTCTGCGACATAGTTGGTGCCGGTGACCGGACTTGAACCGGTACGGTGTTGCCACCGAGGGATTTTAAGTCCCTTGCGTATGCCGATTTCGCCACACCGGCGCTTCTGCTATTGGAAAGCCCTTGTATTATATGATAAGCGCAAAAGGTTGTCAATCGTCAGCGGAGCAATATTTTTACTTTTGAAAGGTTAGTTATAGTTGTGTGCTTTGGCAAGCATCATGTCCTTTACCTTCATCAACCTTATTGTTGTGCTGCGCTCGTTTTCATCCAGTTTCATGGTGATAAATTTAATGGTCTCCTCGTATTGCGGAATCATGACATGCTCCAGCGCATTTACCCGCCTGCGTGTTTTTTCAATCTCCGCCGCCATTAACTGGCAAGATTTTTCCACTTCGGCAAGACGCAGCATCTGCGGCATGATGTCCGACAGAGACTTAACCGCGACATCCAAATCGCTTGAAGTGAAAGCGAAGCCATAGGAATAGATATCATTCGCATCCGCGGTCTTGAATTTCATCTCAAACTTTGGAATCAATACGCTCATCACATTTTTTTGAGCAATTTCCAAGCTCATTTCCTGCGCGGGCAGCATCAGCGCTACATCCAGGCTTTTGTCGCTCATTACGGAACGCGCTACAGACATGTGTGTATTTGCCTGCGCGATCCCCGCTTCCACACGGCGGCGCAGTTGCTTGTTTTCACGCACCAGTTCCAGGAAAACACGCATCAATTCATCACGCTTATCCTTGAGCAGTTTATGCCCCCTGCGCGCCGTCACCAGCTTGCGTTTTAAATTGGTCAGCTCCATGCGGGTCGGATTCACATGCATTAACGCCATAATTCAACCTTCACGCTTTTTCGTAATATTCGTCCAGCAAACTATCGCTGATGCGCTTTAGTTCGCTTCTTGGCAGGATTTTTAGCAATTCCCAGCCGAGATCCAATGTTTCTTCAATACTGCGGTTCATTTCAAAGCCTTGCGATACATACGCCTTCTCAAATTCTTCCGCGAATTTGGCGTACAGTTTATCCATATCCGTTAAGGCCGCTTCACCCAAAATAACCATCAGTTCCTTCGCGTCCTTGCCTCTGGCATAAGCAGAAAAGAGTTGGTTCATTGTGTTGGAGTGGTCTTTTCTGGTTTTACCTTCACCAATACCCTTATCTTTCAGCCTCGATAACGATGGAAGAACATCGATAGGCGGGGTAATGCCTTTGCGGAATAGCTCGCGGCTCAGAATAATTTGTCCTTCCGTAATATAACCTGTCAGGTCCGGAATAGGGTGCGTCTTGTCATCCTCCGGCATGGAAAGAATCGGGATCAAGGTGATACTCCCGTCTTTTTCCTTCTGCCTGCCCGCCCTTTCATAAATAGAAGCAAGGTCGGTGTACATATACCCGGGGTATCCCCGCCGGCCGGGAACCTCTTTACGCGCGGCAGACACTTCACGCAAAGCGTCGGCATAGTTGGTAATATCCGTTAAGATAACGAGAACATGCATGCCTTTGTCAAACGCGAGGTATTCCGCTGCTGTCATTGCCATCCTGGGTGTGGCTATCCGTTCGATGGCCGGGTCATTTGCCAGGTTGGAGAACATGACTGTCCGGTCAATCGCGCCGGTTTCGCTAAAACTTTCGACGAAATAGTTAGCCTCTTCAAAAGTAATACCGATTGCGGCAAATACTACGGCGAACTGTTCATGAGCTCCTCTTACTTTCGCCTGACGCGCAATTTGTGCGGCAAGCTGGGCGTGCGGGAGTCCGGAACCGGAAAAGATCGGCAATTTTTGCCCCCGGACGAGCGTGTTTAGACCGTCAATAGCGGAAACGCCTGTTTGAATAAACTCCTGCGGATAATTCCTGGCGGCAGGGTTCATCGGCTGACCGTTTATGTCGAGGCGTTTTTCCGGAATAATCTCGGGTCCGTCATCAATTGGCCGCCCCAGCCCGTCAAAAACGCGGCCGAGCATATCCGTTGAAACGCCGAGTTCCATTTGTCTGCCGAGAAAACGAACTTTGCTGTTAGCGAGATTAATGCCGGATGAACTCTCGAAAAGCTGAACAAGCGCATTGGTACCATCAATTTCAAGCACTCTGCAGCGGCGTTTGTCGCCATTGGCCAACTCGATCTCACCAAGTTCATTGAACTTAATTTCTTCCACTTCCCGCACAAGCATCAGCGGACCTGAAACCTCTTGAATGGTTCTGTATTCCTTGGGCATTAGAACTCCTCCTCTTTTTCAAGTGATTCCAACAGCTCCGTGGCAAGTCTTTTGTGAATTGTCTCATATTCCTGCTGTGTTGTTTCTTCCTTCAGGTATTTAAACCTGCCGATTGCCTCTCTTACCGGCAACTTGACCAGCAGTTCAATGTCCGCACCCTTATCAAGTGTTTCAAGCGCCATCTCATAATATGCATCCACAAGTTTCAGCATTAAATACTGTTTATGCAGTGAAGTGTAAGTGTCAACTTCATGGAACGCCAGCTGATGCAAAAAGTCTTCCCTGACAGAGCGGGCGGCTTCCATTTTCAAACGGTCCGTAGGCGATAAAGCGTCCATACCCACAAGCCTTACGATTTCTTCAAGCGCAGCCTCGTCCGACAGCAGTGCAAGCATTTTTTTACGAAGCTCAGTCCAGTCCGCCGCAACATTCTCATTAAACCAGGGACCTAAACTGTCCGAATACAGCGAATAGCTTGTGAGCCAGTTGATGGCAGGGAAGTGGCGCTTGTATGCGAGTGACGCATCCAATCCCCAAAACACTTTAACAATACGAAGTGTCGCTTGTGAAACCGGCTCGGAAATGTCGCCGCCCGGCGGTGAAACAGCACCGATTACGGAAAGCGTCCCCTCACGCGCATCGCCACCCAGGGAAACCACGCGTCCGGCTCTCTCATAAAACTGGGCTAACCGGCTGCCGAGGTAAGCGGGGTAACCTTCTTCACCGGGCATCTCCTCAAGCCGGCCGGACATCTCCCGCAGAGCCTCCGCCCAGCGCGAAGTGGAATCTGCCATCAGTGCTACAGAAAATCCCATATCGCGGAAATATTCCGCTATGGTTATCCCGGTATAGATGGAAGCTTCACGCGCTGCAACAGGCATATCCGAAGTGTTGGCAATCAGTACGGTTCTTTCCATCAGGGACTTGCCGGTATGCGGGTCAATAAGTTCAGGGAATTCATTGAGCACATCCGTCATTTCATTCCCGCGTTCACCGCAGCCGATATAAACGATAATATCAGCTTCCGCCCATTTTGCCAGCTGATGCTGTGTGACGGTTTTACCGCTGCCGAACGGACCCGGTATCGCTGCAACCCCGCCCTTTGCGATGGGGAATAAGGAGTCAATGACTCTTTGCCCCGTTATCAGCGGCATATTCGGTGAAAGCTTTTTCACATAGGGTCTGCCTTGACGGACAGGCCATTTTTGCATCATACCGATTGCCAGATCATTGCCGTTTGCGGTCGCAATCACACAAACATGATCTGTTATTTTAAGTTCACCCGGTGTGATTGTTTTAATTTTACCGGTTATGCCCGGCGGTACCATAATTTTTTGCATGACAACATCTGTTTCCTGCACGGTACCAAGGATATCACCGCCTGCGACGGTGTCGCCTTCTTTCGCTACTGGAACAAAAGTCCAAATCGTTTCGCGGTTAAGTGCCGGCACTTCAATACCTTTAGGCAAATTGTTACCGACCATTTTTCTGATCACATCAAGCGGCCTTTGAATACCATCAAAAATACTGCCGATGAGTCCGGGGCCAAGTTCCACGCTTAAAGGAACACCTGTTGACTCAACAGGTTCACCTGTTCCGAGCCCGGAGGTTTCTTCATAAACCTGAATAGATGCTCTGTCGCCGTGCATTTCGATTATTTCACCGATCAGTCTGCTGTCGCTCACACGCACAACATCAAACATATTCGAATCACGCATGCCGGACGCGATTACCAGTGGTCCGGATATCTTCGATATTTTTCCAATACTCATTTTATTCCCTCGCCTTTCTTGGCAGGCTATCCTTGACAGCCTCTCTGATTATCTTGCGTTTACAGTGCTGTTTAATAAAGATCGATTGAACGCTTATATGTCCGAGAGGATGTCGGAGCCAACTGCCTGCTCAACCGATTTGCTCACATTTTTCATGCCCATGCCGGTGTTGCCCTTTACCCCTGGAATCGGGATAATCGCAGGCAAGGGTGACTCCCTGTAACGGTCGACTTCCTGCAGTATTTGCGAAGCAAGCAGTTCTGTTATGTAAATAACTGCGTATCCACCGTCTACAAGTTTTCTGATAGTCATCACTGCGGACAACGGGTCGTCCGTCGGATATATTTCCAAACCGAGCGAGGCAAATCCGTAGATGCTGTCTTTATCTCCAATAGCGGCGACTTTATACATAGACTGCCCTCGTTCTCTTCCTAATCATATCCGGTGAAATATTATTAAGTTTTGCGGAAAGGATAATCCTTGCATTTTTAATCTCGGCATCTTTGTTAATATAATACGCAATAATCGGGTCCGGTCCGAACGCGGTAAATTTTGCGCTTTGCACTTTTTCGGCAATTGAATCATCGCACCATTTTTCAAAGGCAACAGCCCCTGATTTTAAATGCTCCGCGGCAGCGGACAACGAAGTTGTTGAGACATAACCGATAAGTTCAGATTCACCTGCAAGCGCGGCTTCAATCAGGCCATCGCTATCGAGAATGTCACATTCACACATCGTTCTTTTCATAAATTCCGAATCTTTTCCGATTTTTGCACTTCTGACAGCCGTTTTGATGTTGGATGCGGCACAGGCTAATTCTGCAATATCTAACAATAATGCGTTGCCCGATTCTTTTGCCATGTGAAGCTTTGTATTTAATGCTGCTACATCAATAATTATATCAGCAAGCCTACCGCTTGCAAGTCGAACAATCGCGTCGTATGCTCCCTCCGCAGATGCACGCATATACTCCGGCAGCAAATCAAAGTTTTTCGTACCAACCGCTTCGCCGATAAGTTCTGCCGGCATAACTGAAGGCTCTACAAAAAATAACGACGGATTCTCATTGGAAAAGGTTGATTTTAAGGCCGCCTTCAGGTTATGGAAATCGTTTGTAATAATCAAAGCGTTAAACACTATAATATCCGGTGCGGCTTCAGTTAACAGATGCCATGTTTTGTTGCTCTCATTTTCAAGCATTGCAGAAAAATCGGTTCCGCTGTCCGGTATTTGCCAGCCCTTATCGGCAAGAATTCTCAATGCGTCGCTATAACCAGTCGCCAAGATAAGCTGCTCGGTATCCGAAGGCGAAAGGAGCGAATTTTCATTTGCCCGAACCCTTGCAACACCATATGCATAATCGGTATCACGCATACCGCTCACCGCCGTTCCTTAAAATATGATGCCGCAAATTACTTCTTTGAGTTCGTCGCGACTCGCTTCCATCAAAGCATCAAAAGTGCAGTTAATCTCAACATCGCCATAAACAAGAATAAAACCATGTCCTATATCGGCCGGTTTTTCGCTTACTTTTACCGTAATTTTTTTATTCTTTAAAGCATTGTTTAAATCTGTTCCAAACTCGTGCGGCAACCGATTCAAATCGCTCAACGATAACCGCATTTCGCCTTGGTTTTGTGCTGTATTTTTTACCGCCAGCGCAATAAGGGACCTAAAATACTCTTCCTCCGGCATTTGTTTGATTGCATTCGCTGCCGAAGCAAGTGTCTCATTAATCGCTTCAACACGAGCACTCAAGATAACTTGTTTTGCTTTTTGCGCAGCACCGGAATGTGCTTTTTGGATTATTTCCTCTGCTTGATGTCTTGCTGTTTCATTCGAAGTAGCAGTAATCGTTTCACCTTCGGTTGCCGCCTGCTTTTCTATTTCCTCCGCATGCTTTTTAGCGGCAGCAATGATATCCCCGCACTTATTGGCAGAATCGTGCTCGATTTTATTGATAATTTTTTCTAAGCCTGTCATTAAGAGCTCTCCTATTGCAGATTAAATATTCATCTTAGTGATGCTGAATATCGCAAGGATTGATATAAGAAGAGCCAAAACAGCATATGTTTCTACCATGGCGGCAAAAGTAATCGCTTTACCGCTTTGGTCGGGTCTTTTGGCAACGATATTAACACCCGATGCGGCAGTTTTCCCTTGTGCAATAGCAGAAAAATATCCAACTATCGCAATAGGCAGACACGCAGCAAAATACATCAGCCCTTTTTCAGTTGAAATAGGGACAAAATTTCCGCCGATGATATTGATTTGCACAAGAAGCAGGAAGGCTGATAAAAACCCGTATAGACCTTGTGTGCCGGGAAGGATTTGAAGAATCAGTACCTTGCCGAATTTTGCCGGATCCTCAGTAACTACACCGGCTCCCGCTTGACCTACAAGGCCAACCCCTTTAGCCGATCCCATTCCGGACAGAAGTGCTGCCATAGCAGCCCCGAGTACCGCCAGTGCGGTGCCTAAATTACCCATTTTTTGTTTCCTCCTTGAATCTATAATATTTTGTATTTGATTTTAAGGGGGTGAATACTCTGCCTCCGCCCTCATAAAATTTTGAGAAAAACTCCACAAATTGGAGCCGATTTGTATGAACATAGGATCCTATCAGATTGACCGCTATGTTTACTGAATGGCCAAAAATAAAAACAAAAAACAACATAATGCCTTTTACGACCAAATTACTCGCTATAGTCCCTAAAACATTGACAACGCTGGCGACAACGCCGGTTGAAAGTCCTAATGCAAGCAATCGTGAGTAAGAAAGGATGTCACCCATATAACCCGCTCCAATATTATACAAACCGTAAAGACCACCGCCAAGTTTTCCGAAAATATTTTTTGTTGAGCGTCCAGCCGTTAAAACGATTAATGCAGCACCTGCTAATGCAATGTATTTACCTGCTGTGACAAAAATTGCCGGTACAGATATAACAATCCCCGCGCACAAGGGTGCGGCGCCGAGAATGAGAAGGTAGACAGGAATAACATCAAGCAACGCATCAAGTTTTTTACCGTCTTTCCATAGCATGCTGAATCGAACACCAAGGCCTGCAAACAAATGGATAATGCCGAAGAGGAAAGCATACAGCAACAGTTTCATTGGGTCTCTTACAGGCTCAAACCAAAGCGCCAGGCTCGGAATGTCCCTGTTGAAAAACTGCTTGCCAATAATTTGAACAACATCTCCGAACCAACTGCCAAACATGGCGCCCCAAAACACGGTTGATATGCCGCAATATAAAAATAAGTTTACAGTTTTTTTTACTTTGTCCTCTAAATTAACCTTTTTCTTTACAAACAATGCTACGATTACCATTAAAAGACCGTACCCGGCATCCGATAGCATCATTCCGAAAAAACAATAATAGAAAAACGCCATAACAGGATTGGGGTCCACATCTTGATTGCTGGGCGAAGAGTACATTTCCGTAATGGACTCAACAGGTGAGACAAAACCGTTGTTTTTTATCAAGACGGGCGTGTCATCCGTTTCATAAGGTTCAGTTATGCTGATTGCGGCAGCGTAATCCCTTTCAATTTCCTCAGCAACTCTTTGTGCTTCATATTCCGGTATAAATCCCGAGGCAGCAAATGTTTTATCGCTGATTGAAAGTCTGTTTAAACATTCATATTTATCCAGACGAAGTAATATATAGTCAATTGAAAACTCAATTTCATCTCTGTCTTTTTCATAAGCCTTAATGCCTTCAATTGCTTTATCCTTTTCTTTAGCAATGCGCATAATAACATCTTCATATATTTTGTTCTGTTCCGAGGGAATGAGCTTGGATGATTCTGAAACGCGGATAAATCCAATATCCCTTAATACCTGCTCAACTTGCAATGCAAAATCATGATGGCAAACAGCAACAATACAGCTCTGGTCTTTTGATGAAAAAACAACCTCAGCCGCTATCTCTTCCACTTCCGGCAAGTCTTTGGCAAATACCGCAATAAGACTCTCATTCGAATATTCTACGGGCAGGTTACCGATAAAAACTGCTGTTTCGGCTGTTTGTGTAACATTTACCGGTATGTCCAACCCAAGCCATGGCTTTAGCGCATCCATTAATGCCTTGGTATGGACCAACTCGGTTTCGACTTCTGCAATCTTCTTTTTTAATGAAATGATGGCATAACATTTACTTATAACTGAATCCGTATTTTCTGTTTTTAATAAATAATCAGTTGCGGATAGCTCTTTTCTGCCTCCAATTGAGCTTAACAGGGACTGTTTCTGTGGAACATATTTATTCAAAGTTTCCATCGCACTTTGTGCGGTTGCTAAATTTTTTTCAAATATAGAGATTGTTTGTGATGTAGAAAGCTTATGAAGGGCATCATTACTTTCATAATCCGCAAGTTCAACGACACCTTTACGCTGTAAATAGTCCATAATATTCTTGCTGTCCTCTAACAGAGCAAAAATTTCAATGCGCTTCATTTTAAGCTTCGCCAAGTAATCACCCCTCTCGCTATAAAATCATAATCAGTTGTTATATCTAATTGACTGTTAAGGCAATATATACATTTTCACAGCATTAATCGCAGCATCCTGTTTGTTTTTGGCGGCAGTTTTGACTGCCTCGCCATTTTCTAAAGCCTTCGCAACAGCAGCAGCTATGATCTCTTCTGATTCCACTTTTGCTTTAGCAAGATAAATCTCAGTGGTTTCTTCTGCCTTTCTGCGTGTTTCTGCAATGATTTCTTTCGCGTTCTTTTTTGCTTGGTTAATAATTTCATCTGCTTGTTTTCTTGCTAAGAGCTCCATTTCAGCAGCAGTTTTTTCAGCTTTTAAAATTTCGTTAAGCATTTCCGACGCCATTCAATTGCCCTCCTGCTATGTTCATGTGATTTAAAACCGCGTTATTATAACATATAGCGTGGTTAAAAACCATACATTTTAGCAGTTAATTTATAGAATTATTTTAAATAATAGCATAATTATTATTGATATTTTTATACATTTGGTCTAAAATAGTTTAAAATTTATTATTTTTAATCAAACGGGGCGTTTTGAATCACAAATCTATTAATTAAAACCTTCATTAAGGAAATAAATTCTTCTGATTTGCCCGATACCCGTACGCAATATGGGGTGTTGAGCGGGTTTACAGGTATTGCCGTAAATGTGTTGCTTTGCATTGCTAAGTTTGTTACAGGTTATTTCACGAACAGCATAGCTATATCCGTTGATGCCGCCAACAACCTTGCGGATGCAGGATCGTCGGTAATTAATCTGCTCGGTTTTAAATACGCCGGTAAACCGGCAGATGAAGAACACCCGTTCGGACACGGTCGTGTTGAATATGTAGCCGCACTTGCTGTTTCGTTTGTCATTCTTATTATGGGTATAGAACTGGCAAAAAGTTCTGTGGCAAAAATCTTTTCTCCGGAAGATGTCGTGTTCAGCTATTTGTCAGCTTCTGTTTTGATTATTACAATGCTGGTAAAGCTCTGGCTTGCGTTTTTTTACCGGAACATCGGTAAGAGAATTCAATCCCCCCAAATGATAGCGGTCGTTACGGACAGCTTTAGTGACATTGCCGCTACGGGGGCGGCACTCCTTGTTCTAATCGCTTCTAAGTTTACGGATGTCCACATTGACGGTTTCATCGGGTTGATTGTATCTGTTTTTGTGTTTTCCGCGGGCATAACAATTGTTAAAAATACGATCGGCCCGTTACTGGGCGAGCCGCCAGACGAAAACTTTGTTAAAAAAGTTGAGGAAAGAATATTATCCTACGACGGCGTCAGCGGCATCCATGATTTAATCCTGCACAACTACGGACCGGGCAGGCTTTTGGGCAGCGTACACGCCGAGGTTCCTGCCGACAGCAATATGATGAAAAGCCATGACACTATTGATTTAATCGAGCGCGAAATTCGGCAAGATTTTGGTATTGAACTGGTCATTCATATGGATCCGGTTGTTGTCAATGATGAACATATAGACTTGCTGCATGCAATGGTTTTGGATATTGTCTTGGAAATTGACGAAAATCTTGCAATACATGATTTTCGGGTTGTTGATGGGCCGACGCATACGAACCTGATATTTGACTTAGTCGTTCCCTACAATTACAAAATTATTGGCAGCAAGCTGACTGAAATGATTGCCAAAAAACTCGCTAATGTGAACAGCAGAATGTTTGCGGTCATAACAGTTGAGCAAAGCTACATAAAAAGGACCCCGTAATCCCGATAACCGCTATATTTTGTATCCCGGCAAGATGTTTTGTCAATTATCGACAAACATCTTGTTTTTTTTGATGCTATTTTTTCCACATTAATTTTCATTTTATGGTTACATTCGGCGTCCGGATGATGTACAATAATATTGTACGAAAACCTCGCCAATTATAATGCTGTGGAGGAATGAAAATGGCCGACATTATCGAAGACTTCAACAACATGCCCGTAGGTCCCATTGGATTAATTGTAATGCCCGGATGTGAGGAACTGGGGGCTAAAATCGACCGTTATCTTGTAAGTTGGAGGCTTCAGAGAAAAAGCGAGCACATGGAGACATTCGCTTATGCAGGCGGGTATCAAAAAGATAGTTTTATCATCAAGTCTCTTTTCCCGAGATTCGGAACGGGTGAAGGTAAAGCTGTCATCACTCAGTCTGTGAGAGGTTACGACCTGTTCATTCTTTGCGATATGTTCAACCATGGCATCACATACAAAATGTATAATCACGAAGCCGTACCGATGAGCCCCGATGCACATTACGCCAACCTCAAAAGAGTTATCAGCGCAATCGGCGGCAAAGCAAGACGGATTACCGTTATTATGCCGATGCTTTATGAGGGCAGGCAGCATAAGCGCTCCGGCAGAGAAAGTCTTGACTGCGCCACCGCGTTACAGGAATTATGCAACTTTTTGGGTGTAGATAACATTATTACATTCGACGCGCATGACGCTCGTGTTCAAAATGCGATTCCCCTGCACGGATTTGAAAATGTTCAGCCAATTTATCAAATGATAAAAGCGCTGGTTAATAACATTAAAGACCTCCGGTTTGATAAAGACCATCTTATGATCATATCCCCCGATGAGGGCGGCATGAGCAGGGGTATTTATTATTCCACCGTGCTTGAGGTGGAGCTGGGGATGTTCTACAAACGCAGGGACTATACCTGTATCAAAAATGGCAGAAACCCGATTGTAGCGCACGAGTTCCTTGGCGATAATGTTGAAGGCAAAGATGTTGTCGTAGTGGATGATATGATATCGACCGGCGAATCGATGATTGAAGTCGGCAGAAAACTCAAAGAACTCGGCGCGAACCGGATTTTTGTTTGCGCGGGTTTCGGTCTATTTTGTGAAGGATTGGAATCGTTTGACCAGGCATACAAAGATGGGCTCATCTACAGAGTTTTCACAACCAATCTCATCTACCGCACGCCCGAACTGCTCAAAAGGGAATGGTATATTGAGGTTGATCTTTCAAAATACATCAGTTATATCATTGATACATTAAATCATGATATGTCGGTTAGCAAATTGCTGAACCCGTCCGATCGTATTAACAACCTGCTTATCAAATGCGGATACCGCAAAGAAAGCAATGTATGCAATTGTGATAATGTTCAAGAAGCAGATAATGACAATCAATAGTTTCAGAGCGTTTTGGGCGTTTCAACCCGTCGGGTTGCAAAAGCAGAGGCAGGCCAAACGCCCGCCTCTGTTTTTTTGTATTGTTTATCAGATCGCCCGCTGGAACTTCAGTTTGATATAAGAATAGATATCACAATTCTTTTGTTTCAATTCCTTATGCGGAACACTCACGATACCGCAACAGGTACCCCCCGCGAGTTTGATCCTTTTACGAAGAATATCCCCCGCTTTTCCGGCGGAATTGCCCGGGTGGATGAGCAAACCGGAAACTTCGCGCCCGCCCAGATTCACTCTGTGTAAAAACTCATTGACTGCGGGTACGGGGTTGAACCCCCAAACCGGTGTGGCAACAATGATTGATTCATAATCTTCGATGTTGAAATTAATATCTTCAATTTTCGATCCAATGCCGCGGAGAGCCTTATATGTGCCGGCTGTATATGTCCATAGCCGACCCCTTTCGTAACGATCGCGAATTTCCAAAACATCTACTGTGCCTTCTTTGGCCGAAGCCTCGCACAGACTGCGAATTCTGTGATGGTTTGAATAGTATAGAAGCAATGTTCTCATATTAAACCCCTTTCACATTTATGTTTGTTGTTATTCGCTGAGCAGTTTGTCCGCCCAGTCGACAACATCTTTGTAAATATCTTCTTTGTCCAGTTCGTTCAATATTTCATGCCGATCATTTTTATATAGCTTCATCACAACATTTTTATGCCCGCTGCTCTTCAAATCGCGAAAAACCTGACGAATACCTTTGCCGTAACCGCCAACGGGGTCCATTTCTCCGGATATCAATAAAACCGGCAGTACAAACGGCAAGTTCGCATACCATGATTTACCGGATACGCTTACGAGGACCGTTGACATGTCGCGATAACCGACAGCCGTGAACAGAAATCCGCAGTATTTGTCCGCAATATATTTGTCAACCTGTGCATTGTCCCTTGAGAGCCAGTCAAATGGGGTTCTTGGTTTTTCGATCTTTTTGTTGAAAGCGCCAAAAGCAAGTTTGTTGATAAACTCGCTGCGATAACGGCTGCCCTTGATTTTTGCGATTACATCGGCAAGTTTAATGGCAACGCCTGCCGCTGGGTTTGTGCCGCTTGTGCCGCAAAAAACAGCACCCGCCAAATCTCCGCCGAATTTTTCGCAATAGCTGCGGGCAATAAATGAACCCATACTATGGCCAAATACGATAACGGGTTTGTCCGGGTACTCTCCTTTGGCTAAATCGGTTAGGAGTTTTGCATCATTGACAAAACCAAGCCATCCGTCTCTTTCGCCGAAATAACCCAAATCATCATCAGTCGCAACAGATTTCCCGTGGCCGATATGGTCATTTGCGTATACAGCATAGCCGTTTTCGCAAAGGAACTTTGCGAAATCTTCGTATCGTTCGCCGTGCTCTGCCATACCGTGGGCAATTTGAAAGATAGCTTTCACATCGTTGTCGCTTTTCGGCGCCCAACTTCTTGCGAATATGTTGGCCAAGCCTGTTGTTGAACCGTATGAATACTCTTTTCTTGTAATTTCCAGGGTACTTCCCCCATTCGTTCACTTCATATATTGCCTTTTGAATCTCAACACATTATAACACAGCAACGCAATATTGTAACCCTTTTGTTACCATTTTGTAATACAATACAATTATTGTAGATTCTTAAATAATATTTTTGTACACATACAACATACTATATTGCCTGTTTCATTCTTATGCTTTGTATTTGCGCAGGTCTCTATTTGGCGTATGCCGGTAAAACCTAACTAATTCATTCTGTACGATTGCTCGCTATATAAAAGGGAAAGAAGCAAAAGCGTATTAAGCAATGCTTCTTTTTGGTGGAGATGAGGGGGATCGAACCCCTTACCTCTTGAATGCCATTCAAGCGCTCTCCCAGGTGAGCTACACCCCCATATTTGATTGTCTGCCTTACAGCTTTTGTATTGTAACAGATAAAAACCGGAAAATCAATATCCGAAATCAACTTTTTGAGAAATTGTTGAACTTATCCTCACAATTACTGTATACTTATATGTAACAGGACCCATCGCAAATTATACGATTGGGATGTGCATATGAAAAAGGTTATTTTCTTTATTGAATCACTTGAAGGCGGAGGAGCCGAGAAGTCACTGACCGAACTTGTTGAAAATCTTAATAAATCGGATTTTGACATCACCGTTGTCACAGAATCAGACAATGAGGTTTATACACAGCGCGTGAGAAGCGTGTGCAACTTGCGTTGCCTGACAAAAAAATGTGACCGACAGAACCATTTGCGTTACAATTGGAACCGTATTGTTTTTCGTTTAATCAATACTGCTCCTAAAAAACTAGTTCACCGTTTACTTATCGGTAATCGTTTTGATGTTGAAATTGCATACTGTGAAGGTCTCGCAACCAAACTCATCGCTGCTTCCGGTAATAATAAGAGTAAAAAAATTGCTTTTGTCCATACCGATATGCAAACAAACCACTGGTCAAAGATACATTTCGATAACCTTGAATCCGAAAGGAATGCATATAACCGCTTTGATGTTATAAGCTGCGTCTCAAAAACAGCGGAGACAGCATTTGTAAAAACATTCGGGCTGGCAGATAAGACAACCGTCTGTTATAACCCTATTGACTTTGCGCTTATTCAACTTAGAGCGAAAGAATTCACAGAGATGCCGGCATATGAAGGATTGCGGATGATTACTCTGGGGCGATTAACAGCAGTCAAGGCTTTCGACAGGCTTCTCCGAATAGCAAGCATCCTGAAAGAGGAAGGCCGGAAATTCGAGTTGATTATTTTGGGAAAGGGAGAAAAAGAACCCGAGCTTAAACAGTATGTTGTCGAGAATGATTTAGGCGATTGTGTGAAGTTGTTGGGTTTTCAATTGAATCCTTACAAATATATTGCCGTTTCGGACTTTTTTGTTTGTTCATCACTGGCAGAAGGGTTTAGCACCGCCGCGGCGGAATGCGTAATGCTTGGCAAACCCGTTATAACGACTGATTGTTCCGGCATGGTGGAATTGTTCGGCGGTTATGAATGCGGAATCATCAGCAAAAACAGTGAGGAAGCCTTGCTGGCCGCGCTCAAAAGCATTTTTAACAACCCCGGTTGCCTCTCAAAGTACATTGAAAACTCGAAGCTTCGAGCAGAACATTTCGAGTTGGATAAAAGTATCCGCGCAATAGAAGCATTAATGCGCTAAATTGAATTTCATATGCCTTATATACAAATCCGTTTGACAGAAGTGCTAAATGGATTATTTATTACTACGATTGAGCTTAATAACATCACACATATATTCAGCGAGAAAAGTATTTGATCAATAGTTTGAATCAGTCAAAATTGAATCTCTACCTTATGCTCCCCTGCTCCGGTTTTAATATATACATCCGAAGCCACACTTTCACCGATTTGTTTTATGCAATATTCACCGTAGGCGCTAATGGTTTTTATCGATTTATGGGCGTAGATTACGGTGGGAACCTCATAAGCGGCATTTTGATTATAAATAAGTGTAAAGACTTTATTGGCATCATCATACTTCCAATCAACTATGCTGCCGGTCACGGCTTTAGGATACGGGCGTACGAGGACATCTGCAAGCGGAGTATCCAGCAGACCGTTGAAATAGTGCCAATAGGTGTAGCTCCACTTGTATTGTTCAAAAGTTTCCAGCAAAAATCTTACATGCGGGAGCCATTCCGTTCCCTCCGCATTGCCGCCCCATTCCCCGACAATCACCGGAACGCCGAGTCGTTCCTGAGTGTTTTTGTGTTCCGCAAAGAGGCCTCCGACCCTTGAATTGCTGGCGTATTTGTATGCCGGCGTGTCTACCATCAAATCATAACCGTGTGGCTGAAAGCATTGTTTGGACTCGCGCTTGCCATTTACCTCAATGGGTAAATTTGAACACGGGATGCCGATATTCGACCAGTAACTGTTGTCTATAAACAGTATTCCGTTGTCTGTGACAGATCTAACCGATGCAGACATTTTGTTGAGAAAAGGTGAATATCGTTCAATATCAAACTTTTTTACCAAAGCATAACCCGCCGAAGTAATTTTATTGAATATTTGGGCATCAAAATGGTCGAGCACTTTTATGCGTCTTTCTTTATGGATTGCATCAGAAATCAGTTTTAATCTCCTAATATCTCTGTCTACAAGCACAACCCTCGCAGCCTTGTAAATGATTTTTCTGAACAGCTTGCCGCCGTCTTTCCCAAGGTAAGGTTCGTTCATATAATCAAAGCCGAACAAAGCAGGCTTATCCATAAACTTTTCAGCCATATGTTTCCACAGGTCGGCATAATAATCCTGCAATCCTTTCCCTTTATAACTTCGATTAGTCCAGAAATTATCAAAGGCGCGGTGAACCGCCCTGCTAAAAAAGTATCCTTCCGCCCATACATATTTTGGTTTTCTCGGCTTGTATTTGTCTGTTATGGTTGCCCAGGCAGGCGAACCGTTTCCGTGACAAGTTGTAGAATAACAGTCCTGGTGAACATCCAGATAAACAAAAACATCCTTTTCAGCGCATTTATCCAAAATAACACCGACGGCATCCAATAAATCGTCATTGTATTTGCCCGGTTCCGGTTCCACCGCGTCCCAACTGAAACCGAGTCGGAGGATGTTAAAGCCATTCTCGTCAAACTGTTTGAAAAAAGCGTTATCAAAGTTGAAGCCGAATTCATTTTTACCACCGTTGAAATCGCTTTTGTCCACAATATTAAACCCATGAAAGATTCTTTCTCTGCCATAGTTGTCAATAAATGCTTTGCCCGATGTTGTTATCTTATCCATCCTATATCCTCCGTCAACTTACTTCAATTATATCAAGCGCAATTAACCCGATATGTGGCCTGACTTCCACACAATGCCTGCCGCGCCCAATGGATTCAGCCGAGAATACCGGTTGAGAAGGCTCCTCCTCAGCCGATGAAAGTATTGCGATGCCGAGCAACTTTCCGTCCAAACTGATTTCCATTGTCCCCAATTTAGGCGATTTAGGCGAATATATACAAAACCCGTCCCCGATTATGTTCCATTTTGCGCGGATATCTCCTTCGCCGATATAATGTTCCCTTGTATGAAAATCAAGCGTTCTGTCTTCTTTCCAGTTTTCCGCCAATTGGCCCGCATTTAGGATGGCATCGAGTGAATTGTACTTAATTCTATAAGGAAGCCTGTTTCCGTCAATTTCAAATTTTGAACAGTTCAGCACAGAAAATTCGTGCGCGATAATTGCAATCGGATTTGCTACAGCGGCAGGTACAAAAGCCGTGCCTGCCAACAAGCCGTTTAATCGAATTAAAAAGTTATCGCCGCTCCGAATTAACTCAACTTTTCTAATTTTGTCTTTGTGCTGTCCTTTAAATAGTATCGTTTCGATCTGCGAACTGTTTTTACGGATAAAGCTAAAATTCCGCAATTCATCAAAAACCAATGCATCATAGGCAGACAGAGACTGTTCATGTGGCGAAGCATCTGAGCTGTGCTTGTCCGGCCCTAAAATACCGGCATAGTTAACCGCAATTTCTATTGTCCCGGTGTAATCAAATTCCGCAGTCAACGCAAAATCTTTGTACGCTGTTAACAGCGGTGCAATTGACTTGCCCGCATGGCCGGAAAAAGTAAAACCATCGCTGAAAGAGTTATCCCATTTTCTTTTTGCCATAGATAAAGTGCCGTATCCCCTTTCATCCTTTGCAGGATACATCACCATAAACTCATTTCTACAAACAAAGCCATGAAAGGTCTGGCCCCAAATGCCGTACTTTTCATCCGGCATCGTGCGGCTGTGCCAAACGCCGCCGTCTTGTTCCAGGCACCAAGCCGTTGGCAAATGCGACTGTTCCAAATGTGCGGAGAAAACCGCTTGATAATTTCTGTTTTTTGATACAGATGTCGCAGGGGCATACACTTTGCCGTTTTGGGCAAAACACGGATGGAACTCAACGGGCGCAGGATAATATGCCTGCCGTGCACAAGAAAGTAAAAGCAACGGTTCTGACCACGGTCCGCGGGGTGTTTTTGCCGTCATACAAGCCAGGCCCCAGGAGTAATGTTTGCCCGAATCCATCAGAATATAAACGATCCAGTCAGCTTTGCGCTTCATTAAAGTGGACGCATAACCACGCGCAAATATCCCAAACTTGCCAAACTGCTCTTTATTGCTAAAAAAAGGCTTGCCAAGCCTTACAAAAGGGCCCTCCGGAGATTTTGACCACGCCAAGGCTGCTCCGGAGTCCGCCGGGCCGGTGTCGCTTTTATATGCGTTTCCCCAGGTCAGGTTATTGTTACACCAATCATAGCACAACCAGTAGGTATCATCACCATCGTCATAAGTCAATACTACATCAGGACAAATATCAGAAGGAATATTATGCCCGTCGAAACAAAAACCCGGTTCAAAACCATCGCCCAAGTTTTCCCAAGAGTTCCCGTTGTCAAGTGAACGGTATATTTCGAATTTGCAGGGTGTATCAGCATTCATTGCATAGCCAAACGGATACAAACCGGCGTATAAATAAAGGTTCCCTGTCTTCGGGTCAATAAACAGGGAACCGTTGACGCCCCATTCGTAAGGAGGTGTTGATTGATGAACCGTACCGCCAATTTTTTCAAAAGTATCAAACGACGGGTCACCCAAGGTTGGATGCCTCAGCCAAAAATCCCGGTTCTCTTTTTTTGCGTAATCTGTTATCACATCTTATCCTTCTTGATTTTGAAAATTTGATTGATTTGATCAATTTGATTCTATCTAAAGGAAAACATTTTGTAATATAAATTATACTATCACTGTTTTACATACCGAGCAATATAATTATTAAATTTCCCATCATCGGATAATTTGTCACAAGGCGTTGCAAAACGGTTTTAATTTGATATAATCTAAATAAATCAGTCACAAGTAAACGATATTTCAAGGAGGGATATTTACGAATAAAAAAATAGTCGTCGCCGGTGCCGGCCATGGCGGTATCGCAGTCGCTGCACTGCTGTCGCGAGTCGGTATGGATGTTACTGTTTACGAGCGAGGCGCAGAAGGTACACTCGGCTATGACTGGACAGACATCTTTGCGCCAACGGCATGGAAGGCTGCCGGTATGGACATGCCGCCGCAGGACAAATACGAATATAAAACCAACATGACCTTTTATAGCCCAAATCTCCAAATTCCGCTGACTCAATCCATCCCGGCTGATGAGATTGAAATGAAGATGGAACGCAAAGATATCTATAATCAACTGATTGAGCACGCAGTAAAGTGCGGTGTTACATTTGTGTATAAATGTGCTATTACCGGGCCTATTCTTACCGGCAACAGGGTGACCGGGATTAAAACAGACAAGGGTGACTTTTATGCTGACCTGGTGATTGATGCCGCCGGTATTCATTCGCCTGTCCGCACCAATTTGCCTGCCATGTGCGGGATTGAAAAATCGCCTCAGCCCTGCGAACAGCTTTATGTATACCGTGCATTCTACAATAAAACCGTCATTAAAAAGCCGGACGCAAAGTACAAAATATTTTTACTGCCCGAGGGAAAAAGAGGCATCGCCTGGGTTGCCGCCGAAGAGGAATTCACCGACCTGCTCATCGGCAAATTCGAACCGTTTGGAATAGACGAAGCCAATAAAACAGCTGATTTCCTGCGTAAAAGCAATCCATGGCTTGGGCAAAAAGTAATGAGAGGCGGGCAATTTACCGAAATACCTGTCAGGCAGCCGCTTTCGGTTATGGTTTGTGATGGCTATGCCGCTATCGGGGACAGCGCTTTTATGACCATGCCGATTATCGGCTCCGGCATTGCAAACAGTTTTAAAGCGGCAAAAATGCTGGCAGATACCGTGCTTGCCGACAAAGCCGGTGCTTATAGTGCTGACACACTCTGGGATTATCAGGTAAAATATTACAGGGCTATCGGCGCAGGACTTGCACAGATTGCTTGTATCAAAAGTTTGCTGTTGAGCATCACACCTGACGAGTTGGATTACTGCTTTGATAAAGGCATCTTGACTGCGCAGGATTTCGCTATCGGGTCAGACAACACCAGCCTTACCGGTATGGTCAAACTAAAACCGATTGATATTGTTCTGCGCGGCAAGGCGCTGTTGGATAAAAACGAATTGCTGAAAAAGGTACTCAAACTCGGCTATAAAATCGGTAAAGCTGCCATCATAATAAAATTTATGCCGAAGAAACGCGATAGCGCGTCGGTTGCCGGTTGGTCAAAGCAATATATAGAGTTCTATAAACGCATTGTTTGAAAGGTGGAAGTGAAATGAAGTTTAAATTATCAGCTTTTTTGTTTGACGCTAAAAAGCTTATCAGCATCATCTTGGCAATACTGTTCCCATTGTTAACCGTTATAGGAATTGATGTTCCGCGGCAAGGCGCGGGCGTGTCGGAAAATTCTATTGTAACAGGCTGTTTGTATGCCCAAACAAACAAAATCAGAAGAACGCAGTTGATTGACAGGGTTTCAACCTTTCATATTTCCCTTGCCAAATATGAAACGGAAGCTTGCCAGCTGGTGCTTAAGTCAAGCGCGCCCATCGGCAACCTCAGTTGGGAGATGACAAATTTTGAAAACAGCAGCGGTGATACCCTGGGTTGCAAAGTTTTTCAAGAATCCTACATCAATGTATCCACCGACAATCTACCAAAATACTATCCCGATGCCATTGTGCCTTTTGCAGGCGGTACTTTTACCATACCCGCTGCAAATGAAAACCAACCTTATCTGATTCAAGTCAGCACCACACCCGAAACACCCGCCGGTGAGTACAAAGCCATCATATACATCAAAAACAACGGTGTTTTGGAGTGTTTTTTTGAAGTCGCCGCTACGGTCTGGAACTTTACCCTGCCGCAGACACCATCCTGCGAAACCGCGATGGGGCTTGAAAAAGGTCAGATTGCTGCCAAACATGGTGTTGCGGCAGACAGTACGGAAGCAACGGATTTATACAAAGCATATTACGAATATCTGCTGTCACATAAAATATCTGCTTATAGTATTCCTGTCGACATTCTCAGTGAAGAAGCGGACACCTACATGAGTGACCCGCGTGTCACTTCTTTCTGTATCCCCTATTCATGGGATGATGATACACTTGTGCGGTATTACGAAAAAGTCAGTTCCAACCCCATTTGGGCTGCAAAAGGCTTTTTCTACCCGATTGACGAACCGTCAACAGCTGAAGCCTATGCAACATATCTTCAAATGACACAGCGATTAGCACGCCTTTGCCCCGGCTATAACATGGTGACACCGTTTTTTAAATACAAATTCACCGATGCCGGCATTGATTTCAACTCCGTTGAACAGCAGCGCGGCAAGAGCAACATCATCTGTTCCATCTCCAACCTGTTTGATCTTGACGGTTTTGCGGGGGATGTGGCCAAACGCGTTTCCGAAGGTGATAAAAGCTGGTGGTATGTCTGCTGCAGTCCGAAGGGCGACTATTGCAATATTTTCACCCACTGGGAAGGTATCCAGCACCGCATCCTGTTTTGGCAGCAAATGCAGTTTAATGTTACCGGCCTGCTGTACTGGTCAACATCCTATTGGACCGATGTCGATGATGTTTGGACAGAAGCGTTGACAACACCCTGGACAGGTAAAGATTCCTTCGGTGACGGCTCGCTGTTTTACAACGGCAACAAGGTCGGCATTAACGGTCCGGTTTCATCATTGAGGCTGGAAGCGGTTACGGACGGCATTGATGATTATGAGTATTTAACAATAGCCGAGCGGCTTTTCGGCAGGGATTATGTGGACCAAGCCATTGCAGGCATTTCGGCAAGCATGACGGAATATACATACTCCGATGATCTGTTTGCCTGTGCGCGTGAAAAGCTCGGCAACGATATCAGCAGCTATTATACAAATGCAGATTAGTTTAACTTATAATCTGAAAGTCAACTTTTTGACTTGAAAAGTAAAATGTCAATTTTATTTAATTGCGGTTTGTAACAATCAATTATGGGGGGAAACCAATGGGTAAGGTATTCAAACTGATTGTGTCTATCCTGTTTTTTCTGTCAACCTTTTTGCCGGGGCTGACAGGTCTTCTTGACACCGTCAGCATTAGTCTGACAGGCATGCCATATTATTCCCTTGCCACTTCAAGCGGCTTTTTAGATGACATAACGGACCGCAGTATTGCTAAGCTGGATGAAAACACCGGGTATGTAAAAAATATTTTGCTTGTTTTTGCGGAGGAAGATTCTTCCCTGCTGCAAAGATATCAAACTTTTAAAAGCGTCGGTGCGGTTTGCATCGGTTACTTGGAACCGGCCGGCTTGTTTGTACTGAGCACCGCATTTGAAGGCCTGGTTGAAATGAAAACCCTTTGTGAAACCCTGATGCAACAAGATGGTGTTCTTTTTGCCAGCGGCAGCTATGCATTCAAAAATGAGGAAGACTTCACACCAAATGACCCGTTTGACGGTTTATCCGAAGGCAGAGACCGCTGGGACGAAACAAACCCGGGCGGCAGCACCTGGTGGCTGGAAGCGATTGACGCGCGAAACGCCTGGGGTTACAGCACTTATTTTAATCCGGTAAAAATCGGAATTGTCGATTCGGGTTTTGACACTGTTCACCCGGACCTTAGCGGTAAAATCACCTTCCCGTCTAAACTGCTGGCCAAGCAGAATATCCCCGGCGCGCACGGCACCCATGTGGCCGGTATCATCGGTGCCAACGGCAACAACGGCACCGGTATCAGCGGTATATCGCAAAATTCCACCCTTGTTTGCGTTGATTGGGAAGCGGAGGAAGGCCAGCTCTGGGTCAACGACTTGCGTATTGTCTTCGGTGTCGGTTATGCGGTTAATGCGGGCGCCAAGGTAATAAACCTTTCTGTCGGTGCTTCCGGCAGCATTCCGGAAGGCAAGCCGGCTTACCCGAAATTATGGATGGATACAGAGGCGGCTCTTGTTTCGGCATATTTTGCCATCCTATTAAACCGAGGGTTCGACTTTTTAGTTGTACAGTCCGCTGGGAACGGTGACGATAACGGCAACCCGGTTGACGCATTCAACAACGGATCCTTCTGCAGTATTACGCGTGAGAACTGCATGTCTACGCTGCTTGGCGTTCCAACAGAAGAGGTGTTGGGCAGGATTATCGTCGCCGGCAGTGCAAGAAACCTCGGCAACGGCCGGTTTGTACAGTCCGGGTTTTCAAATGTCGGGGATCAGGTGTCCGTCTGCGCACCCGGTTCAAGCTTATACAGCTGTACCATAGCAGAAAACGGCAGTTATCAGTACATGTCCGGTACATCTATGGCGGCACCGGTTGTGACCGGGGTTGCTTCACTGGTGTGGTCCGTAAACCCGGCGCTCACCGGTTTGCAGGTGAAATCCATCGTTTGTAATCAAGCCAATACGCGTTATGAGGTGCCTGAAACCAACGATAAATTCTGGGTAAGTGTTCCTTACAGAAGCTACAGAATGGTGAACGCTCAGTTGGCAGTGGAAGCTGCTTTAAAGACTCTTTATCAAACCGGTACCGTTATCGGCAGAGCGGTTGATGTTATTGGAAACAGCAAAGCGTGTGAAATTAAAGCGGTATGCGGCGGCCGAGTATTGAACTTCACCTGCAGTGATGACGGTAACTTTGATTTTATTCTCCCGCCCGGCGAGGTAACCCTCATATTCACCGGTACAGACTCATCACAGGCTGAAACATCGCTGACCGTTTCCGAAAACGGAGTTTACGCCTTGGGAAACATCGTTTTGGTTTAACCAAACAATTATTAAATAATGGACTGCCTCGTTATAGGCAGTCCATACATATTTTTTGATCTCGGTTCATTCTGCTTTTTGTTTTTTCGTCCACTCGCTGCGCATTATGCCAAGCAGCCGCATATCACCATAGGTACCGTTCCGCCGGAGCATATCCTCGCGCAGCAGCCCTTCCTGTACCATCCCGCATTTTTCCATCACCCTGCCGGACCCGATGTTTTCCACATCGTGGTAAGCATACAGCTTGTTCATTTTGACATCGCTAAACATGTAGTCAATCACCGCCTGCAATGCTTCCGTTACAATGCCTTTGTTCCAGTAGTCATAACCGATGCAGTAGCCGATCGTTCCCCTGCTGTGTTTGTCTTCAATCTCGACAACCCCTATGCTGCCGACCGGTTCGCCTTCAAACTCGATAGCCCAGTGATAGCAGTTATCCTTTTCGTACTGCTCCACCCATTCGGTCAGTTTGCCAGCCGAAGTTTCAACACTTTCGTGCAGATCCCATACAAGATATTTAGTCACGCGATCATCACGCGCCCAGTTGTTAAACATTGCCTGCGCGTCGCCAAGCGCAAACCGCCGCAGAACCAGCCTTTGTGTCTGAATTGTTTGTGTCCCTTTATGTGTCAGCATCTTTCGTTCCCCTTTTCCCAGTGATGAAACTAATGAGTTGACAAAAGTATAACATAATGTGAATTCATCATCAAATACTATTTTGGAGGTTTATTATGAAACAGGCAAAAGTTATTCAACATGGCACTATTCACCGCAATATCGGCAGTCCGTTTTGTTACCATGGCTGGCCAAGCGTTGGCAGACTGGATGACGGTTCGTTGGCGGCTGTGTGGTCAGGATTCCGCATCGCTCATGTCTGCCCGTTCGGCAAAACAGCCATGAGCATCAGCCGGGATGAGGGGAAAACATGGTGTCCCCCGATGATTGTAAACGACACCCCGCTTGATGACAGAGACGCGGGTATTCTTAACACAGGCGGCGGTTCAGCACTTGTTACCTGGTTTTGCCATCCGAGAGAATGGATGCTGAATACCGCCATGCCGAAAGGATTAAAAGGGCTGCCGGCGGAGATAGGCGCTCTTTATGAAGCCTATACCGGCTTTTATAACAAAATGAGCGGTGAAGACAGCATGGGTGGTTCCTTTGTCCGCATCAGCAAAGACAACGGCATCACCTGGGGTGAAACAATAAGGTTGCCGATTTCCGCGCCGCACGGTCCGAATATTCTTGCGGACGGCAGCCTCATATATCTGGGTAAAGAACTCTTTTTGGAAACCGAAAATATTGCTGCATACAAAAGCACCGACAAGGGTGCAACATGGGTACTTCTTGCAACGCTGCAGATGCCAGAGGGAATGCCCCTCAACCTATTTCACGAACCGCATGTTGCCCAGATGTCTGATGGCAGCTTGCTCGGTGCAATTCGAGTACATGGCGATGATTATTTTTCTGTCTACCTCACTCGTTCCATAGACAATGGGCTGACTTGGAGCATGCCCGCTCCGCTCATTCCGGAAGGTTCTGCCGAAAGAGTCTGTGGCTCTCCTCCGCATCTTCTGGTGCATTCCTCCGGTGCAGTCATCTGCAGCATCGGTCGCCGCAAAGAACCCAGAGGCGAGCATGCTTTGGTCAGTTACGATTGCGGATACACCTGGGAGGAATACAGTTTACGCGACGATGCACCAAACTGGGACCTTGGCTACCCGGCAAGCGTTGAACTCAAAGACGGCTCGCTGCTGACGGTTTATTATCAGCGTTACGGAAACGATGAGGTTACTTCTATCCTGTATACCAACTGGACAATCTGAGTCGAATGATGAGAGTGTTAATGCAGTTTTGACAAAACTTCGCCTGCATATTTTGCGAAACGGCGATTTTCAAATTTAGCAGAAATATTTTGACACAATAGGTTGACATAAACTATTATTGTGATACAATATGTTGTATATTTGCTGAATTTAGGGGGACATATGATGACAATCACGCAAAACGCCGTAACTGTGCTGGAGAGAAGGTACTTAATAAAGGACGATACCGGAAAACCGATTGAAAAGGTTGAGGACTTGTTCATGCGGGTAGCATCAACAATAGCCGCATCGGATAAAATCCATGACAAGGACGCCGATGTCGACAAAACGACAAATACCTTTTATAACATGATGAGCGGACTCGAATTTTTGCCAAACTCACCCACACTAATGAACGCCGGACGACCGCTCGGTCAGCTTTCGGCCTGTTTTGTTCTCCCGGTGGAAGACACAATGGAACATATTTTTGAAGCCATCAAGCAAGCTGCGCTGATTCATAAATCCGGCGGCGGCACAGGCTTTTCTTTTTCGCGTATTCGCCAGCAAGGCAGTTCAGTCAACTCAACGGGCGGGGTCGCGTCCGGCCCCATTAGTTTTATGAAAGTGTTTAATATGGCTACAGAGGCCGTCAAGCAGGGCGGCACCAGGCGCGGTGCGAACATGGGGATTTTACGCATTGACCATCCGGATATCTTAGATTTTATCGACTGTAAAGCAAACAATAAAGAAATTACGAATTTCAATATTTCTGTCGGTTTGACTGAAGAATTCATGAACGCCGTTGAAAACTGCACAGAATATGATTTAATCGATCCGCATACCAAGGAACCGGTAAAAAAACTTCACGCCCGTTCCGTGTTTGATAAAATCGTTGATGCCGCTTGGCACAACGGTGAACCGGGCATTATCTTTTTGGACAGGCTAAACCGTGATAATATTGTCCCTGCTCAAGGTGAAATTGAATCCACCAACCCCTGCGGTGAACAGCCCTTGCTGCCGTATGAATCCTGCAACCTAGGTTCCATCAATTTAACCGCTATGCTCAAGAAAACGAAGACCGGTTATGCTTTTGACTGGGACAAGTTCGCAGTTACCGTGCAGAACGCCGTGCATTTTTTGGACAATGTTATCGACGCGAACAAATATCCGCTTGAAAGAATTGATTTTGTCACCAAACAAACACGCAAAATCGGGCTTGGCGTTATGGGCTGGTCGGACAGCCTGTTAATGCTTGGTATCCCTTATAATTCCGAGGAAGCCATCACGCTCGGCGAAAAAGTGATGGAGTTTATTACGACCACCGGCCGATCAGCCAGCGCGGAATTAGCAAAAAAACGCGGCACCTTCCCGCTCTTTCATGAAAGCACGCTGCCGCAGGATGTACCGCAGCGCAACGCCACTATTACGACAATTGCGCCGACCGGTACGCTGTCTATCATTGCGGACTGTTCCAGCGGTGTAGAGCCTGTTTTCGGGTATGTTTATATCCGCAACATCATGGACGGCACGGAGATGGTGGAAGTCAACCCCATCTTAAAAGCCGAACTTGAAAACCGCGGTCTTTATTCCGAAGAATTGATGAAACGAATCGCAAAAGAAGGCACCATAGCCCACATGGAAGAACTGCCGGAGGATTTGCGCAGGGTTTTCGTGTCCGCGCATGACATCAATCCCGAAGACCATGTGCGCATGCAGGCAGCCTTCCAAAAATATACGGACAACGCCGTATCCAAAACTGTCAATTTTTCAAACACAGCAACCCGCGAAGAGGTTGCTGAAGCATATATGCTTGCGTTCCGGCTCGGTTGCAAAGGAGTCACCATCTATCGTGACGGCAGCAGAGACGCACAAGTTTTAAATATCGGCAAAGTGAAAAAGGAAGGTCAGATTGAGGAAGAGCAAGAGGAAGACGGTATTGTAAACATCATGCCACGCTCGCGTCCGGATACTGTTATGGGTATAACGGAAAGGGTTAAAATCGGCTGCGGCAACCTATATATAACCGTGAATTACGATGACAAAGGTATATGCGAACTGTTCACCAATACCGGCAAGGCAGGCGGATGTCCCTCTCAGTCGGAAGCGACCGCAAGACTCGCGTCTATCGCGCTGCGCAGCGGCATTGATGTCAAAAGTATTGTAGACCAGCTCAAAGGTATCCGATGCCCGTCAACCATTCGCCAGCAGGGGCTCAAATGCACCTCATGCCCGGACGCCATCGCAAAAACAATTGAACGCGTATACAAACAACAGGTTGAACTCGGCAAGTGGCCGGTGGTCCCCGAGTTTTATTCCAAAGCCGCGCCGGCACCCGAACTTTCGGTTGGTGTCGACGCTGAGACACAGCCAACAATTAAATTCTGCCCGGAATGCGGCGCAAAACTTGAACACGAGGGTGGCTGCGTCATGTGCAGGAACTGCGGCTTTTCGAAGTGCGGATGATTAATAAGCGGTCAATGAGTTCATAAATTTATTGTTTGGTATTTTTTAATGCGTTGTTTATGCAAAACGACACCCCATCTTGGAGTGCCGTTTTGTTTATTTGTTGCTTCATCAACCCACTTAATGGCACGGGTCTAACAATGTTGAGCAATGATATCATCAATTCCCAAGTATTTCAATCATTGCTGACGCGCGCAATCCGGCAATATATGCTTCATATTTTTCTCTGATTAGTTTTGATGCTGCAACCGATCGTAGTGCGTTTTCATCAACTTGTTCGCCGGACGCTTTTAGCTGTGTGATGCGGTCATTGATTTCTTGTTCGGTCGGCTTGATTTCATCTTTGGCAAGCAGATTCCTCAGTTCCATAATGCCATTGTCTAAGTAATAGGAATAGAACTGCTCCATTTTAATGCTTTTCAGCCCGACAACGCCCTCTTTGCTGCTGTTCGCCTCATTAAAAGCAAGTGCTTTGTTATATAGACCTTGGTATGTAATGTCGGTATAAATCCCCTTTTCCCGCATCAAAACAAACTGAAGTTTTGCCAGGATGCATTTTTCAAGCGCCTGTTCGTTGAGCGTCTGTTCGGGTGTTTTACCGTCGAATTCTCTGTTCCAAAAATCCGGCATATATTTAATGCTGTATTCCGCCAGATAATCGTTGAGAACCTGCGCTTTGAGCTTTCCCTTGAAGTATTCCAGCTCGTCGGCGGAAATACTTTCGCCGTTTACGATTGCTGCTGCACCTGTATTCATTTTTTCTGCCTCTGTCTTCGCGCAGGCACAAAGTGCCAGACAAACACAGATTATCGTACAAACTACGGTTATTTTTTTCATAAGCTAAAATACCCCTATAACAAAGTCACCATTTCTGATGAAGAAACCGAATATAATCTGAATATCAACCGGCTTGGCGGTTTCAGTCAGCTCGCCGTCAAAGCGGCCGATTTTTTGAAATCCGCCGGCAATTATGTCTGCTCCACAGATCGATTTTTAATTTTCTTTATCAAGCGATACAAAGCGCCCAAAATCATTATCCCGGTTATTGCATATAGTAAAATAGTTTTTACAATAGTAAAGAATGACGCGGTGGCGACAAGTGCTTGCGTCAACGCATTTGACAAAAGCATGACAACCGACAGCGAATTTTCGATATAGTCCGAGACACACAGCAGTACTGTTGCGCCGAAAACAAACGCATGCTGCTTTTTGAATATTTTTTGCGCGAGCCCAAAATACAGCAAGGTATAAATGGCAGGATAAACAAAATCCAACGGCAGCTGGGCTTTCAGATAAATACTTTTACCACTATCCTCCATGGCGGCAATAAAGGATTGGGCATATTCGAGCGAATAACCTTTGGCTTGAAGGTCGAAAATAGTCATATCGCCGGTGTTCTCGCGAATAGCCGGAATAAAAACAAGGCTCATAACAGATAATATCGCAATATACAGGATAATAAGAATAATAATTTCTTTCTTTCCGATATGCTTTTCCAGCCAAATAGAAAACCTGTTGAGCATAACATCACTTCCGTTTTGTTCTTTGTATTACCGCTCATTAACTTTATCACGCCGCATAAAAAAGAGCAATAAGAATTTTAAGACCGGTAATGTTCTCTGCTTTCGTCTTTACAAAAAAATGTTGTTGACAAAACTTTTCATTTACATTATTATGATTTCATTGCTTTATCAGGTAAAACCTTTAAACTGGTAAAGTTTTATGCTGACATTTAGGGTTTTCTTGATTCGTATCGTTCCCATTAAACACCGAAAGGAGGATGCCAAATGTTTGGTCTTGATGATTTTTCGATTGTATCGGTTTATTCATTATGTATTCTGTCCGCATTGCTGTGTATTGTGTATGGTATATTCAACTGGAACAAGGGCGGTGAACCCACAGCAAAAGAGATTGAGCAGGAAGTGAACTGGGACAAAAAGGAATTGGAAATAAGCGAAGAATTGAATGTTTAACAAATGATTCAGGAAGGAGAAACAGCAATGACCCTAACCATTGTTATAGTCGTATATATCGGTATTTTGGCATTCCTCGGTTATTTGGGGTACAGTAAAACCAAAAACACATCCGACTATTATTTAGGCGGGAGAAAAGTACATCCCGTCATCATGGCGTTATCATATGGATCAACCTTTATCAGTACATCAGCGATTGTGGGATTCGGCGGCGCCGCGGGCGTGTTTGGTTTCAGTTTACTGTGGTTGACTTTTTTCAACATCTTCTTTGGAATTTTCATTGCATTCATCTTCTTTGGCAAAAGAACCAGAAGAATCGGTTTAAATATTCAAGCGCACACATTTGCGGAGTTTTTAGGTAAAAGATTCCAATCAAAACTCATTCGTAAATTTGTCGCATCGGTCATATTTCTCTTTATGCCGATTTACGCGGCCGCTGTTATGATCGGCGGCGCAAAGTTTCTGCAGGTCGGTTTAAAAATGGAATACAACACCGCCCTGTTTGTTTTCGCAATTATTGTTGCCGCTTATGTTTTCTTCGGCGGGATGAAAACAGTTATGTATTCCGACGCATTCCAAGGCACACTAATGCTTTTGGGAATGTCCTTTTTAATTATTGCGGTATATGCAAAGCTCGGCGGAATAGGCGAAGCACACCAAAAGCTCACCAATTTATTCCAAAACCCGATAGTGATTGAACAAACCGCGAAGTTCCAAGCGGGCGGGTTCCAGGGTTGGACCGCAATGCCAAAGCTCATGTCATCAAACTGGCTGAATGTTGTTATACTATTTAACGATAAACATATAGACAATTCTTATTCGATATGATATAATAATA
>CAZTCR010000037.1:0-29658 GCA_964612185.1 uncultured Eubacteriales bacterium
CTAAAGATTTATGGAAACAAATGGAAAAAAGAAATAATTGACTTGATACCCGTGATGATTTTAAGAATAAATTCAAGCAAGCCGGCAAAAAAACGATTACCGCCGGCACCGGAGTCGTGTCTTATTTCACCTGATTCATCAATCTCAAACATCGCAGATTCGCTCAACAAACTCTTGGCTTTGTCACCGATACGGTAATGATAGGTCACACCTGATTCAAGTCCGCTTAGGGTAATCGTATGTAATAGGGCAGGCTTGGATTTATTGAAAGTCATAAACCCCAAATCAATTGCGGTCAAATTCAAGTCTTTTCTTTTTATTTCAACGCTCATAGCTGCACCGGCCGGCAGGGGACTCAGCTCTATATCGCAGCCCTCGATACCAAGCATCGTGTCCCAGGTGATCACTGCTTCACCGGGTTTACCGTTTGCAGTAACGGCTATGTTTGCCGGCAGCCTAAAATTGTTTACCGTGGGAATCACTGCCGTCTTGCCGTTATATTGAAGCGAAGTGCCGGAGTCCTTACAGTTATTATCCTGAGAAAGTGCGGCTATCGCGTCCGCAAGAACCTTTGATATTTTCAGGCGCGATTCGGCATTGAGATAGTTATACCCGGCAATATAGAGCAAATCCTTCAAAACATCTCTGCCGGTTTCAATTTTAAAAAAATAATTATCTTTCATGGGTTTGGCGGCAGTATCGAGTATTTTATCCAGCACACCGCCGACGGTCAAATCATCACCCGCTATGGCACGAAGGTTTAACATCACAGGTGCCGGCAAAAGATTGTCCAGCTCATTCAGGTTGATAGAAGGTAATATTTTGTCAAACAGCATGTCGTTGACAACAATATCAAGCAGTTCTTCAACCAGCCTGTCCGCACCCGCTTGCGTGCGCAAGGCTGTAACTGTTTTAACCAATTCCGGGTGATTCAGCGGATTTTCATCGCCCGCCGTCATGCCGCACATGACTAAAATCAGCACCTTGCCAAGTTCGGTTTTATCATTGCCCTCGGCCAGTTCAAAGCGAGCTAGTCGTTCAACCGCGGCGGCAGTGAGCTCCATTGTGCGGGCGGTGTTTAAAATATATTGTTCATCAACTTGGGTAACAATCGAATCAAGGAAGGCGGCAAAAGCAGCCGGCGAAAGATTAAAGGTCTCGAGAACGGAATTAAACGCCGGTGAGATTTCTTCAAAACTGATGCCTTTATCATTCAGCATCCCGGCAATACCCCGGGGAAGCGCTTTTTTAAGGATACCCGGGAGTCTTGGCGCAATCAGGCTGTTGATAAACACCCCGCCGTCATGATTGATACCTTGCTCGATAGAACCGCCGTAAAGCATCGGCATTGCGAAATTTTCGCTAAACGGTTCTTGTATAACACCGTATATATCCGAAATTCCGCTGATGTCAACATTGCTTTGCGCGTCGCAGGCAATATTGTTCGGCAAACAATTTACTTTACCGCCGCCGGGCGTATTATCAAACGAAACCTCACGGTAGATGTTCGGGTAGGTGGTCAGCCCGCAGGTTTCAAAGTCATAAATGATTTCGTTGTTGCCGGATATTGTGGAGGCAGTGTCATTCATATGATTGTGGCCGGTAAAAACAAAGTGCATACCGGCGTCGGCAAGCACATAAGATATTCTTTCAAAATCCACCTGCAAAAAACCTTCAGCAAACACACTTTGGTATTCAAAATGCTCAACCACATTGCCGTGTGTCATGCCAATTACCGTTTCCCCGCGCGATATTGCGTTGCGGCATTCGGTAAGAACCCAGTCCAGTAGTCCGGGCGCTATATATGCATCGGATTCATCATCATCTTCGCCGTCGCTTGTCACATCCGCTGTGTATTTACACGAGTCGATAGCAATTAAACGGTAACCGCCGGGCAAACTTACCGCGTAGGACAATTTGCCTGCTTTGCCGGATAACGGTTGATAACTGCTGTCCGCTTCGCTGTATCCGAACTCGGCATATATCGTTTTAAAATCATCGGGCTTCGTCAGCAGTAGCGCGGGGTTGTTTTTTGCCGTCACGGTTCTGCCGGGGATTGCGGTAAAACTCTGTGCGCCGTAATTGTTCACATCATGGTTGCCGTTGATCACATAAACCTGAATGCCGGTGCGTGCTTCAAAATCCCTTAACATGGCAGCCATTTTTATGTGCGCCGGCTTTTCTCCGTTGAAGGTCAAATCTCCCGGTATTAAAAGGTAATCCATTGGATAGATGCCTTGAGATTTCCGTTGAGCGGCTGTTTCCAACATAGCCTTCAATATGGCTTCCGATTCACCCATTAGCTTTGAATTATTGTGGGTTTGCCGCTCGAAGTCAGCGTTTTCAGGGTCAATCAGGCTTTCCGGGAACAAGTGCGGGTCGGCAGTGACACCAAAATTCTTCCTTTGATTTTCCACACCGGCGGCCACCGCAAACATATTTGAAATAGAGCCGAAAAACAGGTTGATGCTCAGCAGAATTGAAATAACATTTATAAATGTCTTTTTCATTGAATGAATTCCTCTTGACGAATGAGCTTGTTTTTGTTTAGCGTCAGCTTCGCGCCTTCGCAATGGATAACGATTTCTTCGGCTTTTCGTTCGGTAATGGAATACGCGCTGTCAAAACGCTTATATTCGGTGTTGATTTCGCTGGCGTTTACCATGACTTTTTCTTTAAATACGACGGCGACTTCTTCACCCCTTGAGGTGTAAGTAACGCTTTTGGCCCTTTGTTCGAATTTAACTGTGTTTAACTTAATCCGCTCCATGAATCTTTCAAAATTTCCTTCTTCGTTTTGAGAAGAGAGTTCAATAATCCAGCATTGCACTTTGCCGTATTGCCTCAACGAATAAGGCTGTTTCAGGTCAAAGTTGCCGATGCTTTCATCCCGCATCGGTCCCAGCTCCAACTTAGACACGCCGATGACAGCGGCAAAGGTTTCACCCTTTCTGCAAAACGCGAAGTTGTCTTCGATGATGTGTTCGTCCATCAACTCTGTTGGGAAAAACGCGTGCGTGAAGTTTAAGGGCTTCTTTTCCGCGATATGTTTCTTGACAGTCAAATCGTAAAGCATCACAGCAATATTTTTGTGCTGAAATGCGTGGGGCAGCCGGAAACTGCCTAAAATAAACTGCGGGAAAACGCCTTTATCTTCCATCTTGCCGGGCCAGGTAGTGAAAAGTGAAAGGCTTCTGTCAAGTGTCGCGCTGAAAATATGCTGTTGGTAAGCAACAGTTCCGGCGCCGTATTGCTGCGCGGTTGCCATGATATAATTCTTTGTGCGGTAAGCATACACATTCGCCCGGTTGAGTGCGCTATGGTCGGAAGGGGACTTGATGAGTTTTGATAAAGGACAAAGCAGGTGAAAAAGTCTGAAAAAACCGATATTGAGGAAGCCCATCAGGTTGAGAAAAGAGTTATTGAACATCTTATTTTTCGACAAATACCGGATGGTGTTAGCAATCAGTTGCGGGGCTGTGAAAGCCTCTTTGCAAAACTGCATCATAATTTGATTGGTTGACTGCCCGATAAGCCCTTCGTCTTTCATTTCCCAAACGCTTAGTCCGTTGGATGCCCGGATATTCTGCTCGCTTTCGTCAAGCATAATATTCCGGATGGCGGCAGGCAGTTTGTATGTCTTATTGAGTATAAAATTGGATGTCATGCTGCCGCCGGTTTCCGGTTTGCCAACGGGAAACTCCGGCCAAAGATGGGTAATCGGGTCGCGTAATGAGTTGCCTCTGTCACTGCTGATTTTGTTGTTCGAATACATGCGTCCGCCGGTTGAAACAAAGGCTCCTTTGTGGCTGTGCGTAGCTACATCAAACCAGAAGATGTCCAGTATCATAGTTGCTTTCAACTTAATTGCTTCATCCTTCGCGAATTCAGCCAGGTTGCTCAGCGGTGCCAAATCTTCCACATAATACACATTGGAATACCATTCCGAAAAGCCGTAATTAAATCGAAAATCCGTCCAATATTCGATTCGTTTCGCGGCTATCGCCATATGTTCTTTACCGATTTTACCGTCGTTCTTAAAAATATCATCGGGAAAGGTCTGCCCGGCTAAGTATTCCGATGCCGCGAATAGGATCTGATGATTTTCCGACCAAAAACACATAGAGTCCCGACCGGGCTGATCCATCCAGTAACGGAAGTTTATAACCGTATCTTTAATCTTTTCCCGCGCCTGCTGCGGCAGTTTATTGCCGAACTGCAGATAAATCCGCAACAGCGTTATCATCCTGAAGTCGGAACAGTCATAACGGTTGTTAATGAAATCAAAAGTCGGTTGGAGTTTTTCCAAAATTTCTTTGTCCGGTATTTCCTCGCCTCTGCCAAGCGCGGCTAAAATCTTCGTCTCATATATCGGATATGACGGGTTCGGCTTTTTGGGGAATTTTTTCCTGGATAAAGCCCGGACAAGATCAAAAACGATCCAGAGCAGGATAAACAGCGGAACAAACCGAAGATAATTCATACAATGTTGTCCTCAAGTTTATATTGTTGGTCGCGAAGCAAGTTCTCAAACCATATTTCAGGCTCCGGTAGCGGACGGACGGGCAGCCAGGATGCAGCGCATTCCTGTCCGCATAGTTCAATATGCTGGATGACAGTGGAAAAATCCCCGGGCACAAAGGGCTTTATCTCATCATTTTCTTCCACAACAAAAGACCCTCTGCCTCTGCCGCCGTGCCGGATATAATCGAGCATCGCGGAAAGATAAACATACTGCGTGATGATTAAATCCCTGTTGCGCAGCGCGGCGGGTAGCTGCGCGGGCAGGGCAGCGCAGCTTTTTTCCTCAATGTTTCCCATATCGGCCAGGCATTCCGCAATGCACATGCTTAGCCCCTGTGTATTGCGGACAAATGCGCCATGTTCACTCATGCGTTTTTGCAGTTCGTTTCGGAATTCGATGGTGCGGTTGACGCTCTTAAGGAGCCGGCCGCACATGCTAAGGAAATCGGCAACTTTTTGAACATCAATGCTTTTATCATCTGTTGCCCCGATTTGGCGGCTGATTTTGTTAACCGCCCGTATCGCGTCAACCTGTGTCGCGTTTAACGCCGTGCCGCCCGGCCTGTAAATCCCGAAGGTCGCCGCGGCTTCGCCGATAGCATAAAGCCCTTCGATTGTGGTTTGGCAGTCGATATCCACCGCAAGCCCGCCGTTGCAGTGCTGTGCGGCAACACAGATTTCTATCGGCGTCTCCCACAAATCAAACCCATTGTTTTTATAGACATCATATGCGTTGGGGTTTAGTTTGAGCAGCCGTTCAACAGGGGTGGACAGCAGTGCTCCGCTGGCGTTCAGGTAGCTTTTACAATTATCCGATATCAATGAAAAATCAAAACGGCTACCCAAGGGATTCGTCGTGAAATCCATAAAAACCTTGCGCCCTGCTTTAATTTCTTTGTATACCGCAAGGTCGATTCTTGAAGAACCGGTGATTGATTTTTTAGCGTCAAATGGCCACTGGTAACCTTTCAAAAAAGTCATAGCCAGCAAATCTTTATCGCCTAAGGTGTCGGTTAAAAACTCTTTTTCATCGCTCCCGTCCGGAGCAACCGAAAAGTATCTCGGCAGTACCTGCTGAAAGCTGCCCGAAAGATTCCATCTAAAACCCGTAGAGGCGATTCCGTACTGCCACTCAGTCAAGTTAGCCCCCATAGCCCCTGCGCGGAAAGCAAGCCCTGTGCTGCCTGTCTGTGCGAACGGGTAGACACTGTCGCGGTACAGCCCCGCGGGTCCGCCGGTTGCAAGGATAATATTGCGGCACTTTATAATCGAAAAAGCGCGTGTAATATCATGCAGTTTGTCTGTGTTCAGCGTGATAAGACCTTTTACTGCTCCGCCGTCTGTCAAGATTTCTACCGCAAGGCAATGGTCAAAAAGCGCTGTGCCGTTCTTTTTAACTTCTTTTTCGAGGTAATCAACCATATATTTTGATGTCAGCGGGCCTGCGGAGGTTGCCCGGAGCGTATTGTCATGGTCGGTTTTATAACCGGCATATTCACCGAACTCATTACATGCGAAAGGCACACCCAGGTTGACAAGGCCAAAAAAACCTCTTGCGGACAAAGCCGCCTGGCAAAGTGCTGTATCACCATTCATGCAACCGCCCGCGAATAAATCGCGTGCCATCTGTCGCACGCTGTCCTTTCCCTCGCCGGCAACAGAAAGTTTATAATAGGTCTGTTTGTCCGAACCGGTGTTGCGCGAGGTGCCCATATGCAACCCCTCGGTGACAAGGCAAAAGTTCCCGCCGCTTTTGTGCATGTTGTTTGCAGCGCTTAGACCTGCCGCACCGCTGCCGACAATTACCGTGTCGTACGCCCGCACAGTTACTCTGTATTCGCCGATGTTGATGATATCTTCTGCCACTCTTGATACCTTTCCTTCCGTGCAATCATTCAGCCGGACCTATTATAGTTTGCGAATATGGAAGCCGCCGTCAATATTCAGAATCTGACCGGTTGAATAAGTCAGTTGTCCGCTTGCGAGTATCCACACGGCGTTCGCGACATCTTCCGGTATCCCCAGGCGTTTAATTGGTGTCAACCCGTCGGCTATCATTTTTTCATATTTTTCCTTTACCGGGGTAATCATATCGGTTAATATAATGCCCGGTCTGATTTCATACACCGGTATGCCGTATTCAGCTAATCTGACGGCAAAGAGTTGTGTCGTCATGCTGACGCCTGCCTTGGCTACACAGTATTCCGCCCGGTTTACAGACGCTGTATATGCCGAAACAGAGGATATGTTGACAATGACCGGCTGTGCTTCAATACGGTTGTTGTCCTGCTTAATCATGCTCTTTGCAACAGCCTGTGTCAGCAATAATGTGCCCGCGAGATTAACACCGAAAACTTCGTTGAGGCTGTCCGCGCTCATCTCTAAAATATCCGCCCGAACCCTTGGCGCCATGGATGCATTATTAACCAATAGATCGATCCTGCCGAATGCAAGCGCTTTCTCAACCAGCTCCAGGCGTGATCTGCTGTCGCCAAGGCTCCCTTGCACATAGGCAACCTTTGCGCCTGAATCCGTAATCATCTGCAGACCGGATGCCGCCTGTTCTTTTGTGCTGTTACCCATTGTTGTGATATCGTATCCCTCTTTAGCAAGTCTGACAGCGATCGCGTTACCGATTCCTCTTGATGCGCCGGTTACAATGGCTAGTTTTCTGTTGGACATTCCACTCATCACCTTTACAGTAACATACTATTTAATAACTATACTAACTAATCAAAAATATTTCAACAAATAATTGAAAGAAAACAGGAAAAGTGTTACCATTAAACGAAAAAAATCGGCATCCTGTGTTGAAGGTGTTATGATAAAAATCGGAAGAGACGGTGATCCCTTGAGCTTTGGTTTTTCAACCCTTGCCCGGTTAATCTCGGCATGCGAACTGGAGAATTATGATTTAAAATTCAGCGAAGAGTTGGCTGTGCTAAAAGCTTCGTATCTGGCAGGCCGGCGAACAATCAAGAACCGCTTTTGTGTTCACCCGATGGAGGGCAGCGATGCTTTAGCGGACGGCTCACCGTCGGAATTAACAATTGAGCGTTACAGGCGCTTTGCCCGCGGCGGGTCCGGGCTGATTTGGTTTGAGGCAGTCAGCGTACTACCGGAAGCCAGAGCGAGTGCCAACCAACTTATGCTCACACCGGCAAATCTGCAGGCATTTCAACGCCTGGCGGCGATGATAAAAGAGGAAGGACTGCGGGCTAACGGTTTTGCGCCGGTTGTCCTGATGCAGTTGACACATTCCGGCAGGTTTTCCAAACCGTTCGGTAACCCGCAGCCGATTATCGCTTATCACAATGCTGAAATCGATTTGCGGCATAATATAAACCCGGGGCTGCCTGTCGTTTCGGATGATTACCTTGCTGCCTTGCCGGCTCATTTTGTAAAGACTGCTTTGCTTGCTCAAGAGGCCGGCTTTGATGGTGTGGATGTGAAGTGCTGCCACCGGTATTTGCTCAGTGAGCTGTTATCCGCTTTTGAGCGGACGGGACCGTATGGCGGCAGTTTTGAAAACCGGACCAGGCTGTATCTCGATTGTGTCGATGCGATTCGCAAAACGGTTGATGAAAACTTTATTGTCGGCACAAGGCTCAACGGCTTTGACGCGCTGCCGGCCGGGTTCGCCTGCGGCAAACCGGATTTTATGCAACCTGATTTGACCGAAACGCTGGCACTGGTTAAGCTGCTAAAAGTACACAGCGTGGACATCTTTAATATTACAACCGGTTCGCCTTATTACAATTCCTATGTCAACCGCCCAAATGATGTTGAAAAAACCGAACCGCCTCTGCTGGGTGTTGCGCGAATGTTTGGGGTGATCGGTGAAATACAAAAAGAACTGGGGACCACACCGGTGGTGGGTACCGGATTTTCTTATTTACGAGAATTCATTCCATACGCGGCAGCCGGCGAAATTCTTGCCGGCCGGTGTACATCGGTCGGCCTGGGGCGGATGAGTTTTGCCCGTCCGGATTATCCGAAAGAGGTACTGAACAATAGCCTTCCCCCCCCGAAAGAGCTTTGCATCACCTGCGGCAAGTGCGCGCAACTGTTGCGGGCGGGGGGACCTTCTTATTGCGCGATATACGATAATAAAAAAGTAAACGATAAAATTCAGAGAGGGGATTTGAAATGAATCTTGGCATCGTAACAGATGAATTGGCGATGAATTTACCTTTCGCTTTGGGCGCGGCAGCAGCATTGGGGCTTAAAAGGATTGAGCTGCGGGGGACTGCAACGGGCAGAGTCCCGTTCATATCCGATGATGAAAAAGAGATGTTGGAGGAATTAATCGACGATTACGAGTTTACAATAACCGCGATTTCTCCCGGTACCTTCAAGTGCAAGCTCCGCTCACCTCAATTTAAAGATCAGTTGAAGAATTTTGAAAAGGCGCTTGATTTTGCCGAAGAATTCAAAGTGCCTAAAATAATAACCTTTGCTGTCGAGCGCAGCGCGGAGGACGAGCCGGATGATTATCAGACCATCATCGAGGCTGTCGGGGAAGCGGCGCTCATGGCGAAAAGCCGCGGCATCATCATCGCGGCGGAAAATGAGCACGGTTGCTGGAATGATACACCGGAGAGTATTATCCGCATGCACAATGATTTGTCACACACCGGGCTGATGCTTAACTGGGACCCGGGCAATTTTCACGCCTCGTGCGGGCTGGATTACAAAGCCGGGTATGAACCGTTAAAAAAACATATCGTCAATGTGCACATCAAGGATTCTATCGGGCAGGGGAAGATGCACCACTGGGTTCCATTGGGCGAGGGCGAAATTGACTGGGAAAACCAAATCGCGGACATTGTCAGTGATTTGCCGAATGTGGATATGTCCATTGAAACACACAGCTGGCCCCTGCTCGAAAATACGATGATCAACATCAAAATGGTGAATGAATATATAAGGAGCGCTCAAAATGGCTGATAAATTAAAACTTCTACTCCAAGGTATAGGCGGTTACGGGGCTGGTTATGTGATGACCGCTTTGAATATGGAAGATGAAATTGAGCTTGTTGGAATTGTTGACCCATTCGCGGATAAAAGTTCAGCTTTCGATGATGTGGAAGACCTGCCGTTATTTGACACCATTGACGAATTTTTCGCCGCAGGTAATACGGCCGAGGCTATTGTCATTTCGACCCCGATTCAACTGCACTGCGAGCATTTCTGTTCCGCTTTGGCGCATAACCTGCATGTGCTGTGTGAAAAGCCGCTTTGTGCTTCACCCGAAGAAGCGGAAAAAATGATTGAGGCAGCAAAAAACCATCCTGAGCTGAAGGTTTTAATCGGCTTTCAATGGTCCTTTTCCCCTGCGATACTGGAGGCAAAAAGGCAGATTCTTTCAGGGGCCTGGGGCAAAGCGCTTGCCATGAAAGCAATCGTACGCTGGCCGCGCGCGTTCAGTTATTATGAGCGAAACGACTGGGCAGGCAGAAAACACGACAGCAAGGGCAACTATGTCGGTGACAGCATACTGTCAAACGCCACCGCTCATTATCTGCACAACCCGCTGTTTATGCTCGGGGGCAGCATGGAAACCTCCTCCATACCGTCAAAGATTGAAGCGGAATGCTATAAAGCTTTTCATATCGAAACCTTTGACACCGCTTTTGTAAAGCTCTCTGTTCCGGATTATAAGGGAAGCGAAACGCCGGTATACATCACCGTTTCACATTGCAGTGAAGAAAGCGCAGACCCGGTGATTGAGTATACCTTTGAAAAGGGCAGAATTTGGTGCAACGGAGATGACCGGCTGCATGGCGAACTCGATGGAAAGCCTATTGAGTTCGGCGTTATCGGTTCCAACCTCGAAGGTTATTACAATAAGATCGTCCGGCTATGCGCGTGTGCTCAAGAAGGTGCAGACTCGCCGTGCACGGCTCAAACAGCATGGCCGGAACTGAAAACAGTCGATTATATTCTAAATAACATACCCGTTAAACAATTTGATGCAGGTACTGTTGAAGAGTGCTCTATGGGCGGTAAAGAAAAAAGGCTGAAGGTTAACGGGCTCGACGCAGCTATGGCAACCTGTTACGCAAATATGCAGCTGCCTGCCGAACTGGGAATAGTTCTGTAGATTAATAACGGATGGACTAAAAGAGGGCGTTAACGGTAAACGGGAAGTTTTCATTGATACGCTGCTTCATTGTTGTTATAATACCTGTTGTGTGATTTGCACGAATTTGTACCCAAGGAGTTTTAATATGATGATTATCGCGCTTGTCCTGTTCCTGCTAACCTATGCCGCATTGCTGCTGTTGCCAAAATACAGAGCGTATATTGCTTTGGGTGTGGCGCTCATTTTTGTTGTAACCCGCATGATGTCGGTTGAAAAGATTTTTACAGTCGAATGGATACCCAATTGGAATGTGCTGATGATGATCCTTGGCACCATGGGTGTTGTGGCGCTGTTTATCGAATCAAAAATGCCGGCGCTTTTAGCAGATGTCATTATTGACCGTATGCCGAATGTTATGTGGGCAACCGTTGCGCTTTCGCTTTTTGCGGGACTCATTTCCGCGTTTGTGGACAATGTCGCAACAGTGCTGATGGTAGCGCCGGTTGCTGTTACGGTAGCAAAAAAACTGAAGATTTCACCTGTGAATATCATCATTGCCATTGCAATTTCTTCCAACCTGCAAGGCGCGGCTACGCTTGTGGGCGACACAACATCCATCTTGCTTGGTGCCGAAGCGGATATGAACTTTGCGGAGTTTTTCTTTTTCCAAGGCAAGTTCGGCCTGTTTTGGATTTGCCAGGTCGCGGCAATTGTGTCGGCACTTGTTTTACTCTTCCTGTTCAGGAAAGAAAAGCAGCATATCCATATGGATGAAAAAACTGAAGTTACCGATTATCTGCCGACTGCCCTGATGCTTGGCACTGTATTGCTTTTAATCATCGCGTCTTTCCTGCCAATACCTGATGCGGTTCGGGAGAGTGTTCCGATTAACGGAATAATCTGTGTCGGGCTGTTTCTGATAGGACTTTTAAGAAATGTCGTTAAGAAAATCAGCATTAAGTCTGTCATCATGGAACTGGACGCATTCACTTTGTTGCTTTTATTCGGCCTATTTGTAATCATCGGCGGTGTTGAAGAAGTCGGCATCATCGACAAAATCAGTCAAATTATTCAAAACATCAGCGGCGGCAACATTTTTGTCATTTTCTCAATACTCGTTTGGATTTCCGTTGCGCTCTCCGCTGTTATTGACAATATTCCTTATGTAATGACTATGTTGCCGGTTGTAACGATTATAGCTCAATCAATGAATATAGAGCCGTATGTCTTGTATTTCGGTCTTGTGGTCGGCGCTACACTTGGCGGCAATCTGACACCGATCGGGGCATCCGCTAATATCGCCGGACTTGGCATTCTCCGCAAAGAAGGGTACGAGGTAAAGGCGAGAACATTTATGCGCATCAGCGTACCGTTTACCCTTTCAGCGGTATTGGTCGGCTATATCATGGTTTGGCTTATCTTCAAACCGGCGGGGATGCCGATGTTTGGCTGATTGCCGGAAATTGATTATCTTTCTCTACAACGAACAATGAAGCACTTGATACGCTGCAATGCGCTGTCAAGTGCTTTTTTGACAACGCATACATTATTCATGTGAGGCTTAACAACAACAAAAGAAAATTAGCGAAAAAACCCGGGGCTTAAAGCAGTGTAATGCCTTGCTTGTAATTTGTGATAATGTAACAAATAATTAAACAATAATTTAGCAAATCTGCACAAATATACAGTTGTTAAAATATTTTGATTTATCTATTGCAAATTCAAAAATTAAGGTATATATTGAATTTCAGCGCAATGATTTGATTGTTAAAGTATTTCATTATCATGGTACCAAAATCTGAAAACTGTTTGGGAATCTTTGCATATAACACAACCTTTTTAGGGAACGGTGACATCTTATTTTATGAAAATAATGAACAATCGGTATCGTCTAAGCAAAATACCACCTACAAAAATTCTTGTATTTGGTCTTATGACAATTATCCTAATCGGAGCGCTGCTTCTTATGCTGCCGATTGCATCGAGAGACCGCACGGTTACACCGTTTATTGACACACTTTTTACCGCAGGGTCCGCAACTTGCGTGACGGGGCTTATTATTTATGATACCTATACACACTGGAGCTTTTTTGGTCAGCTTGTCATATTGGGGCTGATTCAAATCGGCGGCTTGGGTTTTGTAACAATGGCAATAGCCGTTGTTACATTCACCAAAAGGAAAATTGGTCTCAGCCAGCGGATCGTAATGCAGGAGTCGATTGCCGGGCCGAGGGTTGGCGGTATTGTGCGGATGGCCCGGTTTGCGATTAGCGGAGCGCTGATTTTTGAGGGCGCGGGCGCAATCTTGATGGCTACGAGTCTTATTCCGCGTTTTGGGATTTTCAAGGGGATCTATTTTTCAATATTTCACAGTGTTTCTGCCTTTTGCAATGCAGGTTTTGATTTGATGGGGTCAATTGAGCCAAGGACTTCTCTTATCCATTTTAATGACGATCCGATGATTATTTTGCCGATTGCATTTTTGATCATTATCGGCGGGTTGGGCTTTTTTGTTTGGGATGATATCAAGGCGAACAGACTGAACTGGCAAAAATATACCCTTCATTCAAAAATGGTTCTTACAACGACAGCATTTCTCATCACCGTCGGAACACTTTTAATATTATCGATTGAGTATAACGCGCCTTCTTTCAAGGGCATGAACTTTTTTGAGAAAGTGCTTAACGCGTTTTTTCAAGCGGTTACACCGCGAACAGCAGGTTACAATTCGGTAAATACCGGTATTATGCTGGAAAGTTCTCTTTCCTTTACAATACTCCTGATGCTCATCGGCGGTTCACCGGGGTCGACTGCTGGCGGCGTGAAAACAACTACCTTTGCAACCCTGATGCTTAATATCGTTACTGTTTCCAAAAGGCGTTCCGCTATTCAGATTTTTCACAGACGAATTGACGACAGCACTTTAAGAAGCGCCGTTACAATTACTACAATCTATATCATGCTGTTCTTCTTTGCAGCACTGTCAATTTCCGTTGTTGACGGCTTTACCATGCTGGAATCCCTTTTTGAGTCTGCCTCCGCAATTGGTACCGTTGGCCTTACAACCGGGATTACGCCTGGTTTAAGTGCATCATCAAAGCTTATCTTAACATTTTTGATGTATTTCGGGCGCGTCGGATGCCTGACACTGATTTACGCAATCGCTACCAGCAACGGTCCGGAGCTTTCAAAGCAGCCATATGAAAAAATCGCAGTTGGATAATTTCTACAACATTATTTTAATTTTGGAGGAATAACTTTGAAGTCAATATTACTAATCGGCCTCGGGCGGTTCGGGAAGCATTTGGCAAGGCAGCTCAGCGCATATGACCATGACATTTTGGCAATCGACATTGATGAAGAAAGAGTCAACGATGTTTTGCCTTATGTCCATAATGCGGAGATTGGTCATTTTACAAATGAGGCCTATATAGAATCCCTTGGCGTCAGGAATTTTGATGTATGCATCGTGGCACTTGGCAATAATTTTCAAAATTCGCTTGAAGTGACAGCGTTGCTGAAAGAACAGGGCGCTCAGCACATCATTTCGCGCGCGGACAGTGATTCACACGCCAAACTGCTCAAACTCGTCGGTGCGGACGAAACAGTCGATCCCGAGAAGGATATGGCGAACCGCTTGGCTGTTAAGCTTAGCTCAAAATCAGTCATTGATTATTTTCAGCTTACCTCAAATTTCTCCATCTATGAAATTCCGGTACCTGCAAAATGGGAAGGCAAAACAATCGGGGAAATCGGCGTTAGAACTCGGTACAATGTGAGTGTTCTTGCAACCAGGCTCAAGGATTCTGAGGATCTTAAGCCTATTCCGAAGGCGGATTATGTGTTTTCAAAGGATGAGACCTTGATGGTGTTTGGCAACAATGAAGATGTGAAAAAACTGATTAATACTGTTTGACGGTATTATAAAAATATTTTATGCATTTTTAGCGCTTGGTTCTAATACCTTCTCCTTTAGAATACTTAAAATAATGAAGCAACCGGCTATGAATCACATCATGACCGGTTGCGGTTATTTATTTCGGCTAATTCAAACAGTAGGTTCGGGGAACATGTGCGAAGTTTTATTGGCTATTTTGACAAGCATCAGCATAACAGGTACTTCAACCAATACCCCGACCACCGTAGCAAGTGCGGCAGGGGATGTCGTTCCAAATAACGCGATTGCGACAGCAACAGATAGCTCGAAAAAGTTGGATGCGCCAATCATGCCGGCGGGTGCAGCAACATTGTGCGGCAGTTTAAGAAATTTTGCCGCAAAGTAGGCGATAAAGAAAATCAGAAAAGTTTGGATAATCAGCGGTATAGCTATCAAAAGAATGTGAAGGGGATTGTTGATAATAACATCACCCTGAAAAGAAAACAACAGGATAAGCGTCAGCAGAAGACCAAGGATGGTCGCGTTGTCAAACTTCGGTAAGAATTGTTTTTCAAAGTAGTCCAACCCTTTTCGCTTTGTGACAAGAATCCTGGTCAACGCCCCGCCGGTCAGCGGAACCATAACAAACAGAACAACCGACAGAATCAGTGTATCCCATGGCACAGTAACTTTACTAATCCCCAATAAAAATTTTACGATTGGTACAAACGCGATTAAAATAATCAAATCGTTTGTCGCGACCTGAACAACCGTGTATGCTGGGTTGCCTTTTGTTAAATGGCTCCACACAAACACCATTGCCGTACAGGGGGCTGCTCCGAGTAATATTGCACCCGCGAGATACTGCTTCGCCAAATCCGGCGTAATAAAGTTCTTGAACACAACATACAAAAAGAATGACGCGATGGCATACATGGTAAACGGCTTTATCAGCCAGTTGGTTGCCCAGGTTACATATAGCCCTTTTGGGTTTTTTCGGACATCCTTGATGCTCTGGAAGTCAACTTTCATCATCATCGGATATATCATAATCCAAATTAAAACAGCAACGGGTATGGACACCTTGGCATATTCAAACTTATTCAGAAACTCCGGAATGGCAGGCAAAAATCTGCCGATTAATACACCTGTGCCCATACAAAGTGCTACCCAAACTGTCAGATATTTTTGAAAAAAACCGATATCAATTTTTGTTTCCTTGTCCATTGATGCACCTCACCTTTTCACTTGTTCGCCTCAATAATATAAGACGCGACATAATCCTCCAGGTTTTTGCCCGGAACCCAAGAGCTGATGATCTCTCTGCTGTTGTCTTTGGGGGTTAAGTCAATATTAACAAAACCGGCTTCGCGGAGCATCAAGCGGACTGTGTCCACATGCTCGGCACCTGCTATGCATCCGGATAGCAGTTTTAAATCTTGCTTCACCGCTTCCGGTAACTCAGCCGTAGCGACAACATCGGATATAGACAGCCGTCCGCCCGGTTTTAATACACGGTATGCATCGCGGAAAACCTGTTCTTTGTCTAAAGAAAGGTTGATGACACAGTTCGATATGATAACATCCACCGAATTGTCCGCAACAGGCAGATGTTCGATTTCTCCCAAACGGAATTCAACATTGGTGAAACCGCTTTGTTCGGCGTTGTTTCTGGCGAGTTTTATCATGTCAGGTGTCATGTCAACACCGATGACAGTGCCTGTTGCACCGACCTGCCTTCTGACTAAAAAGCAGTCAAAACCGCCGCCGCTGCCAAGGTCAAGGACTGTTTCGCCTTCTTTCAGCGCGGCAATCGCTATCGGGTTGCCGCAACCCAAGCCCATATTAGCCATAGCCGGAATGCCGGTAACATCCTCATCCGAATAACCGATAGATTTAGAAATATCCTTTGCGGTTAATGATGGCGCGCTGCCGCAGCAACCGGCACTGCAGCCGCAACCGGCGGAATTGTTAGCCGCAATACCTGCATACCTGTTGCGGATATAGTCTCTTGTTTCTTCTTTATCAATCATATTTTACGCTCCAATACAGATTGAAAAATCATGATTATGCTATTCTATCGCATTTCAATGCAGCTGCCGCAACAAAGTTCAACGCATTGACCGCAGCCTTCGCATTTTTCCAAGTCAATTTCGATTCTGCCGCCGATTGGCTCATCCTCGTCCTCAACAAACAAAAAGGAATGGTTTGGGCAGGCTTTCATCGGCGGGCAAATATCGGGCTGCGCGGCGCATTTTTCTTTCAAAATAAAAGGTTTCATCTATTTCACCGCCTTTTCAATAATGTTCGCGATTTCTTTTGTTTTCAGTACCTTGCCAAAGGAAACGACATTTTCGTCAATAACAAGCGCCGGGGTTGTCATAACACCATAGCCCGCTATCTCGGCAAAATCGGTGACCTTGATTATTTCCGCTTCAAGCTTCAACTGAGCGAGCGCGTCTTTGGTATTTTCCGCAAGGGCTACGCAACTTTTACACCCCGAACCTAAAATTTTGATTGTCATATTTACTCCTCCTTAAAATCCTAAATAAAACATATAAAATGCTATGAACAACATAAGCAACCCCATGATTATTTTAAGAATATTGCTGGCTTTACCATATTTTTCACTGCCCGATAGCTTTATAACAAAGCCGACCGAGGTACCGGCAATTAACACAAGTACACTGTGCCCAAACGAATAAAGCAACAATAAAATAAAACCTAATAATATTTTCCCTTCCTTCGCGACAAAAGCCAACAGAACAACAAGCACCGGCGTCGCGCAGGGAGACGCGAAAAGACCGCCAAGTATACCGGCAAGCAGGGCACCGATAAATCCACGCTTTTTATTTTTGCTCAGCGCATTAGTTGACGGAATAAAGTTGAATATTTCCCAGGTCTGCAGTGCCATGAGCACCATTAGAACACCTAATACCAGATACCACCATTTACCCGTGCCCTGTAAAAATTTGCCCAGCAGGGATGCGGTAATGCCCAGCGCCGTAAAAGTAACCGACATACCGGCGGCAAAAGTGACAGACAGCGCAAAAGCGCGTTTGGGATTTTTTTGCCCGGTTCCGCCGACATAGCCGATAACAAGCGGAACGGTTGACAGCGCGCACGGCGTAAAAGCGGTTAACACACCGGCGAACAGCGCCAGCAAAGGCGCAAGCCATATATTGCCGGCAATCATTGTTGATAAAGTGCTGAGCCAGTCGTTAATAAGTGTTTGCATCACTTCATGCCCATTTCTTCAAGTATGTCTAAAAGCTGTGCTTTGGTCAGTGTACTGGTATGGGTGGTATAAATATGTTCGTTTGTAACGCTGTCGTACTTTAGATCCATTTGCATAGCTGCGGCATTTGCAGGGTTATACGGCGTGCCGTCGGCGTTAAAAAAAAGCTGTGTGGGAATATATTGAAAATTGTATTCGGATGCAGTTTTTTGATTTTTATCGGTATCTACAAACCGTACAATCGCTTTGCCCTGCAGTTCTTTATTGAGGGCTTTAATAATCGGGGCCATCTGTTTGCACGGGGCACACCAATCCGCGCCAAACTCAATAATAATCGGAAGTCCGTAGGTTTTGAGTTTTTCGATGTCGAGGTTGTTGTTGGTGACATTCAGCGCAAAATCGGGATTGCCGGTTGTACCTGTGCTTCCTGATACATCGGTTTGTGCGATTGTAAGATTATCGCCTGAATCAGTTGCTTTCTGGATGGTTTTAACCGCCCATATTCCAACAATAACACACACAAGTAAAATGGGAATAATTATCTTAAGTACCGTTTTGCTGCCCGATGTGTTTGTATTACTCATTAATAATAACCTCCTTTTTAGTATAGCAGTCACCATTACAGCATTCGCATTCAAATTGAAGTGTAATATGGTTAATCCCGTATCGCTCCAATAATCGTTCAATCTCGTTATCTATCTTCTGGGTTTCGCTAACAAGCATGTCTTCGATTATTACATGCGCTTCAAAGTTTATGCTTTTTTCATCGAGGCTCCATATATGCACATGGTGGACATTCACAATGGAATCCGTGGCTTCAAGCTCTTCTACAATCGCATCGATATCTATATTTGCGGGGACACCCTGCATTAAGATTTGAACCGCTTTTTTTACAATCTGATAGCTTTCAACCAGCACATAAAGCGCGATTAGTATAGTCAGTAACGGGTCAACCCAATAAAAATTGAAAAAGTATATCAGTATACCGCCTATGATGACGCCAACAGATGAAAGTGTATCGCTCAGCAGGTGCAGGTAGGATGCCTTCAAATTCAAGTCGCCTTTAGCATTCTTGCGCAGCAGCAACATCCCGACAAAATTTGCGAAAAGACCGATCAAAGCAACCCAAATAACAAGCCCGCCGTTAACCATTTGTGGGTTGGCAAATCTTTCATACGCTTCTTTAAACAAAAGTATTGCGATAACAATCAGGACGGATGAGTTTAAAAGTGCCGCTAAAATGGTTGCCCTTTTATAACCAAAGGTTTTGCTGGTATCCTTCTCTTTACGGGAGACTTTGATGGCCAGATAACTGATAATGATTGAAACACCGTCGCTGAAATTGTGCAGCGCGTCAGAAATGAGAGACAAGCTGCCGGATACCAGACCGCCTATGATCTGCGCAACGGTAATGACAAAATTCAGAATAATAACAAAAAGTAGTCTTAATCCCTTAACATCTGTTTCAACATGGATATGATTGTGACCGTGTTCATGTTTTTCTTGCTTGTGCATTCGGGAATCCTTCTTTCAATAGAAAACGAATTAGACAAATCAAAACCGGGTTACAGCAGGAGGTTCGCGAAAGCATTAAAAGTGTAACCGATTATGATTATACCGATTGTAACCAGGCTGACGAATATCACCAATAGTTTTGTTTTGACTACTTTTTTTAGCATAATGATGGAGGGTAACGAAAGGGCTGTGACCGCCATCATAAATGAAAGCGCTGTTCCAATACCGACACCCTTTAGTACCAAAGCCTCTGCAATCGGAAGGGTACCGAATATATCCGCATACATAGGAACGCCTACTAATGTCGCGATGATGACTGAAAATGGATTTTTGTTCCCTAAAATTGCAACGATTATGTTTTCCGGTATCCAGTTGTGAATCAGCGCGCCGATACCGACACCGATGAGCACATACAGCCAAACCTTTTTTATAATTGCCAGTACCTGTTCTTTGCCGAAAACAAGGCGGTCTTTCCGGGTCAGTTTTTCCTGCTCAACTTCAAGCATTTTATTGCTGAAAACAAACGGCTCCACATATTTTTCCAGTTTGGATTTGCCGATAACGGTGCCACCGGCAACCGCTAAAATAAGGCCGACAACCACATAAGCGATGGCGATTTTCCAGTTGAAAATACTGGCGAGCAGCAGCACAGATGCTAAATCCACAAGAGGGGACGAAATTAAAAATGAAAATGTTACACCCAACGGCAGCCCGGCGTTCGTGAAACCGATAAAAAGCGGGATGGAGGAGCAGGAGCAGAACGGTGTCACCGTACCCAGCAGCGCGCCAAGGATATTGGCGGAAACGCCTTTGAAACGACCGAGTATTTTTTTGGTGCGCTCCGGCGGGAAAAAGCTTTGAATATAGGAAATGATAAAGATTAAAACCGATAAGAGGATAAAAATCTTAATAACATCGTAAATAAAAAACTCAATGCTGCCGCCAAGTCGCTGTGTGGTGTCCAACCCGAAAACTTTTTCAACCAACAACTTCACCAGCGTGCTGAGCCATTCCATTTTTAGTATTTGATTGTTCAGCCATTCAAAAATAAACATCTGTTGTTATACTCCTCTTTATTTTATACAATCACATTCACACTCTGCGTCTGCCGCGGTATCGTCCAAACAAAAACCATCAAACAAACACCTAACGCTTTCAAACACTTCTTTATTGAGCGTGTAGCGCATCCAAGCACCGTCCCGCCTGCCATCCACAAGACCGCTGTCGCATAAAGCTTTCATGTGGTAGGATAGGGTCGGCTGCGTAATCTTGAAGTTTTCCAGTATTTTGCACCCGCAGAGTTCGCCGTTTGTCAGCATTTTAACGATGCTTAAGCGTGTTTCGTCTGCTAAAGCTTTAAATATTGATATATATTGTAAATCATTCATAATGCTTGCTCCTTATATCGACATATCTCAATGATATAGACGACTGTCTATATGAAGTTTACACCACATATATAGGATTGTCAATATGAATATATAATTTGCTGTTTATTAGCAAATAAACAGAGAATGCTAAGTTTCAAATATTATTCGCTGTAAAAAGTGTAATATAATGCTAATATTCCCTCAATATTTTGTAATTCAACGAACGATTGTGTGGGATTTGCCCCTTGACATTTACCGTGAAAGAATATACAATAACCATCAGATTGTATTGTGCAACGATTACAATATAACAAATTGGTGGTGACGTTATGAATGAGCAACGTATAAAAAAAGCAAAAGCGGTTTTTAATTCTTATGGTCCGATTGTTCGAAACGCGAATCTTCTTGAAAATAAGTTTTGCAGCAAGGATGTTGCGGAACTGGTTGAAAAAGGGTATATATGCAAAATTAAACCCGGATACTATGTTTGGCAGCTTGAAATGGAAAAACTTAGCGATATTGAGCTTGTTTCCCTCCTCCTGCCGCAAGCTGTTTTTACAATGTACACATCTGCGCAATATCATAACATGACAACGGTAAATCCGCTTACCGTTGATGTGGCTCTGCCTGCAGAAATGCGCACGCCTATCCTTCCCGCATACCCTCCGCTTACGATTTACAAATCAGTCCGCAATATCTATAAAACAGGAATTGAAGAGATTGAGATGCAGAATTGCACTGTGAAGATGTATGACCGCGAGCGAACCGTTTGCGACTTTTTTCGTATGCGTCTGCAGTTTGGGGAAGATATCGCCCTCGAAATACTAAAAAGCTATATGGCAGATACTAAGAATCTGCAAAAGCTTTATGAATATGCAGATTTACTAAAAGTTAAAAGCGTTATTAAACCATATGTGGAGGCACTGATATGAACAATGCGGACAGCATTAAATTCAAATTAAAAGAACTTGCGTTGTCAGAAGGCAAACCATTCGACTACATTCTAATGCACTATTTTATTGAAAGGCTCCTTTATAGGCTGTCGATTTCAAGTTATGCGGATAACTTTGTTCTTAAAGGCGGTCTGCTGCTGTATACTATCCTCGAAAATGACGCTCGAGCCACTAAGGATATTGATTTATTGGCTCGCAAAATCAACAATGTGCCTGAAGAAATAGTGAAAATATTTGCTGAGATATCTGTTATCCCTTGCGATGATGCCGTGCGTTTTGAACCGAATTCTATAGCGGCAGAACGAATCAAGGAAGATGCCGATTATCAAGGCTTACGCGTAAAATTGACGGGTTACCTTGACCGAAGCCGGCACACTTTGCAGTTTGATATTGGATTTGGAGATATCATTTCCCCCAAAGCTGTCAATATGGTTTATCCTTCGCTTCTGGATATGGAACCCCCGCGTTTGAAAGCGTATTCTTTGGAGTCCGTTATCGCCGAAAAGTTCCAAGCTATGGTCTATCTTGCACAGGCAAACAGCCGAATGAAGGATTTTTATGACATCTATAAACTCTGCAGATCTTTCAGTTTTGATGGCTGTGTGTTGCTTAAAGCAGTGTCGCAAACAATTAAACACAGGAAGACCGTACTCGCAGCAATACCGACTGTTTTCTCGGATGAGTTTCCGCAACTTAAGGATAAGCAAATACAATGGCAGGCATTCCGGCGAAGAATCAAGGCTGCGGAAGATGTGGAGTTCCAAGATGTTATGAACGATATTAAAATCTTTCTGTCACCTATTTACAACTGCATTCTCAACGGCGAAGAATATTCCGGCTCTTGGAACAGTATGACCGCAACATGGGACTGTAAAACAACAAATTGAATAAAATGATTTTCGGATCTTTGAGCGTTAATTCAAACCTTGCCCACACAATTATGGTAAATTATGCGGATGTCATCCTGAGGAGCGCACGACGAAGGATCATTATCTAATGAAAAGTAAGATTCAACACTGCGTTCAGAACGACATATTTGCTGCATTGGTGCATTACAGCAATATTTCTATAAAAAAGCTGTCTCTAAACGATATTCACATCGATTAGAGACAGTAAAAATTTATTGTATAAAAATCTAACCCGCAACTGCCACTGCTGCGCTTGTTAAGCTGCCCAAATAGTTTCCTGTGCCGGTCACCGTAACAGTAATAGAACAACCAAGGTCATCTTCAAGAACAGTATAAGTGCTGCTTGATCCTACAGTCATTCCGTCGGATTTCCAAACATAAGTCAGCGTCGCCCCCGCAGGTGTAACACCCGAAACATCGACGGTCAAAGTTCCGCCAACAGCCGGAGTACCGGTAATAGCAACTGTGCCGCTTATAGTTCCTTTTACAGTTGTTACAATTAGTGCACTGCTGCTTTTGCTTGGCAGATGCGTAGCGGTTTCGGCATATCGGGTATAAAAGTTATATGCCGTATTCGCGCTCAAACCGTATATAATTATAGTATGCAACGCATTTTTGTATATTGGAAGATGGCTGAACATTTATTGACACTTTACCCGCTCAAGGTTATAATTTGAGCATGCAAAATGAAAGGCGATTGTTAAATGAAAAAGTACTCGCTCGGCCTTGATATAGGCGGTACCAAATGCGCGGTAGTTTTAGGGCAGGGAGAGATTCCGAAAGACTGCCTTGACGGATTTATTATTGATAAAATCAGCTTTCCGACCGAACAACCGCGAGGCTGGCAGGCGGTTATGACGGAATTTTTTAATACGTGTGATGATATACTTGCCAAAAACTGTATTACATCTGCCGATTTATCGGCAATCGGCATCAGCTGCGGCGGGCCTTTAAGCAGCACCGAGGGCGTCATATACAGTCCGCCGAATTTGCCTGACTGGGACGGCGTGCCGATTGTTAAAATGATGACTCAGAGATACGGTGTGCCTGTCTATCTGCAGAATGACGCCAATGCCTGCGCGCTGGCGGAATGGCGCTTCGGCGCAGGCAAAGGTTATAAAAACCTGATTTTTCTTACCTTCGGTACCGGCATGGGTGCGGGGCTGATCTTGGACGGTAAATTGTATGCCGGCACCAACGACATGGCGGGCGAGGTCGGGCATATCCGCCTGGCAGAGGATGGGCCTGTCGGTTACGGCAAAGCAGGCTCGTTTGAGGGCTTCTGCAGCGGCGGCGGTATTGAACGGCTGGCAAAAGCGATGATAACCGAAAGATTAAACCGCGGTGAAAAGCCGGCGCTTTGCCCGACTGAAGACGAGCTGAGTAATATCACAGCAAAATCAATTGCGGATGCGGCAAAAAACGGTGATAAAATCGCTATAGAAATCTATAATATATGCGGCGAATACCTCGGCAGGGGTTTGGCTGTCCTTGTCGACATTTTTAACCCGCAGGCAATTATAATCGGCAGCATATTCGAACGCTCGAGCAAACTGCTCATCCCGTCTATGACAAAAGCGCTGACTGCGGAGGCTTTGCCGCTTTCGCTTTCCTGTTGCAAAATTATTCCCGCTATGCTTGGCAACAGCATCGGCGACTATGCTGCACTCGGTGTAGCATTAAATAATTAGGAATTTTATACTATTTGGTACATGCGATTTGGAAAGGAAGCGGCTATGGATCGAACGATGGATATTTTTGATGATTTATTCAAACGGTACTCTTGCCTTGAACCTTCACGCGCGCAACTGCACACGGCATATGACATTCTCTGTGAATGTTTTGAAAACGGCGGTAAAATTCTTGTCTGCGGCAACGGCGGCAGCGCAGCGGACAGCGAACACATTGTCGGGGAGTTGATGAAGGGCTTTATGTCACGGCGCCCTTTGTCGCCAAGTGCTTCGAGCCTTTTCGAAAACTTGGAAGGCGGGGAATACATAGCGTCAAAGCTGCAGGGCGCTATTCCCGCCATATCACTGACCAGCCAGACCGGGCTGATATCCGCGTTTTCCAACGATGTTGCACCGGATATGGTTTACGCCCAGCAGGTGTGGGGCTATGCGAAAAAAAGCCCTGATGTGTTGATTGCGCTGAGTACCTCCGGCAATTCAGCAAATATTGTAAACGCTGTTAAAACAGCAAATGCTCTCGGCAGGAAAAGTATTGGTATCACTGGTGAGTTTGCCAGCAGCTTATGCGAATGCTGCACTGTATGCATCATGATGCCGGAAACCGAGACTTATAAGGTGCAGGAACTGACCTTGCCTGTGTACCATACGCTATGCGCGATGTTGGAAGCAACATACTTTTAGAGGTAGTAAGCCGGAAGTCATAAGACTGAAGTGAGAATTAGTATTCAGGACACAGGTTCGTGTATATGGGTAATAAATAAATATAGTTTTCTTAACGAAAGGAACAAATAGTTATGGCTGATAACACAAGTATTCCGCGTCCCGAACACCCTAACCCACAGTTTGAGCGCGCTGCATGGCTGAACCTCAACGGTGAATGGGGGTTTGAAATCGATAATAGCAACAGCGGGCAGGAAAGGCAGCTCCAAAGCGCCCCTACGCTTAGCGGCAGCATTACGGTTCCCTTTTGCCCGGAAAGCAAACTTTCCGGTTTGGAACACAAAGATTTTATGCGCGCCGTCTGGTACAGGCGTGAATTTGAAATACCCGCCGAACATGCGGGAAAAAAGGTGGTGCTTCATTTCGGGGCTGTTGACTATGAAGCTTTTGTCTACATCAACAGCAGGCTTGCCGGTTCACATATTGGCGGTTACACCTCCTTCAGTTTTGATATTTCTCATCTCGTATCAACGGGTAAAAATGTCGTTACGGTTTGTGCCAAGGATGATACCCGCAGTCCGCTGATTCCGCGCGGTAAACAAAGCGAATTGTACAAGTCGCACGGCTGTGATTATACGCGAACAACCGGAATTTGGCAGACGGTATGGTTGGAATTTATGCCGGAAGCACACATAAAGAGTGTGGAATATTATCCGGATCAATTAAACGGAACCCTCATGATCCAAGCGGTGGTCTCGGGTTCCGGCATATTCAGAGCGGCTGCTTTTTATGAGGACAAACCAATGGGGGTTTGCGAAAAGCAGACGGCCGGGGGAGCGCTTAGCCTCTGCATGGAGTTAGCTGAAAAGCATCTTTGGGAGGTTGGCAAAGGCCAGCTATACGACCTTGAGCTGTCTTTTGAAGAGGATGAGGTGAGCAGCTATTTCGGGCTTCGTAATGTTCGCTTGCAGGATATGATGTTCCTGATAAACGAAAAGTCCGTGTTCCAGCGTCTCGTGCTCGATCAAGGCTTTTATCCGGACGGAATTTATACTGCGCCCACGGAAAAAGACTTAATTGCCGATATTGAGATTTCAATTGCTGCCGGCTTTAACGGCGCGAGGCTGCACCAAAAAGTATTTGAACCCCTTTTCCTGTATCATTGCGACAGGCTTGGATATATTGTTTGGGGTGAATATCCGAATTGGGGTGTAGACTATTCGCGCCCGGAGGTTTTGTTCTCAATTCTACCCGAATGGTGTGAGGCAGTCCAACGGGATTTTAACCATCCGTCTATTGTCGGTTGGTGTCCTTTTAACGAAACATGGGATTATAATGGCAGAAGACAAAATAATGATTTGCTAAGAATTATTTACGCTGCAACGAAAAAACTTGATATAACACGCCCTTGTATTGACACGAGCGGTAATTATCATGTTGTTACAGATATTTATGATATTCATGACTATGATCAAAATCCGCTTACTTTCAAAGAACACTACGATACCTTGAAGGATGGCGAATTATACCAACAAGTTAACGAGCGGGGATACAGGCAACAATATGAAGGCGAACCGGTTTTTATCAGTGAGTACGGTGGCATAAAGTGGAGCGTTGATAACAGCGGCGGCTGGGGATACGGCAATGCGCCCAAGACTCAACAGGAGTTTATTGAACGGTACAAAGGACTCACGGACGCCCTGCTTGATAATCCCAGCTTGTTCGGGTTTTGCTATACGCAGCTTTATGACATTGAGCAGGAGCAAAACGGGCTTTATACCTATGACCGCACAGCAAAATTTGATATGAATATTTTTAAAGCAATCAACTCGCGTAAAGCGGCAATTGAATAAAACTATCAGCTCTTGCGGGAGGTGTTGATAATGCTTAAATCGTTGGAACGCTATTTTAAAAATCTGTTCTCTGCAAAGTTAACAAAGATCTATGCGTTTTTCGTTTCCCTGCTGCTATGTATTAACAGCATTTTTGGGATTGGCGGCAGCGGGGATTATATAATGAACAAAAACGGTTCTCTCGGATGTGTCGATGCAGTTGGCAGAGCAGTAGTATCTTCGGGTGGTTCAAACGAAAAGCAGGTGGGGATCTTCTATTTTCTTTGGCAGGGTGTTCACGGCACCGGCGGTCCTTATGACAATACTAAAATCGTCGCAAACAACCCCGATGCCATCCTATCGGAAGAAAAATGGCTCGCGGCCGGCGGCGGGGGTGTCGGTGAGCATCATTTTTGGGGCGAACCGCTTTTTGGTTATTATACTTCGCAGGATACCTGGGTAATGCGAAAACACCTGCAAATGCTCACGGACGCGGGCGTTGATTTTATTGTGCTGGATACCACAAACGCGATCACCTATTCCGATAGAGTGAAAGACTTGATAGCGGTTTGGTACGAATACCTGTTGGAAGGCTGGGATGTACCGCAAATTGCCTGTTATACCAACACGGCTTCCGGTGATACAATGAACAGGGTTTACGATGAACTCTACAACAATACTCAGTTAAAGACCGAATATCCGAGGATAGACGAATTATGGTTCCAATGGGACGGCAAGCCAATGATTATCGGCAATGCGGCTGATGAGGCACTGCGCGATGATGTGAAAGCATATTTCAGAATAAAAGCGAACCAATGGCCGACAGAGGAACGCAAGGATGACGGCTTCCCTTGGATGGAGTTTGACCGTTCATTGACATATCAAGCCATTTACGGAAAAGGTTTTAACCGTGAAATAATGAATGTATCCGCGGCACAGCACTCCGACACCTGCCGTTTCAGCGCAACAGCTTGGTATGGCGCAAATGACAGGAACAGAACCTGGCATGACGGTGCGAATGATACGGCTGAAAATGCGGTTCAACTCGGCTATAATTTCGCGGAACAGTGGGATTTCGCATTATCGTTTGACCCGGATGTTATTTTTGTCACCGGGTTTAACGAGTGGGTAGCACAAAGGCAACCGGCATATCCGGGCGAACCGGTTGTGTTTGTGGATTGCGCCGATATGACAAACAGCCGCGATGTGGAGCCGATGAACGGTTTGCTGGGCGATAATTATTATATGCAGCTTGTGGATTACATTGCTAAATTCAAGGGCACGGCGGTAAAAAAACCGGTTCAACAGGATGTGACCATTGATATAACCGGTGGCTTTGAGCAGTGGAACAACCCGGGAATCGTTTCGTATGAAGATTACACGAACGATACCGTTGACAGGAACTGCGCGGGGTTCGGTGATTTGCGTTATGTGGATACGAGCGGCAGAAATGATATCCGGTCGGTAAAAGCGGCAAAGGACAGTCAATATCTATATTTTTATGTTGATACGGTTGATGCTATACAGGCCATTCAAGACACAAACGCAATGAATTTGCTCATTAGCCTCGGGATGCCGACTCCCGCCATGAACGGCTATGATTATTTGATTAACCGCAGCGTTACGAATAACCGGGCAACGGTGGAACGGTATAATGGCTCGGTTTTTGAAACAGTAGGAACTGCAGATTTTGCAATGGACGGGAATAAGATAATGCTGCGTATAGAGCGGGCTTTGTTCGGTGTGCAGGCAATTCCAATCGACATACAATTCAAGTGGACGGACAACTGCGATGTTTTTGACACTTATTCATTTTACACAACGGGCGACAGTGCCCCGTACGGCAGGCTCAACTATACATTTTCTGAATAATATAATCAAATAAATTATCAATCGAGGGAGCGGTCAGTAACCGCTCCCTCGATTGTTCATCCCTGTTTTAACCGGCATCCGCTATCCGGTCAGCATATTGGTATGCCCGTACATAGTCAACAATAAATTCCGCGGGCAAGTTCTGTGTTGTCGCCGATATTTCCGCCAATGCCCAAAGAGATAATCAAATACAGCGGCACCTGGCAAACACCGCCAAAATCGGTTCTTGCGGTCTCAACCCCGTTGATATAAAAAATGTATTCGTCCGGGCTCCATTCAAATCCGTAAGTGTTGTATTCCTCATACGGATTGTTCGCATAAAAATGCCCCTGCATTTCCGAACGGTGGTATGCATCATAGCTGTCCACATGAATGGTGTGGTATACCGCATCTTTGTGGAGCGCTTTCTTTTCATATTGCGTCTCAAACACATCGATTTCCGCGCCTGTTACACCGCCGTCGGTAAGACCGACCGGGTCGGTTCTAAACATACCTTCACACAGCAGCCAAAAAGCAGGGTTGAGACCGGGGCCTTTCGGTAAGATGCACCGCATTTCAAAATAGCCGTAAAGCTGTTCAAAACCCGGTTTCGTCGGTCCGTCTGTCCAAGGATTGGTGTCCATGCCGTAGGAATAGTAAGCGGGTCCGTAGGGCCCTTCCGGTCCGACGGGGCCGTTTTCGAGGTAAGAAGCCTTCATAACAAGGTTCCCGTCACGGAAGCTGACCTGGCCCCTGTTCCAATAATGGTATTGGTCCCTTGGCCAGGTACCGTCATCACCCCAACAATAATGACCGGACCAGTATGTTTTGTTAAAGGTCCCATCATTAAACTCATCCGACCAGGTCATCACAAACTTGCTCATATCAAGCGCCGGTCCATTTGGTTTGGTGGGTGTATCAAAAAGCAAAGCGCCGCAAACCTGTGTAAAAATAACAATTGACGCGATTAGTTTGACAATACTGCCCGATGTCAGCAGTTTTGGAAAGGATAGGATCATGCTGCCCAATTTCTTCAGTGCATCCATTTGCCGTTTGCTAAACAGTGTTTTCATCTTCTGACCTCCTGAATAATTTATACGTACTGTAAAGTTAAATGAAAGTTGAGAACCCGAACTCCTTAGTGGTACAAT
>CAZTCR010000038.1:0-28977 GCA_964612185.1 uncultured Eubacteriales bacterium
GAAATCAAGGCGATGATGGCCGGGTGCGACTGCTTTGTGTTTGCCGCGGGCATTGACGAGCGTGTCGAGTTCCCCGCGCCTGTCTACTCGTATTATGAAAAATACAACATCAATCCCGTCAAGCGCCTCATCGGTTTGGCAAAGGATTGCGGGCTGACGAGTTCCGTGGTGCTCGGCTCCTACTTCGCGTATTTTGCAAAAGAGCGCCCGGAGATGGAGCTGACCAAAAAGCACCCGTATATCCGCAGCCGCATCGCGCAGGAAGAGGCGGCATTGGCGCTCGCGGACGATCAAATGTCCGTCGCGGTGCTGGAACTGCCGTATATTTTCGGTACACAGCCCGGGCGCAAGCCGGTGTGGGTTATCCTCATCGAACAGCTGGATAAAATGCCGGGTGTCACCATGTACCCCAAGGGCGGCACCGCAATGCTAACGGTGCGTCAGGTGGCGCAGACCATTGTCGGCGCGGCGGAAAAGAATAAAGGCGGGAACGCATATCCGATCAGTTACTACAACCTGACCTGGGACGAATTCCTCAAAATTGTACACGCCGCCATGGGCAAACCGGACCGCAAGATTATTCATGTTGCCAAATGGATGTTCAAACTCTTCGGCAAGACAATGATTAAAACCTACGCGAAGAAAAACATCGAACCCGGTTTGAATCCGGTGGATCTGGCGGAAATTATGTGCATGAATACCTTTATGGATAAAAAATGGAGCGTTGAGCTCGGCGCAACGGATGACGACATCAAAAGCGCGATATTCGATTCCGTCAAACTTTCGGTTGATGCCTTTAAGGGCACACGGCAGCTTGTGGATATGAAGAGCGAATAAGGATAGATAAGGAGTTCTGCCTGTGGAAAAGCTCAAAGAATATGTCGGCAAAAAGGAGCTCCGGGCGCTGGAACTCGGCGCGTTCGGCCAAGGCATGATTTACGCGATCATGTCCTCCTACATTTCCGATTTTTACCTGAATATCATGAAGCTCACGCCCATCTTCGTGCTGCTGCTCATGCTCTTGGCGCGCGTGTGGGACGCGATTAACGACCCGATGATGGGTATGATTGCCGATCGGCTCAACCCCAAGCACGGCAAAATGCGCCCGTATATTTTAGTGACCCCCATCCCCATCGCGGTACTGACCTTTTCGTTGTTCTTCGCGCCCAACATTTCGATTGGCGCGAAAATGGTCTATGCTGCGGTTACCTATGTACTGTGGGGCATGATTTACACCATGAGTGATGTGCCTTTTTGGAGCCTGCCGATTCTCATGACGGCGAACCCCGCCGAACGGGGCAAAATATTTACCCTGGCGAGGACGACAAACGGCATTGGCTCGGCGATACCGATTGTGATATTTATGGCGCTGGGCTTTCTTTTGCCCAAGACAGGCCTGAGCGGGCTGCAGTTGGAAAAAACGAAGTATATCATTATCGCGCTCATTGCCGCGGTCATCGGCAATTTGCTTTTCGCACAGGCCTATTTCCGTGTGAAAGAGCGGGTGAATGTGCCGCGCAGGGAAAGGCAGAAGGGCGAGCCGGGCTCACTGAAACTGCTGTTTACCAACAAGCCGCTTGTGCTTGTGTTGATGATGGGCGTGCTGTCCTGCGGGCGGTATATGTTCCAAGCGGGCGCGATTCATGTGGCCAGGTATTCGTTTTATATCGGGCCGTCCCTGCTCGGGATGAGCGAGAGTGAAAAAGAGGCGATCCTGCAGTCAAGCATATCAAAAGTGAACACGGTTTTCGCCGTTGCGACGGCAGTCGGTATGTTCGGCACGATGCTGCTCATACCAAGGCTCATAAAAAGGTATAACTATAAACAGCTGATTATCACCGCCTGCGGCATCGGCTTTGTATCCAGCATGGTCATCTATTTCCTCGGCTATGACAACTTTTGGGCTTGTGTACCGTTCTTCGTGCTGTCCTGCATACCGGCGGGAATGATCAATGTGCTCAGCTCCGCCATGATCGGCGACGCGCTGGATTACATGGAATGGAAAACCGGCAGGCGCGAAAACGGGCTCGGTTCCGCGTGCCAGTCCTTTGTCAACAAACTGGGCAGCGCTATGGCGACATCTTTCATTGTGCTGATGTATATGATTGTGGACCTGCGTCTGGACACCATCGGCGTGGCATACACCGTGGACCCGAACATGCTGGATGTTTCCGTGCGCGGCGGCATGTTTACGATTGTATCCCTGATACCGGCGATATCGATGCTGGCGTGTGCCGTGCCGGTGTTCTTCTATGACCTGGTGGGTAAAAAAAGGCAGATGATTACCGACGAGCTGCAGCACCAACGGGCTGAAAAAGGCATATCGGTGGAATAAAATTTGTAAAATTGGAACAGGTGAAATTTTTGGCATTCAGAACAGACATCCGGAACATCGCAATCATCGCGCATGTTGACCACGGCAAGACAACCCTGGTTGACGAAATGCTCAAGCAAAGCGGTATTTACCGCGTGAACGAGCAGATTACCGAACGCGTCATGGACTCCAATGATTTGGAGCGTGAGCGCGGCATTACCATTTTATCCAAAAACACGGCGGTGCATTACAAAGAAGTTAAAATCAACATCGTGGATACCCCGGGCCATGCCGACTTCGGCGGCGAAGTCGAGCGTATCCTCATGATGGTGGACGGCGTGCTGCTGTTGGTGGACGCTTTTGAGGGCTGCATGCCGCAGACGCGCTTTGTGCTAAAAAAAGCGCTGGGTCTGAAAAAGAAAGTTGTCGTGGTTGTCAACAAAGTGGACAGGCCCGGCGCGCGGCCGGCGGAAGTGGTGGACGAAGTGCTGGATTTGCTCATTGAACTCGGCGCGCATGAAGACCAGCTGGACTTTCCCGTTGTTTATGCGTCGGCAAGGGACGGCTACTCCTCCCTGCAGGAGGATGTGACCCAGGGGGACATGCGCCCGCTGCTGGATTCGATATTGGAGCATGTCAGCCCGCCGGAAGGCGAGTTGAAAGGTCCGCTGCAAATCCTCTTTTCATCCCTGGAGTATGACGACTACATCGGCAGAATCGGCGTGGGCCGGGTAGAACGCGGCAAAGTGAGCAGGGGCGAGCAGGTTGTGCTGTGCAGGGCGGACGACACGCTGGAAAATGTGAAAATTTCCAGACTGTATCAGTTTGAAGGCCTCCACCGGGTGGAGGTGGAAAGCGCGATGATGGGTGACCTCATCTGCGTGTCCGGCATTGCGGACATCAACATCGGCGAAACCGCCTGCAGCCCGGATTGTGTGGAGCCGCTCCCGTTTGTCAAAATTGACGAACCGACGATATCCATGAACTTTTTGGTCAACGACAGCCCGTTTGCCGGACGCGAGGGTAAATTTGTTACCTCCCGCAACATCCGCGACCGCCTGTTTAAAGAGGTGGAAACGAATGTGAGCATGCGGGTGGAAAACACGGACACCACTTATTCCTTCAAAGTGTCCGGCCGGGGCGAGCTGCATTTGTCCATCCTGATTGAAACCATGCGGCGCCAGGGTTACGAATTTCAGGTGTCCCGCCCGAAAGTCATCTTCAAAGAAAAAGACGGCCAACTCTTGGAACCCATGGAACTGCTGATTGTCGAGGTGCCGGAGCAGTATGTGGGTGTGGTGATACAGACACTCGGCTCCCGCAAAGGTGAACTGGAGAACATGAGTGCGCGCGATGGCGGCTCCACCCATCTTGAATTTAAGATTCCCTCCCGCGGTCTTATCGGCTACCGGTCCGAGTTTTTGACGGACACCAACGGCAACGGTATCATGAACCAGCTGTTTGCCGGGTATGAACCCTACAAGGGCGAAATTCAGACCCGCGAGCGCGGCTCGATTGTGGTGCATGAAACGGGCGTGAGTACCGGCTACGGGCTTTTCGCGGCGCAGGAGCGCGGCCGTATGTTCATCGGCGCGGGCGTGGATGTGTATGAGGGCATGATTGTGGGCGAGTGCGCGAAAAACGAGGATGTCGTGTGCAATGTCTGCAAGAAAAAGCAGATGACCAACACCCGCGCTTCCGGCAGCGATGACGCGCTGCGGCTAATCACGCCTTCTGCCATGAGCCTCGAGCAGTGTATGGAGTTCATCAAGGACGACGAACTGCTGGAAGTCACACCGAAAAGCCTGCGCTTGCGCAAAAGTATTTTGTCGAAAGAACTCAGGATGAAGAAGATGTTCAGGAAATAAGTGGACGGTAGGGAACGACCCCTGTGTCGTTCCTATTAGAAATTGATCACAACGCGTGGAACGACACAGGGGTCGTTCCCTACAATTGGGACGGAAAACCCGTCCCCAACGGAAAGGGTTGAATCTCCCATGCAGTCAACCATTTTTGACAAACCGTCAGCGGTGGCCCTGGGCACCTTTGACGGCCTGCATATAGGGCATACGGCGGTGATTGAGTCCGCCGCGGCGTTCAAAGCGCAGGGGTTGGTTCCCTGCGTACTGCTGTTCGACAAACATCCGCAATATGTCTTAACCGGCAAAGCACCGGCCGAAATTTTGCCGGCATCGCTGCGAAAAAAAGAACTTGAAAAAATGGGTATCCATCACTTTACGATATCGTTCGAGGAAGTCCGCGGCATGACGGCGGCGGACTTCGTGGAGCAAATTCTGGTGAAAAGAATGAACGCAAAGGCTGTCTGCTGCGGGTACGATTACCGTTTCGGGCATGACGGAGCAGGGGATGCGGCGCTGCTGAAAACGCTGTGCGAAGCGTCTAACTTAACGCTGAAAGTGGCCGCCGCGGTCAATTTTGAAGGTAAACCGGTGAGCTCCACGCGTATCCGGGCGGCGATTGAAAACGGTTCGATTGAAGCGGCAAACGCCATGCTCGGCAGGGCGTTTTCATATAACTTTAAAGTAGTCGGGGGTAAAAAACTCGGGCGGATATTGGGCGTGCCCACGATCAACCAGAGTTTTCCGGAAGGGTTTGTGGTGCCGAAAAGCGGCGTTTATGTGTCCAAGGCTTCTGTCGACGGCGCCTGGCACACCGCAGTGACGGACATTGGTGTCCGGCCGACTTTTAACGAAAGCACGCTCCGCAGCGAAACCTGCATTTCCGATTTTGAAGGCGACTTGTACGGGCAGGAGGTTGAAGTCGGTCTTGTAAAATATCTGCGGGCGGAGCGGAAGTTCCCAACGCCTCAGGAATTGAGCGAACAAATCCGGCGGGATATCGAACAGGCGAAGGCGTATTTCAAAACGGTTTATTTGGACTGATTTTATGCGGCAAAAATTTATTATTTTTCTAATCTATTGATAAATATCGCGAAGACCATGCTATAATTTTTGGTTAGAAACGCTCAATTTTTTGAAAGGCATGGTGAATTGATGAGGGCTTATCTGGTACTGGAAGACGGCTCGATTTATGAAGGAAATCAACGCGGCGCGTTCCGCGAAACCGCCTGTGAGGTTGTTTTTAACACTTCGATGACCGGGTACCTTGAGATTTTAACGGATCCTTCTTACGCGGGGCAAGGCATTGTAATGACTTATCCGATCATCGGCAGCTACGGTATCTGCCGTGAGGATTTCGAGTCGTTTCGCCTTCAGCCTTGCGCTTTTATTGTTCATGAACTGTGCGGAACACCGTCAAATTTCAGAAGCACCGATACATTGGAGAATATATTGCTTGAATTCAACATTCCTTGCCTGAGCGATGTGGACACAAGGTCAGTTGTTAAGCGATTAAGAGAAAACGGAACAATGCAAGGTGTTATTACAGATGATATTTCGGATATGCCCAGGTTGATGGATGTTATTGCTTCTTTTAAACAAATAAGGCTGGTGGAATCCGTCAGTATTCAGCAAAAGATCATGCTTGAAACGGAAAACACCGGCCCTTCTGTTGCTCTTTTGGATTGCGGTGCAAAGCTGAATGTCGGCAGATCGTTGATTAAAATCGGCTGCCGTGTTACACAATACCCTTGCTTCACCACTGCCGAAGAAATTATAGCCGGCGGGCACGATGCTCTTATGCTGTCCAACGGACCCGGCGATCCGGCTGATTGCGTGGAAATTATCAAGGAAATCCGCAAACTCTATGATTATGGTATACCCACACTGGCCATCTGCCTGGGGCACCAACTGTTGGCCATAGCCACAGGCGGCAAAACGGAAAAAATGAAATACGGTCATCGCGGCGCTAACCATCCGGTGAAGTTCCTGCATAAAGGCAGAACCTATATGTCATCACAAAACCACGGATATGTGGTGTGTGAGGAGGGCTTGCCCCCCAATGCCGAGGTAAACTGCATCAATGTTAACGACAAGACGGTCGAAGGCGTCATCTACCATGGCAAGCCGATTTTTACCGTACAGTTTCATCCGGAGGCAGCGCCCGGTCCGCACAGTACAGCCTTTTTGTTCGACCGCTTTATTCGAATGGTTAAGGAGGGCCGATACAATGATTGATGAACGCATCAAAAAAGTGCTTGTCATCGGTTCCGGCCCGATTATCATCGGCCAGGCTGCCGAATTTGACTACGCCGGTACACAAGCCTGCCGCTCACTTCGCGAGGAAGGGATTCAGGTCGTTCTGGCGAACTCCAACCCCGCGACCATTATGACGGACGGTGAAATAGCGGATATCGTTTATATTGAGCCGCTGAATGTGCCGACGCTGACTAAAATTATCGAGGCCGAACGCCCGGATTCCATTCTGCCGACTTTAGGCGGGCAGACAGGGCTTAACCTCGCGATGGAACTTGAGGAAAAGGGCGTGCTCGCGAAATTCAATGTCCGCCTGATCGGTATCTCCGCGAAGGCTATTAAAATGGCGGAGGACCGGCAGGAGTTTAAAGACACGATGGAGTCCATCAGTGAGCCGTGCATTGTGTCCAAAGTTGTTGAAACTGTAAGGGACGCGCTGGACTTTTCGGAAACCATCGGTTACCCCGTCATTGTCCGCCCGGCCTATACGCTCGGCGGCACGGGCGGCGGCATTGCCTATAACCCGGATGAACTTCGCGAAATCGGCGCGAACGGCATCCGCCTTTCCAGAGTCGGGCAGGTGCTGATTGAAAAATGCATTTCCGGCTGGAAAGAGATTGAGTATGAAGTTATTCGGGACAGCAAGGGAAATTGCGTCACCGTTTGTAATATGGAGAATGTCGATCCGGTCGGGGTACACACCGGAGATTCGATCGTCGTCGCGCCGTCACAGACCTTGTCGGACAAGGATCATCAGATGCTGCGGACATCCGCGCTCAAAATTATATCCGCACTGGGTATTCAGGGCGGCTGCAATGTGCAGTTCGCGCTGCACCCGGATTCCTTTGAATATGCCGTTATTGAGGTCAACCCCCGCGTTTCGCGCTCCTCGGCATTAGCCTCCAAAGCGACCGGTTACCCGATTGCGCGGGTTGCGGCAAAAATTGCTTTAGGGCTGGGGCTGGATGAAATTCCGAACGCCATCACCGGCAAGACCTTTGCTTGTTTTGAGCCGGCGCTGGACTACTGTGTTGTCAAATTCCCCAAGTGGCCGTTTGACAAGTTCGTGACCGCCAAGCGTACCTTGGGCACGCAGATGAAGGCAACGGGCGAGGTCATGTCCATCTCCCGCTCCTTTGAGGCGGCGCTGCACAAAGCGGTCAACTCCCTGGAAGAGAATAAAGAAAGCTTGCTGCTGCCGTTCCTGATGGAAAAGAGCGTGGACGAACTGCGCGCTTTGCTGCCAAATGTGGACAACGAGCGTCTTTTTACCGTCGCGGCGGCGATATACAAGGGTGTCGGACCGGAAGAAATTTACAGCATCACAAAAATAGACAGGTGGTTTCTATATAAAATTGAAAACATCGTCAACATGGAAAAGCTGCTGCGTTCCGGCGTTTTTGACAGGGAAACACTTCTTGCGGCAAAAAAGATGGGTTTTACGGACAAAATGATTGCCGATGACATCGCGAGCACACCCTCCGCGGTGAAGACGATGCGCAAGATGTGGGACATCACCCCCTCCTTCTCGATTGTTGACACCTGCGCGGCGGAGTTCGCGGCGCAAACCCCTTACTATTACTCCGATTACGGCGTCGAAAACGAGGTCGATCCTTCATCAACCCGTAAAAAGGTGCTGGTACTCGGTTCCGGCCCTATCCGTATCGGGCAGGGCATCGAGTTTGACTACTGCTCCGTGCATAATATCTGGGCACTGCGCAAAGCCGGGTGCGAAACCGTTATCATCAACAACAACCCGGAAACGGTTTCGACCGACTTCGATGTGGCGGACAAACTCTATTTTGAACCCCTCACACCGGAGTATGTGACCAACATCGTCGAGCTCGAAAAACCGGACGGCGCTGTAGTTCAGTTCGGCGGACAGACCGCCATCAAGCTGACCAAAACCCTGCATGACCTGGGCGTGACGATTTACGGCACGGACGCTGACCATGTGGACGCCGCGGAGGACAGGGAGCGTTTTGACAAAATCCTTGAGGAATGCGGTATTGACCGCCCGAAAGGGCAGACGGTATTTACCGAGGAAGAGGCGCTGCTTGCCGCGCACTCGCTTGGTTACCCGGTGCTCGTTCGCCCGAGTTATGTGCTCGGCGGCGCGGGTATGCAAATCGCCGTGTCAGATGATGACATCCGCGAGTTCATGGAGATTATTATGCGCACCGCGCTGGAGCATCCGGTGCTGGTGGATAAATATATCATGGGGCAGGAAGTCGAGGTCGATGTCATCTGCGACGGCAGGGATATTCTCATCCCCGGCATTATGGAACATGTAGACCGGGCGGGTATCCATTCCGGCGACTCCATTTCCGTTTACCCTGCGGTCACACTAAGCCAAATCGTTCAAAACACTATTGTCGAATATGCCCGCCGCCTCGCCTACGCGCTGGAAGTGGTCGGGATGATGAACATCCAGTTTATTGTATATGAGGAAAAGGTTTATATTATCGAGGTCAATCCGCGTTCCTCCCGCACCGTGCCGTACATCAGCAAGGTGACGGGCATCCCCGCCATCGAACTCGCGACGAAGGCGATGCTCGGGGGAAAAATCCGGGACATGGGATTCGGCACCGGATTATACAATAACAGCGGCTACTATGCCATCAAATTGCCGGTCTTCTCATTTGAAAAAATCATCGGGGCGGACACCTCACTCGGGCCGGAAATGAAGTCGACCGGTGAAGTGCTCGGCATCGCCCGCAACTACAACGAAGCGTTGCTGAAGGCCTTTGAAGGCGGCGGCGTATCCCTGCCGAAAAACGGCCGGATAATCGTCACCGTGCGGGACAAGGACAAGGCGGAGATTTGCGAAATGCTCAGCAGCGTGAGCGACGCGGACTTTGAATTTTATGCCACACCCGGCACGCTCCGCGCGCTTGAGGCGGCCGGCATAAAAGCGAAACCGGTGAATAAGATCACCGGCGAAAGCCCGAATATTTTGGACATGCTCCACGCCGGCGGTGTTTCGCTGATAATCAACACCCCGACGCATGGACGGCTTGAAAAGCGCGATGGTTTCAAACTGCGCCGCTTTGCCGCGGAAGCCGGCACGGCGTGTCTGACCTCTTTGGACGCCGCGCGCGTGCTGATGGAAAGCACCCGGATTGTCGCGGCCGAGACGCTGACCGTGACGGATATTGCGAAAATATTCAAATAGGGAGCTGTTCCGTGAATGCTCTTTTCCAGCGCTGAATTCTTGTTTTTCTTTTTACCCGGCGTGATTTTTTGCTACTATGTTTTGTGCCGTAAAAGCCGGTTGCTGCAAAACATGTTGCTTCTCATCGCGTCGCTTTTCTTTTATGCCTGGGGCGAACCGAAGTTTGTGTTTGTCATGATACTCTCCATTATAGCAAATTGGTTTTTCGGTTTGTTGGTTCACCAATTCAAAGCGCGCAAAGCAGTTACGCGCGTCGTTCTCCTGGCCGCAACGGTTTTCAACCTCGGCATTATGTTTGTCTTTAAATACCTGATGTTTTCCCTTAACAATATAAACAGCCTGTTCGGGTTGGCGTTAAGTGTTCCGGTGATCGCGCTGCCCATCGGCATTTCGTTTTTCACCTTTCAGGCGTTTTCCTATGTGCTGGATGTAAACCGGGGTGCGGGTGAAATGCAGAAAAATCCGATGTATGTCGGGCTTTATGTTTCGTTTTTTCCCCAGCTCATCGCCGGCCCAATTGTCCGCTATGAGACCATCGCGCATGAAATCAAACACCGCATAGAAACGCTTGATGATTTTACATCGGGCGTTACCCGTTTCATTGTTGGATTTTTGAAAAAGGTACTGCTGGCCAATACCATGGCGGTCATCGCTGATAACGCATTTGATGGCAACGATAATCTGTCCGTCGGGCTGGCATGGCTGGGCGTTTTCGCGTATGCTTTTCAAATATATTTTGACTTTTCAGGCTATTCCGATATGGCGATTGGGCTGGGCAAAATGTTCGGCTTCCATTTTTTGGAAAACTTCAATTACCCCTACATTTCAAAATCCATATCGGAATTTTGGCGCCGATGGCATATTTCGCTTGGCACATGGTTTCGGGATTATGTTTATTTCCCGCTCGGGGGCAGCCGTGTCAAATCAAAAGCCCGCCTTGTCTTCAACCTGTTTATTGTCTGGTTTTTAACCGGTGTCTGGCATGGCGCGAATTGGACATTCATCCTGTGGGGCTTGATGTATTTTGCGCTCATTACCTTTGAAAAGCTGACTAACTTTGAAGAAAATCCGAAAAAGTTCGGTTGGCTGAAATATAGCTACACCATGCTCTTCGTCCTGTTCGGATGGGTGTTGTTCCGCGCGCAAAACCTGGTTGCCGCGGGAGAGTACTTCAAAGCAATGTTCGGGCTCGCGGGTAATCCGCTCATTGACGATGCTTTTGTATTGAACCTGACACAGAATTTTGTTTTTCTTATCGTCTGCGCGGTGTTTTCGCTACCGGCGGCAAAAGTGTTCCGCGAAAAAATCGGGGAGCGTTTTAAGGGGACCGGTGCGGTGTATGCCGCGGGGTTGATGATGCTGTTGTTGGTTGCCGTTTCCTATCTTGTGAAAGGCTCCTACAATCCGTTTATCTATTTCAATTTTTAGGGGGCGCGGCGATGAAATCAAAAATCAACCGGCACATGGCGGTAGCTGCGCTGTTCTTATGTTTTGTCTTTGTTATGTCCGGGGGGACGCTTGTGAACATATACCGGGAACGGGAGATGATCGCCGGTCTTTACAGCGAATACCTTGGTACAGGCACCGATGCTATGGCAAAAAGCAAATCGGTTGTGTTGACGGCTTATGAATCTCTGGCCGGCGTCAACGACAATCTTTTTAGAAAAAACGATTTCATTAACCTGTACGGGCTGACACAGCGGGTTGCCGGCAACCGTTGCGTGCTTGACAAAAGCGCTCAGTACAAGGTGGTTAAACTCAGAAATGGCTCGCTGGCCTATGTTGAGGCAAAGGGAGAGAACATATCCGAAAAAGCCGCGCGTTTATCCGACTTCAGCAAGCACCTTCAAAGCAACGGTATCCCCCTGCTTTATGCGCAGCTGCCCTTCAAAATCAACAAAGACAACAAAACGCTGCCCCCGGGTATTGCGGATTATGCAAACGAAAATGCAGACCAAATGCTCGCGGTGCTCAACAGCCGGGGTGTCGATACTGTTGATTTACGGGATGAGATTGTTGCGGACAAACTTGATTACCCGACCCTGTTTTTCAAGACGGACCACCATTGGACGCCGGAAACAGGGCTTTGGGCGGCAAAAAAAATCGCCGAAAAACTCAACAATGGTTACGGGTTTAATATTGACTTGCCGATGCTTGATAAAAGCCGGTTTCAGGTTATAATATATGAGGATATGTTCCTGGGCAGCATGGGCAAGCGGGTGGGACAATACTATGCGGGTACGGACGATTTTTCCTTGTTTCTGCCACGGGTTGAAACGGATATGCGCTGTGTTTACATCCGTGTGAACGGCGCTGTGTTCGAGCGAAGCGGCAGTTTTGAAGATACCTGGATTTTCCCGCAAAACCTGAAAAAAGATTATTTTAATCTCAATACCTACGCAACTTATACCGGGGCTGATTATCCGCTGCTCGAAATCCGCAACAACCTGACCGCCGGTAAAAAAATCCTGGTGCTGCGCGACTCATTTGCCGGCGTGCTGGTACCGTTTCTTTCCTTGGCCGCGGGCGGGGAACTGCACGCGATTGACCCGCGGTATTTCAAAGGGTCTATAACGGATTATGTCGAGAAATTCAAGCCGGATTTGGTGCTCGTACTGTACAATCCCGGTGTGCTGAAAGAAATGTCATTCTTTACCTATTAACCGAAGGAGGGAAACGGATGAGTGAAAATTGGGATGATTTAAAAAATGCCTGCCTCGCCTGTGAAAAATGCGGGCTTGCTCTAACGCGCACCCATGTGGTGTTCGGCGTCGGGCAGGCGGACGCGAAAATTCTGTTTATCGGCGAAGGCCCCGGTGAGCAGGAGGACCTCAGCGGCGAGCCATTTGTCGGCCGTGCCGGGCAGCTGTTGGACAAATATTTGGACTGTGTGAACCTTGACCGCAAAAAGAATATTTATATCGCCAATATTGTCAAATGCCGCCCCCCGAACAACAGAGACCCGCTGCCGGCGGAGCAGGAGGCTTGTATTGAATGGCTGCGGGAGCAGGTGCGACTCATGCACCCGAAAATTATCGTTTGCCTGGGCCGGGTTGCCGCGCAGCGGCTTATCTCGCCGGACTATAAGGTGACGGTGCAGCACGGCGAGTTTATCGATAAAGGCGGCATCCTGTTCATGGGCACTTTCCATCCCGCGGCGCTGCTGCGTGACCCGCGCAGGAAGCCGGAAGCGTTTGATGACTTTTTAAAGCTGCGGGATAAAATGCAGGAATTGGAGATGAAATAATGGATAAACTAAAAGGCTTTTTTACAAAATTTGTATCCTATGTTTCAATTGTTGCCATGGTGTTCAATCAAATCGGTTACAGCCTGCGCCTTGAGCGGGATATTCATCCCAAGGCGGAAAACGCCGTGCGGGTGATGAGCTTCAATGTGCTCTGTGCCGGCGAGGGTGAGCATGCCATGCAAAACCGGCTGGGGATTGTCACACAAACGATTGCCGAATATTATCCGGATTCCGTCGGTTTGCAGGAAGCGACGCCGTACTGGATGCTGTGGCTTAACATCATGCTGCCGGAATATGACTATGTGGGCGTCGGCCGGGACAACGGTAAATCAAGGGGCGAATACTCCGCCATATTTTACCTCAAAGACAAATACCGGGTGATTCAGTCCGGCACCTTCTGGATTTCGGAAACGCCTCAGGTGCCGTCAATCGGCTGGGATGCCACCTGCGAGCGTGTGTGCACCTGGGCAGTGCTGGAAAACAAGGCGACAGGGGAACGCTACGCGCATATCAACACCCATCTCGACTACAGGGGCGTGCTGCCGCGACAAAAAGGAGTTGAGATGGTTCTGGCCAAGGCAGCGGAACTCAATGACATACCGGTTGTCGCCACGGGAGACTTTAACCTTGCCGAGGGCAGCAATTATTATAAACAGCTCACAGCGGGTGTGTTGCAAGATGCAAAATACCTGGCGCCGGACACGATGCAAAACGCGACATATCACCATTACACCTTACCGACTGACCCTAAAAATGTGATTGACTATGTCTTGGCGAACAACAAGGTTACACCGCTTGTTTACCGTGTTGTAACGGAAGGGATAGACGGCAAGTTTGTTTCCGACCATTATCCTTTATATTCGGATATACTGCTGGACGCCTGATAAAGGTAAAACATAAAAATGAACGCTCCGGAAAAATCCGGAGCGTTTTTGTATCCATAGCGATTCAAAACAGTTCTTCTTTTATCGCCTCATATTCCGCTTTGTCTTCAACACTCAAGGTGTTCACATCCGCTTGACCGGTGATGATTTTTTCAATGAGGGTACTCCTTTTCGGGTTGAGCTTCAGTTTTTTTGCGGCGAAAAATGCGATGGAGATAAAAATTAAAATTGGTATCATAATGACCATGCGCAGCCCCCAGACGGCCGAAGCCGGCTGCTCGTAACTGGTGACAAGCCCGGTTACATAATCGGTAGTGGGTTTGATAAAGCCGGTCGCGTCCAGCACGATGCCGGAAATCAGGATGGCAACGGCGGTGGTGGATTTTCGCACGAAGGTCATCAGGCCGCTGTAGGAGCCGGTGTTGCGGGTGCCAAACTTCAGTTCCCCCACATCCACCACATCCGGGAAGAGTATCCACGGCATAATCAGGCATCCGCTCATGCCAAACCCAATGATAACGCACAGCGGCAAGATCAGGTAATCATTCAATCCCGCGGGGTAGAAGCACAGTGCGATGATGCCGAGCATATAAACGGGAATGCCGGCGCGGTACAAAAAGGGTTTCGCTTTGTCTTTTTTCATGAGTATGTTGTATAACGGTATGGTCGCGGCGTAGGAAACGGATATCACCACCAGCACGATAAACGAACTGTAACTTTTAATTTTGAATCCGTAATTGACCACCCAGACGATGTTGGCTGTGATCAAGTCCAGTGAGGAATAGGCCAAAAAATACATCAGCAGCAGGCAGACAAAAGCCTTGAGCCTCAGCGGGAGCAAAAAGTTCTTGACGGAAAACCGGAGTTTTTCCGCCGGAATCGGCATTCTCTCCCGGCAAACAGTTGCGGTAATGAGCAGAGGAATCGCGTAGTAAATCCCGAAGCCGAAGATCATCAGCAGGCTGAAAGTGCGAACCGGTATTTCGCCTTTGTGCAGTTTTTCGAGCAAAAAAATCGGCACACCTGCCGATATACCGCCTGCCAGCATGGAAAAACCCTGCCGGATAACATTCATCTTGTTTTTCTCGTAATAATTCGATGTGAGCTCGGCCGCCAGGGATAAATACGGCACATTAATCATGGTGGACAGCGTGTTGTAAATTAAATAGGCAAGCAGGTAAATAAAATATTTAAAAGTGCTGCTCTTTAAGGCGTTGAGTGGCATAAACAGCAGAGCGAGGGAGAAAATCAGCAGAAAAGCACCCACAAACAGATAGGGCCGCCTTCTGCCCCATTTGGAGCGGGTATTGTCGGATATGATGCCCATGGCCGGGTCGGTGACGGCATCCCATATTTTTGCCAGCATAATGATGGATGCGGCGGCTGTGGCACTCAGCCCGTTGAGCACCAAAAAGACAAGGTAAACGGTCGCGACCAGCGAGGTTGCTCCGCTGCCGTACAACTCGCCGACAGAGAAGGCAAGTTTTTCTTTCATGCTCAGTTTTACATCCGATGTTGTTACGGGTAGTCCGGTTGACATGGCTTATACATTTCCTCTCACGCATTCCGGGGGGAAGCCTGCCGGTTAAAACAGTTCTCGCTGAATCGCTTCATATTCGGTGCGGTCATCGTCGCTAAAGGTGTCGAAAACGGTGGGGTCGGCAATCATTCTGCTGACAAGCACACTGCGTTTCGGGTTGAGCTTGAGTTTTTTTGCGGCGATATAGGCGATGATCAGGAAGACGGTGATGGGCACTGTAATCACCATGCGTAAGCCCCACACGGCGGAGGGCGGCTGCGGGTAACTGGTGACGAGTCCGGTGAGGATATCGGTGGTCGGTTTGACAAAGCCGCTCAAGTCAAGGATGAGGCCGGATATGGCGATGGCAATGGCAACGGTGGTTTTTCTGGTGAAGGTCATCAAGCCGCTGAAGGAACCGGTGTTTCTGCTACCAAATTTCAGTTCGCCCAAATCGACAACATCCGGGAAGATGAACCACGGCATCAGTTGGCAGCCGGCCATACCGAGGCCGATTATCAGGCAGACGGGCAGGATGAGATAATCGTTGAGCCCCGCCGGGAAAAAGCCGAGGACCAAAACGCCAAGAATATACAAAGGAATCCCGGCGCGGAACAGCAAAGGCTTGGCATAATCCTTCTTCATCAGCCTGTTGAACAAGGGTATCATCAGCGCGTAGGTACCCATGATGACCAAAAGCAGAATCGTGGCGCTGTAACGCTGAATATTCAGCCCGTAGCTGACGAACCAGACAATGTTTGCAGAGATGATGTCCATACAGCTGAATGAAAAGAGATATAACAACAGCAAGTAGACAAAAGCACGCAGCTTCAGCGGCTTCAGGAAGTTGGCTGCGGAAAATTTGAGTTTGTCGGCAGGAATCGGCAGTCTTTCCCGGCAGATGAGGGAGGTAACCAGCAGCGGGATGGAGTAAAAGATGCCGAAACCCAAAATCATTAGGATGCTGAAGGTTTGCACGGGCATTTCGCCTTTGTTGAGTTTTTCCAGCAGAACAATCGGCACTGCTGACGAAAGGGCGCCGGAAACGCCGGAAAAAACCAGCCGGATGATGTTCATTTTATTCTTTTCGTAGTAGTTGGAGGTCATCTCCGTCGCGAAGGAGTTGTAAGGCACGGCAATCATCGTGGAGACGGAGTTGTAAATCAGGTAGGCGAGTAAATATATAAAATACCGGAAACCCCCGCTTTGCATGGCATGCAGCGGCAAGAATAAAAAGACAAAGCAAATAATGATGCAAAAACTGCCCGCAAACAGGTAGGGCCTGCGCCGCCCCCATTTGGTGCGCGTATTGTCGGAAATGATGCCCATCACCGGGTCGGTAACGGCATCCCAGATTTTAGCGAGCATGATGATGGTGCCGGCCGCTGTGGCGGACAAGCCGTTCATGACAAGGAAAACCATGTAAACAGTAGCAAGCAGCGACTGCGCGCCGCCACCGAAAAAGTCTCCGCCGGCAAAAGCGAGCTTCTCTTTCATGCTGAGTTTAACATCGGGGTTGACCGCGGGCGGAGTTTTTGCTTTTATCAAACTTCTCAATCCCTTTCGTACTGACTTTGTCTATCATACTTGATTAAAGGCAGGGATGTCAACCGCACAGAATTCGATTGCACGCGCATTGCCGTTATGCTACAATATTTGACAGACAGCAACTTTAAGCGACTATTTTGTATGGCAAAAAGGACGCGTTTGTGCAAAAAGATGTCGCCGGCACCCCGGCTGTCGGCAATAACACATAAGGCTTTGCCGCAGGGGTTGATTTTAGGTTTGGCTGAGTGGTGACACTCGGATGAAAGGCGGTATTTAATCGTCATTATGATGAGAATTAAACAAGCAATGAACGCGATGATTAGTGTTGCGACAGTTTTAGCCGTTCTGTTTACACAGATTTACGCCATGCACTTGCCTCAAAGAGATATCTACAACAAGGCGGATGGCGCAGTCAGAATCATGAGCTTCAATGTCCTCAGTGAGCGTTTCGGTGAAAACGCCATGATCAACCGCCGGGGCATTGTCACGCAGACCATCGCGGAATATTACCCGGACTCCTTCGGTGTGCAGGAGGCGACGGTCGCGTGGATGCAGTGCTTCAAGAACAGGCTGCCGGAGTATGGTTTTGTGGGGGAAGCATCCGATTATATCCCGCTGCTTGGCGGTTACAGTGCAGTATTTTATCTGAAAGACAAATATGAGCTGGTTGATTCGGGCACTTTTTGGCTTTCTCAAACACCCGATAAACCCTCAAAAGGCTGGGATGCCGGCTCCGAGCGTGTCTGTACCTGGGCAGTACTCAAAAATAAAACAACCGGCGAACAATACGCGCACATCAACACACATTTGGACAACAAAGGCGCATTGGCTCGCCAAAACAGCGTACCGATGATTTTAGAGAAAGCCGCGGAATTTGACATGCCGGTTGTGTGCACCGGGGACTTTAACTTTCGGGAAAACAGCGAACTGTACAAAACGCTCACTGCGGGCACACTGCATGACTCAAAGTTTTTGGCACCGGACACCATGAGCAACACCACCTATAACGGATTTAATCCGCCCGAAAGCCAGACGAAAATTATCATCGATTTTGTGCTGGTAAACAGCCTGGTGACACCCCTTGTGTACCGTGTGGTGACACAGGGAATAGACGGCAGAATGGTTTCGGACCACTATCCGGTTTACGCGGATGTGCTGATAAATGCCGGGGCATAAGAATACATCAGGATGAGTAAAAAATATGTATATAGACAGGGGAAAAAACAATGAGAATCATGAGTTTTAATCTGCTTTGCCAGGGCAAGGACGAACACGCAATGAAAAACCGGCGGGAGCTTGCTTCTCGAACGATCATGGACTTGCTGCCGGATTCTGTCGGCGTGCAGGAAGCGACGCCGGACTGGATGAAGTGGCTGATTAAAAACCTGCCGGGTTATGATTATGCCGGTGTCGGCAGGGACAACGGAAAAAATCGAGGGGAATATTCCGCGGTATTCTATCTGAAAGAAAAATATAAGATGGTTGATTCGGGGACATTTTGGCTTTCCGCAACACCGGGAAAGCCTTCTATGGGCTGGGATGCCGTCTGCATGCGTGTGTGTACCTGGGTGGTGCTGGAGAATATTCAAACCGGCAAACAATACGCGCATATTAACACGCATCTTGACCACAGGGGAAATATCGCAAGGGAAAAGGGCATTGATTTGGTGTTAAAAAAGGCGGCTGAGTTCGATATCCCTGTGGTGTGCACGGGGGACTTCAATCTGTTTGAGGGCAGCGCGTTATATGAACAGCTCATGGGCGGCGTGCTGTGCGACACAAAATTCCTCGCGCCGGATACCATGAAAAACGCGACTTTCCACCATTTTGAAGAGCCGACCGACGATGTCGGTGTGATCGATTATGTGCTGGTAAATGACCGGGTGAAACCCCTTGTTTACAGGGTAATTACCGAGGGGATTGACGGCAAGCTTGTGTCGGACCATTATCCGGTTTATGCTGATGTGGTCTTCTAAGTGTGTGATATAGGGCTTACAACACTACAAATATGTTTAAAAGTTATTGACATCCAATAACTTTTAAGTTATAATGATATCGGAAAGGGGTCATTGGAGCAATTGTTCAACATTGTTTTCTATAAAGATGCACAAGGTAAGCAACCCATAAAAGAATATCTCGTCGAATTGTCGAGTAAAACCGATAAGGACAGCCGGGTTAAACTAAGCAAGATAGATTATTATCTTCAGGCCTTAAAGGAGTATGGTACAAGAGCGGGAGCACCTTTTGTGAAGCATATTGACGGCGATATATGGGAACTTCGCCCCCTTAGTGACAGGTTTTTCTTTTTCTGTTGGCAAGGTGATAGCTTTATATTGCTTCATCACTTTACAAAGAAATCGCAAAAAACACCGCAACGAGAAATTGACCAGGCAAAACGCAATTTGAAGGACTTCATTGAAAGGAGCAGCAAAAATGAAAAATAAGCCTGTTTCCCCAATTGGAGACAGTTGGGATAGCGTCAGAAATAAGCTGTTAACTCCTGAAGAGAGAGCGGCAACAGATATCAAAATAGCTCTTCTCGGGGAGATTATCAACGCCAGGCAAAACAACGGATTAACACAAAAGGAACTTGAGGCAGCCAGCGGAGTCAAGCAGCCTGTTATAGCCAGGATGGAAAGGGGAACAACTGACCCTCAACTGTCTACAATCATCAAGGTTTTAGCCCCATTGGGGAAAACCCTTGCTGTAGTTGATATTGCATAATAGAGACCGAACGAAGTAAAGAAAACCTTTACAACAATTTTCAATCGTGATATATTGTATTCAACAATTTAATTTAGGTCTTAAAAGCTATGAAGAGAAAGAGTAAGCAACTTGCGCTTTTACAGAGAACCCTTTTTGCTGAGAATGGGTGAAGTTTACAGTTGCCGAACATGGTCTTGGAGCTGCGCACCGAGGAAATGTTATGAAACATTTTTTAGGCTGCGACGGGGTCGCCCGTAACAGCGATAGAGTATCGGCGGACCCTAGCGTCTTGAGAACAAGCCGCATCTGCCCGTACTCGACAAGGTTCACTTTGTGAAGAGTGAACGAATTAGGGTGGTAACACGGAGCATAGCTCTCGTCCCTGAAAAATAGTATTTTTCGGAGGTGAGGGCTTTTTTGTTGTCCGTTTTTCCACACAAATACTAATCACTCATAAAAACCTACCTAAAAAATCTGCACAAAACCACATAAATTAAAGCTTTTGCTTGATTTTTAAGGTTTTTTAATCGTGAATTAGTATAACAAATAGAAATGAGGTTTTTGAAATGACAAATATTTTAATCGGCGGAGCTTGGCCCTATGCCAACGGCTCACTCCATATCGGCCATATCGCGGCATTGTTGCCGGGTGATGTGCTTGCGAGATACTACAGGGCAAAAGGCGACGAGGTCTTTTATGTTTCAGGCAGTGACTGCCACGGAACGCCTGTTACCATTCGAGCAAAACAAGAAGGGAAATCACCAAAAGAGATAAGCGATTTTTATCATGCCGAGTTTTCGGCGGTGTTTGACAAACTTGGGTTCAGCTATGATTTGTACGGAAAAACATCTGCTGAGCAGCATATCGAGTTTGTAATAGCTTTTCACAAGAAGCTTTACGAAAGCAAATATATTTACGAAAAGAACGCGCCTCAGGCGACCTGCAGTAATTGTCAAAAAACACTTACCGACCGTTTGGTGGTGGGCAAATGCCCGAATTGCGCCGAGTATACCAGAGGAGACCAGTGCGATGCCTGCGGGACGGTGCTGGAGGCGGAGCTGCTCGCAGAGCCGAAATGCTCCGAATGCGCAAGCGATGTTGCTTTTGTTGAAAGCACGCAACTGTACATTGCACTTTCAAAACTGGAGAGTGAACTGACAGATTTCTTAAACAGCCATCTGCAGTGGCGAAAAAATGCGGTTGCTTTCACGAAAAAGTATATAAAAGAGGGTTTGAAGGACAGAGCGATTACGCGGGATTTGGATTGGGGGATTGATGTGCCAAAGATAGGTTATGAAGATAAAAAGATATACATTTGGGCTGAAAATGTTCTGGGTTACCTTTCGGCAAGCGCGGCAGTTGCGGCGGAAAGAGGCATTGATTTCAGCGATGTCTGGGGCGAAAACGCAAGACATTACTATGTTCATGGCAAAGACAACATCCCTTTTCACACCATCATATTACCTTCGCTTTTATTAGCACACGGTGAAAACCTTCGTTTGCCCGATGATATCATTTCCAGCGAGTATTTGACGCTGGAAGGCAAACGGATTTCAACAAGCCATAACTGGGCAATTTGGGCGAAGGATATTGTCGACGTCTACAACCCCGATGCCATCCGCTACTTCTTCCTAGCCAACGGGCCGGAAAAGCGGGATACGGATTTTTCGTGGCGTGAATTTGTCGAGCGTAACAACAGCGAACTTTTGGGCGCATGCGGCAATTTCGTCAACAGAACGCTTGCTTTCATCACTAAGTATTATGATGGAAAAGTACCGGCTGGAGAATCAGAGCCTGAGTTGCTGACAAAAATCGATGCGTTATACCCGTCAGTCGGCAGTAAAATTGAAGACGGTCAGTTCAAGGAGGCTTTGGAGTCTATTTTCGAATTTGTCAGGGTTGGGAACAAATATTTTGATGCAAACGAACCTTGGAAAACCAGAACAACAAGCCCCGGATTGTGCGAGAACACGCTGTTCAATTGTGTGCAGATAATCAGCAACTTGGCAGTGCTGTTAAACCCATTTTTGCCGTTTTCATCAAGTAAGGTGCTGGCATGGTTCGCACTTAATAACCTTTGGCAGCCGAATGGTGTTCCTGCCGGATGTGCTTTGCCGGAGATATCAATCCTCTTTGAACGCTTGGATAAAAGTATTGTTGAAACGGAAATCCAAAAATTGTGCAAAGAGAACCAATGATCTCAGCTATAACTGAAATCAACGGATAAAATCCATGTATGATTAACGACAATTTTGTTTCAGGGACCATTAAACCGGCTTCAGTGGTTGTTAACTATTAATCACAGAGTAATTACATAAGTTTAGACTTTTTACTTGTGTTTAGAGTTTTTACTTGTTTATTTCATTTGTCTATCGTATAATAATTAAAAATTGACATAAAGGGAGATTGAAATGTCTTTAATTGATTCAGTAAAAGAAGTGATTTCACAAAAAGACGCAACATTAAAAGGTCCAGTTTTATACAAGGCCGACAGCGACTCAAAAAAACAGCTTGAAAAGTTAAAAGCGATATCAAAAATTGCTCCAAAAAATATTAAGTCCCAAATTGACAAAGACATAACGCTGCTTTCGTACGGTATTTCCGGCGAGGAGAATGTTGTGTTTGAATTGTGCAATAGCTACTTGCCGATTATTATATTGCATGATTTACATATTGAATATGATGGTTTATCAGCTCAGATTGATTTCTTAGTAATCACAAAAAAATTTAATTTGATTATTGAGTGCAAAAACCTCTTTGGAGATATCGAAGTGAACAGCAATGGAGAGTTTATCCGTTCTACGGAGTATAAAAAGAAAGAGGGCATCTACAGCCCGATTACTCAAAACAGCAAGCATCTTGAAATGATTAAGCAAATCAAATTGGACAAAGCAAAAAATCTGTTGATAAAAACCTCACTGCTGACATATTTTAATACTTTTTATAAGTCAGTCGTTGTCCTTGCCAATTCCAAAACAGTTATAGACTTAAAATACGCTAAAAAAGAAATTAAGGACCAAATCATAAGGTGTGATCAGCTGATTGATTATATAAAACAAATGTTAAAAAACAGTAAGGAACTGGAGTCTTCTGAGAAAGAAATGTACGCTATGGCAGATTTCTTTTTGGGCTTGCATACACCGAATACAACTGATTACACAAAGAAATACCACCTTGAAGAAGGCATAAAATATGGAAGCAATAACACTGAATCGGGTAAAAATCAACTGGTAGCAAAAGAAGCCGAGCCTTCACTGGTCAATGTGAGATTAGAGGACACCCCACTTTATAAAGAATTGAAGCAATATCGACTTGAAACCTCTAAAGCAGAAGGCAACAAAGCCTATTTTGTTTTCAGCAATGCGCAGTTGGAATCTATAATTGCAGCTATGCCAAAAACGCTTGAAGATATTCGAAAGATATCAGGATTTGGTGAAGATAAATGCAAAAGATATGGGAACGCAATTTTGGAGATTGTCAAGAAATATAACCAATAAATTATTATTTGAGTGAATGAAAAACGCTTCGGATTTTTCTTGAACGTTTGACTTGTCGAAGTACTGAGTTTCTATCTAAATACGGCGTTATCTAATAATGTGCAAGGTCATCAAACGCGACCTGGCACCAAATATAAATGGCAAACAAATGCTACGGTTCTCTAGTTATAAACTCAAACAACTCTTTTCTATCCGCAACAATGCAATCCGTCTCGGCTACCTCAAATTCTCGCCGTCGATACCATGGAAAATGCGACCTTCCAACATTTCGAGGTGATGACCGAGGAAGTCGGGGTGATTGATTATGTGCTGGTAAATGACCGGGTGAAGCCGCTTGTTTATAGGGTTGTAACCGAAGGGATTGACGGCAAGCTTGTTTCGGACCATTACCCGGTTTATGCGGATGTTGTTATCAATGGAAGAATTGATTAATATTTATTACGAAGTTAAATTCCAAGATTTATATGAACAAGACCAAAATTTTGGGGTGAAGGAGACTGAAAATGATTGAAAAAATTAGTAAGGTTCCTGAAAAAGTTCTAAACCTTAAAAATGAGATATATAAAGATACCTATAACCAAAGTGATTGGGTTTATGTCAAATTACAATCACTTCTTGAATATATTTGCCAAATGTATGATTATACCAAATCATTAGATGATGAAAAAGGGCAATACTCTGTAAGTGCCATAGATAGAATGCGGTATTTATTTAGAGAATATATTAAAGATCCGTTGATTCCAGAGTGCTTAGAAAAAATTAACAGATATGCTAATGTTGTGAAGCATAGTGTTGATGATATAAAAATTGAAAAGGCTGAATTTGACAATACATTTGTTAACCATTGTTACAAACAATACAATAAATTTGTTTTGATCTTATTTAATAAGGACGGCAAGTTATATGTATTAGATAATAAAATAGCAGATCAAAATGGCAAATCGAATATCAGTGTAAAAGCTAAAGATAAAAACAATCTAAGTTTCGTACAAAATAAAACGTCAATTAATGATAAAAAAAATAGGAACGAGGAAGTCAATATACCTTGTGGTGTAAGTAAACAAGATTTTGGATTTAAAATAAAAAATCTTGTTACTGAGAATAAATGCATTCATGAAAATGCAAGTATATATGCAACTATCTTTTCTTTTATGCAAAGATGCACACAAGTGAAGAAAGGACGATATATACAGGACTTTGAAAGAGAACACCGAGTTACAACAAACTACGCATATATTTACAGATTTGAAATTATTATACTGACTATGATAAAAAACAATTACTTTGAAAATAATTGCTTACGAATCAATTCATCAGAAAACCTTAATAAGGAATTGTTAATTGCCGTTAAAGAAATTAACTATTATTTTTCAATGATTTCAGAACTTATGGATATATTATTTAACCCGATTACAATAGATATCGACGACAATGGTTATTCAATATCTATTGAGGGCGATATTGAAGCCGATATTTATTCGGTAAACAACGAAAACAGGGAAACTAACGATCGAAATATATGGTTTGAAGAATCAAACCATTATAATGTTCGTAATACAAGCAGATGTGAAGAAATTCTGCATATTTTACTCATTGAATTTTTTGGTTACAATTCGTTTTTACCTGGTCAAAAAGATGTTTTAATGCGATTATTAAATGGAAATGACAATCTCCTTTGTATCTTGCCAACAGGTGGTGGGAAATCCTTATTATACTTTTTCGTTGCATTACTTCAACCTTCAATAACTTTGATAATTTCACCAACAGAAATCCTAATACAAGATCAAATAAGAAATCTTATTGAAACACATCAAATCGATGATGTGATAGAAGTTGATGAAATATTTGATGGGAAATATGATCAGACAATTCTTAAAAATAAGCTAATATATGTAACTCCCGGTGTTCTCCAACAACGGGAAGTAATATTAAAGATGATTACATTTAATGTTGAATTAAAAATTTCAGGAATTGTTCTTGACGAAGTTCATACTATAAGTAACTGGAGTCATGATTTTAGACCAGACTATCTGATGCTCTCATTTAATTTACAAAATTTTATCGATAATGCTAGATACATTTGCTTTACAGCGACTGCGAATTTTAGAGTTCTTAACGACATTGCTGGCCAATTGAAGATACCTTTTGAAAACGTTGTTTCTCCGGTTGAAATGAACAAGAAAAACCTTTCCTTTCAATTCATTCAAGTTTTGGAAGAAGATGAGTTTGCCAAATCATTCTGTATAGCAGCAAAGGAGTTATCTTGTTCAGGATATGATAATCAAAAGATGCTAACCTTTATTAAACATGAACACATTACGAGCAAACTAATCAATTCGCTAGATACAAATACAAGATATAATATTGACATATTTTCTAGTAATGATATGCTTTCTTATGAAGGGTTCATTAAGTGTAGAAAAAGCATTCTTATTGCTGACAGCAGTATGGGTATTGGGATTAATATTCCAGACGTTCAGAAAGTTTTTCATATAGGTATCCCAGTATCAAAAGGTCAGTATGTACAAGAAATAGGAAGAGCTGGTCGAAATGGTGAAAGTGCAGTATCAGTTGTAGTTTATAAGAATAAAAACAACTTAACCTCACCCGAAAAAACGATAATTGACTTTAATACATCTGTAGATGAGATTCTAAGTATTTTAACAACAATGCCAATCGATAACGATTTAGCTATATCTATGAGAAAAATCCTTGGTCATTTAGACCACTATTCATACACAGCAAAAAAAATCAACATGTTATATGAGTATTTGCATGACATTAATTGTGTTGCTCGGGTCACGTTTACAAAAGATGACGATATTCAATTTGACAGACAGCAGGTGTTCATGTATTTCTTGTTTAGAATGGGAATTATTTACAACTGGTATGTTGTAGAGATGGATTCTAAAAGGGTAATTTGCGATATTGAAGTCGAAGAAAATAAAAACGATTTGTCTCATGTTAAAAAGGCAAGTATAAATTATATATCAAGTTTAGCACAGGACAAAAAAAATATCTTTGAGATTGAATCTTCAACATCAATTAAAGAAATAATCTACTTAGTTCAAGAATGGTATTATAATCAATTTCTACGATATCATCGTGAACAGATCTTAAATATACTTGACTTCTTTCATGTTAACACTAACAACTGTACATCAAAAGAAGAAATAGCAGAGCAACTTTCAGATTACTTTTCAGTATCTGCAATTGCGCTGAGAAGAGATGAGCAAACGTATATTTCGTCAATATCTTTGTTTGAGATGATTGAAATTATGCAGAACAATCCAGATCCTATACTAAATTCACGAATAGAAAGTGCACTTGAAAATAAATATGATAGCAAACTGGATTTGTACGTTTTCCTTAACCAGCTTTATTCAAACAACTATCTTAATATATCAAGATTTATTAGAGTTATTACAACTATTAATCAGAACACTTGGTTAGATCTGCTAGATAATGTATATTATTTGTTTAGAAAATGTAAAGATGACAACGAGAAACTCGAAATTCTCAATGCCTTAATAGTAAGAGAAAACGAGGATAATCTCATGGAAAATATCTACTCTAGAAACCCCAAGGACACAATCTATTATGCGTATTTGGCACGTAAAATAAATGTTGAATTTAAAAAAATGGAGGAATGAAACATGCTTAGTGAAGTTGAAGAAATCAGAGAAGAAATTAGTGAATTTCGGCAAAACATGAACAGTGTAGATGGCTTAATGAGTTCAATAAGAGAAATGTCTTCTAATTTGGAAAAGCAGATGCAGAATTGTAACGAATTAGCACAAGCAATGCAAGAACAGAATAGTGTTTCGAATGAGAAAGCAGAATCCTTTCACAAGGAGTTTTTGGAAACAAAAAATTATCTTTTGGAAATGGCAGAAAAAAACAACAAGTTGAGGGGGGCGAGTATAAACAAAATTAAAATATTTTGTGCCACGGCAACGATGTTGCTTGTTATTGAACTAATCCTTCTAATCATACTGTTCTTCTTAGGTTAGCATCTTATCATGTCGGGGGCTTCGTTGAGATTTCACATCCACCACAAACATTTGTTTTGCTAATAACGACTAAAACACGAGTGCTTTATTTCGTAAAGAACAAAAAGACTATAGGGATTTATAGTATTGGATTTGCTATTTGTTGATAGAGTTAGAGTTAACTAAATTAATACCGTTTGCATAATTCTAGATATAAAGTATAATAATGCTATGGGAATTGAACTGCTTATTTACTAATAAAAAAGAAGCGAAGGAATTATAATGGGTGTTTTATATACAATTGGATATACTGCTTTCCCAAGTATAAATCAATTTGTTGATACAATTAGGAAATATTGTATTAGCGTAGTAATTGATGTGAGAAGTTCACCTTACTCAAAATACTATTTAGACTATAATAAAGATAATCTTGAGGAAGTATTAGCAAGTAACAAAATTCATTATAGAAACTATGCGGTTGAATTTGGTGCAAGACAGCAGCAATGTGTTTCTTTTCTTAACAATCAAGGCTTTTTTGATTTTGATTTGTATACCAAGAAATCTAACGTCTTCTCAACTGGTGCTGAAAAAGTTATCAAAAGTCTTTCAGAAAATTATAATATGGTGTTAATGTGTGCTGAAAAAGATCCGATAAATTGTCATCGTTGCATTATGCTAAGCAAGTATTTTTTTAATAGGGGCGTCAATGTTCAACATATATTAGTTGGAGACAAGGTTGTTAATCAAAAAGATATTGAGAAAAGACTTGTTGACATATACTTTCCTAACAGATATCAGATGAATATATTTGAACTGGATAGTTCTACTTCGGAAGGCGAATATGTTGATAAAGCATATCATTTAAAAAATAAAGAAATTGCTTATAGGGTTGAGGATGACGGTAATGAATAATTTATACACAATCGGTTTCACAAAAAAAAGCGCGGAAGTCTTCTTTGAAAAATTGAGAATTAACAATGTTAATATTTTGATTGATGTAAGACTGAACAATACTTCACAATTAGCTGGCTTTTCAAAGTTTCCTGACATAGAATATTTTTTGAATAAAATATGTGGGATACAATATATACATGATGATACATTTGCGCCTTCAGAAGAGTTGCTAAAGAATTATAAAAACAATAATATGACCTGGGAAGAATATGAGGTAAACTTTAATGATATTATGACTTCAAGAAATATTGAAAACTATTTAAATGAAAAATATAATGCATTAAGCAAGAAAAATATATGTTTGCTTTGTAGTGAAGATTCTGCAGACAAATGTCACAGACGATTAGTATCTTGTATATTTAGTGACATTTTTGGATTAAAAGTTATACATTTATAATATCAAGCGGAGGAAATTATATGGTAAAGGAAGTTGTAATATTAACTTTATCAGAAAAATGGGGTAAAAAATGTATCGCCGTATATGATGTTCAAAATGATTGTTTACTTCGACTAGTAAGCGAACGTACGCATGGTGACGGAATTCCAAGTTTTTTAACTAGTAATTTAGAATGCCTTGACACAGTACATATTAACATTTTAGATAAATGTCCTTTTGAACATCAAATAGAAAACGTATTAATAGACTTAGTCTATGGGTTTAAAAAAACAAATCATATATTTAAGATTGAAGACATTCATTCGCGATTAAAAACGTATCCTACTATCTTTGGTGATAATAACTATAAGATTAATGATGCTAGCCATGTAGGCCATTCACTTGAACTGATAAAATTTACAGATATGATAATTGACATATCAACCAACTCATATGGCAAAACAAAAACAAAAGTTAGTTTTACATATAATAAAATTAAGCAAATCAATTATTCTGTAACTGATTCAAGATTTTTTGGAAAGCAAATATCAATACCATCAGGGTATACGGTAATTAGTTTACCTCCTACAGATGATTTTCGTACTGTAAAGTTAAATGAAAGTTGAGAACCCGAACTCCTTAGTGGTACA
>CAZTCR010000039.1:0-28843 GCA_964612185.1 uncultured Eubacteriales bacterium
GCAATGTCGAACCCTTGATTCCCTGGTTTTTGGAGGGCGGTATTCAGGGCATTCTGCCGCTTGAAAGAATGGCCGGTGTGGATGTCAACCGGATTCGTCAAAAGTATCCCCGGTTGATTATGATCGGCGGGTATGACAAAACCGTCATGCATCAGGGTGAAACGGCGATGCGCGCGGAGTTTGAGCGTATTTTGCCGGCAATCCGCTCGGGCGGGTATATCCCCGGTGTCGACCACCAAACACCGCCCGATGTAACATTGGAGGATTACCGGGTGTTCATGCGTCTGCTGAGGGAATACAGCAGCAAAGCCTTTGAAAAATAAGCGGCTGGGCTGTCCCCTTAACATAGATAAAATCATACGGGAATCTCAAATTGTAGATATGAGGCTCCCGTATTATACTATATATAGTGTTCTGTCGGCGACTTGCCGGTCAAAATTCGTCGTCCGTTTCTTCGTCTTCATCAGGCATGACCGGCACCGCCGGCTTAACGGCGGCCGGTGGTTTTGACCTTGCCGCTTTCACTGTAAAGAAAACGGCAAGCGCAATCAGAATGACCGCGACTGCAACGGCGGCGATTTGTTTTTTGCTGCCGATACCGTTGCTTTCTTTGTTTGTACGGCTGTCGTCATTCAGGTCGTTATGTGTACCGCGGTCGGGCGCTTCGGCAGTGTTCTCTGTGGCCGATTCGATGTTTTGCATGGGCTCTCCGTTCTCGTCCGTGACTGCATCAAGGATCAAAATGCCCTGTGCAGAATCAGCGCCGCTGCTGTTTATATTGGAGGAGCCATTGATTTGATTGCCGGATGTGCTACCGGTTGTCGCATTCGATGTTGACCTTGTGGTGGTCGCTTTTGCTGTTGTGGCCGGTTTTGCGGTTGTAGACGGCTTTGCGGTTGTGGACGGCTTTGCGGTTGTGGACGGCTTTTCGGTTGTGGCCGGTTTCGTTGTCGTGGTCACTATGAAGGGGAAGCTGTAATAGTTGGAAAAGTTACCGAAACTGTCAATCAGCTGAACACTGAGCAGCGGGTTTTCCGGTACGCCGGATAAATATCCGATGCGCATTTCAATAATATAGTCATTTTGGCTGCCGATTTTGATTCCCTTCTCCACGGAATAGGCGGTTCGGTCAAATTCATCGGTTCCGCTGATCCGGCAGGCAATATTTGTGCCGTCGACAACCTTCAGCCGGACACCGATAGCCGTGTTACCCGGTTGAAGCGCGTCTGTCGTTTTCTGAATCACCTGAAAAGCCAGGAATACTGCGTTTTCTTTGGGTTCGCGCACCACCCACATGCAAGCGTAGTTTATATCACAGTTGGTATTTGTTCCATATGGGAAAATGGCTGTCATTCCGGAATTTGGCCATTCTGTGTTGGTCTTCATCTCACCATCAATCGTTATCGCGCCCGCCGTTGTCGAAAACATTGCCATCGCAACGAAAATACAAAGTAAAACACAAACGGACTTTTTTACAAAAGACAAAATGCCACCGACCTTTCCGGTTTATGGTTCCGAAACATAATATTACAGCCCAAAATATTTTGCAAGGCTTTTTGTACTTGTTTTCTAAACTTTATTTATTTTCGGTATGGGATGTGTTATATTAGTCTTCAGCGTACGCAAAAGATTCATACGCAAATTTTGGAATATCCGGAGGCTAATGATGAAGGCTATCGGTATCATGACAAAGGTCTTTACAAAGCGTTTTGCTGCGGGCGGCGCGAAAATGGCAAAAAAATCACCTGCTCCACCGGTTGTTGACGGCGTTTTTGACAAGGTGAGCGAAGCCAAATCAGCATTTTTTACCGCGGGGTTCGGTAAAGCCGATATCATGCCGCCTGATATCGACAAAAAGAAATACTATATAGCCGGTTATCGGCCGTGGAACCCCGCGCAGGGCGTGCTGGACCCGATGACGGCAAGTGCCGTTTGGCTCGACGACAATTCCGGCAAAGGCGGCGTCGTTTTTGTCTCAGTGGACAATGTGGGGCTCGTCAGCAAGGATGTGCGCGCGGCAAAAGCGATGCTCGCGGATTTTGTTAAAAAAACAGGCTGCCGTTCCGTCAATATATTGAGCACGCACAACCACGCCGGTATCGACACCATGGGCATGTGGGGCAACCTGCCTTTTTCCGGCCGGAACGAAAAGTTCATGCAAATTATGTTTAAAGGGATCAAAACCGCCGTGGAGGCGGCTTATGCGGACTCACGCGAGGGCTCGCTGTATTGGGGCAGCCACGACGCGCCGGACATATTAAGGGATTCAAGACCACCCATCGTTTTTTCCGAGACGCTCACGCGTCTGCGCTTTGCCCCGAACGACGGGAGCCGGGAAATATACTTTATCAACTTCGCGTCGCACTCCGAATCCATGCTTGGCAAGAACTCCCTTGTCAGCGCGGATTTTCCCTGCTATCTGCGCGAGGAAGTCCGCAAAGAAACCGGCGCGGAAACCATCTATTTCGTCGGCGCTATCGGCGGACTTATCCGGATGAAGGAGTTGGATGAAGACAACATAAAATCCACCAAAATCGCCGGAAGAAAACTGGCGGAAGCCGCTTTTGCGACAGACAACGAGGTAAAGCTCGAGCCCAAAATCAGTATACTCAAACAGGAGTTTTACGCCGAGGCGCGGAATTTTGCTCTCCTATCCGCCGCGAAATTCGGCATACTCAATGCGGAAAAGCACGCGGTAAGCACCGAAAAATACACGGGCTACGCGCTGAAAACCGAGATGACCTATTTTGAAATCGATACGCTCAAAATGCTGCTCTTGCCGGGTGAGATATTCCCCGAACTGGTTTACGGCGGGTATCTGCCGGCGGAATTGACGGCAGAAGGCATCAGTCCCGACATCAACCCGGCACCGCTTACGGATATCGCGGGGGATAAAAACCTGCTCGTATTCGGGTTGTCGAACGATGAAATCGGCTATATCGTCACGCCGAACGACTTTTATCTGGATCCCGTATCTTCCTATTTCGACGGCGGCAAAGACGCTTCCGGCAGGCGGCATTATGAAGAAACAAATTCCCTCGGTCCCAACACCGCGTACACCGTCGCAGAAGTATTTACCGGCATGATGGAGAAGGTCAGAGCAGCGGCAGAGCAATAGGTGAATAATAGCTGAGCAGTTGCTGAGCAATAGCTGAACAATAGCTGAACAGTAGTTGAGTAATTGCTGAGCCATTGTATGACAATCGCTAACCCATTGCTCACCCATTGTTAAACCATCGCTAAACAGGGACAATTTTATTGAGAGGATAGATATTATATGAAAACATTCATGGGCAAGGACTTTTTACTCAACAACGAAACAGCGGCTGAACTCTACCACGGCGCAGCTGCGGAAATGCCGATTTTTGACTGGCATTGCCATATTCAGCCCAAAGAGATTTATGAAAACAAGCAGCCGCAGGACTTATCCGCATTGTGGCTCGCGGCCGACCATTACAAATGGCGCGCGCTGCGTTCCTTCGGTATTGATGAAGAGCTGATAACCGGCTCAGCGTCCGGTTATGAAAAGTTCAAAGCGTGGGCCAAGGTGATGCCTTATTTAATCGGCAATCCTTTATACCATTGGACGCATTTGGAACTGCAGCGTTACTTTAATATTTATGAACCCCTCAGCGAAAAAACAGCGGATGATATCTGGCAGCGCGCCAACGCTAAAATCGCGGCCGGCGGCTTTAAACCGCGCGAACTTATTGAGGCGTCCAATGTCGCGTGCATCTGTACGACGGATGACTCGGCGGACTCGCTGGAATATCACGCACTCATCGCGCAGGACAAAAGCTTTCAATGCCGTGTGATTCCCGCCTTCCGGCCGGACAAAGCGCTTAGTATTGATCTGCCGGGTTATTTGCCGTGGCTTGCCTCCCTGGAACAAAGGGTCGGCAAAGAAATCAAAAGTTTTACAGCGCTCAAAGCCGCCCTGCTGGAGCGGATTAACTTTTTTGAATCCATGGGCTGCCGCGCGACAGACCATGCGTTTGCATACATCCCTTATTCAAGGGCGGACGATAACGAACTGGAACGGGTGTTTGCCAAAGCGCTGACCGGCGACGCGCTGACCGTTCATGAAACAGACGCGTATAAGACGGAGCTGATGCGGTACCTTGCCAAGGAATACGCGCGCCGCGGCTGGGGGATGGAGATTCATATCGGTGTTATCCGCAACAATAACACCGCGATGTTCAACAAACTCGGTCCGGACGCCGGCTTTGACTCGATAACCGACCATGAAATTGCCGTCAACCTTTCGCGGTTGCTGGACAGTATCGCGGTAGAGGATGCCCTGCCGAGAACCGTACTTTTCACCCTGAATCCCAAGGACAATTATGTGCTCGCGTCGATGCTCGGCAACTTCCAAAACAGCGAAGCGGCAAGCAAAATCCAGTTCGGTACCGCGTGGTGGTTTAACGACAACCTCGACGGTATGCGCGAACAAATGAAGGCGCTTGCGAACACGGGCGTTCTGGGCAAATTTATCGGGATGGTGACGGATTCCCGTTCCTTCCTATCCTACCCGCGCCACGAGTATTTTCGCCGTATTTTGTGCGGATTCATCGGCGATATGGTGGAAGACGGCCTGTATCCGGACGATATGGAAACACTTAAGCAGATTGTTAAGGACATTTCCTACAATAATGCCGCGAAATATTTCGGGATTTAGATTGAATCCACAAACATTTTGTTATTATTGCTATTCGGTTGACACTGTAAAACGGTGGTATTATACTTTTCGTAATAGTTTCGGGAAATATTATGAGAAGGATGATTTTGTTGGATTTAAAAACACCGCTGTATGACACGCATGTCAAATACGGTGGTAAGCTTGTACCGTTCGCGGGTTACCTGCTGCCGGTGCAGTACGGTTCCGGGATTTCCACGGAGCACATCGCGGTGCGAACCGCCGCAGGACTGTTTGATGTTTCACACATGAGCGAGGTTACGCTCGAAGGTAAAGACGCCCTTGCGAATGTTCAGCATCTGGTGACGAATGACTGCGGCGGCATGATTGACGGCCAGGTAAAATACTCACCCATGTGCAACGAAAACGGCGGCGTTGTGGATGATTTGCTGGTTTACAAAAAGCGTGATGACAGTTATATGCTCGTTATCAACGCCGCCAACCATGACAAGGATGTCGACTGGATGCAAAACCGCATTTTCGGCGAATGTGTATTCAGAGACATATCCGGAAATGTCGCGCAACTGGCGCTGCAGGGTCCGGAATCGTTTGCCATTATTACAAAGCTTGTCGAACCTGAAAAACTGCCTGTAAAGTATTACAGCTTTACAGAAAATGTCGATGTCGGCGGAATCATCTGTCTCGTGTCGAAAACAGGCTATACGGGTGAAGACGGTTATGAACTCTACACCGCGAATGAGGACGCCGCTCCGCTTTGGGAAAAACTAATGGCCGCGGGCACTCCTTCAGGGCTTATTCCCTGCGGGTTGGGCGCGCGGGACACGCTGCGGCTGGAAGCGGCTATGCCGCTGTACGGGCATGAGATGAATGATGTCATAACGCCGTTTGAAACCGGTATCGGCGCTTATGTAAAAATGGACAAGCCGGATTTTATCGGCAAGTCCGCGCTCAAAATAAAGGGCGAACCGCAAATCAAACGCATCGGTTTGGAACTCACAGACAGGGGTATCGCCCGCCAGGGGGATAAGGTGTTTTCCGGCGCGCGGGAAATCGGCACGGTTACATCCGGCACCATGTGCCCCTTTATAAAAAGGGCTGTCGCGATGGCGCTGGTCGAAACCGGCAGCACCGAAGAAGGCGGCGGGTTGGAAATTGATGTCAGAGGCAGGCGGTTAAAGGCGAAGGTCGTCAAGCTGCCGTTCTACAAAAAAAATAAATCATAAACAAAAAATACAAGGAGAGTTGAATATGCAGATACCCGCTAATTTACTCTATTCCAAAACACATGAATGGGTTCGGTTCACGGATGCAGGGACAGCTTTTGTCGGTCTCACAGACCATGCGCAGGAAGCCCTGGGGGATGTGGCGTTTATCAACCTGTGCGATGAAGGCGAAAGCTTCGGGGCAGGCGATGTCATCGGTGATGTAGAGTCCATTAAAGCGGTCACGGATGTTTATACACCTGTGAGCGGCACAGTGGTGGCTGTCAACGAAGAATTGCTGGACAAACCGGAAAACATCAATGCCGAACCCTACGGTTCATGGCTTGTTGAATTGGAGGATGTTGTCAGCAACGGCGAGTTGATGGACGCGGAATCCTATGAGCGCTACCTCGCGGAAGAAGAATAATACGCAGTTCAACCGCTGATTCATCAATACGGGGCAAGGGCGGTGCTCTTGCCCTGACGCATATCTTACAATAAACGACGGTTTGTCTGTTTCATAACTACATAGTGCCGCCGTCTGTGGCGGCAGAATTGAGGTTAGCATGTCTTATGTGCCCAACACCCCCGCCGAGCGGGATGAAATGCTGCTTGCCGCGGGGAAGAAGAGTATGGAGGATTTACTCACGGCCATACCGCAGTCTGTTCGCCTTGGCAGAAAATTGGATATCCCCGCAGCGAAAAGCGAGCTTGAGGTTATAAATGCGCTTGAAGCCATGGCGGATAAAAACAAGATGTATAAAACCTGTTTCAGGGGTGCCGGTTCGTATAGGCACTTTATCCCGAGCGTCGTCCGCCATTTGGCCGGCCGGTCTGAATTCGTTACAGCCTATACACCATATCAGGCGGAAATGAGCCAGGGTGTTCTGCAGGCAATTTTTGAATATCAGACGATGATCTGTGAGCTAACCGGTATGGATGTCTCCAACGCCGGTGTGTATGACGGGGCGCAGGCAGCGGCGGAAGCTGTAGCCATGTTTCAGGAACGCAAGCGTATGAAGGTGTTCGCTGCCGCAACGGTTAAGCCGATGACCCTCGAGGTCATTCGAACCTACTGCGAATCCGCTGGCACGCAGCTTGTCGTTATTCCCGCAAAAGACGGACAGACGGATTTATCCGCGCTGGAAGCGGTACTTGATGAGTCGGCTGCCTGTTATTATATGGAACAGCCGAATTTTTACGGTTTAGTGGAGGATGCCGGTAAAACGGCCGAAATCATTCACGCCGCCGGCGCGAAGCTGATTATGGGCTGCTATCCGACCGCGCTCGCGGTTCTGAAAACCCCGGCCGAATACGGCGCGGACGCCGCGGTTGGCGAAGCCCAGCCGCTCGGGCTTCCGCTGAGTTTCGGCGGCCCTTACCTCGGTTTTATGGCGGTTAAGGCGGAGCATACCAGGCGGCTGCCCGGCAGAATCGTCGGGCAGACGGCGGACAAAGACGGCAGGACGGCTTATGTGCTGACCCTGCAGGCACGGGAGCAGCACATCAGAAGAGAAAAAGCTTGTTCGAGCATATGCTCAAACGAGGCGCTCTGCGCGCTGACATCCACTATTTACTGCGCGGCGATGGGCAAAGAAGGCCTGCGTGAGGCGGCGGAGCAATGTTTTGCCAAGGCGCATTATGCCGCGGGACAAATCACAGCCGTTCAAGGGTTTCAATTTATACATGACGGCTTCTTCTTTAATGAGTTTGTGACTGCTTGCCCGGTTGAACCGGATGTTTTGACGGCAAAGCTGACCGAGAACAACATTTTAGGCGGTCTGCCTGTCCAGGTGAACGGCAAAAACTGTATTTTATGGTGTGTGACGGAACTCAATACCAAAGACGAAATAGATGCGCTCACGGAAATCTTAAAGGAGGCTGTGTCATGAGTGAACTGATTTTTCAAAAAAGCAGAACCGGCAGGCGCTGTTCCTCCATAACGGTTTGCGAGGGTTGTTTTGCGGGTATACCGGACGACTTCAAGCGCAATATCCCGTTGAATCTGCCGGAAGTGGCCGAAGTGGATTTGGTAAGGCATTACACCAACCTGAGCCGCAGGGCTTACGGGGTGGACAACGGCTTTTATCCGCTGGGTTCCTGCACGATGAAATACAATCCGAAAATAAATGAGGATGCGGCAGCGCTGAAAGGGTTTACGGATATTCATCCGCTGCAGCCGGCAGAAACCGTCCAAGGCTGCCTGGAAGCGATGGAAACGCTCGGCGGATATCTCTGTGAAATCACCGGAATGGACGCCATTACTTTGCAGCCGGCCGCGGGCGCGCACGGTGAGTTTACAGGCCTTTCAATGATAAAAGCGTATCTGCTGGATATAGGTGAAACGCGGCGCGACAAACTCATCGTGCCCGACTCGGCGCACGGCACAAACCCCGCGAGTGCGGCGATGGCCGGATTTACGGTAATCAACATCCCGTCAACGCAGGAGGGCATGGTGGATTTGGCCGAGCTTGAAAAAGCGGCCGGGGATGACACGGCAGCATTGATGCTGACCAACCCGAACACCGTCGGACTCTTTGACAAAAACATCGAAAAAATCGCTGAAATTGTGCATAAAGCCGGCGGCCTGCTTTATTACGACGGCGCGAACATGAACGCCATTATGGGCATCACCCGCCCCGGCGATATGGGCTTTGATGTGATGCACCTGAATTTACACAAAACCTTTTCCACCCCGCACGGCGGCGGCGGCCCCGGCAGCGGACCGGTAGCGAGCAAAGCTAAATTACAGCCATTTTTACCGGCTCCCGTTGTTGAAAAAAACGGCGAAGCATACCGCTTTGCCGCGCCGGAAAAATCAATCGGCAGCATGCGCAGTTTTTACGGCAATTTTTTGGTTTGTATCAGGGCGCTGGCATATATCATGTCCCTCGGCGCGGATGGTCTTAAAGAAGCAAGCGAAAACGCCGTGCTCAACGCCAACTATATGATGGCAATGCTCAAAGATACCTATAAGGTGCCGTTTGAAGGACCCTGTATGCATGAATTTGTCCTGTCGCTCGAACCACTCAAGAGGCTCACCGGCATCACCGCGTCGGATGTGGCCAAAGGGCTGATTGACAAAGGCATCCACCCGCCCACCATCTATTTCCCGCTGATTGTGCATGAGGCGATGATGCTCGAACCGACAGAGACCGAGAGCCGGGAAACACTGGACAACGCGATAACGGCATTCAAAGAAGTGTACGCGATGGCATTTGACAATCCGCAGGCGCTGCATGACGCGCCGCTGACAACGCCTGTCGGCCGCCCGGATGAAACGGCAGCGGTCAGAAATCCGATGCTGAGATATACTTTTTAATAAAAAAACAGATTTTCAGCGTGGCTTTTTTAAATTGATTGGAGTAATTGGTTTTGAAAGAAAAGCTGAAGTTTACAAGATTTCAAAAATGGATGGAGTTGCTGTCGGCTGCTGTGCTGTTTTTCTTGTTCTCTTTTCTGGTTTCAAATTGGTCCGGCCTGCCGGACCGAATCCCGTCGCACTTTGACGCAAGTGGACTGATTGACGGCTGGGGCAGCAAGAACTCGCTGCTTCTTTTTCCGGTTGTTTCCCTTATGATGTATGCGCTGCTGACGGTTGTACTGTTTTTCCCAAAGACCTGGAATGTGCCGGTGAAACTGACAGATGAAAACAGGCAGAGGGTATATATCGTTACAAGGAGCCTGTTCTGTGTACTGAAGGCAGTGCTCTTGCTGAATTTTACCTTCATCGAGATAAGCATGGTTAAAATGCAGCCTTTGGGCGCGTGGTTTATTTTTCTGATAATGGGCGGCGTATTCGCTACACTTGCCGGCTTTATCATCAAAATTATTAAAGCTTCAAAACCCGGAAAAAAATCCGAATAATCGACACTTGATTTTTGGACAGGGGGAATAGACTTGAGCGATAACGCAAAGATGAATTGTGTATTGCTATGCGGTGGCAAAGGCACCAGGATGCAGTCGGAAACCAAGCACAAAGTCTGCTTTGAAATTGACGGAACGCCTTCGATTTTGCACACAATAGGTAACTTCAAAAAGGTCGGTGTGGACAGATTTATTACTGTTGTCGGCGCACTTTCCGGCCAGGTGACGGCATGTGTCGGCAACGAATTTCCGGAAACGGCTTTTGTGTACCAAAAAGATCAGAAAGGGACCGGCAATGCCGCTAAAACCGGCTTTGCGTTTATCGAAAAATTCGGCATAGAGGGACCCTTGATTATAACGATGGGTGACAAAATAATTACGCCCGGCTTTATAAAAACGGCAATGGAGAAATTTTTAAACTCCGGTGTCGACCTTCTTGTTTGCGTTCAACCACAGGCGGTCAATCCCACAGGCGGCAGAATTGTATTGGACCAAAAAGGGAAACCTCTTTGCAACAGGGAGGAACTCGACACAAAAAGAGCAATGATATATGATGAAATGTATCGGTTGATTCTCGAAGGGCTTTCAAAAGACGATTTATTCAATCGTACAGAAATGTACGCGGAAAGCATTTTATCAAACGGTAAGAAAAGAGAACGGGTTTTAGCTGAATTGAGGACGCTGGTATTTGATAACACGGAAGACTTCAAGAAAACCGTCAAAGAAAAATCTGTTATCAAAATCGGGCATATAGAACTTAAACCGGCAGAGGTCGACCAATCGGCGTATACGAACGCGAGTTTTTATGTTTTGAGTGCCGCAGCCGCGCGGTACGCTTTCCCGCTGATCGGGGACAATAACGCCCAGGGGGAAGAGTATTTGACCGATATCATCGAAATTCTTGCCCTGCACGGCGGGTTTCGCCTTGAAATGGAGGCGGTCCGGGATGAGTATGATATCCTCAGTTTTAATAATGTTGAAGAGCTGCTGTTTATTGAGGACTATTTCAGGCAGAAAAAAGCGGGAGCGACCGATTTGCCTGCTGCTTCTTGCTATAAACCCGTGCAGGAGTGGATAGCGCTTTTTGAACACCCCACCCGGCCGCTGATAAATTATCTGGCCGAAATCTATGGAAAAGACGACGACCTGATAGAAGAAAGAAAAAAAGCGTATTTGAGTGTTTTGCATCTTTTCGCGGAAAAGCACGGCGCGGACAGGAAAGTGGTGTTGTCCAGGGCGCCGGGGCGCATCAACCTCATGGGCAGGCACATTGACCACCGCGGCGGAAATGTGAATGTAATGTCCATCAACAAAGAGGTCATCATCGCGGCCGGGGAACGGACGGACGACAAGGTGACCATCATCAACACGCAGCCGGATTTCGGAGAGCGGGACTTTAGCATATCCGAACACTTGATTGAGCTGGACTGGGACAGTTGGCTGGGTTATCTGGAATCCGGCAAGACCGAGCAGCTGATAAAAAGCGCCAAGGGCGACTGGGTAAACTATGTCAAGGCACCTGTCTTGAGGCTGCAGTTTCAGTTCAAAGACAGAATTCTTCGCGGCATGGACATGGCGTTTACGGGAAATATACCCATGGCGGCCGGACTGTCAAGCTCCTCCGCGGTTGTTGTGGCTACGGCCGAGGCATTTTGTGAACTCAACACCCTGAATTTGTCACCGCAAAGCTTTGTCGAATTGTGCGGTGAAGGGGAGTGGTATGTCGGCTCCAGAGGCGGTGCCGCCGACCACGCAGCCATGAAATTCGCGCAGCGCGGCCAGGTTGTCAAACTTGGTTTTCTGCCTTTCCGGTTCGATTCTATGTTTCAATTCCCCGAGGATTACAAATTAATTATTGCAAACTCGTATGTCAAAGCAAACAAGACCACCAACGCGAAGGATGCCTTTAACAGCAGGGTGGCTGCATTTGAATTCGGACTGTTGATTTTCAAAGATAAGTTCCCGCAGTATAGGGGCGCAGTGGAGCATCTGAGGGATATCAATACAGACAACCTGGGTGTTTCGACCGATGGTATTTATCACATGTTGCTTCAGTTGCCGGAAAAAGTCAGGCCGGCAGAACTGTTCTCTATGATATCCGCCGAAAACCACGCAAAAATAAAAAGTATTTTAGCTTCGCATAATCCGCCGGAACATTACTGTGTGAGAGCTGTCGTTTTGTACGGAATTGCGGAATGCGTCCGGGCAGGGTTATGTAAGGCTCTTTTTGAGGCTGATAAAATCGCGGATTTCGGCCGGCTGATGAACATCAGCCATAACGGTGACCGCGTAGTATATTATGATCATGACGGCACCTCGCATGATTATGATTCGAGCGTACCGGACACCAAACTGCTTCGATTAAAGGCTGACCTTACATCCGAAGAACCTGATAGAAGAGCCCCTGCTCGGCTGGAAAATCAACCCGGCGGTTATGCATGCTCCACACCGGAGATTGATTTTTTGGTCGACACAGCGTTGACGGTTGACGGTGTCATAGGGGCTCAAATATCCGGCGCCGGCCTTGGCGGGTGTGTGATGATTCTGGTACGGGCAGCCTGTGCAGACAAACTTGCCGCGGTCTTGGACGATGCTTACTATAAACCGCGGGGGCTGCAATCCGGGCTGACTGTTTGCGCACCGGTCAGCGGGTCCGGTGTTCTGAAACTGATGTAACGCAAAAAGTTTATTGAGCAGGAGGTAATAATGCTCCAAACAATCATTTCCGCCAGCGCGGTTTTTATCTCAACGAGTATTGACTACCTGTTGATTATCACCATTGTTTTTGCGCAGGCAAAAACAAAAAAGAGCGCAGCCCATATTGTCGGGGGGCAATACTTGGGCACGGCACTTTTGGTGACCGTCAGCCTGGTTGCCGCTTTCGTGCTGCATTTTATCCCGCAGGAATGGATTACGGGCTTCCTGGGTCTGGTGCCCTTATCCCTCGGTATATGGGCGGCGTTCAAAAAAAGCGAAAGTGAAGAGGATGAAGAGGAGGAGGTTATCGAAAAGCTGGAAGCCCGCAAATCGACGCTTCTGTTTTGGACAATAACCTTAATCACCATCGCTTCCGGCGGCGACAACCTCGGTATTTATATCCCTTACTTCTCCGCGATGCCGGCCGAAAGAATTGCAGCCGCCCTTGTCATATTTGCACTGGGTACATTGCTGGTCTGCTATATCGGCTTCAAGTTATCCTCTGTCCCGCTGATTGCAAAAACGCTGGAAAAATATGAGCGGGTTATTGTACCGATTGTTTATATTGGTCTTGGCATTTATATCATGGCAGAAAGCGGGACATTCGCTAAACTGATGCAGCTTATCGGACTGTAAATATGTTAATAATCGCAACAAATCCTGTAAAGCACAATAACTTTACAGGATTTTACACATTGATACAGTTCGATTTCTGTCCTGTCCGCATAGGATGGTCAAATACAAGATATGCTTAGTACAGTAGGCATGATTTGTGCTTTCCGTCCGCTAATCACCAACTGCTTGCCCCTCGTATATCGCCAGCGTAGCGAAAATCTCGGCTTGGCTGCTGGTGTCCAGCACCCAAACATCCTTCGGAATTTGGCTGCCCCAGCCGTTTATCCAGTCGTTCGGCAAATACTGCCCGTAAACCGGACGGCGGCTTTTTGTTAAGTAGTGTTCATAAGCATAGTCAATCGTTTTTTGCAGGTGGCCGATGTAAACCGCGGTGTTTTCCGCATCGTATGGCGCGAGCGCAATATAGCCGTTGAGCAGAATCAGGTTGAACCAGATGTTGCCGGTCGGATAACTCTTTAGCCCGTCCACGCCGCTGTCTTTTGCAAAATAAGCATCGGCACTATCTGCCCAGTATTTCGCCGTATCCAGGTACTTTGTTTTACCGGTAGCCCTGTAGAGTTCCACCGCGCCGGTTATCGGGGAGCCGCTGTTGTAGGTGTACGCAGGCCCGTCGGGTTGAATGATGCCGGTGATATTATTTTCGCTGTCTTTACTGAAACGCATTAAGTCGTGTAAAACGCCGTCCGGCCGGACTAAATACTGCAAAAAGTTGTATGATTTTTCGGCGTGTTCCAAGTATGACACATTACCGGTGATGCGGTACAGTGCCGCAAGCAGCTGCACGGCAGGGCCGTTGGAGCAGGCATGCAAAGCGTCGTGTCGGTCATCCCAATAAAAACCGCCGAGCGGTGTACCGTCTACAACACTGAAACCATAATCCCGGAAAATCTGCTCGTCCAGCTCCACAAAAGCATTCCGGATGATAAAATCTGCAATCTCCACCGCCAGGTTCAGGTATTTCCGTTGTCCGGTCAGCTCGTAAAGCCCGATTAAATCCCTTGCGAGCCACATGTTGTCGTCATAGGCGACGCCATTCTGAGCGTCATCCTTGAACGCTGTGCGGGAGTAGGAATAACCGTCAAATCTGCCGTCAATCTCCCGACGGTAGTAGCGTAAGCCCTCAACCACTTTTTCACATCTTGTAAGATAGCTGTCATCAAGCATTGCCATTTTATAGCTCAAGGACAACAGGCCGCCGTAACCCCAGTTGAATTCAATGTCCCTATGCGGGCGGGTTGTCAGCACGCTGACCGGTTCATACCAAAAGCTGTCGTAATAGCCGGCGCTCAAAATACCTGCCCGGTAAACATTGCGTTCATACGCAGGCAGATCGGCAGAAAGGCCATCGTCAACCGCCGGTTTTTCAAAGATCTTGCCGGTCGCGAAAAGGTTGAACAACTGCACGAACACCAGCGCCATGGGTAAAAGGGGTTTCAAAAACTGCAGTATTGACTTCATGTTTATGCGGATTCCTTTCCGTATTGTTTGTTGGTTTCATTATACCCGATGGCGGTTGGCAATTCAACGGCACATTTTGTGCTGCCTATATATCGCAAATTACCGTCAATAAAACAAAAACAATAGACAATAATTTGTAAAAAGGTGATTGCTTATATATCTATCTCTCAGCCACTGTCCGGCGCCCGATTGACTATAAGAAAAGCGACACCTCTTTGGTTTTCCAATGAGTGGAAATCAGAGGACGGTTTGCGATAGTTCGCATCGGCCACGGATTTAGGGGTAAACACAAAAGTTGAAAAGTGTCCGGATAGAGCGAAAAAAACATTGAAAAGTTGCATAAATGATAGAAAATATATGTTGAAAAGTGTGCATTTCTGTGTTATAATCATGGTGAAAAGTATGCTATGGAGGTTTATTTTATGCTTTACCGCAAAATTGCCGCTGACATTGAGGCATATTTAAAAAACGACACAGAAAAAATACTGCTGGTGGACGGAGCCAGGCAGGTGGGGAAAACCTATATTATTCGATTCGTGGGAGCAAAACTGTTTTTAAATTTTATCGAACTGAATATGGTCGAAGATTCACTCGGCAGCCGTCTATTTGCGAACACGAAAACTGTTGATGATTTTTATCTTCAGGTCAGTATGCTTTTCGGCGATAAAATGAAAGAGCGGGAAAATACGCTGATTTTCATAGACGAGATACAGACATATCCGCATCTGCTTACTTTGTTAAAATTTTTAAAGAGGGACAACCGTTTCAACTATATTGCGAGTGGCTCTCTGCTTGGCGTTACGCTCACGCAAACCTCATCCATACCGATGGGCAGTATCCGCAGAATCCGTATGTTTCCGCTTGACTTTGAAGAGTTTCTCTATGCCAGCGGCTTCAATCAGTTTGCCATATCGGCGTTGAAGGAAAAGTTCGATAAAATGGAAGCCTTGGATGAAGCCATACATGGCAAGATGATGGACTTGTTCCGCAGATATTTGTTGGTTGGCGGGCTGCCGGACGCAGTCAACTCTTATATTGCTGATATGAACATTCAAAAGGTCAGAGAGATTCAAAGTGAAATCCACTCCTATTACGCTGCCGACGCTTCAAAGTATGATGAAGAAAAAAAACTGAAGATCAGAAGGATTTATGACTTAATTCCATCAAATTTAGAAAACAAGAAAAAGCGTGTTGTCGCGCAAAACATTGAGAATAAGAAGGGCAGAACCTTTGCGGATTATGAGGATGAGTTCGAGTATCTCATCGGCGCGGGTATCGCCTTAAATGTTCAGGCAATCGCCAATCCGGTTTTTCCCCTGATAGAATCGAGCGGGAAAAATTTGATGAAACTTTATCTTAATGATGTGGGATTGCTGTCGGGTATTTTATATGGGAATAATATCCGCGCGGTTCTGGATGATCAAAAGAGCATTAATCTCGGTTCTCTGTATGAAAGCGCGGTAGCAAGCGAATTGTATGCCCACGGCTTCAGACTGTTTTATTATGATAACAGAAACCGCGGAGAGGTTGATTACCTGATTGACGATTATGACAGCCTTTCAGCGGTACCGGTCGAGGTGAAATCCGGGAAGGATTATACCGTACACCGCGCTTTGAATCACTTTGTTCAAAATGAGGACTATCATATCAAAAAAGCCTTTGTACTTTCAAATACGCGAGAAATCACAAAAAACGGGAAAATCACCTATCTGCCGGTTTACTATATTATGTTTTTCAAAAACGCCGCAAAGGAGACCGGCGGTGGGATATAATCAAAGAATGAATCGATTATCGGAGCTCTGATGAACAAGAGGCAAGCAAGAACGCAATCCCCATAGCGTCGGTGCATGAATTGTATACCGGACCGCGGCAACAGATGAAAAACCATCCCCACAAGAAAATATATAGGAGGAAAAGCCATGAAACAGCATTTCGCCCTGGAGTTATACTCGGTCAGGAATGATCTAACCAACGATTTTGAAGGTACATTAAAGGCAGTCAAGGCAATGGGTTACGAAGCCGTGGAGTTTGCCGGAGACTATGTGCATTCGGCTGAGAAAGTCGCGGCAGCACTCAAGGAAACCGGTCTGCTGTGCTGCGGTTGGCACACGCCATGGTCTTATGTACAGGACGATAAGTTGGAGGCCACCATTGCGTACAACAAGATCGTCGGAAACCCAACTGTGATTATACCCGGGCTGCCCGTTACATGTACCTACTCCATTAAAGCTTGGAAGGCAACCGCGGCAAAGTTCAACGCTCTTGCAGAGAAACTGGCCGCCCATGATATAATTTTGGGATACCACAACCATAGTTCCGAGTTTGTCACCAAGCGCGGCCAGGTGCCGTTTGATGTCTTCTTCTCAAACACGAACAAAGACATTGTCATGCAGCTGGACAACGGTAATGCCATGAGCGGCGGCGCGGATGTCTGCGCGCTCATCAAGCGTTACCCCGGTAGGGCACAGACCGTCCACATTAAGCCTTACAGCAAGACCGCCGGGTTTGACACCATGATCGGTGAAGATGACATCCCGCTGCCCGAATTTATGAAGCTGTGCGATGAAGTCGGCGGTACAAAATGGTATATCGTGGAATATGAAAGCGAAGCGCTGCACACACCGCTGGCAGGGGTTCAGCTGTGCCTTGAAAAGCTGAAGGATTTGCAGGTGAAGGGAATAATTTAGAAGGAACTCCTTCCGTCAAGCCGAGCTTGCCACCTCCCTCCGGAGGGAGGCAGGGGTTTGGCCTGACAATTTTCGTCTGTTTTTTGTCTCCCTCTTGAGGGGGATGTCGACCGCAGTCGACAGGAGGAGTGTTCTTGGGGATGTCGACCGCAGTCGACAGGAGGAGTGTTCTTGGGGATGTCGACCGCAGTCGACAGGAGGAATATTTTTGGGGATGTCGACCGTAATCGACGGGGGAGTACCCGCATATTCAGTAAAAAAGGAATGATTTTGTTGAAAAGAAAACTGAAAAACTCGCTTTGCGTTCTGATGAGTCTGCTGATTCTGCTCCCGTTTGCCGGGCAGCTGAGTGCCGGCGCGCAGGCACCATTGTCTGTGTTTGTCGCGGCGGATACCCACTACAGACCGTTGAGTATGCTGGGCCCCATTGGCGAGCAAACCGGTCTGCCCGGCGACCCGCTGTATTGGCATACCAATATTCAGGGGCAGCTGACCTACGAATCAGATGCGATACTCAACGAACTGCTCGCGCAATTCGCGGCTTCGTCTTCAACCGCGCTTTTAATTCCCGGCGACATCACGGAAGCCGGCAGGTTGAGTGAGCACCTCGCGCTCGCGGACAAGTTTAAGCAGTTTGAATCGAAAACAGATAAAAGTATTTTCATCATTAACGGCAATCATGATATCGAGGGCGTAGCGGACGGCAACACCATCGATTTGGCGGCCTTCAAATCCATTTATGCCGATTTCGGGTATAATCAAGCGATTGACTGCGATGACACCTCCGCCTCCTATACGGCGGAACTCGGCGGCGGATACCGTTTAATCGCCGTCGATTCCTGTGTGTACGGTGATGACAATGGGCAAATCGGCGCTCAACGGCTCGGTTGGATTGAAAACCAGGTTGCCGCGGCAAAGGCGGACGGCATAAAACTCATAGGTATGATGCACCACAGCTTGCTGGAGCATTTCGGCATACAGGGACTCGTCGGCGACACGGTGAAGGATTACCGGAATTTGTCTGTCCGGTTTGCGGACTGGGGAATTAAAGTTGTCTTTACCGGCCACAAACATGCCAACGACATTTCTTCGGCTGTGACCGCCAACGGCAATAGGATTTATGATATCGAGACAAACTGCCTGACCAATTACCCGAATACTTACCGCTGTGTCGGCTTTTCGGATTCGGCCGTGACGGTGGAAAGCAAATATATCGGCAAAATCAACCCGGCCGACTTAGCGCCGGGGTATAACCAAGCGCAGCTTGACCTGATCGCGGCTGATTTTCCCGCCTATAGCCGCGGCTATTTTAATGCGGGTATGCAACGCTATATCAACGAATATATCGGTACCCCCAGGAAGGTGGCCGGCTGGTTGAATATTGAAAAGGACACCGCCGCCTACGACGCGCTCGGGCTGTTGATGACGGTTTTCGGGCAGGCGCTCAGCCTGCCGCTGTATGATACAGCCGGAACATCCGCGATAGACAGCTTGGCGGAAATTGCCCTGGTCGCGGGCGTGACAATGCCGCCAAGCGGTTACACAAGGTTTTCGGATTTGGTGGCGGTGATTGTTTCACGCATGTTCAGCGGGGACGAGAACACGCCAATCGACGCGCCGGAGGTGCAGCTGCTGCTCCAAGGGTTGAAGGCTGCTCTGGCGTATTCGTTTGTGCAAATTCCCAATGCAGCGGCGGCGGAACTTTACGATGCGCTCGGGTTGCCGGGTACCGCACCCATCTTGAAAGATGCCGCGTTGTCAGCCGCAGCCAAACCGTTGTTCGCGAAAACGGCTGCGTCAAACATCTTGTCCGTTGTGGTCAAACCGCTGGTGGAAGGCATAACGGTGGACGCTTACAGCCCCGGTGACTTAAACGAAACGCTGGAGGCATATGGCGTTTCGGGCAGCGCAGGCGGGGCAGAGGTTCCGGTAACCGGCTTGCAGTTTGTGACCGGTTGGCTGAAAGGGTTGTTTGCGCTGGTGATAAATCTTTTACGCGTTTTAACATTCAGCAACTTTGTCGCATAGTGAACACTGACGCATTATAAGAAAAGGAGCGTGACACCATGTTTTTTAGCAAGAGCAAACCGGAGCCGGAGGTGCCGCCGGAGGGCATCACCTATTTCTATTTGAGCGGTTGCCCGTATTGCAGGATGGCGGACAATTATATTACCGAACTGATTGCCGAAAACCCGGCGTTCGCGGACATTAAAATCACTAAAATCGAAGAGCGGGAGCATGCCGCGCTGGCGCATCGCTATGATTACCGGTTGGTGCCATGCCTTTGGCTCGGTGATAAAAAACTGCATGAAGGTGTGCCGTCCAAAGAGCAAATCAAGGCCTGTTTGATGGCGGCGCTGTAATATTAGATTTTAGATGGTAGACATTAGACTATAGATGAAGAACGGCGAAGTTCTACCTCTCCGTCAACGCGCCCATGGCGATTTTTCAAATCGACTTTCCAATATCGCCTAACATAGGTACGACAAAAAGGTAGGGGCGATTAATAATCGCCCGCGGAGGCAAAATGTGCTCCCCCTACAAGGAATTCATACACCACTTCAGGCGACATGAGAGAGAGAACCAAGAACCCTTGACACACAAAGAACAACCGCCTGTAAAGCCAAATTACTTTACGGGCGGTTAACATACTATTCGGAAAATAATTACCCCAGCAGCCCCGTCGAGCTGTCCTCGCGCTCCACAACACGGCTGCTGACCGTCTCCAAGTCAGGCAGTTTGAAATATCCGGTTGTGTGCGCTTTCATTTTCGCGCCGGAAAGGATATTTAAGGACAATCTGCCCACATTCATCCCGCGCAGCAAGAGGTTGGTTTTAATCCGCGTATCCTGAATATCGCCGTATTTGAACATCGCTTTTTGCTTTGCGAAGATGCCTTTGGAATAATGAAAAACATCGTTGTCGTAAGCGATGGTTTTTGTTTTGTAGGAGAGCCAGCCGCCCAAAGCGGACAAGACGAAAACACCGGCGAAGGTCAGCCAGGTGTAGGGAAAAGAAGTGGCCAGCAGCAAGAGCGTCAGGGCGGAGAAAAACACCGTTTGCACCGCCGCGGGAATGAGCGCCGCCTTGTGTGACGGAATGGTCATACCGCCGCAGGTGAAGTCCGCCGCGCACTGCGCGATTACTTTTTCCATTTGGTCTTTGTTGACCAGCAGGCAGAGCTGCGGGGTTTCCGCCTTTTCGTTGCCGAGCCCGACGACGGCAACCTCAATTGAATACAACCCGAATATCCTTGCGAGAACGGGTTGCTTGATGAATACGGCATTGACCTTTTCATACGCGAAGGTATAACTCGTTTTTTTAATAAGCCCGCAGTTGATATACAAGTGTTTATCGTCGCTCTCCACACGGTAACCGGCCAGGTTGAGCGCGCCCCAAATCATCACGCCGGCATAGCCAGCAATGCCAAACAGCATCAAATTGATGAAGCTTTGCATATTCCATGCGGCTTCGCCGTTTGGAACCGATGCGCCGATAACAGCTGAAATGGCCACAACGCCTTGGACAATCGGGATGGACAGAACTTTGTGGCGCAACACCTCTGCGGCAGAAAACGAGATAATTTCCCGCCGGGCAACACAGGGGGACGGTTCTCCCGTGATGTCCGGCACAAGAGAACCGTCCCCCTGTGTGCCGGCTTTTATGTTCGCGAGCGTGTTGCGCAGCTCTTCGGCGAGCGCGACGGGCAGCACAAACGCGAAGTCTGTGCGGTTCGCGGTGTGGGAAGAGTTTAAATCAAGCTTCACTTTACCGGTGCCCACAAGCCGTTCAAAAATACTCCTTTGTACATTCACGGTGGAAATGTTGGCAATGGGGAGTTTGGAATACTTTTTAAACAGCGTTTTGCGTTCAAAAATGAAGTTTTGCCCGTCAATGTAGAAAAAAGTTTTCTGCCAGTAACGCAGGGAAACCAACAGCACAACAAGTACAAAGACCAAAAACGCAATACCGCCGAACACAACGGCAACATTGTTCAGGTCTGTTGCCTCCGCGGTCAGGCTGCGCCAGAAATCGGGGTTGAATATTTCGTTGACTGAGTTTTGCAGGCTGTTGAGGCCGAAGAGCAGCAGCGTGAAAAACACGAAGCCCAGCCGTTCGAAGATGATGGTGATGTGGTTGCGGGTCGGTTTGTCAAACATCGGTACCGGCCCCTTTTGCTTTTAGTTTACGGCTTATGGATTCATTGAGGTAAAGCGCGACCGCTTCAGCCCTTTCCGGTTCCAAAAAGCGGAAGACCGCAGCGGAGCCGGCAGTGGTGACAATGACTTTTGCCACGCCGACCGCCGTATCAAGCGGACCGCGTTTGATGTCGATTTGATGAATCCGGTCAATGGGCACGATGGTTCTTGTAACAAACAGAATACCTTCGACAATCTCAATCCTGTCTTCGGCAATCAGGTATTTATACCGCTTGAATCGAACCGGCGGTACGACAAAAAAATAAATGATGCAAAAAACAAGCGCGCCGGTTAAAACGGCGGCGCCGCCAGCCGCGCTGCCCATAAAAAACAGCGCACCGGCCGAAAAAGCAGCCGGGACTAACAGAAAAAAAAGCCCGATTGCAGAGGTTATCCGCATGAGCTTGAGTGCTTTCGGGGACAAAGTCTCATATTGCATGATGCTGAACATTCCTTCCGTGATATCGGGCTGACGCGCGCTTCAAACCGGCGCGGTTTAATCGTAGCCCTTTATCATATCTTTGGTGATAATGCCGCTGAAAAACTTGACCGTTTCCAAGATGCGGCGCAGGGGATTCGGGTTCCAATCGGATGCGGGGGCCGGTTGGATGCCGATGGCTTCAAGCTGCACAGCGAAAACGGTCATGCGGCGGTTGAAGTCCTGCATGTCCTTGTTTTGCGGCATGGTCCAGCCCGTTTCGGCAACGGCGGCAAAACGCGGGTAAGCCATATAGCACAGCCGTTCAAAATCCCGGATATGTTCGGTCCAAACCGGCGCTTCTACCCCGGTTACATTGCGTGCGCCTTCCTGTGTAAGGCCTTTGAGCAAAGGGTCGAAGCGATAGGTTTTGTTCAACGGGGTCATCCCGTACGGGTAGTCGGTGTAATAGTGATGGAACGGAGAAACAATAATTTTGCCGCCCCGGTTGGCGAAGTTGACGCTGCGTTTTTTGCGGTCCATCCACATCTGCACCATAACATCCTCCGCGAGCAGTCCGCTTTTGAGGCTTTCGTTCCATGTGACGGCCCGGCGTCCGTTCGCGCGCAGGAATTCGGCGATGCGGTTCATAAACCAGCCTTGCAGTTCCTCTTCGTCGCTCAAACCGAGTTCCGCTTTCAGTTTTTGGCAGCGCGGGCATTCCTCCCAGCGCTTTTTGGGGGCTTCGTCCCCGCCGATATGAATGGTTTCGGAAGGGAAGATATCCATGACTTCCCCGAGCACATCAAAAATGATTTCGTAAGTTTTTTCACTGCCCGCGCAAAGGATATCCGGGAAGATGCCCTGCCTTGTCTCAACCGGAATTTGCTCACCGCGGCAGGAAATATCCGGGTAGGAGGCGATGGCGGCGATCATGTGCCCGGGCATATCAATTTCCGGTATGACTTCGATGAACCTCTTGGCGCAGTAATCAACGATTTCACGCAGTTCACGCTTTGTGTAGTATCCGCCGTATTCCTGCGCGGTGTGCACCCTGCCGAAGTCGGAGCCGGCACGCCGGGAGCCGGTTTCGTTTAACGCGGGGTGGCTGCCGATTTCAATGCGCCAGCCCTGGTCGTCTGTCAGGTGCCAGTGCATCACATTCAATTTCAGCATCGCCGCGGCGTCTATGAGTTTTTTAACATCATCAAGCGCTGTCATGTGGCGCACCGAGTCGAGCATAAAACCTCTGTATGAAAAGACCGGTTCGTCGCGTATTTCCACACAGGGCAGTGCGTCCGGGTTGGCCGCCGCGAGCTGCCGCAATGTCTGCTTGGCGTAAAAAGCGCCTGCTTTGCCGCCGGCTGCTATTTTTACCCGTCCGTTGGCAATACGCAGTTCATACCCTTCCGGATGGCTGATATCTCCGGTCAGGGCGATGGTGGAAGCGGCAGTATCAAGTTCCTCCGCCGGGATGCTGCCGCCGAGGAACTTGACATAATTCGGATATGGGATGATGTTGAGTTTTTCCATCTTTCGGTTACCTCTTTGCGCGGCGTGTCCGGCTTTTTTGATTCACAGCGGTCAGTCGTCGCGGTTGTCTTTTTTGGTTTCGGGTTCACTCTCCGGCAGAATTTCGACCTTCACTTTGTCAATGCGTCTGTCTTCCACATTCATCACGGTGAAGCGCAGGTTTTGGTATTCCACCACATTCATTTCGCCGTCCTGCGGCAAAAAGCCCAGCAGGCTGATGACAAAACCGGCCAGCGTGTCATAATCACCCTCCGGTATAGCCGTACCGACAAGGTCTTCCACCTCGTCAATTGCCGTTATGCCGTCGATGGTAAAGGTGGATTCGTCGATCTTGGAGATTTCCTCGGTTTCGTTATCGTATTCGTCCTGGATATTGCCGACGATGGCCTCGAGCAGGTCTTCAAGTGTCACAAGCCCTGCCGTACCGCCGTATTCATCCACGACTATCGCCATTTGTACATGGCTGGCGGTCATTTCTTTAAACAGTTCGCCGCAGCGTTTTGTTTCGGGTATATAATAAGCTTTACGCAAAATGCTTTTAATCGTATGGCCGGTCGGGAGTTTGTTGCCGATGTACTTGAGCAAATCCTTTATATAAACAATACCGATGATGTTGTCCGGATCTTCTTCATAAACCGGGATACGGGAATAACCTTCTTCAATGGCAATCTTCACAACATCCTCGAGCGTGTCGTCGGCTTCGACCGCGTAAATATTGGTGCGGTGCGTCATGATATCGCCGACATCGATATCGTCAAATTCAAAAATGTTGTTGATCATTTCTTTCTGAACTTCTTCGATCACACCGCGTTCGCCCCCGACATCCACGAGCATGCGGATTTCTTCCTCCGTCACCGACTTCTGGCTGGCATTGGGGTTAAACCCAAGGATGCGGACAATCAGGTTGGTCGAAAACGAAAGAATTCTGACAAACGGTTTGGTTGCGGCCGCTATAAAAAGCAAAATTCCGATTACTTTGAACGAAACTTTTTCCGGCACCTGCATGGCAATGCGCTTGGGAACCAGTTCACCCAAAACAAGCGAAAAATAAGACATGATGACAGTGATGATAACGATCGAAAAGCCGCTGATGACCCCTTGGCCGATTTTGTCAACATACGGAATTATGCCGATCAGCCCGGACAGCTCATCCACAAACGCCCGTGAGGCGGAAGCGGAGGTCAAAAATCCGGCGAGTGTGATGCCGATTTGTATGGTGGAAAGAAAGTGGCTTGAATTCGCGGTGAGTTTAATGACTTGCTTGGCCTTTTTGTTGCCCTCGTCCGCCATCCTCGAAATTTTATTGTTGTTGAGGGTGATGATGGCAATTTCGCTCATGGCAAAAAAAGCATTCATCAAAATGAGCAGAAAAAGCAGCAGAAGCTGAAGTATAGGTCCCGTAGCAGGGCCGGGGTCGTCCATAAGAGGATTTTCTCCCTTCAAATTTTATTATTAATCATTATACAGTCAATTCCCTCGCCTGTCAAATACCGAAAACACTCCGCACAAGCGGTGCGGTATGGTCCGAACAGCTGAAACGGCGGCAATTTGTCCCGTCGCGCCGTCATATTGCCATAACGGGCAAAAACAGCTGCAAACGGGCGAAATCGGCACGGCATGCGCCGGTTATCGCAATGTTAACAAAATATCGCGCCGCCGCAACCGTATCTTTGCCCATTATTTAACGACAATAAGGTTTACAAGCGCGAGTATAAATGTTAAAATATTCGGTGGTATGTTAACATAGTTTATATACACAATCAAGGAGGAAAAGTTCAATGGCAAGAAAATCGAAAACCATGAAAGGCAACGCCGCCGCCGCGTATGTATCTTACGCGTTTACAGAGGTTGCCGCGATCTACCCGATCACCCCGTCGTCCGATATGGCGGAAGAAACCGACGCGATGGCCGCCGCGGGCGTTAAAAACATTTTCGGGCAAACGGTAAAAGTCGCGGAAATGCAGTCCGAAGCCGGTGCCGCAGGCGCCGTTCACGGTTCCCTGGCCGCCGGCGCGCTCACCACCACCTACACCGCGTCACAAGGTCTGCTGTTAATGATTCCGAACATGTACAAAATAGCGGGCGAGCTGCTGCCGAATGTCATCGATGTATCGGCACGCTGTGTCGCAACCCACGCACTGAACATCTTCGGGGACCATTCGGATATTTACGCGTGCCGTCAAACCGGCTACGCGATGCTCTGTTCAACCAATGTGCAGGAAGTGATGGACTTGGGTGCCGTTGCGCATCTTTCCACCATCAAGAGCCGTGTGCCGTTTGTGCATTTCTTTGACGGTTTCAGAACCTCGCACGAAATTCAAAAAATCAATGTTTGGGATTACAAAGAACTGGCCGAAATGGTGGACATGGATGCCATTAACGCTTTCCGCCGCCGTTCGCTCAACCCGGAACACCCCGTCCTGCGCGGCTCCGCGCAAAACCCGGACATCTTCTTCCAGGCGCGCGAAGCTTGCAACCCCTATTACGAAGAGGTTGTCAAGGTGACCGAGGATTACATGAACGAGGTCAACCGCAGAATCGGCACAAAATATAAGCTCTTCAATTACTACGGCGCGCGCGACGCGGAAAAAGTTATTATTGCCATGGGTTCCGTGTGCGACACGATTGAAGAAACCATCGATTACCTCAACGCCAACGGTGAAAAAGTCGGCTTGATTAAAGTCCGTCTTTTCCGGCCGTTTTCCGCCAAGCATCTGCTTGCAGCCATGCCGGCGACGGTTAAGAGCATTTCCGTACTTGACCGCACAAAAGAACCCGGTTCCCTGGGCGAGCCCCTTTGGCTGGATATCGTCGCGTCGCTCAAGGACACGAAGTTCGAAAAAGTGCCCGTATACGGCGGCCGTTACGGTTTGGGTTCCAAAGACACAAATCCAAGCAGCATTATCGCGGTTTACCGCAACATGGAAGCGGCAAAACCGAAAAAGCGTTTCACCATCGCCATTGACGACGATGTGACCAACCTTTCACTCAAAAACAAAGAAAACCCGGATACCACGCCGAAAGGCACCTTCTCCTGCAAATTCTGGGGTCTCGGCGCGGACGGTACGGTTGGCGCGAATCAAAATTCCATCAAGATTATCGGCGACAATACCGATATGTACGCGCAGGGCTACTTTGCCTATGACTCCAAAAAATCCGGCGGCATTACCATCTCGCATCTCCGTTTCGGCAAAAAACCGATCAAATCAACTTACTATATACACAAGGCGGACTTTGTCGCCTGCCACAACCCGTCTTATGTGGACAAATACAAGATGGTCGAAGACCTCAAAGAAGGCGGCGTTTTCCTGCTCAACTGCTCCTGGAATGCCGAAGAACTCGACGCCAATCTGCCCGGGTCGATGAAACGGTATATCGCGAAAAATAAAATCAGTCTTTATACCATTGACGCCACGCACATTGCCGTGGAACTCGGCCTCGGCGGCCGTGTCAATACGATTTTGCAGGCTGCTTTCTTCAACCTGACCGGCATCATCAAGGGCGACAAGATTATCAAACTGATGAAGGACGCCGCGACAAAGTCGTTTTCCAAGAAAGGCGAAAAAATCGTTGCGATGAACCACGCGGCCATTGACCGCGGCTTTACCGGTACCGTGAAAGTGGAAGTGCCCGCTGCCTGGGCGAAAGCCAAGGATGTTGTCACCGAAACAACAGTGGAAACCGACCGCGCCGATTTGAAAAAGTTCGTCACGGATGTGCTGCACCCTGTCAACGCACAGCTTGGCGACAAGCTCCCGGTGTCGACCTTTGCGCATGTTGCCGACGGCACTTTCCCGCAGGGCTCCGCCGCGTTTGAAAAGCGCGGCATCGCTGTGGATGTCCCCACCTGGACGCCGGAAAACTGCATCCAGTGCAACTACTGCTCTTATGTTTGCCCGCACGCGGTTATCCGCCCCTTCGCACTCACGGACGAGGAAGCGGCAAAGGCGCCGGAAGGCATGAAACTCAAACCCATGAACGGCGTACCCGGTATGCAGTTCTCCATCGCCATCTCTTCGCTGGACTGCTACGGCTGCGGTTCCTGCGCGAATGTCTGCCCCGGTATGAAGGGTAATAAAGCGCTTGTGATGAATCCCCTGGCAACCCAGCTGCCCGAGCAGCTGAACTTTAATTACGCGCTCTCTCTGCCGGAAAAACCGGAAGTCGGCGTTAAATTCCCGGATTCCTCTGTTAAGGGCAGCCAGTTCAAAACCCCGCTGCTTGAGTTCTCTGGCGCGTGCGCGGGCTGCGGCGAAACACCGTATGCCAAGCTCGTTACCCAGCTCTTCGGCGAAAGAATGTATATTGCCAACGCGACGGGCTGTTCCTCCATCTGGGGCGGCTCCGCGCCGAGCACACCGTATACCGTTAACAAGCAGGGCAAGGGTCCCGCGTGGGCAAACTCCCTGTTTGAGGACAACGCCGAGTACGGCTACGGCATGATGCTCGCGAATGACCAAATCCGCGGCCGCCTGGCTGTGAGCGTTGCCGCGCTGGCGGACTGCGACGGCTGTACGGACAAAGCGGTTATCGACGCCGCGAACGCCTGGCTGGAAACCAAAGAAAACGGCGACCTCAACGGCGCCGCGTCGGATACATTGCTCAAAGCTGTCAAAGCGGCAAAATTCAAAAAAGACTGCTGCAATGAAGCGGTGGCGGCAATACTCAACGACAGCGACTACCTTGCGAAAAAATCCATCTGGGTATTCGGCGGCGACGGCTGGGCTTACGATATCGGCTTCGGCGGGTTGGACCATGTCATCGCGCAGAACGAAAACATCAACCTGCTTGTGTTTGACACGGAAGTGTATTCCAACACCGGCGGCCAGGCATCCAAGTCAACCCCCACAGGCGCCATCGCGAAGTTCGCGGCCGCGGGCAAGACGGTGAAGAAAAAGGATTTGGCGCAAATCGCCATGAGCTACGGTTATGTTTATGTGGCACAGGTGGCCATGGGCGCGGACTACAACCAGTGCATCAAAGCCTTTAAGGAAGCGGAAAGCTATGACGGCCCCTCCATTATCATCGCTTACGCACCCTGTATCAATCATGGCATCAAGGGCGGCATGGGCATCAGCATGACGGAAGAAAAAGCGGCCGTTGCCGCAGGCTACTGGCACAACTACCGCTATGACCCGAGACTCATTGAACAAGGCAAAAACCCGTTCAGCCTCGACAGCAAGGCGCCTTCGGAAAGCTACCGCGACTTCATCATGAACGAGGTGCGTTACAGCTCGCTGTTCAGCGCGCTGCCGGCAGGCGCGGAAGCGCTACTGAGCCGTTCCGAAGACGACGCAAAGGCCAAATACGACAAGCTCGTCAGGCTTAAGGAAATGTACAAGCCGGCGGATGAAGTTTAAGGGATAAAACCTTTCTGTATAAACAGATGTAAATTATTAAAGCGGTGGAAGCGAAAGCGGAAGCCGCTTTTTTATTGGTAACAACCAATAAACCCCCGGCTATGCCGGGGGAGTAAGAGAGCTTTAGCT
>CAZTCR010000040.1:0-26298 GCA_964612185.1 uncultured Eubacteriales bacterium
AAATATTGCAATGATACAACTTCAAACAAACCGGGCATGCCGTGTGCATGCCCGGTTTGTGATTATAGCGCTAAAATATTAATCTAATTCGCCGATAATAACATTCATTGGCATCGGCTGCGGTCTTTCACAAGTTGACTGGAGTGTATAGTGTTCACCGCTCATTGAACTCTTTCCAAAACCGAGCATAATATCCAGCACATGATAACCTAAATCGCTGTTCGCCCTGTGTTTCCTACCGTTTCTCAACGCCATCGCCATATCAGCAACAGCGACACCGCGGCAATTATCTTTATACTGATGTGTTAACGGCATTTCAAAAAATTCTCCGTCTTTTCGCTGAACACGAACCGGTCCGCCGAAACCGTTTGGGTCCGGAACCTGCATAGTTCCTTCGGTGCCAAATATTTCTATATTTGGGTGTTCACTCTTCCAAGTATCAAATGACATAATAATAGAGCCCACTGCGCCATTTTCGAACTCCATAATTCCGTTGACATGTGTGTCGACTTCAACCGGAATCACTTTACCATATTTTGGTTCGCTTGTTATTGTTCTGGTTTGAAACATTCGATGCGATGTCCCTGTCAGTCTTTTAACCGGACCAAGTAAGTTAACCAGAGCTGTGACATAATAGGGCCCCATATCGAGCATAGGGCCGCCGCCTTGTTCGTAGTAAAACTCCGGATCGGGATGCCATGTTTCATGACCATGGCCGGTCATGTATGCTGCAGCCCCTATCGGTTGCCCGATATAGCCATCATCGAGCAATTTACGGCAGGTTTGAATGCCCGCGCCCATAAATGTATCCGGTGCCACACCCACGAGCAGACCTTTTTCTTTTCCTGTGTCAAAGAGCTCTTTTGCATCTGCCAAACACACCGACATCGGTTTTTCGCTGTGCGTGTTCTTATTGTGTTTTAACGCCTCAATCGCAACGCCATGATGCTGTTTAGGTGTTGTCAGGTTTAAAACAATTTCAATATCTTCATCGTTAAACATATCAAACATGGAATTATATATGACAGGTATATTCCAATTCTTTGAAGCTTTTTCGGAGCGTTCCGGAATTAAATCGCAAACACCTTTTACGCTTACAATGCTATTAAAAACTGTGGTCAAATTCTTGAGATAAATTGGGCTTATATTTCCATTACCAACAATTCCGACAACAACTTTTTCCATTTTTGTTCTCCTTTTTAGACTCAATTTTATTTAATACATTTTTGCATTGCTCTCAAATATGGATGCATCCAGCCCTCTGCTAATCGCGATATCTTTACCTTCAATTGCCCAAAGCATTCCTCTGCGCATAAGTTCCTGTGAAGCCGGTGCGTCTTCAAAAACAATATCGGTATGTCCTAAAGAGTTATAGAATACCCGGCCATGTCCCCATTTTTTTGTCCATACAACAGGCATATCCACAGGTTTGTTTGAACAATGATAGTAGGTCTGCAGCGGAAATCTTGTTGTTGCTAAAACATCAACGGCAGGATCAACATGCAGATAGTATTGTTCGCTGAAAACGCTGAAATCATCAATACCTTCAATAATCGGACTTGAAGAATTTTTAACAATATTCACCGTATAGTCAATCATTCCACCGGGGTGTGATATCCAGTTGCCTCCAGTGATAAACTGCCATTCTGTGTTTTCTCTGAAAGAGTCGCACATTCCACCGTGATTGCCAGCCATACCGACTCCCGATGCTACAGCTTTGCTGATGTTGCCGCAAAGTGTTCCGTCTAGCTTTCCACCTGTCCAAATAGGGACAATCAGATGCAAACTCTTCAGGAATTCTAGGTCTGCGTATGATTCAAGTGTATTTGATAGTGTTGTTTGCAGCCCTTCTTTCTCAAGAATAGCTTTAAACCGTTGAGCAACGAGTTCCGGTTCGTGTCCGTCCCACCCGCCATAAACAATAAGCGCTTGTTTTTTAATCATGAATTTGCCTCCTGCTAATTATTCGGTTTCGACCTGATAATATTATACTGCACTAACATTTAAGCGTCAATCTTAACTTCAAAGTTATACAGGCCAATAGTCAACAATGCATCTATTTGATTAATTGTTGTTGGTCTTATCAAAAAATAAAAAGTCCCGCCGAAGCAGGACTTTCAATCTTCAGGTCACTAAAAAAAGAGCAATAAAAGTGTAGTCGAAAGAGATATCGCGAAGAAGAATATTGCTATGTATTTGGTCCACTTTACTAATTTTTGTTCGATTGTACGCCCTTTGTTTTTGCCAAAAAAGGTTTCAGCACCGCCGGCTATCGCACCAGAGAGTCCCGCAGTTTTACTTTCCTGCAAAAGAACAACAATAATTATCAATATTGATGAGATGATGAGGAGAACGCCAAGAATTATTTCGTGCAGTTCCATGAAAAAGACCTCCAAATTTATTACCCATGAATGTTAGCATATTTTAGCTTAGAATGCAAGCAATATTTTACTGATATTTAATATTTAGCAATTTAGAATGTATAAGAGCCGATTTGCTGTATTCTTTGTTTCACGCCCGCTATTATTCGTTGGTTATTTCTAATTGTTCAGCTACATCTTCGGCACTCAGCAATGCACCGACCGACGGCAGGTTTTTGGTTTTATAACGATGCGGCTTGACAAATTCGCCTTGTTTATACTCCCTTACACTTGTGAGACGCTGCCCCTTTTTTACCGTCAGCAACGAAACACCAGCTGTGTCCTTCGTAGTTTTAGGTGTTATTGCTCCAGTATTAAACAGCAATACTTTACCCGATGAAGAGGTGACAACCAGATCGCAATCTTTAGTTATTTGCTTTATTGCGGCTATTTTTGATTTTGACGAATATGCATTTATAAGCTTTTTACGGTTTGTTTTTGTTTGATAGACGCTCATGTCCACTTTTGCGATTTTTCCGTTTTCAAAAAAGAACAGCATATAACCCGAATAATCGGATGTAACTGCCATATACAGTGCAGTTTCGGTTGGCTCCATGTCCAGTTTTGAGGGAATATAGTCACCGAGGACACTGATTTTAGTTTCTTCAAAGTCGGCAGCTTTTGCTTTGTATACCTGTTGTTTGTTGGTAAAGAATAAAAGATCTTTATTGTTTGTCGATTCCATTGAAATCAGCAAACTGTCCCCTTCCTTCAGTTTGTGCTCTCCGCTCATGCGTAAAGACAGCGCGGTTACCTTTTTAAAATAGCCTTCTTGTGAAAAGAAGTAGTATACAGGATAGTCCGGTATTTCTTCAGGAGATTCATCTTCAGCGTTATCAGATACATATATGATCTCGCTGCATCGAGGTTTACCATATTTCTGAATGACAAGGTTTAATTCGTGAATAATTATTTTTTTAACTTTACTCTTGTTTGCCAGGATACTCTCCATTTCAATTATATCTTTTTCCAGCTTTTCGATATCCTGAATTCTTTTTAAAATATACTCGCGGTTTAGATGCCTGAGCTTAATCTCAGCAACAAATTCTGCTTGAATCTCATCTATCATAAAGCCTATCATTAGGTTCGGAACAACTTCACTTTCTTCATCGGTATTCCTAACTATCTTGATTGCTTTATCTATATCGAGCAAGATTTTAGATAATCCACGCAAAAGATGAAGCCTTTCTTGCGCTCTTTTTAAATCGTAACTCACCCTTCTTCTGACGCATTCTGTACGAAATACAAGCCATTCTTGAAGGAGTTGGCCAACACCTAAAACCTTTGGATAACCGTTAATCAGCACATTAAAGTTGCATGAAAAAGTGTCTTCCAATGTGGTTTGTCTGAATAGCTTTTGCATCAGCTTATCAGGATCCACGCCTCTTTTTAAATCTATCGTAATTTTTAGACCGCTTTTATCTGTTTCATCGCGGACATCATTGATTTCTCTGACAGTCCCCGATTTCACTCTTTCAATAATTTTATCAACAATTGCTTCTACTGTAGTTGTTGGAGGGATTTGTGTGATGTCTACACAGTTACTTTTTACATCAAAACAGTACTTCGCTCTAACTTTTATTCCGCCTCTGCCTGTTGTGTATATCTCTTCAATAGCGTTTCTTTCGTATAGAATTTGGCCGCCGCAGATAAAATCGGGAGCTTTAAGCGTATCTGCAATATTGTGTTGCGGGTTTTCCATTAGTCTTATTGTCGTTTCGCATATCTCCGTTAAGTTAAAAGAACATATTGAACTTGCCATTCCGACAGCTATGCCTGTATTCGCATTAATCAGCACGGATGGAAAAGATACCGGTAAAAGTGTCGGTTCTCTCATTGTACTGTCATAGTTATCTACAAAATCAACTGTTTCCCTGTCAATATCTCTGAAAAGCTCAGCACAAATTGCATCCAGCTTAGCCTCCGTGTATCTTGCCGCCGCCCAAAGCATATCCCTTGAATATGCTTTACCGAAATTTCCTTTGGAGTCTACATACGGGTGTAAAAGGGCTTCGTATCCCCTTGAAAGCCGCACCATTGTTTCATAAATAGCTGCGTCACCATGCGGATTGAGTTGCATTGTTCTGCCGACAATGTTAGCTGATTTTGAGCGGTTGCCGGTTAAAAGACCCATTTTAAACATGGTGTACAATATTTTTCTGTGTGAAGGTTTAAACCCGTCGATTTCCGGGATAGCCCTTGACATAATTACGCTCATTGCGTATGGCATATAGTTTGTTTCAAGTGTTTGAGTGATTAATTGACTGACAACCTCACCGGCACCCAATATATGTGTGTGCGGATCTAATTTTTCATGATTATTATCTATGCTTATACTTTTCTTTTTATTGGCCATTTTAATCTCCCGTTAAACTAAGATACATCGGCTAAATCAATATATAAATGTCCTGTTGTTGCGATTAGTTGTTTACGGCCTGACAGATTATCGCCTAAAAGCAATTCAAACATAGCATCTGTTGCCTCAGCTACATCCGGTTCAATTTTTATAAGGCGTCTTGTTGTCGGGTTCATTGTGGTATACGACAACATCTCCGCCTCATTCTCACCAAGGCCTTTTGAGCGCTGGATTGTGTACTTGTCGTTCCCAATAGACTCAAGAACATTAATTTTTTCTTTTTCTGTATACGAAAACCATGTTTCGCCTTTTGAACTGATTTCATATAAAGGTGACTCAGCAATGAATACTTTGCCTTGTTCAATGAGCGTTGGCATAAGTCGATATATCATTGTAAGTATAAGCGCTCGGATTTGATAGCCGTCGACATCGGCATCAGTACAAATAATTACTTTACTCCATCGCAACTGATCAAGGTTGAAAGAGGAAAGCTCTTTATTTGATTTTGAGTTGACTTCAACTCCACAGCCAAGCACTTTAATTAGATCAGTAATAATCTCGTTTTTAAAAATCCTGTCATACTCTGATTTAAGGCAATTAAGAATTTTCCCTCTAACAGGTATGATTGCTTGAAAGTCTGAGTTGCGAGCCTGTTTACAGGCGCCGAGAGCAGAGTCGCCCTCCACAATAAACAGTTCTCTCACGCTTATATCTCTGCTTCTGCAATCAACAAATTTTTGAACTCTGTTGTTTAGATCGTTTGAACTCTGCAGTGTTTTCTTTAAATTCTGCCTTGTTGCTTCTGCTCTGATCCTGCTTCTCATATTGATAAGAACTTGATCGCAGATTTTTTCAGCTTCATTTTTATTTTCAATAAAATAGACTTCAAGCTGATGACGCAAAAATTCCGTAATCGCTTCCTGAATAAATCTGTTTGTTATGGACTTTTTAGTTTGGTTTTCATATGATGTTTGTGTTGAAGAGGATGAAATGATGAGCACCAAACACTCTTCAATGTCCTGAAAAGCTATTTTACTGTCGCTTTTGATATATTTGCCGCTCTGTTTTAGATAGGAATCTATTTGTGACACGAATGCACTTCTTGCCGCTTTATCAGGCGCTCCGCCGTTTTCTAACCAACTGGAATTGTGATAATACTCTTTGAGTTTAGCTTTATTGGAAAAAGCAAGGGCAACATTGATTTTAACCTTATAATCTTTCTGGTCTTGGCGATCGCGTCCAACTTTTTCGGTTTGCCAGGATAATATATCAGATAGGCGCTCTTCTCCGGCCACATCTTTTAAATAGTCGGCAATACCATTTTCATAGAAATACTCATAGGTGTCAAAACTATTCGCGTTCTGATATTTCAGGATAAATCTGATGCCTGCATTGACAATGGACTGGCGCCTGAGCATATCCTGAAAATATTCAACAGGCACACAAATCTCGGTGAACACATCCAGATCAGGCCGCCATTTAATTCTTGTACCTGTATCATTTTTGGCATAAGCCTCTTTAATCATTTCGCCGGCAGATTTACCTTTTTTAAAAGTGAGAAAATATTTAAATCCGCCGCGGTGAATTTCCGCTTCCATGTACTCGGAAGAATACTGTGTCGCGCATAAACCAAGGCCGTTGAGTCCAAGGGAGTATTCATAACTGCCGTCCTCGATAGTTTTGTACTTACCGCCGGCATACAATTCGCAAAAAAGTAGTTCCCAATTATACATTTTTTCTTTTTCATTGTAATCAAGCGGAATCCCTCTTCCAAAGTCCTGAATCTCAACAGAACAATCGTTAAAATAGGTAACAACAATTTTTTTGCCGTACCCATCACGCGCTTCGTCAATAGAGTTGGAAACAATCTCAAATATTGAGTGCTCGCAGCCCTCTAATCCGTCTGACCCGAAGAGAACACCCGGGCGTTTTCTTACTCTGTCAGCACCCTTTAACTGCGTTATGCTTTCGTTTCCATAATGATTTTTATTGGGCATTCAGCAATGTTCCTCCTATAATAACCGATAATCAATTTAATAAATATTACACTATATATGGTGTTATGTCAAGAAATGCGGGCAAATTTGGTATGTTGGGGCGATTTAGACGCCGATATCAACGAAGGAATCCCCGGTTTTCCAACCGGGGATTTCACAATATGATTATTGCATTTTATGCTTCAGTCGAATCTTATCGTTTCACTTACTGTTTTTTTAATCACTCATCAGTTCAAGGAATTTTTCCGCTTCAATTTTTTCTTCATCCAGCAAAAACTGCGCGATCTTATCGAGCTTTTCCCTGTGACCGGAAAGAATTTCATGTGTTCTGTCATATGCGTTTGTAATGAAATCATTGACCTCCTTGTCAATAGCGCAAGCAATGTTTTCCGAGTAGTTGCGCATATGTGTGTAGTCCCTGCCAAGAAATATTTCATCGTTTCCGGAAGCAAATGACACAGGGCCGAGTGTTTCGCTCATTCCGTATCTTGTAACCATATCTCTTGCCAGTTTTGTTGCCCGTTCGATATCATTTGATGCGCCGGTAGAAATATCGCCGATTGCAATTGATTCCGCAACTCTGCCACCAAGAAGCACAACGAGATCATTAAGCATATCCCGCTTTGAAGCATAACTTTTATCCTCTGTCGGCATATGAAGTGTATAGCCGCCCGCAAGTCCGCGCGGAATAATCGATACCTGGTGAACAGGGTCCTGACCTTCCAAATAATAAGTAACAACAGCGTGACCTGCTTCGTGATAAGCTGTCAATTTCTTTTCTTTATCACTCATCTTATGTGATCTTTTCTCACCGCCTACAAGAACCTTGATGGTTGCTTCCTGTATTTCTTCCATGGTTATTGCTTTCTTGTTTCTCCTTGCTGAAAGAAGTGCCGCTTCATTCAATAAGTTCTCAAGATCAGCTCCGGTGAAAGAAACTGTTGATCTGGCTATAATCGTTAAATCAACATCGGGAGCCAGAGGTTTCCCTTTTGCGTGGACTTTTAATATTTCTTCGCGTCCGCGAATATCGGGATAACCGACTGCCACCTGTCTGTCAAAGCGGCCGGGTCTCAAAAGAGCAGGGTCCAAAATGTCGGGTCTGTTTGTCGCAGCGATAATAATTACACCTTCGTTAACGCCGAAACCATCCATTTCGACAAGCAGCTGATTCAGCGTTTGTTCACGCTCATCATGTCCTCCGCCCATGCCTGCACCCCTGTGCCGGCCAACAGCATCAATTTCATCAATAAATATAATCGAAGGTGCATTTTTTTTAGCCTGATCAAAAAGGTCCCTTACGCGTGAAGCGCCAACACCGACATACATTTCAACAAAATCAGATCCTGAAATAGAAAAAAACGGAACACTCGCTTCACCGGCGGTTGCGCGCGCAAGCAATGTTTTGCCGGTGCCGGGCGGGCCAACCAACAATACTCCCTTTGGAATTCTTGCACCAAGTGAATCGAATTTCGACGGTTCTTTTAAAAACTCAACAATTTCAGTTAGCTCAGCTTTTTCCTCATCTGCGCCTGCTACATCGGCAAAAGTCGTTTTTCGCTTTTCATCTTTCGCTTGCTTGACTCTTGCCTTGCCAAAACCAAGTGCTCTATTGGTTTCGTTGGTCATCGTCTGATTCATTCTGCGTATCATGAAGAAAACCAGTCCGCCCATAATCAGCACAAGAAAAACTGTTGGCAGTATGTTAAAAAGCCATGCCCCTGCAGTACCGGATATATACTTTGCCCGAATGATATTTTCAGGATTTTCTCTATTATACTGTACAACTTTGTTGTGAATGTCTTCGACAAACATATTAACATTCGGAACAATAAACTCTTTCGGCTGTGTATCTCCATCAAGATAGTATTGCAAGTCACCGCTGTTAAAATTCAATGTATAATCGTGAATCCGGTTCGCGTCAAAATACTGAATGATCTCATAATACTCAGTCTTCTGTTTCTTTTGAGTGTCAGCAAAGACAGTCCCCGCCCCAATGATCAGAAGCGGAATCAGTAAATATGGTAATATTGTTAATATTTTCTTTTTGTCCAAAAAAACAACTCCTCAAACACTATCTAATTGTTCAGCTGTATATATATGTGGTTTCAACACTGCGACGAAGGGCAGATTTCTGTATTTTTCATTGCAATCAAGACCGTATCCTACAATAAACTCATCCGGAACCTCTGCGCCCTTATAATCCGGTACGAGTTTCACCTGACGGCGGTCCGGCTTATCAAAAAGCGTACAGATTTTTAAACTTTTCGGGTTTCTGCCTTTTAGCAGCTCGAGTATATAACTTAATGTTTTCCCGCTGTCCAAAATATCCTCAACAATTAACACATCATAACCCTCTAAGTCAACATCAAGGTCTTTAATTATTTTTACAGCTCCCGAAGTGGTACCCGAACCGTAACTTGAAACAGCCATGAAGTCAATCCTGCACGGTATTGTGATGGCGCGCATCAAGTCAGCCATAAAAACAACAGAACCTTTTAATACACTTACTAACAGCAAGTTGCTGTTTCGATAATCCCTATTGATTTGCAAACCCAGCTTTTCAATAAGTCCTTCAATGTCTTCACGGCTGAACAGGATTTCTTTTATGTCATCAAGCATATAAATCTCTCCTTACAGTTATCATTAATATCCGCTCTGTACTGGTTGTGATTTCACATCGTTCGTCAACGCCGAATGACTCCACCCAGAGCACACCTGCATTATCTGCGATAATTGCAACCCTATTCCTGCACCAAACGGGAACAGATGCTTCGTTGAATAGTTTTTTTATTGATTTGGTGCAATGCCGTTTGCTTAGTCTGATTTTATCGCCTGCGCAACGGCTTCTAATAACCGAATTTCCTATGATTTTATCATAGTCTAAACAATTATCCAATATGTTCTTATGAATATTTTGTATATTCTCAAAATCTATTTTATTAACAATCTTCGTTACAATACTTTTATCGTTCATTTGAAAGGCTCCATTATTCAGGTCAAACTGCCACTCTTCATATTCAACCTCATGTCGATTAACCATGAGCAGACCACTGTCCGATGTCAAAATAACACTGTTTTGTATCTGCAACCGTCCGCCTTTGCACAACAATGATTCCAGCGCATCGATTTGTTTGCCTTCAGGTGCAGTACCGGAGTGTGTCTGCAATATTTTTGCCAGCGCCCGTTTTCTCAGTGATGGATGAGCATTCATCAATCCGGCTGTTTGGTAACTGCCGCTTCCTACTGTAATATATTCAAGCAGTTCAACAGACAACTGATTTAACAAATTTTCATCAATTGCGAGACTTTCAGAGCATCTCAGAATCGCCTGTTCAAAACGGGGATTAATTCTTGCCAGTTGAGGAATAATGTTCATCCGAATATGATTGCGTGTAAAATTGTCGTTTGTATTGGTACTGTCAATGATGTATGGAAGGCAATTATTTAAGCAATACTCTTCAATTTCACGGCGTGTACACTCGATAAGCGGTCTGATAATGTTGTTTCTCACTGCGGGTATGCCACACAACCCCTTGAGTGCTGACCCTCTTGTCAGATTAAATAGAATTGTTTCTATCCTGTCACTTAGTGTGTGTGCCGTTGCAATTAATGCACATTCGTTCAATGAACCGAAAAAATCATAACGCACCCTGCGCCCGCATTGTTCCATTCCTTCCCCTGATATGGATGCAAGCTCGGATATGTTTGTTTTCAATATTTGAATTTCAATTGAGTTTTTTTCACAATAACATCTAACAAAGTTTTCATCCCGTTCGGATTCCGCACCGCGCAATCCGTGATTGACATGAGCAGCAATAAGTTTCAGATTATACTTTTCTTTCATTCTGACAAGGATTGAAAGCAACGCCATTGAGTCCGCTCCGCCGGATACTGCAGCAATAACGGTTGTTCCATTCATGAGCATTTTATTTTGCTCAATTGTTGAAATAACCTTATTATACATCAGTATTTCTCCTTGCCTATGAAGCGCGTGTGTTTTGAATCCCACACAAATTTTACTGTTTTTGTTTCGCCGTGTCTGTTCTTTGCTACTATCACCTCAATATCTTCCGATTGAACTTCCGGAACTTCTTCTTGCACATCGTTGCTGTCACCATCGTTTTTATAATAGGTATCCCGATAAAGCAACAAGACAATATCTGCGTCCTGTTCGATGGACCCCGACTCGCGCATGTCAGAAAGTTGTGGGCGGTGCGACTTTCCCCTTCCCTCAGTACCTCTCGAGAGCTGCGCGCAGACGAAAACAGGGATATTCAGGTCCTTCGCCATCAGTTTAAGACTTCTCGTGATTTCAGTAACTTCCTGCACACGATTTTCAGATTTTTTACCTGAACGGATTAATCCGAGATAATCGATAAAAACACAGTCAACTTTTCCTAACCGCCTTGTTCTTGCCTTCATCTCTGTAACCGTTATATCAGAACTGTCGTCAAAGTACAACTCGCAATCGCTCAATGCTGATGCCGCTTCTGCAATGCCGACCCAATCAGCAGGATCAAGCCTGCCCTCTCGCATTTTTTTGCCGTCAACACCCGCATCGGTAGCCAAAACTCTTTGAGCGATTTGTTCCTTTGTCATTTCGAGCGAAAAAAACAATACTTTTCTCTTTTCTTTTAGCGCAATATTTCTCGCAATGTTCAGAGCAAAACTTGTTTTACCCATTGAAGGCCTGGCGCCAACCAAAATAAGGTCAGATTTATTTAACCCGACGATTACACCATCTAAATCAGCATAACCGGTTTTTATGCCTAAATACTGTTCTCTTTCAGGTGAGTTCAATTTTGCTAATCTGTCATATACATCATTGTAAATGATGTCTTTAAGTTTTGATGGCGCTGAAATATTTTTACCTTGGCGGATATCATAAATCTTTTGTTCCGCGGAATCCAGAATAATATCGGCGTCTTCTTCTTGTGATACCGCATTTTCTATTATTTCTTTTGATATATTAATAAGTGTCCGTAAAAAATATTTTTCCCTGACAATTTTTGCATATACCTCAACATTTGCCGTAGAAGGTATGGCCGAAGCAAGCTGCAGGAGGTATTGCTTACCGGCTGCGTCATCATATAATTTTTCACTTTTTAGTTTTTCCAGTACAATTAGCGGGTCAATTTTTTGCCCGACTATATCTATGTTTATCATTGCGTTAAATATAGATACATGCTGAGGCAGATAAAAACACTCCGACCGTAAATAATGCTGTACTGTCGATATGCAGGAAGGTTCCATTAGTACACAGCCAAGCACTGCCTGTTCAGCATCAAGATTGTAGGGCAGATTCAGACTTTCCGAAAAGGTAAAGTTCACTGTATTATCCACGATACTGCCCTCCTGCGCATACTTTATTCACTGACAATAATATACATTTTAACGGAAATACCCGGGTACAGCTTCACTTCAGCCTCATATGTGCCATAGTTTTTTATATCTTCAACGGTAATCTTCCGCTTATCAATATCCACCTTGTACTCTTTGCTAATTTGCTCGGCAATTTCTTTAGATGTAATTGATCCGAAAAGTTTTCCGTTTTGACCGGCATTGGCAGAGATTTTAACAGTAGCGCCGTTGATTTTTGATGCCGATTCTTTTGCTGCATCTATTTCTTTTTCAATTCTTCGTTTTTCTGCGATTTCACGATTCTTCATTTCACTTAATGCCTGCGAATTTGCTTCCATGGCAATACCCCTGGGCAACAAGTAATTGCGGGCATAACCGTCTGACACATTTACCAGTTCACCTTTTTTCCCCAAATCCTTAAAGTCCTGCTTTAGAATAACTTTCATTATATTTCCCCGCTTTCATTCGAATTTCTATATTTCTATTATAACCGGTAAAATCATAGGACTGCGTTTCGTTCGCTCGTACATTAATCGAGACAAGTCGTCTCTCAGCTTTGCTTTTATGATACCGGCATCCGTCATGTTTTTATTAAAGCAATCGTTTATTGTTGAAAGTGCTATTTTTTTTGCGTCCTCAATCAACTGCTCGGATTCTTTCACATATACAAAACCCCGTGACACAATCTCAGGATTTGAAACAACTGAATGGTTCACGATATTCAAAGCCGCTGAAACAATAATAAGGCCGTCCAAAGCGAGATGCCTTCTGTCACGCATCACAACACTGCCGACATCCCCAACACCGTAACCGTCTACAAGAATTCGGCCTGCCGGAATATTCGCAGCCATTTTTATGCCGCTTTCGTTCACTTCAACAACATTTCCGTTATCCGCGATAAGGATGTTTTTTTTATCCAAGCCCATGCTCGATGCAATTCCCGCATGCTTTCTGAGATGTTTCTGTTCGCCATGTACGGGTATAAAATATTTTGGTTTCAGCAAGCCCAGCAATATCTTCAATTCTTCCTGACATGCATGCCCCGAAACATGAACATCATACATTTTTTCATAAACTACATCGGCACCCAGTTTCATTAACTCGTTAATCACCTTGTTAACGGTTTTTTCGTTGCCGGGTATGGGTGTAGCCGATATGATAACATAGTCATTGCTGTTAATTTCAATTTTTCGATGGTCTGAAAACGCCATTCTTGCCAAGGCGGACATCGGTTCACCTTGGCTGCCGGTCGTAATGATTACAATACCGTCGGGAGGATACTGCCTAACCTTATCAATTGTTATCAGCAACCCGTCAGGTATGCTCATGTACCCCAGCTCCTGAGCAATTCTGGCAACATTTTCCAAACTGCGGCCGGATAATGCAACTTTCTTGCCAAGTAAACCCGCAACATCAATTATTTGCTGTACTCTGTGGATATTCGACGCAAAAGTTGCAACAATAATCCTTTTTCCTTCAGCTTTTTGGAAAAGAGTTTCAAAAGATTCTCCGACTTTTTTCTCGCTGACTGTATAACCCGGCCGTTCCGCATTCGTTGAATCTGAAAGCAAACAAAGAACTTTTTCTTCACCTATTTGCGAAATTCTTGAAAGGTCAATCATACCGCCATCTATCGGTGTGCTGTCAATTTTAAAATCCCCGGTTTGGAATATCGTCCCCGCTTTACACCTGATGGCGAAGGCGAGTGCATCCGGGATTGAGTGATTCACATGAATGCATTCAACATTAAAAGCACCAATATCAACACGCTGTCCGGGTGTTACGACATTCAATTTTGCGTCTCTGAGCAAACCGTGCTCTTTCAATTTACCCTGGATCAATCCTATGGTAAGTTTTGTCCCGTAAATCGGCACATTAAGTGTCTTTAACAGGTACGGAAGACCGCCAATATGGTCCTCGTGACCGTGTGTGACAAATATACCTTTGATTTTAGAGGCGTTTTGTTCGGCGTAAGTAAAGTCCGGCAGAACGATATCAACGCCCAGCATATCCTGGTCGGGGAAAGCCATACCGCAGTCGACAATAATCATATCACCCTGAAATTCATACAGCGTCATATTTTTGCCGACTTCGTTAAGCCCGCCTAAAAAAGCAATTTTTATACTTTCTTTTGCGTTTTTTTGTCTGATATTTCCACCGATTTCGGTTTTTATATTTGCACCTCTAAAGCGGGTGGGGTTTTTGTTTTTTCCTCTGACACTTGCGTCAATGACACGCGCGTTATCGTTTTGCATATTTACTCCTCATAATTCAGCAATTTGCAAATAAACATAAGCCTACAGTCAATCCGAAGAAAAACTGCGACAAATGAATTTAGTTCAATCTGTTATATAAATTTTTAATCAAAATCAAAATTATATATACTTTGCAAAAATCTAATAATACTTGATAATATTACTACTTGAGCGGTAAGATGTCAAGCAGAGTCCATGCTGATATCTTGCATTTAACGGCAACTCGTGTTAACATAATTAAAATTAAAATAGGAAGGCATATTTGCTGATTTGGCTTTATGCGTGACAGTATGAGAACCGTTGACTTATTCACAGATGGTGCCTGTTCCGGAAATCCGGGACCGGGTGGCTGGGCGTCAATACTAATATATCAAGGGCGCGAACTTGTTCTTTGCTCCGGTGAAGAACATACGACCAACAATAGGATGGAATTGACCGCAGTTATTGAAGGCTTAAAAGCGCTGAAACTATCCTGCAAAGTAAATGTGTACACCGATTCCAAATATGTTGCGAACGGAATTAATCTGGGATGGGCAAAAAGTTGGCAGAGCAAAGGATGGAAAAAATCCGACAACAAGCCTGCACTAAATGCGGATTTATGGCATGACCTGCTTGATGCAGTGTCTCGCTGCGATTGTCATATTATTTGGGTAAACGGGCATAGCGGTCATCCGGAAAATGAAAGATGTGATATACTCGCGGTAAAAATGTCAAAAATATACGCTAAGCTAATCAAATAGCTCCGATTAACGATTAACGGGATGCATCATAAAACGCATCCCGTTTGCTTTTATTCCATTATGAATACTTTTTTCATTAAGGGCTGTGCTCCGGTATCGGGGTCCATTTCCATTGTCATGACAGTCTTCATATACTCGTTCCATTTATCGACTATCGGGCTTGAAGCTTGAATCTGCGCGGCATACTCAATCCCTTTTCCGCATTCATAATAGCCGAACAAATCATTCCCGTTATTCCATATTGTATAATTAGATATCCCGGCTTTTTTTAACAAGTCAAGGAGTTCCGGCCAGATCTCGTTATGTCTGCGGATATACTCATCAAGCATTCCGTCGAGCACTTTTGCCCGCCACGCATATCTTTCCATCACCGGCTCCTTATTTCACCATGCACGCAACTTCATCGGCAAAGTTGTCTTCTTTCTTTTGAAGACCCTCACCTTTTGCAAAACGCACAAATCCGGTCACTTTAATTTCAGCGCCGACTTCCTTTGCAACGGCACTGACATACTGTTCAACATTCAAATCATTGTTTTTAACAAACTGCTGTTCTAACAAGCACATTTCTTTGAAGAGCTTCAGGACTTTACCTGCAATAATCCCGTCCAATACATTTTGTGGTTTATTTGCCATCTTAGGATCTTCTTTCAATTGAGCAAGAAGGATTCCCTTCTCATATTCGACGACATCGGCAGGGACTGAGTTTTTATCGAGATATTGAGGACTCATTGCGGCAATCTGCATCGCAACATCTTTCCCCATTGTTTTGAAGATATCGTTTTGGGCTGTTTCCGGATCTGTTTCAAACCCAACCATAACGCCAACCGTACCGCCGCCATGAACATAAGTTGAAAGTACACCCTCTTTTATAACAAATCTTCTGATTTTTATGTTTTCGCCGATTGATAGTATTTTGTCCTGAAGATTTTCAAGAACGGTTCTGTCGCTGCCGGAAAGAACTAAACTGCTGAGTACTTCAACATCCGCCGGTTTGTATTGTGCGATTGTTTTAGCAATACTTAGAACGAAAGATTGAAACTCAACATTTTTAGCCACAAAATCAGTTTCGGAGTTGACTTCGACAACAACACCAATCTTATTTATTTCGTCATAATAGGCTGAAACGACACCTTCGGCAGCAATTCTGCCGGCTTTCTTCGTGGCAGCCGCAAGACCTTTTTCACGCAGAAACTCTATGGCTTTATCCATATCACCATCTGATGACATGAGCGCTTTTTTACAATCCATCATACCAACCCCGGTTTTTTCACGGAGTGTTTGCACATCTTTTGCTGTAAAAGGCATTTATTATTCCTCCTCTGTTGTATCTTGACTTTCTGTTACAATCGTTTGCTCACCCTGTTTGCCTTCGATTATACCATCGGACATGGCGGCCGAAATCAATTTGACTGCTCTGATAGCATCATCGTTTCCGGGTATCACATAGTCGATTTCATCCGGGTCACAGTTGGTATCCACGATGGCAATAATGGGTATCCCAAGCTTTTTCGCCTCGGCAACAGCGATTCTTTCTTTTCTCGGGTCTACGATGAACATGGCTGCCGGTTGGCGACGCATTTCGGTTATGCCGCCCATAAATTTTTCAAGTTTTTCAATTTCAAGAACTTTTTTAATGACTTCCTTTTTGGGGAGCTTGTCAAAAGTTCCGTCAGCCTGGAAAGCTTTAAGTTGTGCAAGCCGTTTGATTCTACGCTGTATTGTGTTGAAATTTGTGAGCATACCGCCAAGCCAACGAGCATTTACATACGGCATTCCGCAACGCTGAGCTTCTTCCCTAATTGAGTCCTGCGCTTGCTTTTTCGTCCCCACGAAGAGTACTTCCTGTCCGTTAGCGGAAAGATCCCGTATAAACATATAAGCTTCTTCAAGCTTTCTGACCGTTTTTTGCAGGTCAATTATGTAGATTCCGTTTCTTTCTGTGAAGATGTATGGTGCCATCTTTGGATTCCATCTTCTTGTTTGGTGACCAAAATGGACACCCGCTTCGAGCAATTGTTTCATTGATACGACTGACATTGACTTTCCTCCTTAGTTTTTCCTCCGCAAGGGGGTTATTTGAGTTCAAAACACCGCTTATTCAGCGGTGCACCATTGAACTCACCCATTGCGTGTGAATTTCTTAGGCATTATACCACAACAGTTGCCGCAATGCAAGCATTTTTATCAGTTGAGCGTTTTCTGAATCAGTATAATACCTCATTTATTCTCGGTCTTCCTCTTTAAAATCTGTTTGTAAATGTCCTTAATTCGTTTTCTTTGTTTAGCTTCCTCTTCTTCATCCATCGTAATGGGACTGTTTTCATATATTTTTAATATACTGCCCGGTTTGGCTGTCTCTGGCAACTCGTCTTTTTTGATATAAATTGAAGTTAGATCTGCCTGCTCACAAACGGCAATATCCCCTTCAAAACGGTCGATTATAACTCTTTTCATCATCGCATTTCCTTTTCATAATAGTATGAGATCTTTTTCTGATCGCTTGTGACTGTAATTGTTCCAAAAAAATCAGTTCTCAATATTTTTGCATCTATTTTAGTAAAACGATCAAGCGCTTCAATATCCGGATGACCAAATGCGTTGTCCCTTCCACTTGAAATGATGACCGACTTTGGTTTTACCACACGAAGAAAACCTTCTCCTGATGAGCTCTTACTTCCGTGATGACCGGCCTTCAAAACATCGGCTTCTATGTTGATGCCTGACGAAATAATTTCATTTTCTTCCTCAATTTCAGCATCGCCGGTTAGAAGAAAAGAATTGTCGCCATGAATAACAAGGAGAACAAGTGATATGTTTTTCATTTCAGGATCCATGGTTATTGGTCCAACAACCGATATGGTTACTTCTCCGAGTCGAAAAGTATCGTGAACTTTTGTAGTTAAAGTATTAATGTTCTTTGTGCTGATTGTTTTTAAGAGCTTTTCAAATATCTTTGTTGTCGGCAAATATTCCATATCAATATCCGGCATAATTAAATTTGATACTTTTACATTATCTATTATTTGCGGCATACTGCCAATATGGTCAGCGTCCGGGTGTGTAACGAAGACATAATCAAGTTTATCCGCATTATGATTGCGCAAATAGCGGATAATTTCGTCGGAATTGCCCACATCACCGGAATCTATCAAAGCACTACCGTTATTTGTTTTTATTAGTATACAATCCCCTTGCCCAACATCTATAAAATGAACCGACAATGCTGCTTGGGCTGCGTCACTGTTGTCACGCAAACCGGCAGCTTTAAAAATCTCCGGCCATGATGGTATTCCGGTATCGGGGTTGATTACCGGAATGATAGAAACGGCAGCCGAAATGATAATCAACGCCACTACTATAACAATAGCCACTTTAATATACATTTTGTTTGTATCTCTATTTATCGTTTTTATCATGCCCATTTCTGTAAACATTTTTATTATGTATTTGTTTTGCTTTCGCAAATCCCGTTTCTCTTATTAAACACTTCTCGTCCGTTCCAATTAATTCCTTTCTTCCGGCAGTTTTTAACGCTTGTGCTACAAGAAACCTATTGTTTGGCATATAATATTGCAGCAAAGCCCTTTGCATAGCTTTTTCTCCCTGTTCTCGCGGGACATACACCTCATCAAGCGTAAATGGATTCAGACCTGTGTAAAACATACATGTAGATATCGTACCAGGCGTAGGGTAAAAGTCCTGAACCTGTTCCGGTCTGATTTTTTCCTTTTTCAAAAATATTGCTAATTCAATTGCGTCATTCAATTTGCTGCCGGGATGTGAAGACATTAAATATGGGACAAGATATTGTTCCTTATTTTCCTGCTTGCAAATCCTATAGAATTTTTTTGAAAATTTTATGTAATCATCTATCAACGGCTTTCCCATTAGTGCTAATACGCCGGGTGAACAATGTTCCGGCGCAACTTTTAATTGACCGCTTGTATGATGAACAATCAGCTCATTTAAAAAAATGCTATCTTCATCTTTTAACAGGTAATCGTATCGTATACCTGAACGGATAAAGACTTTTTTCACGCCGGGAATAGCTCTAACCGACCTGAGAATATCCAAATATTCGCTATGGTCAACTTTCAGGTTTGCGCAAGGGCGTGGGGCAAGGCACTTTCGATCTTTACAAAGACCATTTGTCGTTTGTTGCTCGCAAGACCGATTTCTGAAGTTTGCTGTCGGACCGCCGATATCGCTGATATATCCTTTAAACGATCGCAATTGCGTCAGCGTTTCCGCTTCCTTAACGATAGAATTTTTACTCCTGCAACTGATAAATCTACCCTGATGAAAAGCGATGGAACAAAAATTGCAGTCGCCAAAGCACCCTCTGTTATGTGTGATTGAAAACTCAACCTCTTCAATAGCAGGTACGCCCCCTGCGCGACTATATGAGGGATGCGCGGCCCTTTTATATGGCAGGTCATATACTTGATCCATTTCAAGTGTTGATAAAGGCGGCATTGGCGGATTCTGCACGAGCATTTTTCCGTCGTGGCGTTGCTTTATGAGTTTACCCCTGACATAGTCATTTTCACTGTGTTGAATTCTGCAAGAAATCGCATACTCCTTTTTACTGCCGGTAACATTTTTAAATGACGGACATTCAACGCCGCAAAGAGGTGTATCTTTAACATCCGTCAAATAGCAGGTCCCTTTTACATCGATAATTTCTTTAATCTTCTCTCCATTAGCCAAACGCATGGCTATATCCTTTGTCTGATTCTCGCCCATACCATATACCAGCAAATCAGCCTGAGACTCAACCAAAATTGATGGTTTGATCTTGTTTTCCCAATAATCGTAGTGCGCAAAACGGCGCAGCGAAGCTTCAAGCCCGCCGATTATAATAGGAATACTTCCATAAATTTTACGGATGACAGTACAGTAAGCTGTAACGGCCCTATCCGGCCGATTCCCTGGTTTTCCGCCGGGTGAATATTTGTCTTCTTTTCTTCTCTTTTTAGCTGCGGTATAATGGGAAACCATTGAATCAATATTGCCGGACGTAACAAAAAAGCCGATTTCAGGTCTGCCAAAACGCATAAAATCGGTTTCATTTAAATTCGGCTGGGCCAGTACGGCTACTTTGTAGCCTTGTGATTCAAGAACTCTTGTAATAATGGCAGTACCAAAACTGGGATGATCTACATAAGCGTCTCCTGTGACAAAAACGAAATCAACGGAACGCCAACCTTTTTCAACGATTTCTTCATATGTAACCGGTAAAAAATCAGCACAATTCATATTATTCATCCGTTGTATTAGCGTTATCTTGGCTGAGCGCATACATTTCAAGCCATTGTTGTTTTGTGATGAGCACCTTCCTTGGCTTGCTACCGTCGGGCGGCCCGACAATATGCCGTTGCTCAAGCGTATCGACAATATTGGCGGCACGCGCATAACCCAGTTTTAGCTTTCGCTGTAAAAATGTTGTTGAGGCAATCTGTGATTCAGCAACCACTTCGATTGCCTTTTGAAGCATTTCATCCTCGTGCTCCCCTTCCTCGCCAATTCCGTTGACCGCGCCTTTCTTCTTAACTTCAACAGCACGGGAGGCAATATCATTAATGATTTCCTCATCATAACAGGCTTGTGCCTCGGATTTAATGTATTTTACGGTTTTTTCTATTTCCTTGTTTGAAATAAAACAGCCTTGTACACGAATAGGTTTTGCCGTCCCGACGGGATTAAACAACATGTCACCGTTGCCCAAAAGTTTTTCCGCGCCGTTGGTGTCAATAATCGTCCTTGAATCAACATACGAAGCTACGCTGAGCGCTATTCTGCTTGGAATGTTTGCTTTTATAACACCCGTAATAACATCAACGGATGGCCGCTGGGTTGCAATAACAAGGTGGATACCGGCAGCCCTGGCCATCTGTGCAATTCTGCAAATATATTCTTCCACCTCATTGGGCGCAACAATCATCAAGTCATTTAACTCATCGATAAAAATGACAATCCTATGCAGTTTTTTCATACCTTCATTTTTTTCTGCAAGTTCATTGAATGCGGCAATGTCTCTGACCTTTTTTTCGTTGAACATTTTGTATCTGTTTTCAACTTCCGTTACCGCCCAGCTGAGCGCGCCGGCAGCTTTACGGGGGTCCTCAACAACCGGTATGGCAAGATGCGCGATTCCGTTATATGGTCCCAACTCAACGCCTCTTTTTGCGTCAATAAGTAAAAGTTTCACTTCGTCCGGTGTGGCATTGAACAAAATGCTGACAATCAATGAGTTCATACAAACCGACTTGCCCGACCCGGTTGTGCCGGCAATTAAAAGATGCGGCATTTTATCCAAATCCGCGCAAATCACATTGCCTGTAATGTCTTTACCAAGCGCAATATTAAGTTTGCTTTTTGATGTTCTAAACTGCTCGGTTTCAACAATCTCTCTAAATGAAACATTAGTCCTTATGCGGTTGGGGATCTCTACTCCAATGGCTGCTTTGTTGGGTATCGGTGCTTCAATACGCACACTGGTAGCCGCAAGATTAAGCGCAATGTCGTCCGCTAGTTTTGTAATCCTGCTGATTCTGATACCCGGGCTGGGCTGCAATTCATATCTGGTAACCGACGGACCCTTGCTAATCATAAGAATTTTCGCCTGTATACCAAAACTCTTAAGGGTTTCAATTAACTTCTGACCGTTTATCCTCAGTTCTTCATCAGAACCCGAAGTATTCTGAACGGAAACCGGAGACAGACAATCTGTGGGTGGAAGCCTGTATGTTCGATAAGCGTCGGTGACGCCATCATTGTCCGTACTGTCAGATTGCTTTCCTTTGTTCTGGTCGTTCTTTTGTTGAAATGGTGTGCCGATAGCAACCTGCGTTCCATTATCGGTTGAAGGTGGTTTCGTTTTGTTGTTCTTAAAGTTTGCAATACATATTTCGACATCGTCATATGCTGAATCAGCGGCTGTCTTTTTACTCTGCGGTTTTGATGCAACAACCGGAACAGTTTGGCTTGTGATATTCTGCGATAAGTTTTGGATAAGTAAATCATCATCACCAAGAACTACCGGCGGATTGAACGGTTTGACAGGCACCCGCGTTTCATCAGCGGGAGGTACAACTTTTTCTTTTTTTGTGGCGGATATTTCACCGACTTTTTTGACAGGTTTTGCAAGCGCGGTAAAAAGGGTCGTCAAGGTCGTTTTGGTGACAAACATTAGAATGACGATGGTGATGATAATAAGCGTAACCTGCGCAGGCGTTTTACCGAACATCTTGGCTGCCGCACCGCCGACAAGAGCACCCAGTACACCTCCGTTTGCAGTAGCGACTCTTTCGTTCCAAGCTGCACTTATTTGTATCCCAATTGAACTTTCCCTCAAAATACTCTCTTGGTTTGCGAAAAGATGTATTAGTGCACCGATTAGAATGATGAACACTGAAGTACCGATTAGTATTGCATTTATTCCGCCCGCCGGTTTTTTCAATGCGAAAACAAATGAAATATAGATCAGCATTGCAGGCCAAAGATATGCGCAATAACCAAATAAGCCTAAAAAGCTGTTATGCAGAAAGGTCCAAACGGATTGGCCTTCAATTATTGCAATACAAATCAGCATAACGGATGAGGCAAGCATAACAATAGCGGCCTTTTGACTCCCCGGCATGCCGTTACTGGCTTTTTCAGCAACATTGCTTTTTTTATTTTTTGCAGGCTGTTTTTTTTTGTTTGACGCAGTGGTTGATTTTGTGTTGCTCATTGTGTTCATCCTTATTTTAGAAAATATCATGATTGAGTATTTATGCAACCAATGATCTAATATGACAGCTGTTTTAGACTATTTTAAAATTATGACCTCGTAGATTATAACATTTTTTGATGGCAAGAGCAATATATAAATAATACAGAATTATAAACATAATACTTTATGTTAAAATTATTCTGTTTTTAACATTGATTATCGAATGATCTCGACTAATCTATTATCGATTGGAGGGCTAATACTTTGGGCTTAAGTTTAAGTCAAAAAATTATTCAATCACACCTTGTTTCGGGAGAAATGTCTGTTGGTTGTGAAGTTGGTATAAAAATCGACCAAACGCTAACACAAGACGCAACCGGAACAATGGCTTACCTCGAATTTGAGGCAATGGGAACTGATCGGGTAAAAACAGAGCTTTCGGTTGCTTACATCGACCACAACACGCTGCAAACCGGTTTTGAAAACGCTGACGACCACAGATTCATCCAAAGCGTTGCCAAAAAAAGAGGTATCTTGTTTTCCAAAGCAGGAAACGGGATTTGCCATCAAGTTCACTTGGAGCGATTTGGCATCCCCGGAAAAACGCTGATAGGGTCCGACAGCCATACCCCGACAGGCGGCGGTATCGGAATGCTCGCCTTCGGTGCGGGTGGACTTGATGTTGCGGTTGCCATGGGCGGCGGAGCATACTTTATCACTATGCCGGATATTGTTTTAATAACTCTTAAAGGTAAACTCAGGCCATGGGTTTCCGCCAAAGATGTTATTTTGGAAATTCTTAGACGGTTGTCCGTTAAGGGCGGTGTTGGCAAAATTATTGAATACGGCGGTGAAGGAGTAAGTTCGCTGTCAATCCCGGAAAGAGCAACGATTACGAATATGGGAGCGGAATTAGGCGCCACTACATCGATTTTCCCCTCAGACAAGGTAACAAAGTCGTTTTTACAAGCACAGGGCCGTGAGCAGTCTTGGATAGAGTTATATGCTGATAAAGATGTGATTTATTCCGATACATTAGAAATTGAATTGTCGGAAATAGTACCTTTAGCGGCTATACCTCATATGCCCGACAATGTAAAGCCTGTTGAGAAAATCGGACAAATCAAGATTGACCAGGTCTGTATCGGTTCTTGTACCAATTCATCGCTTCAGGATATGATGAAAGTAGCATCCATACTAAAAGACAAAAAAATACATCCGGATGTAAGCCTTTCTATCTCACCGGGTTCAATGCAAGTCCTCAATATGCTATCCTTAAACGGTGCTTTATCGCTTATTCTTGCCGCAGGTGCAAGAGTGTTGGAATCCGCATGCGGGCCATGCATCGGCATGGGACAGTCTCCGAACTCAAAAGGAGTTTCGCTGCGTACATTCAACAGAAATTTTGAGGGAAGATCCGGAACAGCTGACGCAGGTATTTACCTTGTAAGTCCTGAAGTTGCAGCCATTTCGGCAATTAACGGGTATTTAACGGACCCAAGGTCTTTTGGGGATGCACCGGTTTTTGACCTGCCTGATGAGTTCATTATAAATGACAACCTCATTATCGCTCCAGTAAAAGCAGAAAATGCCGCAGAAATTGAAATAGTATATGGACCAAATATCAAACCTTTTCCGTCGAGCATTGAACTGCCTGAAAACATTTGTGCAAGAGCCGTTTTGAAAGTCGGCGACAATATCACAACAGACCACATCATGCCTGCCGGTTCCAAGATTTTACCTTATCGTTCGAATATCCCCTATTTAGCAAATTACTGCTTCCGACAGATCAAGGAAGATTTTGCGCAAACATGTACTGCACAAGGTGCCGGGATTATAATCGGAGGAACAAACTACGGACAGGGTTCATCAAGAGAACATGCGGCACTTGTGCCCTTGTATTTGGGCATCAAATGTGTGATAACAAAATCGTTTGCACGCATACACAGCGCAAATCTGATAAACGCCGGCATTATACCCTTCGTTTTTTCCAATTCTGATGATTACGACAAAATAGACGAGTGTGATGAATTGGAAATTCATGGCATCCGCGAAGTATTATCTGTCAACGGAAAAGTTATTCTTGATAATATTAGCAAAAATGAAAGCTATGCTTTGGCATACAGTTTCTCATCAAGACAGCGTGATATCATCCTTGCAGGCGGTCTGCTCAACTATACAAAACTTAACGCTTAAATTCTAATAAATATAGCTGGAGGTTCTCATGACTGAAAAAAACATCAAAGACGCGGTTGAAAAATTCGAAACGCTTATCCGGACTCAAAACGAACGGTCCGAAAACATTAAACGCCAGCGTGATTTTATTGATTATCAAACGCTGGATAAAATAATAATCGGTGTTTGCGGCGGTGACGGCATAGGTCCGATAATTACGAATGAATCTGCCAGGGTTCTCAAATACATTTTAAACGATGAGGTTGCAGCCGGAAAAATCGAGTTCAGAGCAATTGACGGGCTTACTATTGAAAACAGGGTTGCAGTTAACAAGGCAATCCCTGATGATGTACTGGCTGAATTGAAGAAGTGTCATGTCATTTTAAAAGGACCCACAACAACCCCTCAAGCCGGAGACCCGTGGCCAAACATTGAAAGTGCGAATGTTGCGATGCGCAAAGCACTTGACCTTTTTGCGAATCTGCGGCCGGTAAGAGTAGCAGAGGAAGGCATTGATTGGACTTTTTTTAGAGAGAATACAGAGGGGGCATATGCTGTCGGCTCCCAAGGCATTAATGTAACCGATGATCTCGCAATTGACTTTGTTGTGACGACAACCGAAGGCACACAGAGAATATCCCGGCTCGCCTATGAATATGCTAGGCGAAACGGCAAAAACAGAGTTTCCGTTATAACAAAAGCAAATGTAATAAAAACAACAGACGGAAAATTCCTTAAACTGGCAACAGAAATCGGCAAGGAATACCCCGATATTATAACCGATGAGTGGTACATTGATATTTTAACAGCCAAGTTGATAGACAAAGTGCGCCGTAAAGATTTTAAGGTGTTTATCCTCCCAAATCTTTACGGAGATATCATTACGGATGAAGCCGCAGAATTCCAGGGCGGCGTCGGTACAGCAGGCAGTGCGAATATCGGGAAGAAGTACGCCATGTTCGAAGCCATACACGGCTCTGCGCCAAGATTGATTAAAGAGGGACGCGGAAACTATGCCAGTCCATGTTCCATGCTTCGGGCAGTTGTTATGCTGCTTTCTCACATAGGGAAGCAAGAGCAGGCAAACCGTCTTGAGCGTGCGCTTGATATTTGTATGTTTGAGGAGAAGCAACTTAATATAACCGGCAGGGCAGATGGCTGCACATGCAGCGAATTCGGAGATTATGTGATGGAAACTTTGGCAAGATCCTAATTCAAACCACAATTACTTTTAGAGCGTATCGGCATCATTTTGCCGATACGCTCTTGATCTT
>CAZTCR010000041.1:0-24518 GCA_964612185.1 uncultured Eubacteriales bacterium
GCCGCCTGTGCCGCCGTTCGCGTCCCAGGTGATGGTGTAGCTGTTGAGTGTCCACTGCGCGACGCAAATTGTGTCATAAGCAGGCATAAGAGCTGGCACTAAAGGATCCCAACCGGCAAAGGTGTACCCTTCTTTTTCCGGTTCAGCGGGAGCGACTACTGCCGTATCATAATCCTGCGTAATGCTGCCTACCGCGGAACCCCCAGCAGTTTCAAAACTTATCGTATATTGGTTGATGCTCCAATTGGCATACAAGGTCACGGTCGCGCCGTCCACATCGGTCAAATTCAAAACTTCCTGACCATCTGAGTAACCTTGCGCTTTGCCCGCGTTCAATGTCCATGTTGAGAAAGTGTATCCGGTTTTCTCAAACCCGTTGAGCGTGAGGGCTTGCGGCACATCATAGGTGTGCTGTGAGCTTGCAGTGAAACCGCCCGTTTCGCCGTTGCCCATATATATAATTGTATAGGTGTTCGCAGTCCACTGCGCTACACACGCCGTATCTGCGGCAGGCATCGTTTCCGGCACAACCGGCAGCCACCCGTTAAAGGTGTAGCCCGTCTTTGTGGGCGCGGCAGGCGCGGTGATTGTTGTCGCGTAATCCTGCGTGATGCTCTCCACCGCGGAACCCCCGGCGGCGTCAAAGCTCACGGTATATTGGTTGATGGTCCACTGCGCTACACACGCCGTATCTGCGGCAGGCATCGTTTCCGGCACAACCGGCAGCCACCCGTTAAAGGTGTAGCCCGTCTTTGTGGGCGCGGCAGGCGCGGTGATTGTTGTCGCGTAATCCTGCGTGATATCCGCTACCGCGGAGCCGCCTTGCTCGTCAAAGCTCACGGTATATTGGTTAATAGTCCACTGCGCTACACACGCCGTATCTGCGGCAGGCATAACTGCCGGTACTGCCGGTGACCACCCTGCGAAAGTATAGCCTGTTCTGGTCGGCTCCGCCGGCGCGGTGATAGCCGTCGCGTAATCCTGCGTGATGCTCCCCACCGCGGACCCGCCCGCGGAGTCAAAGCTCACCGTGTATTGATTAATAGTATAGGTAAATATTACCGTATTATCCTCATTGACCGGACCCAAGCTCAGCTGCAAACTCGCCTGTGTCGGGGTGTAACCCGGTATTGCAACCGGATACACCACGACAGTATCGCCTGCCGTTGCGTTGGTGAGTGTATCTGTTGCCAATGCCGTGCCTCCGGTTGTTTGATACTTCACGGTATAGGTTACCGCCTTCAGTATCAACGCCGATTTTTTCAAGTTAATCAGCGTTATGGCATCCGTAATCGTTTGCTGCTGCAATATGTTTAAAGGGTTCTCAATCCGGTCGTCATAGAGTGCCTGACCGGCTGCGATTGCGTCATTATACTCCGCATAGGATGCCGGTGTGTAATAATCCTGCGAAAACGCCGGCGGGGTGTTTAGCGCGTCATATAATCCCGAATACTCGGCGCCATTCGCGACAAGGCCGCTGATTGCGCTGTTGATATTTGTAGCATACCCATTGACCACGGCCTGCTCATACATGTTTTTGTTGTAAACAATGGCAGTTATCGCATCAAACAACGGGGCAAGTGAGGCGGTCGTGTACACATAGTTAAGGTATGTGTAGTCAACTGCAATATTACCGTTGTCATTATCCGGTATTGCTTTCAGCGCGTTTTCCACGGCGGTATAATCGGCAAGCTTTATTTGTAGTTGGGCGATTAAATCCAATATAGTATCCCTGAACCCGTTAACCACGGGCTGCTGGTCTATCGTCAATAAACGGTTAATGCCGTTATAGTAATTCTCAAGAGCAGCAACTGATTCCGGTGTGTAAATACTCATATCAGAAGGCCTTGTGTTCCAAGCTTGGTCCACCCCTGTGTAACTTGCCAATACAAGCACCAGGTTATCTATCGCATCCTGCAACTCCTGTCTGGCATCGTCCACTTTGCTCTGTAGGGGTATTTTATATACGGTTCCCTGTACATTCCATGCGTTTGCCAACGCATTGTCCAATGCCACCAGGCTGGCCGGTGTGTACCAAGCCCTGTTAAGCCCTTCGGCATCAGCAATCAAATTGTCCAGTTCGCTGTAGTCCGCGAACTTCAGTACCAGATTGTTATAAGCGTTTGTTATCTGCGAGGCATAATTATTCACTATGGTTTGCTGATTGTTTTTCAGGTTCCAGTTTACTGTTACTGACATTGCGTTCAGGCTGGCCGTTGTAAAATTATCCCTCGGATACCAGCCGCCATGTGTAAATCCGCCAAGGAGATACATGCTGCCCCCCGCCCTGTAATCCGGGTCTTTGTTAACAGTCGCCGGCAGCGGATTTGCGGATGCGAGCGCTTGCGCCGCGATGACCGGGCTGTAATCAGCGCCCCAAACCGCGTAAAGTGTCATATCCCCGTCAGGGACCGTATAGCTGCCGACCGGGTCCACAGCGGATTGATTCGTGCTCCACCCCCTGAAGGTTCTGCCCGTAAAGGTAAATGTGCCGGCAGGCGGGAATACAACGGTTGAACCGTACCCCTGCACCAAAGGCCCGTACGAACCCGTGCCGCCGTTGGCGTTAAAGGTGATGGTGTAGTTGTTCAGCTGCCACACTGCGAAGAAGGTGACAACGACGCCCGAATCCGGCGTGAGGTTAACAACGCTTTGCCCGTTTGTATAGACTGCAGGTCCGTTAAGTGTTGTCGCCCAGCCCATAAAAGTGTGGCCTATTTTTGTGTAACCGTTGTTGGTCAGGTTTTGGGCAACATCAAAGGTGTGTGTGGAATCCACAGTTGTTCCTGCCCCGCCGTTGTTGTTATAGGTGACAACATAGGTGTTCGGCACCCATTGCGCTGTATAAGTAGTGTTGACGCCCGGCACAGTTGCCGGTACGGCGGGCGACCATGGTGTCGTGGGGTTTTGTGTGTAGCCCGCCCTTGTCACCGTCGGGGGTGACAGCGGGGCGCCGTATTGCATCAACGCGCTTGTTCCGCCCGTGCCGCCCGCAGCGTCAAAAGTGATGGTATAGCTATTGACCGACCAAACGGCGTACATGGGGACTACCTCGTTGATTCCCGACCTGAGGTTCAGCACGCTCTCCATGTTTTGATAGACAGGTTCTGTCGCATCGTTTGTAAGCGCCCAGCCCAGGAAGGTGTGGCCCGTTTTTAAATACCCGTTAGCCGTCAGGGGTTTCGCGACATCGTAGGTGTGCACGGAACTTGCCGTACTGCCGCTCGTGCTCCCGTTGCCGTTATAGGTAATGTTATAGGTGTGCGCGGTCCATTGGGCATAAAGCCTAACGACGCCAAAGTTTACTTCCGATAAATTCGCTATACTCGCCCCATTCACATACGCGGTACCGGTGCCGTTTTGAGCCGTGTTCCAGCCGGCAAAGGTATAGCCTGTTCTGGTAAAGGTGTTGCTTTTAAGGGTTCCGCCGGCGTCGTAGGTGAAATACGAGTTCGCCATGGTGCCGGTGCCGCCGTTTTTGTCATAGGCAACGGAATACTGGTTCGCCTGCCATACCCCATATAGTGTGGCAAAGCCGCTGTCCCAACCGGGAACATTTGTTACCTCTTCGCCATCAAAAAATTGCCTATCTTCCGGCAAGCCCCCCGCAACAAATGCCCAGCCGACTAAGTTGTAACCGGGCTTTGTGAATCCGTTTAGGGAAAGCGCTTTGGCAACATCGTAGGCATGCAAAGACGAAGCAGTAGAGCCCGCAGTACCATCGACTCCCGGAAGATAATTGATGGTATAGGTGCGCGGTATCCATTTGGCATAAAGGGTAGGCGTTGCGCCCTGTGTGCTGGCCAGGTTGACCACGCCCTGCCCGTCATTGCATGCCAAAGCACCGCCTTGGCTGGTTGACCAGCCACCAAAGGTATAGCCATATCTTGTAAAGCCGCTAAGGGTCAAGGGTTTCGATACATCATAAGTGTGCGTGGAACTGGCCGTGGTGCCCTCACCGCCGTAGGCGTCGTACAGCACCGTGTAGGTTATCGGCGTCCATTTGACGTACAGGCTGACTGTTGCGTTGTTCACCGCTGTCAGATTCGTAACGCTCTGCCCGTTGCTGTAAACAACCTCGCCGCCGGGGGAGATTGCCCAGCCGGCAAAGGTGTAGCCGGTTTTGGTGAACCCGTTGGTGAGGCTATAGTAGCTTCCGTAACTGCAGGTGATGTTTGCAGTGGCGCCGCCGTCGCTGCCGTTGCCGTTGAATTGGATAGTGTAAATATATCCCGCGCCGGTAAAGGTCCACTGCGCGTCAAAGGTCATGTTCTGGTTCGGACCTATTGTGGGAATCGTCTGAGACCAGCCGGTGAAGCCGTAGCCCAAGCGGGACAAATTGGTCGGCACATTGGTGCTGTTGTTCGGATAAGTAGCGCCCTGAATAGCGGATACCGTATAGGTGGAGCCGCCGTTGACCGTGCCGCCATTGCCGTTGAAGGTCAAGGTTTTGTTGTAAGTTGCCATCGCGCCGTTGTAGCCGAGGCTGATGGATCCGCCGGTCTGGTCAAAATCGCCGCCGCCTATTCTGGCGATCTCAACTTCACCCGCGCCGAAATTAACCGCTACCGCAATCCAGTCCCACTTCCATACGCCGCCCTTTGAGTTGTTCTGGTATAAATACACGGCGTCAAGGAGCGTTGCCGGACCGGTGACATACATGTGGTTGATGTCGTCCGCTTCCTGGTCGGCATCGTCCGCGGTGTCGTCAATAACCCCGGAGTACCAGTCCCCGATGCCCGTCTGCGTGAGCCGCAGCTTGTAGTCGGAGTCCGTACCGGTACCTTCGCAGTCCTGGCCCTTTGTTTTCATAGAAATGTGGTACTGGATTAACTGCCCGGCGGCCTGCACCGCCTGCGTTTTTACCTGCCCGACCCCTACAACGAGGCTGGACACCACCAAAGCCGCAACCAGCAGCCAACTCAATTGCTTTTTAAAACTCTTCATCACTCAACCTCCGTCATGTATTAACAAACAATGTTTTTTTGATTTGTGACAAATTCCCAACATAAATTGCCATTTTCACACTCTTACTATATCACACAACAGCAAGGGTGTCAATAATTTCATATATATACTGTATACTATATGTGAGGATGCTTTATACGACTAAAATCGCCATCCGGGCACAAGTTATTGCTTTTGAATCCAACTGTGACACTATATGTTGAGTTGCATTTGAAAATAGAAACGCGGCGGACAGAAAAATATAACGCGACGGCAGAAAATATTTTTGAAATGTTGAAGATTTTTTTGCTTCTATCTGCCTCCCGGCCACCCGCGCGCTTCATCCCCTATCTCATCGGGCAGCCTGTTGGGGCGCAACCCTTGTTCCTTAAAAACGGTTTTGCAGCCTGAAACAAGACAGGGAAGATCCCTGTTAACCAAAGGGGAGCTCCGGTTCGTCAGGGGTGCCGAACCCTACACTGCGGGACAAAGAGCGTTTGCACACACACCGTGCCGTCTATCGCTTTGCCGTTCTTCCCGCGGCGAAGCCGCCGGAACGCCCACCTCTTCCCCGCCGTCCCCCACTTCTTCTCCATCGCCTCCCACTTCTTCTCCGCCCCCCCGTTCATTGACAAATCCGACAAACAATCATATACTTGTGAAAATCGAAATTCGCCGGCAAACGGGGATGACCGCTGATGAAATTAAAGGCCATTGGGGGCAAAATCAAATACGAATCGGTCCTTTTCGCGGTGCTCGCGGCACAGGGCGTTTTGACGCTTGTCCGGGGCGGGGGCATCCCGGGTAACTTTTTCACCTTTTACCTGCTCGATTACAACCTCGGCTTCATCCCGCGGGCATTCATCGGCTCGGTGGTTGGTCTGCTCACGCAAAAAGTGACGGAAAAGTGGCTGACCGGCTTCATCCTGCTCACTTTTTTGCTGGTGTACGCGCTGCTCGCGCTGCTGCTGGGCGCCCTGCTGCGCCGCACACCTGCGGAATTAAAGCCGGCGGCCTTTTTTTTGGTTGCCGTTTTTCTTTTCGCAAACTTTTCGGTCAAGGTCTTTATTCAAAATATCGGCCTGCTGGACATCTTTTTGTTCCTTTTTGCCCTGCTCGCCGCCGTTTGCCTGAAAAATAAAACCGCCAAATGGCTGGTGCCGCTGTTTTGTTTGGCCGGCGCGGCGACGCATTACGGGTTTGTTTTTATTTTTTTTCCGCTGGTGTTCACGCTGATGGTGTATGAACTTGCCCGCGCCAAACAAAAAGCCGGCACCGTTGTGCTCACTGCCGCGGGTACGCTTGCAACCCTTGCGGCGTCGCTGTATTTTTTGCTTTTTTCCGCGGGCGCGGTTCGTTTTGGCAGCGCGCAGGCCATGGACTACCTGCAGCGCAAGGCGGATTTCCCGGTGTGGCGGTATTTTGCCGAGGGCATCCTTTTTTATACGGACATCAGCACCGGCCGGCAGTTGAACGGCTTTGCCGGGTTCATGGCGGTACTAAAAGAAACCGCCGCGGAGGGTTTCCGGCCGGCCGCCTTCGCGGGGAGCATCCTGCTGCTCACACCGCTGTTTCTGTTCTTCTTTTTCGTCTGGAAAAGCGCGTTCCGGCAAAGCGCGGGGCGGCTTCAAAAAACGGTTTTTCTGCTGTGTATCGCGCTGCCCTTGCCGCTGCTGCCCTGGTTCGTTTTTTCCACGGACACACCGCGGTTTTTGGGCGAGATTTTTGTCGCGCAGTTCGCCGCTTTGTTCTACATGCTTTATGACCGAAACGAGGCGGTTGCCGCCGGTTTGAAAAAGGCCGAAACCTTCTTCAAAAAATACCCGCTGCTCTTGCTGCTGCTGCTTGTGTGCAGCTTGAGCGCCGCTTATTTCAAGTAACCGCCCCAACCCGTGTGACGCCGATTTTATTTGTGAGGCCGGTATGAAAACAATCGCTGCCCTGTTCAAAAAAGTTAAAATTGAACTGCCTGTTTTTTTGATTTTGGCGGTCAAACTGCCCGTTGAACAAATCAAAGTTTACGGGTTTTTCTTCTATGCGCTGTGCCTTGCCGCGGCGCTGCTTGCCGGCAGCGTTGCCCGGCATTTGAAGGGCTGTGAGAAAATATTTGTCCTGGTTTTTGCTGCCCTGTTCCTCGCCGGCGACGCGGCAAAAACGCTCTTTATGCCTGCTTACACCGTTGCTGCGGATATCCTGCTCAAGGGGTTGTCGCTGCTTTGTTTTTTAGCCGCGCTCGTTGTGCTGCGCCGCTGCGGCAGCGGGCGCGCAAAGCCCGGTTTTGCGTGGAGCGTTGCGTTGCTTTGTTTGGCGGGCACGCTGGCATGGCCTTCCTTCCTATTTTTTTACCTGCCCGTTGTGTTGATTGCAAGCGCCTATGAACAGCCCGGCAAGGAAAAAAACGGTTTTCGTTTGCCCTTCCACGCCGCCTGGTTTTTACCCGCGCTGTGCGCGGGGGGGTACGCGGTTTACGGCTTTTATACCGGTACAAAACCGCTTGGCATCGTCCCCTTTGCCTTTCTTTTCAAAATCCTGCCGCTGCGGGATATTCTCCCCGCCCTTGCCGCCGCGCTGCCGCTGATTGTCCTCCTCCTTCTGCTTTGGCGCCATGCCCTGCGCAGCGCGGCAGAACAAAAAACAAAGCGTTTGCTCGCCTTGTGCGCGGCTCAGCCGGCCGGTATCCTGCTCCTGAATTTTTTCGCATATTACGCCGTATCCGACGGCTGGAAAACCTACATTGCCGCCGCCGTTTTCACGCAGTTTTGCCTCTTGTTTTATTTTGCCGCCGCGCGCGAAAAAGCGGTTGGATCGGCGGTTGAAAAAACGGCCGGATTTTTGTTAAAATACCCTTTGATTCTGCTTGCGATACTGGTATACTTGGTTCAATCGGCGCAGATATTTTACCCCGTTTGATTCTTAAAATGCGCGGCGGGCGCTTTCCAAAACACAGCGGTTTATCAAAAGGAGGCACGGCGGACATGGCAAAACCGGTTGCGCAAATTCCCGCGGGCAGCGCCTCGCTTGCCGGCCGCTCTTTTGTTGCCAAGGGTTATGAAAAAGTGCAATACGAACTGCCGGTTTTCATCCTGCTGCTGCTGTTTTTCCTGCCGCAAAACCTGCGCGTTGTCAACGATATTTACGCCATGCTTCATATTTTTGATTACCGTATCGGTTTCGCGCCGAGGCTTTTCATCGGCTCGGTGATGTCACTGTTCACGGATTACAAATCGCAGGCATTTATGGCGCGTTTTTTCGGCGTTGTTTTCATCCTGGAAGCGCTCTTGTTCGCGTTCGCCGCGGGGCGGATTATCCGTAAAGCAAACGCGGAAATAAAAGAAATTACGGTGTTTTTAGTCGTTCTCTTTTTCGCTGTTCCGTACTCGCTCGGCGTTCTTTACCCCCGCCTGCTTTCCGTGGACAGGGTTTTGGTGCTCTTCACCCTGCTGGCCCTTATGGCGCTGAATAAAAAAGGGGTTAAATGGCTTATCCCCGTGCTGATTGCGGCGGGGCTGGCCGTTTACCACGGTTTCGCCTTTACCTATATGCCTGCCATTGCGCTGCTGCTGATTTATGAGGTGGTGCGTCAAAAAAAATCCATGCAAAGCCTCCTTTTGTGCGCGGCGGGCTTTGTGACAATGGCCGTTTTTTCAGCCTGTTTCTTTTTGTTTGACGGGCTGGATAAATTCCAAACCGTCGATGAATTAATCGCCTATGCCGCCGGAAAAACGGATTTGCAGTTTGTCGGCTACTATAAAGAAGTGGTTCAAAATCTTTTACTGCTGACGCCGTCCGATTTTTATTGGAATATCACCGTTCCCCTGGAAGGCTATAAAGACCTTACAAGCGAACTCATCGCGGTAATTTATTTGTCGCCGCTGATTGCCGTTTTGTTTGCCGTTTGGCGAAACGCAATTCAATCAACATCAAACAAAGCCGAAAAATTTGTTTTCATTTTGTGTATTTTGGCACCGGCTGCACGCTTCCCGATGTTCATCCTTTCAACCAACTTTTACCGCGGCAGAACATCCGTGATGGTGGTGCAGTTTTTCCTCCTATTCTACTTTTTGTATACCCAAAATCCGGCGGTTTTGTCGGCCGTCAAAAAAGCCGCCGGGTTTTTCAAGCGGAACTATCTGCTGTTCCTCGCGATGCTGATTTACTTTGCCATGCCCTTCCTCGCTTATAAAACCGGTGAGTTTTGGAACGGACTGACCGCTGCGCTTGCGGGGAAATTGTAAAGTGGCGCATCGTATTTTTTAACAGACGATGAGCCTGCCGGCAGGCGTTAAGGGGGTTGGGCGTTGAAAAAACCAGCGCTGTACGCTAAAGTCGAATATGAACTCCCGGTTTTCGCGCTGCTCGCGCTGCGGTTTTTTTATCAGCCGGAGGCGGTGCTTTTTTCGTTAAAAACCGGGGCGGCGCTTTTACTTTGCGCGGCGGCTGCCTTTGTTTGCGGCAGGATGATTCGCGGGGCAAGCGTGGAACTGAAAAAAATCACCCTGCTGTTCGTTGCTTTTTTTGCCGGCAGCGCGGTGTCGGGCGGTGTGCTTTTTTTGCACACCATGAAAGCTTCGCCCGGCCGCGGCATATTTTTCGCCAATTTGTTCTTTGTTTTCTGCCTTGCCCGCGCTTTTGCAACAGCGCACAAAGCGGGCGAAAAATGGCTTATCCCCTTGACCTGCTTCGCCTGCACGGCGATAAACCCGCTTTTTTTGACCGCCTATATGCCCGCGATTTTCATCCTTTTGCTGCAAAACACACACACCGGCAAAGACAAAAAGGGCAGCCGAATACTTTGCGCGGCAAGCCTCGCGGCGGCCTTCGCGGGTGTTTTGATTTTCGGCAGGGAGTCGGTTTTGGCCGAAAATCTTACTTTTTCCGCGATCATTGCCTCCAACTGGAAAACCCTTGTATACGCCCTGGCGATTACCGCACCGCTGCTGATTGTTTTTGCGTTGCTGTGGCTGCGTGTCCTCCGGCACAGCACGGATAAAGCACTCCGCATTACCGTTGAGCTGATTGTGTTTTTGCCGCTTGTTTCGCTTTTCGGTTTGGTGCTTGCCAAGCCGGGGGTTGACCCGGTGATGGCTTATCTGTTCACGCAATTCTGCTTTTTTGCCTACTTCACACAAACAAAACCCGCGGCATTCACCGCCGCGCTCAACAAGTTTGCTGTATCGTTCGAAAAAAATCCGGTCCCCCTGCTGTTGGCGCTTGTGTATCTGGCCGCGTTTTCCATGTTCCGCTTTCATCAAAATATCGCTGTCTGGATCGGCGCGTAGGCAATCCGGCGGCATGTTCATTTTATATGGTTGAATTTTCATCGATTTGTGTTAAAATGTAAGGATAAAATTATTTCGATCAGGATGGTGACCGCTTGCTTTACGAGAAAGAAATTTGCCCCGGGTGTGAAAAAGGTTTTGAACCCGGTGACGATATTGTTGTCTGCCCGGTGTGCGGCACCCCGCAGCACCGCGCCTGCTGGCTTGAGCGCGGCGCCTGCGCCAATGAGGCGCTGCACGCGGAGGGCTTTGCCTGGCACGCCGCCGGCGCGCAGGACAAACCCAACACCATCGCCGGTTTTGACCCCAAAAAAGACATTGGGGACATCTGCGCGCACTGCGGCACCAACAACCCGACCGGCACCGCTTTATGCGCCGGATGCGGAAAAAGTTTGGCATCCGCGGAAAAGCCGGCTGCCGAACCGCCGGCGCCGGAACCGCCGGCAGTAAACAGTGTACCCGCGCAGGCGGTTAAAATACCCGCCTTCCTCGCGGGCATATCCGCTGACGAAGTCATCAGCGGTGTGAAGGCGCTGGATATCGCGCTGTACATCCAACTGGGCGCGAAAAGATATTTGGAAAAATTCAGAAAAATTGACCTGACCGGCATCCGGTTCGGCTGGAGCTGGGCGGCTTTTCTTTTTACCCCATACTGGTTTTTTTACCGCAAGCTCTACTGGCTGGGCGGCATCTTTTTAGGGCTTACCTTCGCCATGTCTGTTTTTTTTGCCGGACCTGTGATGGAGCTGCAAAACATCATGGCGGCTATGCCCCTGGACGCTTTTACCCCGGCGGATGTGACAAACTTTTACGCGCAAATCGCCGGTTATTACCCTGTGATTGCGGGTATGTTCGGGCTTTCGCTGCTCTTGCGCTGCGCGGCCGCGCTGGCCGCCGTCCCGGCCTACAAAAAAAGAGTCGTGGCGGACATCAGTTCCCTGCGGCGCTTCGCGAAGGACGAAAATGTGTTCCGCGCGCTGGTGATACGGCGCGGCGGCGCGTCCGGCCTTGCGCTGTTGGGCAGTGTGCTGCTGTACGATTTGCTGTGGATGCTGGTTAATCAAACTGTCAGGCAGTTGTAGAATAAAGGAGAAACGATGATGAAAGTCAAAAAGGCGATTATCCCCGCGGCGGGGCTCGGCACCCGTGTGCTGCCCGCGTCCAAAGCCGTTCCGAAAGAAATGCTCAATATTGTGGACAAACCGGCTATTCAGTACATCGTAGAAGAAGCCGCGGCGGCGGGTATTGAAGATATTCTGATTATCACCAACCGCGGCAAAGGCGTGATTGAGGACCACTTCGACTACGCTTTTGAACTGGAAGCAGCCTTGACCGGCAGGCCTGACAAAGCCAAAATCCTGCAGCAGGTCAAAGATGTGGCGGAGCTTGCCAATATTTACTTTTTGCGTCAAAAAGTCACCAAAGGGCTGGGGCACGCGGTGCTGTGCGGCAAAAGCTTTATCGGCAATGAGCCGTTCGCGGTGCTGTACGGCGACGATGTTATCCTTTCCGAAGACCCCGTCACCGCGCAGTTATGCCGCGCGTATGAAGAATACGGCAAAGGCATTGTGGGCGTCAAAGAGGTAACGCGCGAACAGGTGAAACTCTACTGCACGCTGGAAGTTTCACCGCTCAAAGGCCGCGCGATGCACTGCCACAGTATTGTTGAAAAGCCAACCGAAGAACAAATCATGAGCCTTTACTCCATCCTCGGCAGGGTGGTGCTGCCCCCGGAAACTTTTACCCTGCTGGAAGAAGGCATCGCGAAACTGGAAAGCGGCGAATTTTACCTGACGGACGCTATGAGCGACCTGGCGAAAGCCGGCAACTTGATTGCTTACGACTTTGACGGCACCCGTTACGATATGGGCAACAAACTCGGCATCATGCAGGCCAACTGCGAAGTGGCGCTCAAGCACCCGGAAATCGGCGCGGGGTTCAAGGCTTATATTAAAGAGCTGGCTAAAAGCATAGGTTAACAATAGCTGAGCGATGGGTTAGCAATAGCTCAGCAATCGTTCAACTAATGCTCAGCAATCGCTCAGCATTAGTTTGCTCAATAAAACAAGGAGGCATCGCCATGCAGCCAAAAGTATTGCTGTCAAAATCCGTTCAAAAAATTGTGACCGTTTCCAAAGCGAAGCGCAAGCGGACGCCGGACGCGCCGGCACTGCCCAAGGGAACTTTTGACAAACTGAAGGCGCCGAAAGCCGAATATTTCACCGCCGGTTTCGGCAAAGCCAGGATTGTGCCGCCCGATTTGATGCGGAAAAAATACTATGTTGCCGGCTACAACTGCTGGAACCCCGCGAAAGGGCTGCTGGACATTCCGCACGCGCACGCGCTGTGGCTTGACGACAACTCCGGGCGCGGCGCGGTGGTTTTTGTGTCGATTGACGCGGTGGGGCTGCTCAATAAAGATGTCAATGCCGTCAAAGCGTCCCTGGCAGATTTTTTGGCGGAAACCGGCTGCCGCAACATCAATATTATGTGCACCCACAACCACGCCGGCATTGACACCATGGGGCTGTGGGGCCCGCTCCCGCTCACGGGCAGGGACCCGAATTATATGGAAGTCGTTTTTGAGGGCATCCGCACCGCCGTCAAAAAAGCGTATGAGGACAAGCGCGACGCCTTGCTATACCTGGGCAGGGTGCAGGTGGAAGGCATGCAGAACGACCACCGCACACCCGTCGTTTATTCAAAAACATTAACCCGCCTGCGTTTTGTGCCCAAAGACGGCAGCCGGGAAATTTACTTCATCAACTTTGCCGCGCACTCCGAGTCCCTCGGCGGGGACAATTCCCTTGTCAGCGCGGACTTTCCCTGCTACCTGCGGGAGGAAATCCTCAGCCGCACCGGTGCGGAAACCGTCTACTGTGTGGGCGCTATCGGCGGAATGATCAGCATGGACCGCATCGGCGACGACCGGGTGGAATCCACCAAACAAATCGGCCGGAACCTGGCGGAATTCGCGCTTTCGATTAAAGATGAAACCAAGCTTGAGCCAAAAGTTAACTTCATCCGGCAGGAATTTTACGCGGATGTGGATAATTATGTGCTGATGTTCGGCACAAAAGCCGGCATACTCAAGGCAGACAGATATAGCAAAAAAGATTCGACCTACGGGTACGCGCTCAAAACCGAAATGACCTACTTTGAAATCGGTTCTTTGAAAATGCTCTTGATTCCGTGTGAGATATTCCCGGAACTGGTGTTCGGGGGCTACCTGAGCAAAGAGGAATCCGCTCAAGGCAAGGGTCCGGAAGTCAACCCGGTACCGCTGACACAAATCGCGGGGGAGGAAGAGCTCCTCATATTCGGCTTGGCTAACGATGAACTCGGCTATGTTATCCCGCCCAACGATTTTCTGTTGGCGCCGGGTATCCCTTATCTGGACAGGGTGAAGGACCGGCTCGGCCGGAATCATTATGAGGAAACGAACTCCATGGGGCCGAAAACCGCGCCCAAAATCGCGGAGGTTTTTGCCGGTATGATGGAAACCGTCCAGGCGGCGGAATAAACCGCAAGCCACAGATTTCGTCAGTTTTCTTAAAGGAGCGCGTGGATATGCCGACTAACAATCAAGAGAGAATTGCCTTGATAAAATCAATCCTCGAAGACGAGTCTATTGCGGCGGAAGAGGATGAAGTGCTGCACCTGCTCCTGAAGGAGCAAATTTCCAAAAACTCCGCAGCGGAAAGCGAAACCAACCTGACTTTGGGTCAAAAGGCCGCCGACGCCGTCGCGCGGTTTGCCGGCAGCTGGGGATTCATCATTGTGTTCTTTTTTGTTTTGCTCATTTGGATACTGCTCAACGCGTTCTTTTTGAAAATGTCCTTTCTGCACGCTAAACCGTTCGACCCGTATCCGTTCATCCTGATGAATCTGATCCTCTCCTGCATCGCGGCTATTCAGGCACCCATCATTATGATGAGCCAGAACAGGCAGGAAGAAAAGGACCGGGAACGCTCCAAGAATGATTATAAAGTGAACCTGAAAGCGGAAATCATTATTGAAGATATTCATCAGAAATTGGACGCGATTATGGACAGGCAGCAAGCCCTTGTCGACCAGCTCGGCGCGCTTGACAAGCAATCGAAACCGTAATTGTTTTCATCCCCCCGCGGCATTTTACCGGCTGCGCAAATAAAAAACCCGGCACAGGAGTGATCACCGTATGGCAGGCTTTGACACCTATTTTATACACGAAGCGGGCACCTTAGACGCCCTGAACAGCCTTGATGAAGGCGTTCATCTTCTGAACGCCGGCACACCCGGCTACCTGTGGCTTGATTATTACCGCCCGACGCAGGAAAATCTTGCTGTTACGGCTGAACTGTTTCAAATTCATTTATTGTCTGTTGAGGATTGTTTGGATGATGAGCAAATCCCCAAAATAAATGAATTCGATAACTATGTGCAGGTGCTGTTTAACAAATTTTCTTATTCCGAAAAGAATGTTCTGGTTGGAGAAATCAATCTTTTTGCCGGCAAGAACTTTTTGATTTCGGTTGAAAAAAACAACAAACATACCGATACGCTCAGTAAAACATACCGGGAATTAATCCGTGATGAGCTCCACAAAACCAAACTTGGGTCTGTCTATGCCATGCATGTTATTTTGGATTATATTGTCGACAATAAGTTCGGTGTGATTGAAGCCGTCGGGGATGAGCTTGCCCGGCTGGAGGATATTATGACGGCCGATCACCAAAAGTTTGACCAGGCGGAGCTGCAAAGCATCCGGCAAACGCTGATGGGTTTACGAAAAAGCCTTTTTCATGAGCGGGAGATTTTTGTCAAAATATCCCGCAATGACATCGAGCTGATTCCCGATGACGCGATTATGCATTACAATGACATCTATGACCACCTGACAAAGTTTTTTGAACTCACCGAAATCTACCGTGAAATGGTAACCAACATCATCCAAACCAACCTCGCGATGATCAACAACGACATCGCGATAGCCGCGAACAACACCAATTTTTCTGTTAAACGCCTGACACTCATTACAACTATTTTTATGCCCCTCGCGTTGCTGTCGGGCATCGGCGGCATGTCGGAGTTTACGATGATGACAGGGCAGAACAATTGGAAAACCGCCTATGCAATCCTTGCTGTTGTCTTTATCCTGATTGCCGGGGGCAATTACCTGCTGCTCAAACTGCTGGACCGCAAAAAATAACCGCGGCGCGAACACCGAAAACTTACCGAACGGGGATGAAAACCATGCTGGAAATCTTCAAGACCGCCGGAACCGGCGAACTCATCAAACTCGAACAATTTGAAAAGGGCTGCTGGGTTAATCTGTTCGCGCCCACCGTGGACGAAATACGGCGCGTGGAAACGGAGCTTGCCATTCTGCCCAACTTCATCCGCGACCCTTTGGATGATGAGGAAAAACCGCATATTGATGACGAAGATAATCAAATTCTGGTCGTCATTGATATCCCTTACGTCTATGAGGAAGACGGCGCGCAGATATATGAAACGATGCCCATGGGCATCATCGTTACGGACGATTATATGATCACCGTCAGCTTCCGAAAAAACGAAATCATCGAAGCCGTCAAGAGAAACCGCATCAAGGATTTTTCCACGCAAAAGCACACCCGCTTTGCCTATCAGATTCTTTTTATCGCTTCAAAAGAGTTTCTGCGGTACCTGCGCCTGATAGACAAAAAGTCATACGACGCGGAGCGGACCCTGCGCAAAGCCATGAAAAACAAAGAACTGTTCATGCTCCTGCAGTTGGAAAAGTCCCTCGTTTTCTTCACAACCTCATTAAAATCCAATGAAATAGTGATGGAGCGCCTGCTGCGGGGCAAGGGGCTCAAGAAGTATGAGGAAGACCAGGATTTGCTGGAGGATGTTATCATCGAAAACAAGCAGGCCATCGAAATGGCGAACATTTACAGCTCCATTTTAAGCGGCATGATGGATGCTTACGCTTCCGTCATTTCAAACAACCTAAACATGGTGATGAAATTCCTCGCCTCGATAACAATCGTTCTCTCCATCCCGACGATGATTGCGAGCTTTTGGGGCATGAATGTTGGCGTTCCCTGGCAGGGCAATATCATGGGTTTTGTGTATGTTGGCGCGATTTCCGCATTGGCAACCGCCGCGGCGTTCTTTTGGCTTTGGAAAAAAGATATGTTTTGATTTTCAGACCATTCGGAAAAACGCCTGTTAAAAATAAATTAAAATTATCAGTATGGAAGGAAAGAAAATAATGAAAACAAAAATCACCTCAGCCTTGTTAATCCTGGCAATATTGTTCAGCTTTGCCGCCTGCGCTAAACCGGCAGCCGACACAACAACCTTGGCAGCAACCGCCGTTCAAACAACCGTTCGGGAAACAGAAACAACAGCCCCGGAAACAATAACCGAACCCGTTACGGAAAACAACACCGATTCCCGCACGGGGGCACCGACAACCGCCGCCACTGCCAAAACAACAACGCAGGCGGCAACAACATCAAATGTCAAGACCTTCACCGCCGCGCAGCTCGCCGAGTTCAACGGGAAAGACGGCAAAGACTCTTATGTGGCATACAACGGTGTTGTTTATAATGTCACAGACAACAAAATTTGGAAAAATGGTGAACACAGGGGCCTTCTTGCCGGTACGGATATTACAGATGATATTAAAAACTGCAAATATCATGTCGCCATTGACTTTTTTCAAAAAGTATGGGAAAGAAAGAACTACCCGCAGGTCGGGACATTTATCGGATAAATATCGCTTTTGCTTTTCAGTGTAACAGCTGTTTTGCTTAAGAAAACAGTAAGCGGCTTTCGGTTTGTTACCGAAAGCCGCTGATTTTTATCGGGACATCAAACTTCCAGGTGCGTTATCACCCGGTCGTCCGCAAGCGCCTCGTCCCCCGTCAACATTTCCGGCCGGGTGATGTTGTTGAGCCATTTGCCTTTGAAAAACCGGATAAGCCCGCTGCTCCATTTGAGCGCGTCCTCCAGCGCGGGCATCAAAATAACCCAGATGACGGGCAGCTCCAGCCACAAGCCGAACACCGCCGCAAGCGGCAGGCACAAGAGCCACATAAAAACCGTATCCACCATAAAAACAAACTTCGTGTCCCCGCCCGCGCGCAGGGTTCCGATGGCGTTGACCACCCAGTTGCAGCGCAGGGGAATCAGTACAGCCATCACCACGATAAATGATTTTACCACCGCGATGGTTGCGGGGGGCAAGTTGAATTTGCTGATGATAAAAGGCGCGACCAGTAAAAGCACGCCGCTTAAAAACAGCCCGATAAGCGCCGATAGAAGGTTAAAGGTCTTCCCCGTTTCGCGTGCCTCTTTTTCCTTGCCGGCGCCGATTAACTGCCCGATGATAATACCCGCGGCAATGGCGAAACCAAAAAAGGCGGAACTCAATATCTTTTCAATGTTGCCCGCGACGGTGTACGCGGCCAGGTAACTTTTGTCCATCAGGCTGTAAATCACACTGTACAGGGAAAACCCGAGCCCCCAGACCGCCTCATTAAGCACCACAGGCCCGGAATACTTGAGGAAGTCTTTTATAAATACTTTGCCCGGGTGTAAAAGCAGCTGAATGTCCAACTTGAGTTTGCCTTGAACCAATAAGGCGTAACCCATGGTGATGAAAAACTCGATGATACGGGCAATCAGCACCGCGTACGCCGCGCCCCTGACGCCCAGCGCCGGCGCGCCGAATTTGCCGAAAATCAGTGTATAACTCAACAAGGTGTCAATGACCATGGTGCTTGTCAAAATAAACAGCCCGAGCTTGGGGTTGCCGATGCTGCGCTGCGCGCTGATGTAAACAACGGATATCGCGGTGAGCACATAAGAAAACGAAGTTATACGCATAAACTGCGCGGCGAGCCTGACAATGTCCGGGTCGCGGTTGATGAGCGCCATGATATCCGGCGCAAACAAAAAGCAGACCAGGGAAAATAGTAAGGTAATCCCGGCACAGGAATATACCCCGATGCCGAGAATTTTATTGACAGCCTTCAAGTCCTTTTTACCCCAGTATTGCGAAAACAGCACACCCGAACCGCTTTGAAAGCCGAAAATTATCAGCTGAACAACAAAAAAGGGGGTATTGGCAAGCGTTGCCGCGGCAATCTCGGTTTCCCCGAGCCGCCCGAGCATAAAGGTGCCCACCATGACCAGCGAACTGTTCAGCAGGTTTTGCAGCATGACCGGCATCGCGAGCCTGAACAGAGCTTTATAAAACGCCTTGCCTTTGTTGAGTTGACCGAACATTATTCCTCCAAAAACCCGGCCGCTGCCGCTGTGCGGACGGCGCGGAATTCACCGCTGAATTATACAATAGCGCAAAATGAAAAGCAATAGCGCGGCGGGTTGCCGAACAACGATTGAAACAGGGCTTTTTTTATGCTATGATTGCTTTGAAATCTGCAACAAGGATGTGCTTACCGGTGAAAATTGAATGGTCAAAAATATTTGCCATACTCCTGGCGCTCACCCTGATGCTCGGGCTTTTATCCGCCTGCGGTCCCGGCAAAGACGGTGATGTTAACACACAATCCATGGCGCCCGCCGACGATGAATGGCGCGATGCCGTCCCTTCTTCGGAACCGTCGGGCACACCGGAGCCCACCCTGCCCGACACATACGAAACGGCGGCGCCGGTGTCCGACAAGGTTTTGTCGGACATTGCGGCGGGCACCGTATCAGCTTTCGGCGGCGGGGGCAACGCCATGTTTGAACGCGTCGCCGGCACACGCGACGGCGGCTTTGCGGCAACCGGGTTTTTCAGCACCGCGGGCGGTGACTTCGCCGGCGCTGACAAAAACTGGCTGGAAAACAAAAGCATGATTGTCAAGTATGATCAAGACGGCAAGCAGGAGTGGAAAGCCTTCCTCGGCGGAGACGGCGGCGGTGTCGATTTCAGGGATCTGACCCAGTTGGCGGATCAAAGCTACATTGTCGCCGGGCGCGCGAGGTCCCCGTCTTTGGGTACAAGAAGCGAAAAAGTGTTTGACGCCCTGTTGGTGAAATACTCCGCCGCGGGCAAACAGGAATGGGTTAAAATAATCGGCGGGGCCAAAGATGATTTTTTCAGTTGTGTTGAGGCAACGCCCGACGGGGGCTTTATTGCCGGGGGCAGAGTTGATTCTTCCGACGGAGATTTTGAAGGCTTAAAGGCGGACACTATCAAAGCCGTACTTATCAAACTCGACGCGGAAGGCGGAGTTCGCTGGAAGCGGGCGATATCGGGTTCCAAAAACAATGATTTTGAAGGCATAGCGGTCAATCAAGACGGCAGCATATTCGCCACCTGCAAGACCATGTCCGGCGACGGCGATTTTACCGGGATTGCCGGCAGGGGGGATGCGGACACACTCGTTTTCAGTTACGATAAAAACGGGACCTTCAACTGGGTGCGGTCGTTTTCCGGCAGCGGCGAAGATTCTCTGACAGCGGTTGCCGCCTCCCCGGACGGCGGCTGTGTGATTGCCGGCAAATACGGCATACAGTCCACGGCGGACGGCAGTTTTGAACCGTATCACAATGCCGGGGCTTTTGACAGTTTCATGGTTAAATACAACAAAAACGGCACCATCGGCTGGGCGAAGCCCTTCGCCGGTTTCAACAGTGAGGAAATCACCGGCATTGCCGCCGTTAACGGGGGCTATGCCGCGGCGGGTATTTCCGAATCCAACAACCGGGATTTTGCAGCCGTCGGCAACAAAGGCGCGCGCGACGGATTCCTGCTGCTCATCAACGAACTTGGCGAAACGGTTACGGTGCGGCCGCTGGCCGGCACAGCCGAAGATGTCCCCAGGGCTGCGGCGTCCTATGACGGCAGCCGGGTTTTTGTGGCGGGCGGCACCAATTCGAGCGACGATTTTTTCGCCGGGCTTACCCCCGCGGTAACCAAAAATCTTTACAACTGCTTTGCCGCAATTTTTACGGTGCAGTATAAAGAAAGCGATACGACTGCCGCATAAATGGATTAAACAAAACTGCCTCAAAACGGGTTGAATCGTTTTGAGGCAGTTTCTTTTATTTGTGTGAGCCGTTACCCTTCCGGAACGAACGCGCGATGCACCGCTTCAACAGCACGGTCAGCGTCTTTTGCGTCAATCAAAACGGATATCTTGATTTCGCTCGTGGCAATCATTTGAATGTTGATATCGTTTTCAAAAAGCGCGCCGAACATCTTGGATGCCGTACCCGGATGGGTTTCCATCCCCGCGCCGACAACGGATATCTTTGCGACATCGGTATCGCAGACGATTTCATGACCTTTGAGGAACTCGAGACTGTCATCCAGCAGTTCAAGAACCGCCGGCGCATGTTCCTTGCTGACGGTAAACGCGATATCTTTTGTGGCATCACGCCCGACGGACTGCAGGATAATATCCACATTGATGTTTTTGGACGCTAACTTACCGAACAATTTGAATGCCACACCCGGCACATCCGGCACCCCGATGATGGATATCCGCGCGACATTGGTATCCTTGGTAACTCCCCTAACCAGCATTTTTTCCACAGTGACTACCTCCTTGACTATTGTTCCGGGAATTCTTTTGAGGCTTGAGAGCACCTCAATTTCAACATTATACTTTTTCGCCATCTCAACCGAACGGTTGTTGAGCACCTGCGCGCCGAGTGTGGCCAATTCCAGCATCTCGTCGTAGGTAATCTCGTCGAGCTTTTTCGCGTTTTTCACCTTGCGCGGGTCGGCTGTGTACACGCCCTCGACATCCGTAAAGATTTGGCAGCGGTCCGCGCCCAGGCTTGCCGCTATGGCCACCGCGCTTGTATCCGAACCGCCTCGGCCGAGCGTCGTCACATCATCATATTTGCAAACACCCTGGAACCCGGCAACGATGACAATGTTTTTTTTGCTGATCTCCGCGCGCAGCCTTTCGCTGTTGACGGTTTTTATCCGCGCGCTGCCGTAAGTGGAATCGGTTTGAAAACCCGCTTGCCAGCCAAGCAGCGAACACACGGGGATGTCCATGGTTTCGATAGCCATCGCGAGCAGGGCGATGGAAATCTGCTCACCCGCGGAAAGGAGCACATCCATTTCCCTGCGGGACGGTTTTGCGTTGATCTCTTTTGCTTTCGCGATCAAGTCGTCCGTGGTGTCCCCCTGCGCGGAAACGACGACGACCACATCATTGCCCGCTTTGTAAGTGTCCGTTACAATACGCGCGACATTCATCACCCGCGCTGCGTCCGCAACGGAACTGCCCCCGAATTTTTGAACAATTAATGCCATGTATACCCTCCAACTCTGTAGGGGACGGGGTCTCCGTCCCCTTTTTGTAAAACAATTTTCAGAATCATCCGCTGTTTAATAATCCGTAACACGAATAACAGAAAGCAGTTCCATACCGTGGAGCATTTCAAGCTTTGTTCGCAGTTCACGCTCGGTGGCGTGCGGTGTGACAAAGGCGATTTCGTCCGCCGGCGCGTTTTCCCTTGTGAGCAGCTTTATGCTGCCGAACGCGTTGCCGGCCGCCTGTACCGCCTGCGCGGTATCTTGTGCTTTCGCCCGGACATAAAGGGCCGTTTCGACATCGAGATAATCTATCAGATAATCATTGCCGCTGTCTTCCCACCCGAACATTTTTTTGCTCTCAAAATGTTTCGCGCAGTCGATCACATCCGCGACAACGGCGCTGGCTGTCGGCATTTTACCCGCGCCCCTGCCGTAAAAGACCACGTCGCCGATTGCGTCCCCCTTGACGAGGATTGCGTTGAAGACATCGTCCACACTTGCGAGCTGGCTGTGTTTTTGCACAAACGCCGGGCTGACCATGGCGGAAATGCGGTCTTCCCCCACCCTGGCGGCTCTGCCGATGAGTTTGATGACCCCGCCCCAGGCGGTCGCGTAATCCACATCGGCGCGCGTGATTTTGGTTATGCCTTCGGTATAAACACCGTCGGGATAAACATGTTTCCCGAAACACAAGCTGGCCAGAATGCAGATCTTGCGGCAGGCGTCGTGCCCTTCCACATCGGCGGTCGGATCTTTTTCCGCATAGCCGTTTTCCTGCGCGAGTTTCAGCGCTGCCTCAAAAGTCATCCCTTCCGTGATCATTTTTGTCAGGATAAAATTGGTGGTGCCGTTGAGGATGCCGGCGATTTCATTGATTTCGTTGGCGGCGAGGCATTGGCTGATGGGGCGGATTATCGGGATACCCCCGCCGACGCTCGCCTCAAACAGGTAGTTCACATTCATGCTGTCCGCCGTTTTTAACAGCTCATAGCCCTTGGCCGCGACCAGTTCCTTGTTGGAGGTTACCACGCTTTTGCCGGCTTTGAGGCAGGCAAGCGTATATTCATATGCGGGGTGGAGCCCGCCCATCGTTTCCGCCACAATACTGACATCTTTATCGTTCAATATGGTATCGAAACTGTTGATAATCAGCGCTTCGTTCGGGTCCCCGGTAAAATCCCTTATGTCCAGGATATACTTTAGCTCAAGCCGGGGCTGTGTGCTTTTTTTGACAATATTGTCATGGTTTTTTTTGAAAAGTTCCGCTACGCCGGAGCCTACCACTCCGTATCCCATAATCGCGACATCCATGCTCCAACGCTCCTTGCTTAAAAGTTAGTATATTCTAACATAAAGAAGGGGCGGAATAAAGGGTAAATTGAAAAAATTATGCCAATTATATTTGCGTTTGACCGATTTTTTGATATAATGAATAAAATCCCATTAATTTAAAGAGGGTTTGCGCTATGACCGAAACCGCAAAGCGAAAAGATTTTTTAGTGAATATGACCTATGTGATATTCCTCGCGGGGCTGTACTATCTGTTTATGAAGTACGCGTTCTGGCTGCTTTTCCCTTTTTTGTTTTCGGTTTTTATCGCGATGATTTTGCAGAGACCGATCAACTTCCTTGCCCAAAAAACAAAACTCAAAAAGAACGCCGCGTCCGTGTTTTGTGTGTTGGGGCTGCTGCTTGTTTTTATGGGGATTGTCTCCCTCATCGGGGTCAAACTGTTTTCGGAAATCCGGGGGCTGATCAACGCCCTGCTTCTTTACGCAAAAGACTGGCCTGATTTTCTTACGAAAGCCGAAGCCATGCTGCTTGATTTTATCCGTTTTCTGCCCGATTCGATTGAATCCTCGGCCGCCGTTTCCATCAAAGACCTGACGGCGAGGCTTTCCGCAAGCAAAGGGGTTGGGTTTGATTTTTCAATGCTGTCCGCGCCGATGAGCGGGGTCTGGTCAACGGCAAAAGCGGTGCCGGAATTTGTCGTGGCGATAATCGTCTCTATTGTTGCCTGCTTTTTTATGACCGCGGATTATGACAGGATTGTCACTTTTATCAAGCGGCAGCTGCCCGACGGTAAAAGAGAAGCGGTTTCCGTCACGAAAAAGACAACCGTCTCCTCCGTAGGCAAGCTCGCGCGTGCATATGCCATTTTGATGCTGCTCACCTTCAGCGAAATGATCATCGGCTTAAACATCATGAGGATTGCGGGACTATACGAAGCGAATTACCTGATAGCAACCGCGGTTGTTGTGGCGTTGGTTGATATCATCCCGATTTTGGGTACCGGAACAATTCTGATCCCTTGGGCCATCTATTCCCTGCTCTCCGGCAGCACCGGTCTCGGGATAGGGCTGTTGGTGCTGTATGCGGTTATCTATATTATCCGGCAGGCGGTTGAACCCAAGCTTGTCGCCGCAAATCTCGACCTGCCGCCGGTGCTCACCCTCATGGGCATGTATATCGGCGTCAAACTTTTTGGATTTATCGGGCTTTTTCTCTTGCCGCTGTCCATCATGTTCGTAAAAATACTCAACGATGAAGGCATTGTGAAACTGTGGAAAAATCTTTCCAAACCGCCCGCGCAACAAGCACCGGCCTGTAAACCCGGCGAAAATCCGGCAGATTCCGGTAAAAACGAGAAAACCGGCACACTGAAGGCGGACCCCGGCCCGGACGGCGGAGAATCCGTGAATTCTTAAATTTTTCTATTGACGGGCGTTGCCGGATATGCTATATTATTCGAGCGCCCAACGCGCTGGTGTAGCTCAGTTGGTAGAGCAGCTGATTTGTAATCAGCAGGTCGGGGGTTCGAGTCCGTCCACCAGCTCCAGGCTTTTTACCGTATAAACCGAATATGGGAGAGTTCCCGAGCGGCCAAAGGGAACAGACTGTAAATCTGTCGTCATCGACTTCGGTGGTTCGAATCCACCCTCTCCCACCAAAAAATGCCCCGCCTTTTTGGCGGGGTCAGTCTGTCGAAAAAGCTCAGTAAAAGCTGGGCTTTTTCTGCGTTTTGAGGT